>NZ_JAIUHV010000002.1:0-739903 GCF_020165285.1 Mesorhizobium sp. CA10
TGCGCCGGCAGACAAACTGATCGAGACAGACGGGTGGGCATCTATCTCCCGATCGCGGAAATTTCCGTCAACATCTTCGTGCTGCTCGCGATGGGCGCCGCGGTGGGTTTCCTGTCGGGCATGTTCGGGGTCGGCGGCGGCTTCCTGATCACGCCGCTTCTGATTTTCTACAACATCCCGCCGGCAATCGCCGTCGCCACCGGCGCAAACCAGGTCATCGCCTCCTCCTTCTCGGGCGCGCTTTCGCATTTCAAGCGCGGCACGCTCGACTTCAAGCTGGGCGGCGTGCTTTTGGCCGGCGGCATCGTCGGCTCGACGGCCGGTATCTTCGTCTTTGCGCTGTTGCGCCGGCTCGGCCAGCTGGACCTGTTCATCTCGCTGCTCTACGTCGTGCTGCTCGGCACGGTCGGCGGGCTGATGCTGTTCGAAAGCGTCAACGCGCTGCGAGCCAGCCGCAGCGGCGCCGCGCCCGTCCTCAAGAAATCCGGCCAGCACAACTGGATCCACCGGCTGCCGTTCAAGATGCGCTTCCGCGCCTCGAAGCTGTTCGTCAGCGTTATCCCTGTGCTCGGGCTCGGCGCCGGGATCGGCTTCCTGTCGTCGATCATGGGCGTCGGCGGCGGCTTCATCATGGTGCCGGCGCTGATCTATCTGCTCAAGGTGCCGACCAATGTCGTTATCGGCACCTCGCTGTTTCAGATCATCTTCACCTCAGCCTATACGACGCTGGTGCATGCCACGACCAACCAGACGGTCGACGTGATCCTGGCCTTCCTGCTGATGGCCGGCGGCGTCGCCGGCGCGCAATACGGCGCCAAGGCCGGCCAGAGGCTGCGCGGCGAACAGCTGCGCGCGCTTTTGGCGATGCTGGTGCTGGCCGTCGCCATCCGCCTTGCCGCCGATCTCTTCGTGACGCCGCCCAATCTCTATTCTCTGTCCGCCGCGGGGCTCAACTGATGGCGGCACGACGAGCATTTGCAGCCGCCGTCTCGTTGTCGATGATCCTTGCCCTTTCCCCGGCGACGGCACAGACGCCGCCCGCCGAAAGCATACAGATCGGCCTGTCGACCGACGCCATTTCCATCACGGCGGGTTTCTCGGGCGCCGACCTCACGATCTTCGGATCGCTGGAGAATCCCGACCCGCTGATCGCGCGCCAGGGGCGCTACGACGTGATCGTCGTGCTCGAAGGGCCGCCAAGGCCGGTCGTCGTCCGGCGCAAGGATCGCGTGCTCGGCGTCTGGATCAATCTGGATTCGGAGACGTTCGAGAACGTGCCGGTTTCCTATTCCGTCGCGACGACGCGACCGCTGCAGGACATCGCCGAGCCCGCCAAATACAAGCAGCTCTCGCTGGGCGCGCAGAACCTCTACATGAAGCCCGCCGACGAGACCGACAGCCCGGCGACGATCGAGGAATTCACCGCCGCGCTCCGCGACCGCAAGGCGGCGACGGGCCTCTACAGCGAGAATGTCGGCGGCGTGCAATTCCTGTCGCAGAACCTGTTTCGCGCTACCGTGCGGCTCGCGCCCAACGTGCCGGTCGGAACCCATAAGGCCCGCGCGTTTCTGTTCAAGAGCGGCATGTTCGTCAAGGAAAGCTCGGCCCAGCTCGAAATCCGCAAATCCGGCTTCGAGCAATCGGTCTTCCGCGTCGCGCATGACGATTCGTTCCTCTACGGCGTGTTTGCGATATCGCTGGCCATGCTGACCGGCTGGCTGGGCCGGCTCATCTTCCGCAAGGACTGATGCTTCGGGAAAAATCGGAAGACCCATCTTCCGGTGAAAAGAGGGTTTCCCTTTTCCCGGTTTTCCGATACATCGCCGCCTCCCAGCCCTAGGGACAGCACACACTTCTCGATTTTCGGCAGAGCGGTTCGGCTTTCCAGACGACGGCGAGTCTCGCGTCGTTGACAACCCCCTGCCCCAAGGCAACGACAGGAGGCTGCGATGCGATCGGCATTCGGCGGCATCGATTTCGGCACGTCCAATTCCACCGTGGGCGTGATCCGCGACGGCCGGGCGCGGCTGGTGGCGCTGGAGGGCGAGCAACCCACCTTGCCGAGCGCCGTGTTCTTCAATTTTGAGGACGGCTACACCTATTTCGGCCGCCGTGCGATCAGCGACTACACCGACAGCATCGAAGGCCGGCTGATGCGCTCGCTGAAGAGCGTGCTTGGCAGTTCTCTCGCCAACGAGAAGACGCGCATCAAGGCGCGCCAGATCGGCTTCATCGACATCGTCGGCCTGTTCATCGACCACCTCAAGAAGCGGCTGGAAGAAGATGCCGGTGGTCCGGTCAACAACGTCGTGCTGGGCAGGCCCGTGCAATTCGTCGACGACGACGCGGCTGCCGATGCGAAGGCGCAAGGCGAACTTGAAAAGGCCGCCCGCGCGCAGGGCTTCAAGCACATCGCCTTCCAGTTCGAGCCGATCGCGGCGGCGCTCGACTACGAGCAGAAGGTTTCCCGCGAGGAGCTGGCGCTGATCGTCGACATGGGCGGTGGCACCTCCGATTTCTCGATCGTACGAGTCTCACCGGAGCGCGCCCGCTCGACCGACCGCAAGGCCGACATATTAGCCAACCGGGGCATCCATATCGGCGGCACCGATTTCGACCGGCTGCTCAGCATCGTCCATGTCATGCCCGAGCTCGGCTATCTGACGCGGACCAAGGACCACAAGCGGAACCTGCCCGCGGCCTACTTTATCGACCTTGCGACCTGGCAGCGCATCAACCTCGTCTACACGGCCAAGGCCATGAACGACCTGCGACAGATCCGCTACGAGGCCGAGCGGGCCGACCTCGTCGACCGCTTCATCCACGTTGTCGAGCATCGCTATGGCCATGCGATGGCGGGCTTGGTCGAAAGGGCGAAGATCGCGCTCACGGACCAAGCCTCGGCCGAAGTGAAGGTGTCGCTACGCGGCGCGCGCTTCGCGGCCGAGATCACACGCGCCGGCCTGGAGGAAACGATCAGCGGCGACATCGAACGCGTGGCCGCGACGGTCAAACACACGATCGCCGACGCCGGCATCCCTGCTTCGGCCATCACCGCCGTGTTCCTCACCGGCGGTTCGACCGCCATCCCGCTGGCGAAACGGCAGATCCTGGCGCTGGTGCCGCAGGCATCGGTCATCGAAGGCGACATGTTCGGCTCGGTCGGCCTGGGACTCGCGCTCGACGCACAGCGAAAATATGCGTGAAGGCTGAAGGTTACTAGGACGCCAGTCACTTCGTCATCCACGGGGGGAGCAAGGAGCGAAGCGACGCGCGCAGACCCGAGGATCCATTCCGTGACTTTGAAGCGTTGCTCCGGTGCAGCATTCTGCTCCGCTGCATTCCACGTCGAAGGTCACGGAATGGATCCTCGGGTCTACGCTCCGCTTCGCGTCGCTCCGCCCGTGGATGACGAAGTTCGGAGGCTTTCGGCTAATCGCGAGCGTTCGCAATGATCAGCATCCAAATGACATAGTTCGGATGCCGCCTGGGCTCAACTGGCCTTTCCACCAAGATGCGCCTTCAGCGCCATCTGCGCGAGGCTCGCCTGGCGGTCGCGATGCGTGATCATGGCGAAATCGCGCTTCGGCAATTCGACCGGCACGGCCCTGAGGCTGCCCTCCGCCAAAGAGCGCGCGACCACCAGTTCCGAGATGATCGTCGCCCCTGCGCCGGCCTCGACCGCCTGACGCACGGCCTCATTGCTGGGCAGGACGAGGAAAATCTGCAACTCGGCCGGCGGGACTCCCTGGCTAAGCGCGAAATCCTCCAGCGCCTCGCGCGTGCCCGACCCGCCTTCCCTGATGATCCAGCGCAGCGCCCTGATGTCGAGGTTCCCCGCCCGCGTCATCGGGATTTCGGGATGCGCGCGCGCGACGACCAGCATCGGACGGTCTTCGTCGACCGTGGCGCGGCGCAGGACGTCGGACTCGGTGCGGCCCTCGACCAGTCCGAAATCGGCCCTGCCGTCCAGCACATTGGTCTCGACCTGCCTGGTGTTGCCGATTGTCACGCTGAGCTTCACGGCAGGATAGGCCTCGTGGAAGGACGCCAGGCGGCGCGGCAACCAGTAGCTGGCGATGGTCTGACTGGCCGCGATCGACAGGCTGCCGGCGACGGTCTGCGAGACATCCTCCAGCACGCCACGGGCCGCCACGGCGCGATCCAGAACCGCCTTCGCCTCCGGCAGGAAGCGGTGGCCGGTCTGGGCCAGCTCGATGTTGCGGCCGACCCGGTTGAACAGGCGCACGCCGTGCTGGCTTTCGAGCGCGCGAATGGCAGCCGACGCCGCCGACTGCGAGATGCCGAGCCGCTCGGCAGCCTTGGTCATATGGCCGTGCTCGGCGACAGCGACGAAGATGCGCAACTGATCGAGTGTCATGGGCTAACTAAGAAGCAAAATCGATCGGAATTACAAGAGCTGCTTGTTAGACGCATCAATAGCTTTGTTCTAAGTTTTTATCGGAAGTTGGAAAAATTAGCTGCATTTCCGTCAACGGTTGAAATGATCGAGCGCTTCAAATCCTTGTTCGCGCATTGGAACCGCCGGCTGAAGCGGCAGCTCGCCGGCGAGCGCTATCATCCCGAGCTCCACTATATGCGCGGCCCGGGTCCCAAGACGAAGGCCAAGATGGCGACCGGCAAGAGCGTTCGCGGATCATGAACCCCGGCGCGCCGCGCGGCGCCAATTCCGCCCCCTCGCAACGGCCGCTGGCGGACAGCCGAGCGCCGGAGGAGGGCGATGGCGTCGAGACCTCGCCAAGCGTCTCCGACCGCATCGCCAAGACCACCTGCTACATGTGCGCCTGCCGCTGCGGCATCGACGTCCACATCAAGGACGGCAAGGTACGCTACATCAACGGCAACAAGGACCATCCGGTGAACCGCGGCGTGATCTGCGGCAAGGGCAGCGCCGGCATCATGCAGCATTACAGCCCGGCGCGGCTGAAGAAGCCGTTGCTGCGCACAGGTCCGCGCGGCTCCGGCGAATTCCGCGAGATCGAGTGGGAGGAAGCGCTGACCATCGTCACCGAGAGGCTGTCGGCGATCCGGCGCACCGACCCGAGGAAGCTTGCCTTCTTCACCGGGCGCGACCAGTCGCAATCGCTGACCGGCTGGTGGGCGTCAAAATTCGGCACACCCAACTTCGCCGCCCATGGCGGCTTCTGTTCGGTCAACATGGCGGCCGGCGGCCTCTATACGATCGGCGGCTCGTTCTGGGAATTCGGCGAGCCCGACTGGGACAACACCAGATACTTCATGCTGTTCGGCGTCGCCGAAGACCACGATTCCAACCCGATCAAGATCGGCCTAGGCAAGCTCAAGGCACGCGGGGCCAAGGTGGTTTCGATCAATCCCTGCCGCACCGGCTACAATGCCATCGCCGACGACTGGATCGGCATTCGCCCCGGCACCGACGGCCTGTTCGTGCTGGCGCTCGTCCACGAACTGCTCAAGGCCGGACGCGTCGATCTCGACTATCTGCTGCGCTACACCAACGCGCCCGTGCTGGTCGTGCAGGAACCGGGGACCGCCGACGAGGGCCTGTTCGTGCGAGACGGCGACGGCAATCCGCTGGCTTGGGACAGAGTGGCGAAGCGCCCGGTCAATGCAGCCGACCCCGAAGCCAAGCCGGCGCTGACCGGCAGCTATGAGGCAGGCGGGCGGCGTTGCGTGCCTGTCTTCCAGCTCATCGCCGAACGCTATCTCGACGAGACCTATTCGCCGGACGCCGTGGCGGCGCGCTGCGGCGTCACCGCCGACACGATCCGGCGGATCGCGGCGGAGCTGGCGCATGTCGCCTTCGAGCAGCCGATCGAGCTGCCGATCGCCTGGACCGATTGGGCCGGCCGGCGACACGAGACGATCAAGGGACGACCCGTCTCGATGCATGCCATGCGCGGCATCTCGGCCCATTCCAACGGTTTTCACACCTGCCGCGCCATCCACCTCCTGCAGGTGCTGCTCGGCACGGTGGACGTTCCGGGCGGTTTCCGTTTCAAGCCGCCCTACCCGCGCCCGGCGCCGCCGGAGCCGAAGCCATGCGGAAAAAACGTTCGGCCGATGACGCCGCTCGACGGCATGCCGCTCGGCTTCGTCTGCGGCCCGGACGATCTTCTCGTCGACGAGGCCGGCCGGCCCACCCGCATAGACAAGGCCTATTCCTGGGAAGCACCAGTGGCCGCGCACGGGCTGATGCACTCGGTCATCCGCAATGCCTGGGCCGGCGATCCTTATCCGATCGACACACTGATGATGTACATGTCGAACATGGCGTGGAACTCGTCGATGAATACGGTCGAGACCGTTCGTATGCTGACCGACAAGGACGAGGCGGGCGCCTACAAGATCCCCTTCATCATCTATTCCGACGCCTATTATTCCGAAACGGTGGCTTTCGCCGACCTGGTGCTGCCCGACACCACCTATCTCGAGCGGCACGACTGCATCAGCCTGCTCGACCGGCCGATCAGCCATGCCGACGGTCCGGGCGACGCCATCCGCCATCCCGTGGTGCAACCGGACCGCGACGTGCGGCCGTTCCAGTCGGTGCTGATCGAGCTCGGCGCGCGGCTTGGTCTGCCGGGCTTTGTCGACGAGGACGGCTCAGCCAAATACCGCGACTATGCCGACTACATCGTCAACCACGAGCGCACGCCCGGCATCGGCCCTTTGGCCGGCTGGCGCGGCGAGAATGGCGGCTCGATCGGCAGGGGCGACGTCAACCCCAACCAGCTGCAGCGCTACATCGACAATGGCGGCTTCTGGCACCACGATTTTTCCGACGAGCAGCGCTATTACAAGATGGGCAACCGTGCCTATCTCGACTTCGCCGTAGAGATGGGTTTCATTTCCAAGGCCGAGCCTATCGTCTTCCAGCTCTACTCGGAGCCGATGCAGCGGTTCAGGCTTGCCGGGCGCGGCCATGGCGAGGTGCAGCCGCCGGACGCCGAGCGCGGCCGCATCGAGGCCTATATGGACCCGCTGCCCTTCTGGTACGCGCCCTTCGAGGACAGCACCGTCGACCTGCAAAAATATCCTCTGCATGCGCTGACGCAGCGGCCGATGCACATGTACCATTCCTGGGGATCGCAGAATGCGTGGCTGCGGCAGATCACCAGCCAGAACCGGCTGTTCGTGCATAGGCAGACCGCCACCGAGCTTGGCCTTTCCGACGACGACTGGGTGTGGATCGAAAGCGTCAACGGAAGGGTGAAAGGCCAGATCAAGCTGATCGACGGCGTGAACCCGGACACGGTGTGGACCTGGAACGCGATCGGCAAGCGGCGCGGCAGCTGGGGCCTGAAGGACGATGCGGCGGAGAGCAATCGCGGTTTCCTGCTCAACCATATCATCGGCGACCAGACGGCGGCCGATGCCAACGGCAAGCGCTATTCGAATTCCGATCCGGTCACCGGACAGGCCGCGTGGTTTGACGTGCGCGTGCGGATCGTCAAATGCGCGGCGGAGGAAGCCGGCTTCACCGAGCCGCATTTCGAGCGTTTTGCACAGCCACCGCATTTCGAGCCATCGCCTGACGTGCTTCGCTTCGGCACGGAATTCCGCATGAAGAGGGAAGCCGCCGAATGACCTGTCTTCCCGCTCGAACCGAGAAAAAACTCGGCCTCGTCATCGACCTCGACACCTGCGTCGGCTGCCAGGCCTGCGTCACCGCCTGCAAGGAGTGGAACACTGGCGGCCACATGGCGCCGCTGACGGACATCGATCCCTATGGCGGGCATGTCGACGGCGTCTGGTTCAACCGGGTGCATAGTTACGAGCACACGACCGAACAGGGCGACCGCACGGTGAACTTCCCGCGCTCCTGCCTGCATTGCGAGCAGCCGGCCTGCGTCACCGTCTGCCCGACCGGCGCCTCCTACAAGCGTGCCTCGGACGGCATCGTGCTGGTCGACGAGGACAAGTGCATCGGCTGCAAATTGTGCAGTTGGGCCTGTCCTTACGGCGCGCGTGAATTCGACACCGATGTCGGCGTGATGAAGAAATGCACGCTCTGCGTCGATCGGATCTACAACGACAATCTGGCTGAGGAGGACCGGGTGCCCGCCTGCGTCGCCGCCTGCCCGACCAGCGCCCGGCATTTCGGCGACCTCGGCGATCCGGCCTCGGCGATTTCGCAGCTTGTCGAGGAGCGTGGCGGCGTCGCGTTAATGCCGGAGCTCGGCTACAAGCCGACCAACAGATATTTGCCGCCGCGCGCCCGTAGCCAACGTGCGGCGAAGCTGGACGCGCCGGCGCTGGAGCCGATCCGGGCCGAGGGCGGCTTCCTCGGCTGGATCGACCGCATGCTTTCGAACTGATCATGCATCCCGCCTTCTCGGTCGTCTTCTTCACCACTGCCACCGGCGCCGGCTACGGCCTGCTGGCACTGCTCGGCCTGCTTGGCGGATTTGGCGTGATCCCGGCCGATTTCTGGCTTGGCCTTGTCGGCATGGGGCTGGCGCTCGGCCTGATCGCGGCCGGCCTGTTGTCCTCGACCGGCCATCTTGGCCGCCCTGAGCGAGCCTGGCGCGCTTTCTCGCAATGGCGCAGCTCGTGGCTGTCGCGCGAAGGCGTGGCCTCGGTCGCCACCTTCATTCCGGCCGGCCTGTTCGGCATCGGCTGGGTGTTGCTCGGCAGGAGCGGCGGCTGGGTAGCGATCGCCGGCCTGCTGGCGGCGGCAGGCGCGGTCGTGACAATCTGCACGACCGCCATGATCTATGCTTCGTTGAAGCCGATCGCGCAGTGGCACAGTCGCTATACTTTGCCGGCCTATCTCATCTTCGCGATGATGACCGGAAGCGTTCTCGCCAACGCCTTGCTCCAGGGGTTCAAGCTGGGTTCAACGGCGATGCCGATCTGGGCTCTGCTTGCCACGCTCGCCGGCTGGGGCTGGAAGCTTGCGACTTGGCGCTACAATGACCGGCTGGAAATCCCGACCACCGCCAACACAGCGACCGGCCTTGCCGGCGGCACGGTGCGTTCCATCGAGTGGCCGCACACGGAAGAGAACTATCTGCTGAAGGAAATGGGATTCCGCATCGCGCGCAAGCATAGCGCCAAGTTGCGGCTGATCACGCAGGCGCTGGCATTCGCAGTGCCAGCCATTCTGCTGGCGATCGCGTACTTCCTGCCAAGGCCCTTAAGCGCAATTGCGTCCATGCTTGCAGCCGTCGCGCAACTCGCCGGCATGCTGGTCGAGCGCTGGCTGTTCTTCGCCGAGGCGAAGCACACGGTCACCCTCTATTACGGCAGGGAGTAAGTTTCAGCCCGGCCTGAGCATCGAGCCGGAGATAGCAAAAATGCGTTCGGCGCCCAGCATATAGGCCATTAGCGTCTCCAGCCGGAACAGGCCGGCATAGGCGCGGTCGAGAACGTTGAGCGAGCCGGTATAGGCGCCGAAGGCCGGCATGATCATGCGGCCGCCATCGCCGGCAAAGCAGCGCCGCCTGACCGAGCGCCCGCGCTGAACGATGCGCGCGCACGGATGGAGGTGGCCTGATATCTCGCCCTCCACCCGGACCTTCGACGGCTCGTGACGGAAGAGCAGCGAGCCGATGGCGAGTTCCCGCACGGTCTCGCCCGGCAGGTCGGCTGGCGCATCCGGGTCGTGGTTGCCGGCGACCCAGAACCAGTCGCGGCCGGCCATCATCGCCTCCAGCCTTTCGCGGAAACTCAGATGCATGCGCTCGGCACCGCCGCCGTCATGGAAGGAATCGCCCAGGCTGACGACGATGCGCGGCTGATAGTCGGCGATCACCGCCTGAAGCCGCAGCAGGGTGGCCCCGGTGTCGTAAGGCGGGATCAGCGCGCCGCGCCTGGCGAAAGAAGAGCCTTTTTCGAGATGCAGATCGGAGACCGCGAGCAGCCGCAGATCGGGGAAATAGAGCACGCCGCGCCGGTCGCAGACCGCGCGCTCGCCGGCGATGCCGACAGGGTCGGCCTCGGCGATCAGCGTTGCGCGCGACAGCGAAAAATTCATCCCCTCTTAGGCCTTCTTTCAGTCCGCCATCTCCGGCCCCATGGCCTCTTCGACGAGCGTGGCGGCATCCATCAGCAGCGTCTCGTCTGCCTCGCCATTCACCGGCATCTTGCCGATTTCAAGCATGATCGGCACGGCCAACGGCGATATCTGCTCAAGGTTCTTATGCATGATTCGACCGCGGATGCGCGAGAGCATCTCGGCAAGTCTGCTGACATCGAGCAACCCGGTCGCGGCATCCGTACGGGTGGCCTGCAGCAGAATATGGTCGGGTTCATGGCTGCGCAACACGTCATAGATCAGGTCTGTCGACACGGTGACCTGGCGGCCGCTTTTTTCCTTGCCTGGGTGGCGCTTCTCGATCAATCCGGAAATCAGCGCGCAGTTGCGGAAGGTGCGCTTCAGCAGCCAGCTGTCGGCGAACCAGGCTTCGAGATCATCGCCCAGCATGTCCTGATCGAATAGCGTGGCCAGCGACGGTTTTCTGTTCTTGAACATCCAGCCCATGTCGGCCAGCGACCAGATGGCCAGCGCGTAATCGGTGGCCACGAAACCGACTGGCTTCGCGCCCGCCCGATCCAGCCGGCGGGTGAGCAGCATGCCCAGCGTCTGATGGGCAAGCCTGCCTTCGAAGGGATAGGCGACGAGGTAATAGCGGTTGCCGCGTGGAAAAGTCTCGATCAGCAGATCATCGCGTTTCGGCAAAACGGACTTGTCCGCCTGAAATCTTAACCAGTCAGCGACCTGCTCAGGCAGTTTCTTCCAGCGTTGCGGGTCGTCGAGCATGGCCCGCACCTGCTCGGCGAGATAGGTCGAAAGCGGGAATTTGCCGCCGCCATAATAGGGCACCTTCGCGTCACTGCCCGGTGCGTTCGAGACGAAGCACTCGTTCTCGCGAATGCCTTCGAAGCGCAGGATCTTGCCACCAAACATGAAGGTGTCGCCGTGGGTCAAAGTCTCCAGAAACGCTTCCTCGATCTTTCCCAGCACCCTGCCGCCGCGCGAGGCCGCCCCTCTGCTGCCGGCCTGGACGTAGCGCACATTGAGCGCCGGCACTTCGATGATGGTGCCGACATTCAGCCTGTATTGCTGGGCGACGGCCGGATTTGAAACCCGCCATAAGCCTTCCTTGGTCTGACGGATGCGGGCATAGCGCTCGTAATTTCTCAGCGCGTAGCCGCCGGTGGCGACGAAGTCGATGACCCGATCGAATGTCGGCCTGTCCAGGCTGACGTAAGGCGCGGCCGTCCGTATCTCCTCGAAGAGCACATCGGCATGGAACGGCGCGCCGCAGGCGCAGCCCAGCACATGCTGGGCCAGCACGTCGAGCCCGCCATTGACCAGCGGCGGCGTGTCCTGGGCGCCGAGATAATTGGCATCGAGCGCCGCCCGGCATTCCAGCACCTCGAAACGGTTGGCCGGGATGAGAATCGCCTTTGAGGGCTCGTCCATACGATGGTTGGCACGGCCGATGCGCTGCGCGAGCCGGCTGGCGCCTTTCGGCGCACCGACATGCACGACCAGGTCGACATCGCCCCAGTCGATGCCGAGATCCAATGTCGAGGTGGCGACGATGGCGCGCAAGGCGTTTTCGCCCATGGCCTTCTCGACGCGGCGGCGCTGGGCGACATCAAGCGATCCGTGATGAAGCGCGATCGGCAGCGTGTCTTCATTGACGCGCCATAGCTCCTGGAACAACAGCTCGGCCTGGCTGCGCGTGTTGACGAACAGCAGCGTGGTCTTGTGCCGCTTGATCTCGCGGTAGATCTCAGGCGTGGCGTAGCGGGCGGAGTGACCGGCCCAGGGCACCCGCTCTTCCGAGTCGAGGATCGATATCTCGGGCTTCGCGCCGCCGGTCACGACGATGAGCTCGGACATGGCGCCTGGAGAAGCCTGGCTTACCAGCCAGCGACGCAACTCGTCCGGCTCGGCCACGGTCGCCGACAGGCCTATGGTCTGCAACCCGGGCACAAAAGCGCGCAATCGTGCAAGGCCAAGCGCCAGCAGATGCCCGCGCTTCGAGGTGACAAGCGAATGCAATTCGTCGAGCACGACATAGCGCAGGTCCTCGAAGAAGCGCTTTGCGTCGTTTGAAGCGATCAGCAAGGCGAGTTGCTCGGGCGTGGTGAGCAATATGTCGGGCGGCGCCAGTTTCTGCCGCTGGCGTTTATGCGAAGGCGTGTCGCCGGTGCGCGTCTCGATGGTGACAGGCAGGCCGATCTCCTCGACCGGCTTGCCGAGATTGCGCTCGATGTCGACGGCCAGCGCTTTCAGCGGCGAAATGTAGAGTGTGTGGATGCCGCGGCGGGCTTCGCCCGGCTTTCGCTTGGGACGGCTGGCCAGCTCGGTCAGCGACGGCAGGAAGCCGGCCAGCGTCTTGCCGGCGCCGGTCGGCGCGATCAGCAGCACCGACTGGCCGCTTTGAGCCTTCGCCAACAGCTCGAGCTGATGGACGCGCGGCGACCAGCCCTTTTCGCCGAACCATTTGACGAATGGCTCAGGCAGCAGGACGGCGGCATTCTGCTCGGCAAGGCGCGGCTGCTCGGTCACGCGCAAGAGGTAGCGCGGCAGCAAGCAATCGCCAAGGAAAATCGGAACAAAAGGGGATCAGCGCGATTCTTCCTTCCCCCTTGTGGGGAAAGGTGGATTGCCGCGTAGCGGCAAGACGGATGAGGGGTGCTGGAAGAAACGAGACCTGACTAGATAAAGGTGCTAAAGACGCTTAGCTCTTCAACGTAGCGATCCGTCCAGCACCCCTCATCCGTCTCGGCGCTGCGCGCCGATCCACCTTCTCCCACAAGGGGAGAAGGGGAGGCTGGCGCTACGGCCTCCGAAACCCAGTCGGACCGCCATAAAGATAGCCGATGCGGTCGACAGCCTCTTTAAGGCCCTCGCGCGAGACCAGCATGGTGTGGCCGTTGGCGTGGATCATGTCTCTTTCGTCGGTCATGATCGCGACGTGGCCTTTCCAGAAGACGAGATCGCCGCGCCGGAGACCTGAATAGTCCGGACCCGGCTCCAACGGCGTGCCGATCGACGCCGCCTGCATATCGGAGTCGCGCAGCACATCCTTGCCCGTCATGCGCATTGCCAACTGCACGAGGCCGGAGCAGTCGATGCCGAAGCCCGAGACCCCGCCCCAGAGATAAGGCGTGCCGAGGAAGCTTTCGGCGACCGTGACGTAATCCTCGGCCAGCTCGGCGATCGGCCGCAGATGGCGGGCGACGATCGCCTGGCCGGAGGGCAGCAGCGCATAATGCGTGCCGCGCGTTTCGGCGGAGCCGGTCACCGTCACGGTCGACCCCATCGACAGCTGCCCGCTGATCGGAAAGCGGAGATCCGGTCCGGGATAGAGGAAGGTGCGCGGCACGGAGACGACGTGCGTGGGCGCATGTTCGCGTGCCCCAATCAGATTGTCGGCCACATAGCCGACATAACCGTCGCGCTCGGCCTGCACCCAGGCCCAGCCTTCCGCGTCCTCGAAAACGAGCACGTCGTCGCCGAACAGCGCCTGCGTGTTGACGCCCGCGTCGGGGCGCGGCGCCTTGCGCAGGTCGGCGACCGACGCCGTGATCCGCGCCGGGCGGCCGTTGACGAAGCGGTCGGCAGCGACCTCGCCCTTCAGCCTCGCATCGGCAAGGTCGGAGCGGAAGGCATGAAGGCGGGCATCTCTGGCGGTCAAATCGATAATCCAGTCAAATCAGCAATGAACTCAGATGGGGGCAATGAGGTCAGATGGGCAGCTCGTGCGCCCTGGCGACGATACCATCGCCGAAGCGCTCGACAAAGAGCGCGCCTTCCACCGTGCGCCGGATCAGCACGTTGCGCTTGTCGAGCTCGTCGCGGTGGCGCGAGACCAGCTTCAGCGCGCCCATCGTGTCCAGCGCCCGGGTGATGACCGGCTTGGTGACGTTGAGCTTGGCGGCCAGCCCGCGCACGGTATGGGGCGGCGGATCGAGATAGATGGTGAACAGGATAGCCGTCTGGCGCATGGTGAGATCGGGCTCGCCGTCGCGCACCTGGGCCAGCATCACCTGCTGCCACAGTCGCAAGGCCTGGCTCGGGCGCATCGAGATCGACATCGCCCAAGCATGCCGGCAAATTGTTTCGGTTCCGTTTCAGTGACGATCTGCCACCTTGGTCTTCCGGCTCAGGCAAATCGCTGCGTAATTATCCGCTCCAGCGCACGAATGCCTTGCGCTTCGCCGCCGGTCAGGCCGTAGGGTCGGTCGGCCGGGTTCCAGGCGAAGATGTCGAAATGCGCCCAGCTGTGGGTCTTCTCGACGAAGCGCTTGAGGAAAAGCGCGGCGGTGATCGATCCGGCAAAGCCGTCCGTCGTCACATTGTTGATGTCGGCGATCTTCGAGGAAAGCTTTGCATCGTAGGGTCGCCACAAAGGCATGCGCCACAGTGGATCCTCGACCGCGACCGACGCCGCGGCCAGGTCGGCGGCAAGCGTCTCGTCGTTGGTGTAGAAAGGCGGCAGATCGGGCCCCAGCGCGACGCGGGCGGCTCCGGTCAGCGTCGCCATGTCGACCAGCAAAGCGGGCTGCTCCTCGTCGGCCAGCGCCAGCGCATCGGCCAGGATCAACCTGCCTTCGGCGTCCGTGTTGCCGATCTCGACCGTGATGCCCTTGCGGCTCCTGAGCACGTCGCCTGGCCGGAAGGCATTGCCGGCGATCGAATTCTCGACAGCGGGGATCAGCACGCGCAGCCGGACATTCAGCCTCGCCGCCATGATCATGGCGGCGAGGCCCAGCACGTTGGCGGCGCCGCCCATGTCCTTCTTCATCAAAAGCATGCCCGACGACGGCTTGATGTCGAGGCCGCCGGTGTCGAAGCAGACGCCCTTGCCGACCAGCGTCACCTTCGGCGCGTCGCCACGTCCCCAGCTCATGTCGATCAGCCGCGGCGCGCCGGTCGAGGCCCGGCCGACGGCGTGGATCATCGGGAAATTCCGCATCAGCAGATCGTCGCCATGGATCACCGAGATATCGGCGCCGTGGGCGGTCGCCAGTTTTCGGGCGGCTTCTTCCAGTTCGACCGGACCGAGGTCGCTGGTCGGCGTGTTGACGAGGTCGCGCGTCAGGAACACGCTGTCGGCGACACTGCGGACATGCGCCACGTCGGCGCCCTCCGGAAGTGCAAAGCGCAAAGCCTTGCCGGGCTTCTTGCCGTAGCGAGTAAAGACATAGCCGCCGAGGACAAGCGCGAGCGCCGCGAGATCGGGTTGCGCCGGGCGCGACGCGAAATGCCAGTCGCCCTCCGGCAACGCCCTTGCGAGCGCGCCGAGAGCAAGAACGCTTTCGCCATCGCCTGTCCCGAACAGCGCGCCGGCAAGCCCGCCACGCTCGCCCGGCAGGACCAGCGTGCGCCCTGCCTCGCCGGAAAAACCGTTGGCTCTTGCCCAGGCGACGGCGGAGGGCGGCAGCGCCGCGGCTTCAACGGCGTCCTTCGCCACCAGATAGACAGGCAAGGCGGCTTCCGGCTTCTGCTCAACGAGTTCGACAGGCATGCGATGATCTCCGGCCGAACAGTTCGAGTCGGCGCTTCTTAACGGTCCGTTAGGGTTAACAGAATATTTCTGCCGGAGGGAAGACGGCCAGCCAATGGCCGCACAGGAATGGAGACCGGGCGCCGATGCCGACCGAAGCGTTGAACCTTGCAGCCAAGCGTCTGATCACCACGGCTTTCATGGCGGCGCTGGCGGCCAGTGTGGCCGGTTGCGGCAGCACCAGCAAGTTCACCACGGGCTCCATCTCCCGCTCCGACAGCAGGCCGCTGGAAACGATGTCGTCCGGCGAATTGCGTACCGCCACGTCCAGGCTCGGCCAGTCTTATGCCCGCAATCCGGGCGACAAGCGCATCGCGATGAATTTCGCGGCGGCGCTGCAGATGGACGGCGATGCCGACCAGTCACTGGCGGTGATGCGCAAGCTGGCGATCGCCTATCCCAAGGATCGCGAGGTGCTTGCGGCCTATGGCAAGGCGCTTGCCGCCAACGGCCAGTTCGAACCGGCGCTCGATGCCGTGCGGCGCGCGCAGACGCCCGAATATCCGGACTGGAAGCTGGTGTCGGCGGAAGCGGCCATTCTCGACCAGATGGGGCAGAAAGACGAAGCGCGGCAAGACTATCGCAAGGCGCTGGAACTGAAGCCGAACGAGCCTTCGGTGCTCTCCAATCTCGGCATGTCCTATGTGCTCGAAGGCGACCTGCGCACGGCAGAAACCTATATGCGCTCCGCCGCGCAGCAGCCCGGCGCCGACAGCAGAGTGCGGCAGAACCTCGCGCTGGTCGTCGGCCTGCAGGGCCGCTTCGACGAAGCCGAGAAGATCGCCTCGCAGGAACTGTCGCCCGAACAGGCGCAGGCCAACGTCGCCTATCTGCGCCAGATGCTTGCCCAGCAGAACGCCTGGAGCCAATTGAAGGATCAGGACAAGGACAAGGCGAAGGTCGCCACGAACTGACCGCGGACGGCATTGCCAAATCGACCACCGTTGAAACCAAAAAAAGCCGCGCGGATCCCGCGCGGCTTTTTGATTTGAAGCGAACGGCCCTATCTCTTTGTTTTTGTGCAATTCCGGAACGGAAAACCGCTCAACGCTTTTCCTGGAATTGCTTTACTGGCTCGAGGAGCTGTGCTGGTCGCCGAAGATGCCGCGCTGGCTGACCTGGATGCCGGCCGGTCCCAGAATGATGGCGAATAGAACCGGCAGGAAGAACAGGATCATCGGCACGGTAAGCTTCGGCGGAAGTGCTGCGGCCTTCTTCTCGGCGGCGTTCATGCGCATGTCGCGGCTTTCCGAGGCGAGCACGCGTAGCGCGTGCGCCACCGGCGTGCCGTAGCGTTCGGCCTGGACCAGGGCCTGGGACACCGACTTCACCGATTCCAGGCCGGTGCGGCTTGCCAGGTTCTCATAGGCGACCTTGCGGTCCTGGAGATAGGACAGCTCCGCATTGGTGAGCACGAATTCCTCGGCAAGCGCCACCGACTGCGCGCCGATCTCGTCGGCAACCCTGCGCAGGGCAGCTTCCACCGACATGCCGGATTCCACGCAGATCAGCATCAGGTCGAGCGCGTCCGGCCACGCCAGCTGGATCGACTGCTTGCGCTTGGTCGCGCGGTTGTTGACGTAAAGGATCGGCGCATAGAAGCCGCCATAGGCGACAACGACACAGACGAACAGCTTGATGAAGGCCGGCTGCTGCGGCAGGCCGCCGAGCACGAACAGATAGACGGCCGCCAAGGCAAAACCGACGAATGGCAGGACCAGGCGGAAAAAGAGGAAGCGCGTCAGCGGGTTCTGGCCGCGGAAGCCCGCGACCTTGAGCTTCTGGATCGTGCTTTCATCGGCAAGCGCGCGCCTGAGATCCAGGCGGTCGACGATGTTGCGCATGCCGATGGACTGTTCCTCCCGCAGGCCCTTGCGGCGGCGGTCGGCCTCGTTGGCCAGCCGCGCACGCTGCTCGGCGCGCATTTTGTCGCGTTCGAGCGCCACGCTTTTCATGCGCGACTTGAGCGACGTGCCGCCGAACGCCGGCATGAGCGTGAAGACGGTCGCGAACACGGCGATGCCGACCAGCATCGCGATCAGGAAAGAAGGGTCGGTGAGTGTTTTGACGACCTGCTCTGTCACCGGATCCGCGCCTCTACACTTCGAAGTTCATCATCTTGCGCATCACCAGGATGCCGATCGACATCCACACACCCGAGCAGCCGAGGATCAGGTTGCCGACGTTGGTGGTGAACAGCGGCATGATGTAGTTCGGGCTCGACAGATAGACGAGGAAGGCGACGACGAACGGCAAGGCGCCGATGATGACGGCCGATGCCTTGGCTTCCATCGACAGCGCCTGGACCTTGGCCTTCATCTTCTTGCGGTCGCGCAGGACGCGCGAAAGGTTGCCCAGCGCCTCGGACAGGTTGCCGCCGGCCTGCGACTGGATCTGGATGACGATGCCGAAGAAGCCGGCCTCGCTGCACGGCATCGTCTCGGACATGCGCATGGCGGCGTCGGGCACCGACATGCCCATCTGCTGGGAATCGACGATGCGGCGGAATTCGGACCGGACCGGTTCGGGCGATTCGTTGGCGATCAGGCGGATCGAATCGTTGAGCGGCAGACCGGACTTGACCGCGCGCACGATGATGTCGAGCGCATTCGGAAATTCTTCCAGGAAGGCCTTGACGCGGCGTGTGCGGCGAAACGACACGAACCAGCGCGGCAGGCCGAGGCCACCCACCAGCAGGGCTCCGGGCAGAGCCCATAGAGGCGCGCCGAGGAAAAAGAGAACGGCCGTCAGGATGATCCCGCAGACAGCGGAATAGATATAGAAACGCTCGATCGGGACTTGCATGCCGGCCTGGCGGATCTGAACCTTCAGCGGCGGTTTTTTGACGTTGCGATCGTTGGCCTTCTGCTTCTCGTCGAGCTGCTTCAGCGTGTCCTGGACGTTTTTTCGCCGCTTGACCGCTTCCGCGGCGCGGTCGCGCGTCGCTTTCACCACCGACCGGTCCGTTTCGGCTGTCTTGATGGTCTGAAGCCGCTTGCCGGCCTGCTTCTCGTTGTCGATGCGCGTGAACAGGAAAGCATAGGCCACCGCGCCGGCGCTGAAGCCGGCAAGCACGATGAAAGCCAGTACGGTGGTGTCAATTCCGAACATCGACCGGGGTCCCTAGGGCATTTCGCGGTTCCAAGGAAACGGCGAACCGCCCTGTCTCTTTGTCTTGACGCAATTGCGGACGGAAAGTTACGGCGCCGAACCCGACCGCATCACACTTTTCCTGGAATTGCTTCCAACCTCCAGATGCATCAGTCAGCGCGTTTCTCCATCGCCTCGAGCGCACTGGCGAGGCGCTGCTCCTCGCCATAATAGCGGGCGCGGTCCCAAAAATGCGGACGGCCGATGCCTGTCGACACATGCTCGCCAACCAGCCGGCCGCCGGCGTCTTCACCCTTGATGTTATAGAGCACAAGATCCTGGGTGATGATGACATCGCCTTCCATGCCGACCACCTCGGTAATGTGGGTGATGCGGCGTGAGCCATCGCGCAGGCGAGCCGCCTGGATGATCACGTCGATCGAGCCGACGACGATCTCGCGCACCGTCCGCTGCGGCAGGGAATAGCCGCCCATGGCGATCATCGATTCGATACGATTGAGGCATTCGCGCGGGCTGTTCGAGTGGATCGTGCCCATCGAGCCGTCGTGACCGGTATTCATCGCCTGCAGCAGGTCGAACACCTCCGGTCCGCGCACTTCGCCGACGATGATCCGCTCCGGCCGCATGCGCAGGCAGTTCTTGACCAGGTCGCGCATGGTCACCTCGCCTTCGCCCTCCAGATTGGGCGGCCGGGTTTCGAGACGGACCACATGCGGCTGCTGCAGCTGCAGTTCCGCCGAATCTTCACAGGTGATGACGCGCTCCTCGCGGTCGATATAGTTGGTCAGACAGTTGAGCAGCGTCGTCTTGCCGGAGCCCGTGCCGCCCGAGATGACGACGTTGCAGCGGACGCGGCCTATGATCTTGAGGATTTCCGCGCCTTGCGGCGAGATGGCGCCGAACTTGACCAGCTGGTCCAGCGTCAGCTTGTCCTTCTTGAACTTGCGGATGGTGAGCGCGGTGCCGTCGATCGACAGCGGCGGCGCGATGACGTTGACGCGCGAGCCGTCAGGCAGGCGCGCGTCGCAGATCGGGCTCGATTCGTCGACGCGGCGGCCGACCTGGCTGACGATGCGCTGGCAGATGTTGAGCAGCTGCTGGTTGTCGCGGAAACGGACGCCGGTCTGTTCGACCCTGCCATTGACTTCGATGTAGACGTTCCTGGAGCCGTTGACCATGATGTCGGCTATATCGTCGCGGGCAAGCAACGGCTCCAGCGGTCCATAACCCAGAACGTCGTTGCAGATGTCCTCGAGCAGTTCTTCCTGCTCGGAGATCGACATCGCGAAGTTCTTGATCGCGATGATGTCGTTGACGATGTCGCGGATTTCCTCGCGCGCGCTCTCGGGATCGAGCTTGGCGAGCTGCGACAGGTCGATCGTGTCGATGAGCGCCGAAAAAACTTGGCTCTTGGTGTCGTAATAGGTCTCGGAGCGCTCGCGCTGGACCCTTCTTGGCGGCTCCGGCGCCATGGGCGGTGCCTCGACGGGCCGGCGCGCCGGCGGCGTGGCCGGCGTGCTGGACGGCGGCGCGACCGGTCGTTCAGCCGTCATCGTTCCGGTTGGAGCGGCGGCGGGAGCGGATGCCGGCGGACGGAATTCGGGCGTTGCCCGGCTGCCGTCGTCTTTGCCTCTTTTACCAAACATGATCGACTACCCGATGCCGCTCAATCAGCGTCACTTCTTGTTGCGCGAGAGCTTGCCGAGGATCGAGCCCAGGCCTGCTTTCTTCCTTGTCTTGATTTCGCTGCGTCCGGTCAGCACATGCGCTATTTCATTGATGGTGGTCACGACCGGGCTCTTGGCGTCCATCTCGGAGAGCATGCGGCCGTTGTTGGCGGCATTGCCGAACAGCAGCGGTTCGAAGTTGATCACCGCCATCGGCGTGATGCCGAGCGGTTCGGCGAAATCGGACGCCGCGATCTCGGGCCGTTTCGGCACGCCCGCCTGGTTGATGATCAGCTTCGGCGGCGGATCGTTCGGACGCAGCCGCTTCAGCATGTCCACCATGTTCTTGGTGTTGCGAAGATTTGCGAGCTCTGGCGTGGCCGTGATGACGATCTCGTCCGCCTTGATCAGCGTGCTCTTGGTCCACCCGCTCCAGACGTGCGGGACATCGAGGACAAGCAGAGGCGCGCTGCGCTGCGCTGTCTCTATGATCTGCGCGAAGGCCTCGGACTCGAAATCGTAGACGCGCTCTAGCGTGGAGGGAGCCGCGAGCAACGACAGATGCTCGGCGCATTGCGCAAGCAGACGGTCGAGATAGACCTCGTCGACCCGCTCCGGTGAAAACACCGCCTCGGCGATGCCTTGCGCCGGATCCTGATCGAAATTGATGTTGGCGGTGCCGAAGGCGAGATCGAGATCGGCGATGACGACCTCGGACTTGAACAGGGAAGACATCGCCCAGGCGACATTGTGAGCGATGGTGGAGGAGCCGACGCCGCCCTTGGCGCCGATGAACGCGATCGAGCGGCCGATCGGCTCTGAATCCGGATCGACGAAGATCGATGACACGACGCTGACGATGTCTGTCATCGAAACCGGCGCGATGACATATTCGGAAATGCCCGAACGGATCAGCTCGCGATAGAGCCCGACATCGTTGTAGTGGCCGATAACCACCACCTTGGAGGACGGATCACAATATTCCGAGAGTTGGCCGAGCTGTTCGAGCAGCTGCTGCGGTTCGCTGCGCGATTCCAGCAGGATCAGGTTCGGTGTCGGCGCGGACTGGTAGAACTCGATCGCGGTCGGGATGCCGCCCATATGGACCTTGAGATGGGCCTTGGCCATCCGACGATCCTCGCCGGCGCGCTCGACGGGGTTAGCGACCCCCTCGGTCTCGCAGAAGGCCTGGATCGAAATGCGCGGCACGGGGCGCAGCGCCTGCATGGCGGCGATGTCCTGCTGCGAAAGGTCGCCGGTTTCCGCGGGCGTGTCGTAGGCAAGATTGCTCATCGTCATGCTCTTTCCGTGACTGCTTTCTTCGTCGTCCGGCGCAGCTTAGTAGGTCACTTCCGAATTGCCGAGGAACTCGTCCGAGATGCCCCTCTCGCGGTACTGGTCGATCACCGCGCCGCGATTTTCGGCGTCGATGTCGGACTGTTTGCGCGGCCCGATCAGATCGTTAGGATTTGCCAGCTGTGCTGCGAGGTTGTTCTGATAGGAGCAGCCGAAGTCGGCGTAGTGCTTGTTCTGCGACGTTTCCAGGATGTCCTCGGGCCAACGCCCGCATTTGTCGGTCTGGGCCCTCACCGCGACGAAGGCGACGCGCACCGGCGCTGACGCCTCCGGCACCGCCGACTGATAGGATGTCATGACGATACGGTTGCGCTTGACGCCTGCCGCAATGGCGAGCCTGGCAAAATCGCGACCGGCGGCCCGGGCGGCAAGCTCATTGGCGGACCCGGCTGGCATCGCGATCGTCAGCGCCGGCGCGGCGCTCTTGTCGTAGCCGTCAAGAAAACCGAGCAGCGTATCGCGCTGTGCACCGGTCATGCCGCGATCACCGGCGCCGACCGGCAGGTCGATCTTCTGGTTCTTCTCGGCAATGACGATCGGATGGGTCGTGCGGTAGTCGTCCGGTATCGACCCGACGGTCACGCTGTCGCGGTTGGCGCAACCTGCGAGCGACGCGGCAAGCATGACCGCCAATGCCGGGACTACCTGCCGACGGATCCTTGCGATACCGGATGCTGTCCGGACCGTCATGACCTTCGATGCTGACTTGGACATATCCGCATTCCCACTCATTTGTAGATGAAGCCCACGACGCCGTGGTAGCGGCCGGCTGGCCTGTCGGTCTGCATGGTGCCGTAGACCCGGTTGACGCGGCCGAGGAACATGCCGGCGCCGTCGCTCGCAGGATTGAAATTGTCATCCGGCTTCGCCAGCTCGTTGCGTGCAACAGGCTTGACTAGGTAAGGCGTGATGATGATGACGAGCTCGCTTTCGTTGCGCACGAAGTCACGGCTACGAAATAGGGCGCCGAGGACCGGTATCTTTGTCAGGCCAGGCATGCCGTTGAGGGCCTGGCGCACATCGTCACGAACAAGTCCGGCGATCATCATCGATCCCCCGGAGGGCAGCTCCACGGTCGTATCCGCCAAGCGCTTGCGCAGCGATATGATGTTGGTATCGCCAAATGCAACGGAGCCTTCCGTCGTCGGCTCTGACACCGCGGTTCTCACTTTCAGGCTGATACGGCCAGCCGACAGGACCACCGGTTGGAATTCCAGCCCGATGCCATAGTCGACCTTTGACGACGTCCAGGTTCTGTCGGCATTCTGATTGTCTGCCGATTTGTTGCTGGTGACGGCGGTCACTATGTTGTATTCGCCGCCGACCTTGAACGTCGCCTTCTCACCGGAGACCGCCGTTAACGTTGGCTCCGCCAGTGTCTTCATGGCACCAGACTGCTCCATGGCGTTGATGGTGCCTTGCAGGGATGAAGTGGCGAAGCTCAAGCCTGAGGAGGACAGTGGCTTGCCCAAACCCGGGAAAGTATCGCTGGTCGCACCATAGCTGATGCCATTGCTGCCACCGCGGCCAACCATGTTAACGCCGAGCTGCTTCATCACCGAGCGGCTGACTTCGGCGACGGTCACCTTAAGCGTCACCTGGTCGTCGCCGATGATCTGCAAGAGGTTGACGATCTTGGAGGTCCGGCGCTCCTGGTCGGGATTGTTGATGTCGACGCCGCCATTGACCGAGCCGCCGGCGGCGGTCTGCGAATATTGACCCGTCGTCGCTTCACCGCCAGACACGAAGATGGTTGCCAGGTCGACGGCCCGCTTGGAATCGAGCGGTGTGTCGACCATGCCCGTCAGGACGACGTTGTCGTTGAGAAGCTCGACCTTGATCTGCGAGGACGGAATGAAGCGCTTGAGATAGTCTTCCAGCCCTGCGACGTCGCGCTCGACGGCCAGATCCAGGCTGACGATCTGCTCGCCGTTGGGGCCGAAGACGAAGATGTTCGTCTCGCCGACCGTCTTGCCGAACAGGTAGATGCGCCGCGCGGTGCGCGTCACGGCATCGGCAACGGCCGGATTGGCGACGAGGATATCATAGGCGTCGCTCGGCAAGTCGATGACCACGGATTTGTTGAGGCCGAGCTTGACGCGCTGCGTGGCGACGGAAGCCGATACGCCGGCTCCCGCGGCTTTGGCTTCGACCAGTCCCGGGGCGCCGGTGCCGAGCACGAAAAAAGCGATCGCCGCGGCGGCCAGGAAGGGCAGCAGTTTACCGTTCAGCCTCATTTCCTTGCTCCCACCTCGGAAACCTCGCCGGACTTAATCAGCCGCACGGTTCCGCGTCGGCCGTTGCCGTTGACCAGATAGTCGGCTTCGTCCGTCGTCTTTTCATGGATGTCGGTGATCGGGCGCAGCGCCAGCGTCAGGCGGTCGGCCATCTGCTGCGCCACTGTGATGATCTCCGCCTGCTGCGGCGTCAGCTCCAGTGTCGCGGTCTGGCCGACCCTGGTCTTCTTGCCTTCCTCGTCTTCCTGGATGGTCTGGTCGATGGCCAGCACGCGGATGTTCTTGAGGATCGTCTCGGTGTTGAAGCCGCTGCCGCCGTTGCCGGTGTCGGCGCGGCGGGTCATGATGACGTCGACGAAGTCGTTGGGCAGGATGAAGCCGCCGGCGGACGTGTCGGCCGATATCGCGGTCGCGACGGCGCGCATGCCGGAGGGCAGGATTGAGGACATGAAGCTCTGCCCCTCGCCGACCAGCTTGGAGCGCCGCAACGGCTCGCCGGTATACATGGCGACGCGGGCGACCGACCCCTTGAGCTTTTCGATCGCGTCAGGCTCGGCGGCGCGCGTGATGAAATTGGCGTTGACGCCATCGGCCGGCCATGCTTCCCAGCCGATGTTGGTGCCGAGCTGGCTGCCCATCGACACGTCACCGGAAAGCACCAGCACATCCTGCACTGCGATCGCCGGTTGCTTGGGCGCATCGACAATGACCTGAGGCGGCGGCGCTACGACCATGTTCTTCGCCACGTAGCCCGCGCCACCCGCCGCGACCGCAGCCACGCCCAGAATAATCAATCGGGATGCTGGCATTCGTCCGAAACCCTTCGCCTCATGGCAAAACCACCTCGCCAGGCCGGACTTTGCAGCTGCAATCGTCAAAACAAGGTTAATGCAATGCTTACGATCGTGATTAATTTAAGGTTTACTCAAATTGGATTGAATGGCCCGCCGGTAACAGAAAAAGCGGCCGGGGCCGCTTCCGATCTGATAAAAGGCGGCCGCTTGGGATCGCCCACGTTGAGATCGCCGGGCCTATGTCGTGAGCCTCTGCAGCGCCCAGACCATCAGCGGCGAATCCGGGAAAGTGATCAGTCCACCGGCGCCAAGCGCGATGCCATATGGGATGCCAACGCTCTCGTCCGCGAAATGGCGCAGAAATCGGCTGTGGCCGGTGTACGTGACGAGCGGCGATTTTCGGTAGGCAAGGATTGCGAGGGTAAGCAGGCCGCCGATGAAAGCCGACGTCACCAGATATCCGATCAGGTTGATGTTGAGACCCATCCACAGAGCGGTCGCGGCCAGAAGCTTGGCGTCGCCGCCGCCCATGCCGCCGAGCGCAAAAAGGCCGAAGGTCGTGGCAAGCACTAGGGCGCCGGCGGCGAAGTGCCAGCCATAGGTTGACCAGTCCATGCCGGCGAGCGGCGCAACAAGCGCGAATGTAGCCACCAACAACACGGGAACGCGGTTGGCGATCGTCATCGACAGGGTGTCCGAGATCGCAGCGAACAGCATGCAGAAAGGAAATACGACGAAGATCACGGCTTCAAGCATGGATGCGGCGTGCCTGTGGCATGTTTTCAGCGGCATCCTAGGCGCGCTGGATTAACGATCGATGAGGCCGGACGATCAAAATCGGCCGGCTGCATGAAAAAAGGGCCACCAGCTGGCGGCCCTTTTCCTTCCTGCCGAAAAGGCGCGATACCGCAGCCTGTCACGGATTGCCGGCGCCGTTGAGGGTGGTGGCGATGTTGGCGAACTTGGCGTTCAGCGCGCTGCCGAGCTGGGTGGCGCCAACCATGATGGCAAGCGCGATGAGAGCGGCGATCAGACCGTATTCGATGGCGGTCGCGCCGGATTCGTCCTTCACGAAACGTGCGATGAGATTAGACATTCGAGAGCTCCTACTCCACGTGTTACAGCACTTCCGTCAACGTCTCTTCCGGGTTGATCGGATGGTGCAAATCTAGGGAGAAGCCGTTTCGATCGGCTTAATAAACAGCCTTACCGATTCCTTTCCGGTGGCGAACGCACTGCGTGGTTAACCGCGGCCTAAACATTGCCAGCCGGCCTGGACCCCCGGAAATCGGCGCTTGTGCAATATTCCTAAAACAGTAAGCGCCATGGACGCATGGCGCACCATGCAGGCGATCCTTAATCATGCGGGCCCGACTTAACCGTTGGTTCACCAATCTCGTTCATGTTCCGTTGAAGAATCTGCCTGCCGGGAGCGCTTCAATGACATTGTCGAGATCGCTGTTTCCAGTCGCCGCGCTGCTGGCAACTGCTGCCTTGGTCATGCCGGCCAGGGCCGGCGCCGGTATCGAAGTCACCATGAACCAGGCCAAGATCGTCAAATTGTCACGCGGGGCCGACACGGTCGTCATCGGCAACCCGGCAATCGCCGACGCCTCCGTGCAGGACGCCTCGACCATCGTTCTCACCGGCAAGGGCTTCGGTGTCACCAATCTGGTCGTGCTCGACTCGGAAGGCAGCCCGATCATCGACGAACAGGTGACCGTCGTGCGACAAGCCGCCTCCTCGGTGCGCATCTACCGACGCGCCGAAGTCCAGACCATGTCCTGCACGCCCTATTGCGAGAGCGCGTTCAAGAGCGAGGCCGAGAAAACTTCCGAAGCCGAAATGAGCGCCGGGCACTGAGCTCTGCGAGGGCGCGAACCCACGGGCATTAAAGACGGCTTAAAGCTTGCCCGACGAATTTAACGATCATCAAAACCGGAACTCAATGGGTTATCGCTAACCTTACCGCCGGTACCGCCAAGGGGATCGGCAGGAACGCAATATGAGCAAGGATGCCACATCCGGCAGCGGCCTGGACAACAAGGCGCGGGTCAAAGTCCGCCCCGGCTTCTTCAGCGACAGGCGCGGCAGCACGGCGATGGAATTCGCGATGCTCGCCATCCCGTTCGCGCTTCTCGTCTTCGCCATCCTCGAGAGCTGCATTTCGTTCGCCGGCCAGGAGGTGATGGCCAACGTCGCCGACGATGTCGCCCGCCAGCTGCGGACCGGGCAGTTGCAGAAGACGAACGTCACCGAAGCCTCCATCAAGCAGCTGATCTGCAGCAGGCTTGAGATCATGGTGGCCAAGGACTGCCCGGGATTGCTGGTGGATCTGCGCGAATATCCGAGTTTCGCCGACGCCGCCACGGCGGGCTTCAAGATCGTCAATGGCGATATCGTGCTGGTGCAAGGCACCAACTCAATGAATTTCACGGTGTCGCCCGGACTGGCGGAGTCCATCAACATGTTGCGGGTGTTTTACAAATGGCCGGTGATGACCGATTTCCTGGCCAAGTCGATGGCCAATCTGAAAGACGGCAACACACTGCATTTCGCTTCGGTGACCTGGCAGAACGAGCCGTTCGACGACAATTGAGACTGCTCGACGGCTAAGCCGCGGCGTGGAGGACGATATGCATAGTGCGGGGGCACTCCGGGGCATTTCGGCGAAGGTGAAGCAGTTTTGCCGCGATCGCCGCGGCATCGCGGCGATCGAGTTCGCGTTCATCGTGCCGGTGCTCCTGATCATGTATTTCATCACGATGGAGGCCTCGCAGGCCATCGAGACCGGCAAGAAGGTCAGCCGCATCGGCAGCATGGTCGCGGACCTCGTCACGCAGCAGCAGGCCGTCGTGAAGGCTAACCTCGATGCAATGATGAAGATCGGCATATCGACGCTTCGGCCCTACAATCGCTCGGATCCGACGATCATCATCACCGGCATACAGATATCCGACGAGGCATCGCCGACAGTGAAGGTGGCGTGGTCGCGCAAGCTGGTGGGCAACACCTACAGCGTCGATGCCAGTCCCGGCGACACCACGACCGTCCCTTCGACGCTGAAAATCCGCAACACTTTCCTGGTCCGCGTGGAAAGCGACCTCGGCTATGTGCCCGTCATCGCCTGGAGCGAGAACAACAACCAGCAGAAGGCGCTTGGACTGTTGTCGACCTTCAGCCACATAAACATGAGCGAGACCTACTATCTCCGGCCTCGCCGGAGCCCAACGATCCCCTGCAGCGATTGCTGACGGTCAGTCTCGGCCGTCGGATGCGTGCCGCACAATGGCCGTGGCCATAGCGTAATCCTTGGACGCCGCCGGCACGAAGCCACCGGAATGCGCCGCCTCCAGCAGATCGTATATGTCGGGCGTCTGGAACTTGAGATTGGTTAGGAAGACCGTCAGCCGGCGCTTTGCCTCGGGATCGAGATCGTTGCGGACGGCGTGCGGGCCGTAGCGCAAGAGGCCCGAGGTCCACAACACCCGAAGCGACGCCTGGGGGATGCCGGCAGCCTCCAGCCGCGCGACGGTGCCCTCGGAACGGGTGGACCGGCCATCGGTATCGGCCGGTTCCCAGCCGAATAGGGCGTCCGCTTCGCCGCCGGCGAGCATTGTCTCGGCCGTTGTGGCCGAAGCGGCGCGCTGCAGGAAGGGCGAGTCCCGCGCGATCTTGACGCCTTCGGCCCGCAGCGCCGCCAGCGGCAGCAGCGCGCCGCCGACGTTTTCGGCTGGCGCTATCGCGATCCGGTGCGAAGCCATGGCGGCAAGGTCCGCAAGCCGGCCGTCGCGCGTCACCAGGACGGAACGGATGCCGACGGCGCCGTCGGTATCGACCGGCGCCACCAGCGGCTCGACGCAGCCGCAGCGCTCCGAGGCCGTGGCATAGGCGAGAGCGGAATAGATCGCATATTGCACGCGCCCGCTCGCCTGCGCCTCGATCAGCGCCGCGTAGTCGCGCGCAACGACGAACTCGACCGTCATGCCGAGCGCATTGGCATAGGCGTCGGTCAGGCGCGCGAGCCCCGGGACGGTGTTGCCGCCGCCTGGTTCGGCAACGATGCCGATGCGGAACGTGCCGATGTCGCCACGCCAGTCGGCGCGTGCCGGCGAGGAGGCGGCACCTAAGGCCGCGAGAGCGGCCGCGCACATCTTCACGGCTTGCCTTGTCGCGGTTTTGCCGCGCCTTGCCATACCTGCCACGCTCCCGCCCCGCATCCGCGCCTCGCCGCAACTATGGCGCCAAGCCGTTGCGGTTTGGTTTCCGATTTGCCAACGCCGCCGGGGAACCTTATGTCTGGCGATCAAGGCTCACAATAAAGATACCCATGGCGCGCGCGTTCCTGTTCGTTCTCGATTCTTTCGGCATCGGCGGCGCGGCCGACGCCGAACGCTATGGCGATACCGGCGCCGACACGTTCAGGCATATTTTTCAGGCTTGCGCCGATGGTCGTGCCGATCGGCAAGGTTTGCGCAAAGGGCCGCTCGCCGTGCCCAACATGATGTCGCTCGGACTTGGCCGGGCGGCGCAAACCGCGACGGGACTGAAAACCGGTATCGACGCGCCGCCGGTCGCCTCGGTCTTTCATGGAGCCGCACAGGAAGTGTCGAGCGGCAAGGACACGCCCTCCGGCCACTGGGAGATCGCCGGCCTGCCGGTACGTTTCGATTGGGGCTATTTCCCCGATACGGTGCCCGCCTTTCCGGCCGACCTGACCGACGCCATCATCCGCGAGGGCAAGCTGCCGGGTATCCTAGGCAACTGCCATGCACCCGGAACCGAGATCATCGAGCGGCTCGGCGAAGAGCATATCCGCACCGGCAAGCCGATCTGCTACACGTCGGTCGATTCCGTGCTGCAGATCGCCGCGCATGAGACGCATTTCGGCCTGGAGCGGCTTTATGAGCTTTGCCTCACGGTGCGTCGGCTGGTCGAGCCGCTCAAGATCGGGCGGGTGATCGCTCGGCCATTCGTGGGCGAGACGCCGGCCACGTTCCAGCGCACCCACAATCGCCGCGATTATGCGGTGCCGCCGCCGGAGCCGACCCTGCTCGACCGGCTGACCGGGCGCGGCAACAAGGTCATCGCCGTCGGCAAGATCGGCGATATCTTCGCTCATCGCGGCATTTCGGAAGTGCGCAAGGCCGGCGGCAACATGGCAATGTTCGACAAGGCGCTCAGCGCGATGGACGATGCCGGCGACGGCGACCTGGTTTTTGCCAATTTTGTCGATTTCGATACCGAGTTCGGTCACCGGCGCGACGTCGCCGGCTATGCCGGAGCGCTCGAAGCGTTCGACCGCCGACTGCCGGAGGCGCTGTCGCGGATTAGGCCTGGCGACCTGCTTATCCTCACGGCCGATCATGGCAACGATCCGACCTGGCGCGGCACCGACCATACGCGCGAACGCATTCCGGTGATCGGTATCGGGCCGGGACTGACGGGCGGCGACATCGGGCTCAGGCCGACCTTCGCCGATATCGGCGAGACCGTCGCGGACCACCTCGGCCTGGCTGCCGGTCGCCACGGAACATCGTTCCTTGCGATGATAGGCGGCCATGCCTGAGCTGCCCGAAGTCGAGACCGTCCGGCGCGGGCTGCAGCCGGTCCTGGAAGGGGCGCGGCTCGTCGAGGTCAAGGCGCGCAGGGCCGACCTTCGCTTTCCTTTCCCCGAACGCTTTTCGGAACGGCTTGCCGGCAAGACCGTGACGGCGCTTGGCCGGCGCGCCAAATACCTGACGATGCATATCGAAAACGGTCCGGTTCTCATCTGCCATCTCGGCATGTCGGGGTCGTTCCGGATCGAAGCCGCGGAAAGCAGCGACGTCCCCGGCGCCTTCCACCACGACCGCTCGAAAAGCGTGGCGCACGACCATGTCGTGTTCGACGTCATCTCTCCGAGGGACGAGCGCTCCCGCGTCATCTTCAACGACCCGCGCCGCTTCGGCTTCATGCTGTTTGCCGAAGGAGCGCCGGACACGCATCCGATGCTGGCGGGGCTCGGCATCGAGCCAACTGGCAACGCGCTCGACGGTCCCCTGCTCGCCTCGCTGTTGAAGGGTCGCAGATCGCCCCTCAAGGCAGCGCTGCTCGACCAGCGGCTGATCGCCGGACTCGGCAACATATACGTGGCTGAGGCCTTGTGGCGCGCCGGCCTCTCGCCGCTGCGCGAAGCCGGCACCATCGCCGGGTCGGCCAAGAAGGCGAAAGAGCAAAGCGCGCGCCTTGCCGAAGCGATCCGCTCGGTCATCGCCGATGCGATCGCCGCCGGCGGCTCCTCGCTGCGCGACTATGTCCAGGCCGACGGATCGCTCGGCTATTTCCAGCATTCCTTCGCAGTCTACGATCGCGAGGGGGAACCATGCCCCAAGCCGGGCTGCCGCGGCCACATCGAGCGCATCGTGCAAAGCGGCCGCTCGACCTTCTATTGCCGGACCTGTCAGCGGTAAGCTAGGAACGTATCGATCGTCCCACTGCCGCGGAAGGAAGCGAATCATGGCCTATGAAACCGTTATCGTGGAAACACGCGGCAAGGTTGGGCTGATCACGCTGAACCGGCCCAAGGCGCTCAATGCGCTGAATTCGCAGGTCCTTGCGGAGGTCGTGGCGGCGGCGCGCGCGTTCGATGCCGATCCCGAGATCGGCGCGATGGTGCTTACAGGGTCGGAGAAGGCGTTTGCCGCCGGCGCCGATATCAAGGAAATGCAGGCGATGTCCTTCGCCGACGCCTACACGCAGGACTTCTTCGTCGGCTGGGAGGAATTCACGCGCACGCGCAAGCCCATCATCGCGGCGGTCGCGGGCTATGCGCTCGGCGGCGGCTGCGAATTGGCCATGATGTGCGATTTCATCATCGCCGGCGACAACGCCAAGTTCGGCCAGCCCGAAATCACGCTCGGCGTCATGCCGGGCATGGGCGGCTCGCAGCGGCTGACCCGATTCGTCGGCAAGTCGAAAGCGATGGACATGTGCCTGACCGGGCGGATGATGGACGCTGCCGAAGCCGAGCGCAGCGGACTTGTCTCGCGGGTGGTGCCGGTCGCCGAGCTTGCCGAGGAGGCGCTGAAGGCGGCGGCCAAGATCGCCGAGTTCTCGCTGCCGTCGGTCATGATGACCAAGGAGGCCGTCAACCGCGCCTACGAGACGACGCTCGCCGAAGGGCTGCGCTTCGAGCGCCGCCTGTTCCATTCGCTGTTCGCGCTCGACGATCAGAAGGAAGGCATGGCCGCGTTTGTGGAGAAGCGGAAGCCGAATTTCACCAACCGCTAGAGCATGATGCCGAATGACTGAAGGCGGGTCACGACGTGACGCGCTTCCAGTCTCCAAAAAGACCGCCAAGTGGCGTTGACGCGCCGGAAAAGCTGAACTATAAGCCGCACCAACCGAGGCGGCCTGTGGCTGCCCGTTTGTTTTTTGCGCCCTGCGGCACCCGCTGGCGCCCACCAGATCGGAAGAGAGGCATCATGGCCAACACGTCTTCGGCCAAAAAGGCAACGCGCAAGATCGCCCGCCGCGCGGCGATCAACAAGAACCGTCGCTCGCGTGTCCGCACCTATGTGCGCCAGGTCGAAGAGGCGCTGGCCGCCGGCGACAAGGCCGCGGCGGTGGCAGCCTTCAAGGCGGCGGAGCCTGAATTGATGCGCGCCGCCACCAAGGGCGTCGTTCACAAGAACACGGCTTCCCGCAAGGTTTCGCGGCTGGCCCAGCGGGTCAAGACGCTGTCGGCCTGACCGACTTAATCCTTACTCGCTCGATGTTGAACCCGGTCGCATAGACCGGGTTTTTTTCGTTTGCCGGCAAGTACTTAAAAAAATTGCTCGTGAGCAACGCTCGCGACGTGATTCCAACACCAGTAATGTTTTGCCGGCATATTCAACGCCGCTGACAGCGGAACGCCCTCCCCGCGGCAACTGCCTAAATTTGCCTGGCAAAAAATCCGCAGTCTTTTCATAGGCTTACAGCCGGTCGTCCACAGCTTGTTCAGCTCAAGGTCGAGCGGCGGGGGAGAAGTAGCTGTCAAGACAATTATTTCAGAATATTTCGTTTCGGGCGGCCTTTTTCATATTCGCCGGAAAAGGGTTTGAATCACAATGGCTTTGTCAAAACGTGCCGGCGCAGCTCCCGATTTTGAGCCCCGTCCGGTAACCAGATTCGTTAAAAAACCGTTAGATGTGGCCTTGCCCTATCCACAGCGATTTCGGTAATGTCCATCCATCGAAGGGACGGGCTCTAGCCCCTGACCCAGCCTGAATCGGCCAGCACAAAATGGCGGAATTCATGACGTGGAGCAATTCCGCGTACGGCTTGGTTTGTCTCTTCGGTGCGGGTAGGGGACTGGCGTAATTGTACATGGCAGTCGATGTCTCGCCGGCGTTTTCGCCGGAGGGTGAGGTATTGACTTGTCTTTGTCGGTGGCCGGCGTGCGGAGCCGGCAGCTGGTCCCTTGCGCGAGTTGCGACGATTGTTGCCGGCGGCGGCAATGGCATCGCGGCTGAATGAGGGTCGCCGGACCAAGGATGCAGGAGGCGCATCCCCGGCGGAAAAAGGGTACGAGAAGACAAAGGGACTTTGATCATGCAGAGCGGCATTGAAAGGGAGATAGCGGGCGAGCTCCCATTTCCAGCAACTTTTGTCGGAGGGGGCGACGTGGCGGTATCCAGCGACGCGGAACAGAAGTTCGAACGGGTCAAGGCCCAGCTGAAGGCGCGTCTTGGAGCCGAGGTCTATTCGAGCTGGTTCGGTCGCATGAAGGTCGCCGAGGCTTCCCGCGGCGTCGTTCGCATCTCCGTGCCTACAGCCTTCCTGCGGTCCTGGATCAACGGCCATTACCTCGAGCTTATCGCGGAGCTGTGGCGGCATGAGGATGCGGACGTCCTCAAGATCGAGATCGTCGTGCGCACCGCAACGCGCCAGGGGCGCAATCCTGTCGAGCCCGAGATCGCGCCGGCGCGCAAGATGACCAAGCAGACGCATACCGCGCTTGCCAACGGCACCGCGAGCGCCGGGCGTGTGGAGCAACGGGCGCCGGCGCCCCGCCAGGGTGTGTCAGCGGAACCGGAGTTCCGCCACAATGTGTTGGGGTCGCCGCTTGACCCGCGTTACACATTCTCCTCCTTCATCGAAGGGCCGTCGAACAGGGTGGCCTTCGCAGCGGCCAGGGCGGTGGCGGAATCGCAGTCCAGCGCGGTACGTTTCAACCCGCTTTTCCTGCACGCGACCGTCGGGCTCGGGAAGACGCATCTCCTGCAAGCGATCGCCGCGGAATCGCTGCGGCAAAACCCGAAGTCGCGCGTCGTCTACCTGACGGCGGAATATTTCATGTGGCGCTTCGCCACCGCGATCCGCGACAACAACGCGCTGACGCTGAAGGAGCAGCTGCGCGATATCGATCTCTTGATCATCGACGACATGCAGTTCCTGCAGGGCAAGTCGATCCAGCACGAATTCTGCCATCTCATCAACATGCTGCTCGACAGCGCCAAGCAGGTGGTGGTCGCGGCCGACCGGCCGCCCTCGGAACTGGAATCGCTGGAGCCGCGCGTGCGTTCGCGCCTCAATGGCGGCGTGGCGCTGGAGATGTCGGCGCCGGATTTCGCCATGCGGCTCGGCATGCTGAAACTGCGCCGCGCCAGCACCAAGACCGATGACACCTCGCTCGACATCTCGGACGAGATCCTGGAGCATGTCGCGCGCACGGTGACCGGCAGCGGGCGCGAGCTCGAAGGCGCCTTCAACCAGCTTCTGTTCCGCCAGTCCTTCGAGCCGCAGATCACTATCGACCGCATCGACGAGATCCTCGGCCACATCTACCGCTCCGGCGAGCCGAAGCGGGTGCGCATCGAGGACATCCAGCGCATCGTGGCGCGCCACTACAACGTGTCGAAGACCGAGCTTCTGTCCAATCGGCGCACGCGCACGATCGTCAAGCCGCGGCAAGTTGCGATGTATCTGTCGAAAGTGATGACACCGCGCTCATTGCCGGAGATCGGGCGGCGGTTCGGCGGCCGCGACCACACGACCGTGCTGCATGCCGTGCGCAAGATCGAGGACCTTTCGGGCGGGGACAACACGCTGGCGCAGGAACTGGAACTGCTCAGAAGGCTGATCAACGACCAGGCCTGAAGGAGCGCACAAACAGCCGGCGGCACGCTTCGCCGGCTTTATCCCCAGAAAGCCCGCGCCGCCGGTCGGAACCGGCGCCGCGGGCTTGCGTTTGCAGGCTTTTTACTGTCAGCTTACACAGATTCTGAAAGCCTTTTAGAGCTTTCACGGGATGCCGCCTGCCGGTGACCTGTTCATTCTTGAAGCGAGCCTGTTTCGTCATGCGTGTTATCCTGGAACGGTCAAATCTCTTGAAGTCGCTCAACCACGTCCACCGCGTGGTCGAGCGGCGCAACACCATACCGATCCTGTCCAACGTGCTGCTCAGCGCCGAGGGCGCCAGCCTCGAGATGAAGGCGACCGACCTCGACCTCGAAGTGACGGAGGCAACGCCCGCCAAAGTCGAGCGCGGCGGCGCGACGACAGTGCCGGCGCATCTGCTCTATGACATCGTGCGCAAGCTTTCCGACGGCGCGGAGGTGATGCTGAAGACGGACGAGGACGGCAATGCGATGACCGTCACCTCCGGCCGTTCGAGCTTCCGCCTGCAGTGCTTGCCGCAATCCGACTTCCCGGAGCTTTCGGCCGGTTCGTTCTCGCATATCTTCCGGCTGGAATCGGCGGCGCTCAAAGGGCTGATCGACAAGACGCAGTTCGCCATCTCCACCGAAGAGACGCGCTATTATCTCAATGGCATCTTCCTGCACACGCATGAGGTCGGCGGCAAATTGAAACTGCGCTCGGTGGCGACCGACGGGCATCGCCTGGCGCGGGCCGAGATCGACGCGCCGGCAGGCTCCGAAGGCATGCCCGGCATCATCATTCCGCGCAAGACGGTGAGCGAGCTGCAGAAGCTGGTCGACGATCCCGATGTGGCGGTGACCACGGAGCTGTCGGACACCAAGATCCGCTTCACGATCGGCAGTGTGGTTTTGACCTCGAAGCTGATCGACGGCACTTTCCCCGATTATCAGCGTGTCATCCCGACCGGCAACGACAAGAAGCTGATCATCGACCGCCAGAGCTTCGCCGCGGCGGTGGACCGCGTTTCGACCATTTCCTCCGAGCGCGGCCGGGCGGTGAAGCTTTCGATCAATGACGGCCAGGTCACCTTAGCCGTCAACAACCCCGACTCGGGCAGCGCCACCGAGGAACTGGCGGCCGACTATTCTTCGGACCCGATCGAGATCGGCTTCAACGCCAAATATCTGCTCGACGTCGCGGCCCAGCTCACCGGCACGGAGGCGAAATTCATGCTGGCCGATGCCGGCTCGCCGACGCTGATCCACGACATGGCCGACGAGACCGCGCTCTACGTGCTGATGCCGATGCGGGTCTAGGCTCAGTCACCTTGACGCAATTCCGGACGGAAAACCGCTGTGCACTTTTCCTGGAATTGCTCTGACGGACCTGATGTGTCGCCGTGAACTCGGATGCGAAACAGCTTCGGCAGCAAAGCTATATAAGTAAGCTTATACTTACGAATTTTCGCAATTACGCGACGCTGTCGCTCGAGCTCGCGCCCGGCGCGGTGGTGCTGTCAGGCGACAATGGCGCCGGCAAGACCAATCTCTTGGAAGCGATCTCGTTCCTGACGCCCGGCCGCGGCCTGCGCCGCGCGCCCTATGGCGATGTGGCGCGCGAAGGCGGCGATGGCGGCTTCGCCTTGCATGCGCGCATTGAGGGGCCGGGAGGCCAGGTCGAGATCGGCACCGGAATTTCCGGCGGAGACGCCGCCGGCGAAGGCGGCAGGAAGGTACGGATCAACGGCGCGCCGGCGCGATCGACCGAGGATATGCTGGAATGGCTGCGGGTCGTGTGGCTGACGCCGGCGATGGACGGGCTGTTTCCAGGGCCGGCGGCGGACCGCCGCCGCTTCCTCGACCGGCTGGTGCTGGCGATCGATCCCGGGCATGGCCAGCGCGCGCTCGATTATGAGAAAGCCATGCGCGGCCGTAACCGCCTGCTTACCGAAGGCTCCCGCGACGGCGCCTGGTTCGACGCGATCGAGACGCAGATGGCCGAGACCGGGGTGGCGATCGCCGCGGCGCGGGCCGAGCTGATAAGGCTGCTTGCCGCCATGATCGACAGATTGCCGGGCAGCGGACCGTTTCCGCAGGCTGACATCAGCCTTGCCGGCGACCTGGAGAGCGAGGTCGCCGTCGCGCCGGCCGTCGATGTCGAGGAGCGCTTCCGCCGCGCGCTTGCCAATGGCCGCGAGCGCGATCGCGCCGCCGGCCGCACGCTGGACGGCCCGCATCGTTCCGATCTCGTGGTGCGGCACCGGCCGAAGTCGATGCCGGCCGAGCTTTGCTCGACCGGCGAGCAGAAGGCGCTGCTGGTCGGCATCGTGCTATCGCATGCCAGGCTGACCGGCGAGATGTCGGGACTGACGCCGATCCTTCTGCTGGACGAGATCGCCGCGCATCTCGACGCGGGCCGGCGCGCGGCGCTGTTCTCCATCCTGGAAGAGCTGAACTGCCAGGCCTTCATGACTGGCACCGATGCCGCCCTATTCTCCAGCCTTGCCGGCCGCGCGCAGTTCCTGACCGTCGAGCACGGCAACGTCGAGCCGACCGGCTGACCTTTGAAGCGAGTTCTGCACCTGCGTATATGCGACAAGGCCGCGCCTTGCGCTTACTGACAAGGCCTCGCCACGGCGATATGGTCCAGCCATGACCGACGCCGCCCTCACCGACGAAGAGCTCGAACGCTACGCCCGCCATATCGTGCTGCCGGAGATCGGCGGGCCGGGCCAACAGAAGCTGAAACGGGCACGGGTGCTGGTGATCGGTGCCGGCGGGCTCGGCGCGCCGGTGCTCGAATATCTTGCCGCCGCCGGCGTCGGCACGCTCGGCGTCGTCGATGACGACACCGTCTCCTTGTCCAACCTGCAACGGCAGGTGATCCATGGCAGCGACAGGGTCGGCATGGCCAAGACCGACAGCGCACGGGAAGCGATCATGCGCATCAATCCCAACGTCACGGTGGAATCGCACCGCCTGAGGTTGACGGAGGAGAATGCCCCTGCCCTCGTCGCCGGCTACGATATCGTCGTCGACGGCTCCGATAATTTCGAAACGCGCTACGCCGTCGCCGATGCCTGCGCGGGCGAGAAGAAACCCCTCGTCACGGCGGCCGTCGGGCGCTTCGACGGCTCGGTGACGGTGCTGAAGCCGTTCGAGGCTGGCGCCGACGGCAAGCGCAATCCAAGCTATCGCGACCTGTTTCCGGAAGCCCCGCCCGAAGGGCTGGTGCCGTCCTGCGCCGTCGCCGGCATCGTCGGCGCGCTGACGGGCGTCATCGGCACGCTGGAGGCGATGGAGGCGATCAAGCTGATCGCTGGCATAGGCGAGCCGCTGATCGGCCGGCTGCTGCTCTATGACGGGCTGACGGCCCGCTTCGACACTATCCGCTACAAGGCCGTCTGAACGCATGGACCAGAACGTCGGCATCTCCATAACCGGCCTTCCAGCGGATTTCGATCGGTGGGACGACCTCCTCGCGCTGATCCGGCGCGCCTTCGCCTACATGGACGGCGTCATCGACCCGCCCTCCTCGGCGCATCTTTTGACCGCCGAGGCGCTTGCCGCGAAGGCGAAGCGGGAGACGGGGTTTCTGGCCGTCGAGAACGGCCGCATCGTCGGCTGTGTCTTCGCCCTGGAACGGTCGCGGGATTTCTATGTCGGCAAGCTGGCGGTCGAGCCACGGCTGCAGGGCCAAGGCATCGGAACCCGGCTGATGCGGGCGGTGGAGAATCTTGCCCGCAAGCGCGGCATGGACGCCATCGAGCTTCAGACCCGTATCGAACTGACCGCAAACCATGCAGCCTTCACCCAGCTCGGCTTCCGTGAGACCGAGCGCACGGCGCATGCGGGCTATGACAGGCCGACCTCCATCACCATGCGCAAGGTGCTGTCTTGAGCCTGGTCCTCAGCCCGGAAGAACGGGCGATCGCCGCCGGCCGGGACGGCGTGGGCATGGCGATGCGCATCGTCGCCGAAAGCGCTCGCCTGCTCGGCGCGCCGCGACTGATCCCGATCGTCTCCACGCATATCGATGGCGCTCTGTATCACGGCGATTCCGGCACGCTGTTCGCTGAAAAACTGGTCGAAGGTGGTGCGAAGGTCGCGGTGCGCTCGACGCTCAATGTCGGGGCGCTCGACCTGATGGGTTGCTCGCGCATCCGCCTCGAGGAGCCGCAGCGTGGCATGGCGCGGCGGATGATGGAGGCCTATCGCAAGCTGGGCTGCGAGCAGAGCTGGACCTGCGCCCCGTACCAGGCCGGACACAGGCCCGCGCTCGGCAGCGACGTCGCCTGGGGGGAGTCCAACGCGGTCGTCTTCTGCAATTCGGTGCTGGGCGCGCGCACCAACCGCTATGGCGATTTCCTGGACATTGCCTGCGCCATCACTGCCAGAGCGCCTGACTACGGCCTGCATCGGACGGAGAACCGCCGAGCGCGGCTCATTTTCGATGTCTCGGGCCTGTCGCCGTCCTTCCTTGCCTCGGAGATCGCCTGGCCGGTGCTGGGCAGCCTCTATGGCCGCGAGGTGGGCAACGCCATCGCCATCGTTACCGGCGTGACGGATAATCCCGGCGAAGACGCGCTGAAAGCCTTCGGCGCGGCGGCCGCATCGTCCGGTGCGGTCGGCCTGTTCCACATTGCCGGCGTGACGCCCGAGGCTCCCGACGCCGAAGCCATTCTGGCCGGGCCGGAGCCGGAAACGGTGATCCGCGTGACGCCCGCCATGGTGGCGACGGCCCGTGCCGGCCTGTCGACCACGGCCGCGACCAAGACCATCGATGCGGTGGCGATCGGCAGCCCGCATCTGTCGCACGCGGAGTTCGACTACCTGGAGCGGCTGATCGCCGGACGGCGGCTCGCGGTGCCGATCTACGCCTGCACCGGTCGCCATGCGCTTGCCCTGCTGGAGCAGAACGGCCGGCGGAAGCGGCTTGAAGCCAGCGGCGTCGTTGTCGTCGCCGACACCTGCGTGGTGGTGACGCCGATCATGCCGGACCTTGCCGGCGGCGTTTTGATGACCAATTCGGGCAAGTTCGCGCATTACGCGCCGGGCAACACCGGCTATGCGGTGCTCTACGCCTCGCTCGCCGACTGCGTCGAAAGCGCGGTCCTCGGCAAGCCGGTCTTCACGGATATCGCGGCATGAGCGCGAGGGCCGAAATCCTGGTGCCGGGCAAGGCGGGCGAAGGCGACGCGCTGGTGCTGACGGCGCCGATCAGCTTCTGGGGCGGCGTCGACCCCAGGACCGGGCGTATCGCCGACGTTCGCCACCCGCAGCATGGCGAAGTCATCGCCGGCCGGGTTCTGTTCCTGCCGGGCACGATCGGCTCGTCATCCGCTTCGGCGGTGCTGATGGAGCTTGTCCACAACGGCCGCGCACCGGCCGCCCTGGTGCTGCACGAGCCGGACGCCATCCTGCTGCTCGGCCTGATCGTAGCCCGGGAAATGGGCTGGGAAACGCCGATGGCGGTGAGGCTCGAACGCGGCGCGTTCGACAGCTACCGCGGAGCCGCCGTCACGGTCGCTTCGGACGGCGCAGTGACCGCCGCCGTCTAAAGCTTTCTTAGGTCCTGAGCGGCAGGACACGATCCGGCGGACGGTGGCCATCGAAGAAGGCGCGGATGTTGATGATCACCTTCTCGCCCATGTCGATGCGGCCCTCGAGCGTGGCCGAGCCCATATGCGGCAACAGCACCACCTTGCCCTTGGCGGCGAGCTTCAACAGCTTGCTATTCAGCGCCGGCTCATGCTCGTAGACGTCGAGGCCGGCGCCGGCGATCTTGCCGTCATGGATGAGCTTGATCAGCGATTCCTCGTCGATGATATCGCCGCGCGCGGTGTTGACGAGGTAGGCCGAAGGCTGCATCAGCGCGAGCCGACGGCCGGACAAAAGGTGGAACGTCGCCGGCGTCGAGGGGCAGTTGACCGAGATGATGTCCATGCGGGCCAGCATCTGGTCGAGGCTTTCCCAGTAGGTCGCCTCCAGTTCTTCCTCGACCGCCGGCAGCACGCGGTGCCGGTTGTGATAGTGAATCGATAGGCCGAAGGCCTTGGCCCGCCTGGCGACCGCCGTGCCGATGCGGCCCATGCCGACGATGCCGAGACGTTTGCCCCAGATGCGCCGGCCGAGCATCCAGGTCGGCGACCAGCCGGCCCATTTCTTCTCGCCCGTCAGCACATTGGCGCCTTCGGCGAGCCTGCGCGGCACGGCGAGCATCAGCGCCATGGTCATGTCGGCGGTGTCTTCGGTGAGCACGTTCGGCGTGTTGGTGACGGTGATGCCTTTCTTGGCGGCCGCCGCGACGTCGATCTTGTCGACACCGTTGCCGAAATTCGCGATCAGCTTGAGGTTCTCGCCGGCCTGGGCGATCAGCGCGGCATCGATATGGTCGGTGATGGTGGGAACCAGCACATCGGCTTCCTTGACCGCTGCGACCAGCTCCGGCTGCGTCATCGGCCGGTCCTCGACATTCAGCCTTGCGTCGAACAGCTCGCGCATGCGCGTTTCGACCGGATCGGGCAGCTTGCGCGTGATGACGACGAGGGGCCGTTTTTTGCCTGCCATTTTATCCCCGAAGCTTCTTCGATCAGGATGACGTTTCGTCGAATCGTCATCCTGATCCTACTCTTTGTAGGAGCATGATCTTTTCCGAAAACCGGTTCCCACTTTTCGGGATCATGCTCTCGAAACCGATCTCGTTGAGACCTCTTTAACCAAGACCGGCGAAACTTGCAGCCAGTCGCGGCATCAGTCTACTCCTGTAACAAGCGGTGCCGCCGAAGACAAAGAAAAAGGGGCGCTCATCCGCACGGACCGGCGCCGAAAGGAACGAAAGTGTCTGGTTTCGCGTCGCTTCGCCTGGCCTTCAGTGCAGCCATTCTTGGCGCCCTGCTTTGCGCGCCGCAGGCATTCGCGCAAAGCGCGGCCGCGCCGGCGCAAACCATAACGCTTGGCCCGAGCGGGCTGCCGCTGCCGCGTTTCGTCAGCCTCAAGCCGGCCCGGGTCAACTCGCGCGTCGGCCCCGGCGCCAATTATTCCGTCAACTGGATGTATCTGAAGGCCGGCCTGCCGATGGAAGTCATCCAGGAATTCGACACATGGCGCCGCGTGCGCGATGCCGACGGCTCGGAAGGCTGGATCAACCAGTCGCTGCTCTCCGGCCGCCGCACCGCGATCGTTGCGCCCTGGCAGCGCGGCAAGGGCGGGCGAATCAACCTTCTCGACGAGCCCGACAAGGATGCGGGTGTCATCGCCATCATCGAGCCGGGCGTGATCGGCTCGATCAAGAAATGCGATGGTCAATGGTGCGAGATGACCTTCGACGGCCATACCGGCTGGATGGCGCAGTCGCAGGTGTGGGGCGCCTATCCCGGCGAGAAGGTCAAGAACTAGGCTGTGTCGATATTCAGGTGAGGCCGGTCTGCGAATGCCGGCTTTCTGCGCTTCCGGTGCTCACGTACTTTAAGTACGCTCCGCTCCGGTTCTCGAAAACCGCCATTCTCGACTTGGCCTGACCTGAATCTCAACACAGCCTAACTGGACACACCGTCCTGCTGGCGGCCGATGCGGCCGAGATGCGTATCCTGAAAACCGGTGGGCAGCTTGAGGCCGTAGCCGAGGGCACGGTCGATGGCGATGTGCGCGATCCAGATGAGCGCCACGGCGGTCGTGATCGGGCCGGCGAGCAACGCGCCCGCAAGCAGAAGCACGAGCGGGGCAATCAGGATATGCAAGGCGTTGTAGGTGACGGCGCCGACGCTTGGCCCGGCGAGATAGCCCAGCATCGACAGGTCCGGCGCAAGGATGAGCAGCGCAAACAGCCACCAGGAAAAACCGGAGATCGCATAGCAAACGATAGCCAACGCGGCGACGGTGGCCCATTCAAACCGGACAATCAAATCGACGGGCCGCACGGGGTCAGTTGCCGCGCTTCGGGCGAAGCCTCACGACGATGTCCACATTGGCGATCTCCATGCCTTCCGGAGGCGCCGGCAGGTTGGAGACGGTCACCGGTCCGCTTTCGATATCGAAAATCCGGTTCTCGCCCTCGACGTAGAAGTGATGGTGGTCGGAGGTGTTGGTGTCGAAATAGGTTTTCGAACCTTCGACCGCCAGGATGCGCAGCAGTCCGGCCTGGGTGAACTGGTGGAGCGCGTTATAGACCGTCGCCAGCGAAACCGGCACGCCGGCGGCGATCGCCTCTTCGTGCAGTTCCTCGGCCGAAAGGTGGCGGTCGCCCTTGGCGAAAAGCAGGTCGGCCAGCGCAATGCGCTGGCGCGTCGGCCTCAGGCCGGCTTCGCGAACCCGCTTGTCCACAGCGACATTTTCCTTCCTGTAGCCCGAATCCATCTCTTCGCGTCGAAGCTTTGCTGCCCAGCCACCAACAGGTCCAGAATGGCAAAAAAACGTCAAAAGCCAAAACCGGACATCAGCCGACATATATTCTGTAGTCCGAATGCGATCAATAGCGCGCATTGACCCGGGCAGGCGCACGGGTTAAGCGCAAACGCCGGTTTCCGGCCGCAAACAGAGTGTGTTAGGAAACCAACGAGAAGGGCGCCCTGCCGCCCGCGAAGGAACACGGGGACAGAAATTTGATGGCGGGTCAAAAGTCCAGCTACGATTACGAGGAACTGCTTGCCTGCGCCCGCGGTGACCTGTTCGGGCCAGGCAATGCCCAACTGCCCTACCCACCGATGCTGATGTTCGACCGCATAACCGAGATCAGCGAGACCGGCGGCGCTTTCGACAAGGGCTTCATCCGGGCCGAGTTCGACATCAAGCCGGACCTGTGGTTCTTCGCCTGCCATTTCATCGGCAACCCGATCATGCCGGGCTGCCTCGGCCTCGACGCCATGTGGCAGTTGACCGGCTTCTATCTCGGCTGGCTGGGCGAACCGGGCAAGGGCATGGCGCTTTCGACGGGCGAGGTGAAGTTCAAGGGCATGGTGACGCCGTCGGTGAAGAAGGTCGAATATGGCATCGACTTCAAGCGCGTGATGCGCGGCCGCCTGGTGCTCGGCATCGCCGATGGGTGGCTCAAGGCGGATGGCGAACCCATATATGCGGCTACGGATCTGAAGGTCGGCCTGTCCAAGCAGCCGGCCGCCTGACCGTTTTCCGCCACGGCGCCCGCGTAGCCAACGGATGCCACGTCAGTTTGTTTGCGTATGATCAAGGGCGAAGTCGGCTAGGTCTTTCGCCCGAATACGCGGGAAGGAGTTGCGAATGAGACGGGTCGTAGTGACAGGGCTCGGCATTGTGTCGTCGATCGGCAACAATGCCAATGAGGTGCAGAGCTCGCTTTACGATGCCAAATCAGGCATCAGCTTTTCCAATTCCTTCGCCGAACACGGCTTCCGCTGCCAGGTCTGGGGCGCGCCGACGCTCGATCCCACCCCGATGATCGACCGCCGCGCCATGCGCTTCCTGAGCCAGGGCGCCGCCTGGAATCACGTCGCCATGGACCAGGCGATCGCCGATGCCGGCTTAAGCGAAGGCGACATCACCAATGAGCGGACCGGCATCGTGATGGGTTCCGGCGGGCCCTCGACCCGCACCATCGTCGAAGCGGCCGAAACCACGATCAAGAACAACAGCCCCAAGCGTATCGGCCCGTTCGCCGTGCCGAAAGCCATGTCATCGACGGCGTCGGCCACCTTGGCCACATGGTTCAAGATCCACGGCGTCAATTATTCGATCTCGTCGGCCTGCTCGACCTCCGCGCATTGCATAGGCAATGCCTATGAGCTCATCCAGTGGGGCAAGCAGGACGTGATGTTTGCCGGCGGCCACGAGGACCTTGACTGGACCATGTCTGACCTGTTCGACGCCATGGGCGCCATGTCGTCGAAGTTCAACGACAACGCATCGGCCGCTTCGCGCGCCTATGACGCCAACCGCGACGGTTTCGTCATCGCCGGCGGCGCCGGCGTGCTGGTGCTGGAGGAACTGGAGCACGCCAAGGCGCGCGGCGCCAAGATCTACGCCGAGGTCGTCGGGTACGGCGCGACTTCCGACGGCTACGACATGGTCGCACCTTCGGGGGAAGGCGCGATCCGCTGCATGCGCCAGGCGCTTGCCACGGTGTCTTCGCCGGTTGACTACATCAACACCCACGGCACATCGACGCCGGTCGGCGATTCCAAGGAAATGGGCGCCATCCGCGAGGTGTTCGGCGACAAGATGCCTTATATCACCTCGACCAAGTCGCTCACCGGCCATTCGCTGGGTGCGGCCGGCGTGCAGGAATCGATCTATTCGATTCTGATGATGCAGGGCGGCTTCATCGGCGAGAGCGCCCATATCGAGGAGCTCGATCCGGAATTCGAGGGCATGCCGATCGTGCGCAAGCGTATCGACGACGCCAGGATCGACACCGTCCTGTCCAACTCCTTCGGTTTCGGCGGCACCAACGCAACGCTGATTTTCCAGCGCTATTCCGCATAAGACCAGCGTTTTTCATAAGGATTGCCAGGCATGGAAGGGTTGATGAAGGGCAAGCGCGGGCTTGTCATGGGTGTTGCCAACGACCATTCGATTGCCTGGGGCATCGCCAAGAAGCTGTCGGAACACGGGGCCGAGCTCGCTTTCACCTATCAGGGCGACGCCTTCGGGCGGCGGGTCAAGCCGCTGGCCGAGAAAGTGGGAGCCTCGCTGATCGTGCCTTGCGATGTCGAGGACAGCGCCTCGGTCAGCGCGACCTTCGAGACCCTCGGCAAGGCCTGGGGCGGGCTGGATTTCGTGGTGCACGCCATCGGCTTTTCCGACAAGAACGAGCTGAAGGGCCTTTATGCCGACACCAGCCGCGACAACTTCGTGCGCACCATGGTGATCTCCTGCTATTCCTTCACCGAGATCGCCCGCAACGCCGCCGCGTTGATGGGCAATGGCGGCTCGATGATCACGCTCACCTATGCCGGCTCGGTCAGGGTGATGCCGAACTACAACGTCATGGGCGTCGCCAAGGCCGGGCTGGAAGCCAGCGTGCGCTACCTGGCCAACGACTACGGCCCGCGCGGCATCAGGGTGAACGGCATCTCGGCCGGGCCTGTTCGGACGCTGGCCGGCTCCGGCGTGTCCGATGCCCGCCACATGTTCTCCTACCAGCAGCGCAATTCGCCTTTGCGGCGCACCGTGACCATCGACGAAGTCGGCGGCTCGGCGCTTTACCTGCTTTCCGATCTGTCGTCGGGCGTCACCGGTGAAATCCACTATGTCGATTCCGGCTATCACATCGTCTCGATGCCGGCACTGGAGGAATTGAAGCAGAACGACGGCACGCGGGAATAGTTCGCGGCGGCGACAGTTGCGCTCCAGTAAAATTGGATGCATCGGCGGAAACTCATTTTAAGGAGATATCCGCTATAAGGCCCCGTAATCTGGGGACAATGCATGCCTGCAGTCAGCAATCCCAAACGGACTCCGCTGTTCCGGCTGATCACCATCGCCAGCTCGGGCATGGGCAGTTTCATCCTTGGACTGTGGGGGCTGAGGTTCGGCTTCGGCGACGGCATGGCCGGCATGCCGGCCGAAACGATGGCGGGCGTCATTGCCGCTCTCTGCGCACTTGCCGCCGGCGGAGCAGCACTCTCGTTCTTTGCCGGGGTCGACGAATCGGCGGCCTATGTCTTCAAGGAAACCCATTTCGACAAGCTGACCGGCCTTTTGTCGCGCCAGGCCATGGTCGGCAAGATAGCCGAGGCCGCCTCTGGGACGATCCGAACCGGCGAGCCGGTATTCCTGATCGACATCGATATCGACCGCTTCAAGCAGATCAACGACGCCATCGGCTACAGCCAGGGCGACGAACTGATCTGCGCCTTCACCAGCAGGCTGACGGAGAATATGCCGGAGGATGCGGTGATCGGCCGTATCGGCGCCGGCGAATTTGCGGTGCTTTTGCCGGACCGCCAGATCAGGGGCTCGATCGAGCGGCTGATCGAGAAGCTCATCAACGAGATGATGGAGCCCTATCAGCTGCAGACGCATCTGCAGTCGGTCAGCCTGTCGGTCGGCATCGTGGCGATGCCAAAGGACGGCGTCGACCCGGTCCTGGTCCTGCGCCGCTCGAACCTGGCGCTGCAGAACGCGCGCGCCAGCGGCATCGGCAACTGGTCTGTCTTCAACGCCGACATGGGCCGCGTTGCGGACTATCGGCAATGGATCGAGTCGGAGCTGAAGACCGCTTTCGACCGAGGCGACTTCAGTCTTCACTACCAGCCGCAGCTCGACCTGCCGAGCGGCCGCATCGTCGGTTATGAGGCGCTGATCCGCTGGAAGCACCCGGAGCGCGGCATGATCCCGCCGATGGAATTCATTCCGATCGCCGAGGAAACCGGCATGATCAATCCGATCGGCGAGTGGGTGCTGCGCAAGGCCTGCAGCGACGCCCGGTACCTGCCGGAGGAATGCTTCGTCGCCGTCAACATCTCGCCTGTCCAGTTTATGACCAGGGATTTCGTCGGCATCGTGCGGGAGGTGATGGAATCGACCGGCATCAAGCCCTCGCGGCTGGAACTCGAGGTCACCGAGACGGCGATGATGCAGGACCGCGACCGCGCCGCAGCCATCCTGGAACAGCTTGCCGAGATGGGTATCTCTGTGGCCGTCGACGATTTCGGAACGGGCTATTCCAATTTGAGCTACCTGATCGATTTCTCCTTCGGCAAGCTGAAGATCGACCGTTCCTTCGTCAGCCGCATCGACACCGATTCCAGCTCCGGCGCGATCGTGTCGACCATTGTCGGCCTGTCACGGGCGCTGGGCGTGGGCATCATCGCCGAAGGCGTCGAGACCGAGAATCAGGCCACCCTGCTCCGAGCGGCCGGCTGCGAGGTGGTGCAGGGCTATCTGTTCGGCCGGCCGGCGCCGCTCAAGGTCGAGCTTGGCGAAGCGCGGTCCGCCTTCGGCACGCACGAGCCGGCCCGCATCGTCAGCCTGCAATAGAACAAGCATTCTTCCCGCCGCAATTGTGGATCCAAGGCTACGGCGAAGGCGCCGAATCCACCCCGCTGCACGCTTTTCCTTGATTGCTTCAGCGGCGCGCCGAAAACACCTTGAACATGCCGTCGCGGGCGATCTCGGTATGGCTGGCGAAGGCCGCCGAGAGCGCCTGTTCGTAAGGAAGCTGGCGGTTGGCGACCATGAACAGGCGGCCGCCCGATTTCAACGCCTTCGACGCGGCGCGGATCATGCCGGCGCCGATCTCCGGCTCGGACGCGCGGCCGCGGTGAAAGGGTGGGTTCATGACGATCGCGTCGTAGCGCCGTTCGACCGCCTCGGTGAGCAGATCGGTCCAGAAGAAACGCGGCTCGATGGCGCCGCCCTGGACGTTCAACCTGGCTGCTTCCAGGGCCTCAAAATCAGCTTCGTAGAGATCGAGTGCGGTGAGGCCTTGCGGGCGCTGCAGGACTTCCACCGCCAGATAACCCCAGCCGGCGCAGAAATCAGCGACATTGCCTTTGAGATCGTCAGGCAGGCTCGCGGCCAGCAGTTTCGAACCGGCATCGATCCGATCGAAGGAGAACATGCCGGGCCTGGTCTTGAAACCGCCTTCGATGATCAAATCGGGGTTGCCGGCGCGCAGCGTCGCGGCTGTCTCCGCGCCGGCTCGCTTGAACCAGAAGGCAACGCCGTGATGCTTCGGCAAATGGCCTTCGAGCGGCACCAGGGCGTTGATCCGTTTGCGCAGGCTGTCGATGCCGTCCTCCTTGCCGCCGGCAACGACGACCAGCCCGCCCGGCTGGACGCGCTCTATCGCTTCGGCGACTCGCTGCTCGTTCTGGCCGCGATGGCGGCCCGCAACCATCAACGCCAGGTCGAAGCCGGTATCCTCAGCGCGCGGCGTGACCGCGTAGCTGGACGCCTGCAGCGTTCGAAAATGTGGCCGAAAGCCTTGCACGAGATGCAGCGCCGCCTCGAAGCCGGCAGGCAAGCGGAAGCCGGGCTCGGCGCCGAGAAACAGGACACGGGCATCCTTTCGCGGCAAAGGCAGCGCCTCGGCCTCGAACGGGTAGAACAGCGTCTTCAGCGGCTCCGCGGCCATTCACCTGCTCCGTAGGACCCTTTGTCCGACGCAATTCCGGACGAAAACGGTTGCCGCTTTCCTGGAACTGCCCTGAAACAAAACGGGCGCGACCTCGCGGCGCGCCCGTCTTAAATTATCCGGTCAAACCGATCAGGCGGCGTCTTCCTCGCCGTCCGACTTCTTCTTGTCCTGGACGATTTCCTTGCCGGTCGCCTGGTCGACGACCTTCATCGACAGGCGGACCTTGCCGCGCTCGTCGAAGCCCATCAACTTGACCCAAACCTTGTCGCCTTCCTTGACGACGTCCGAGGTCTTGGCGACGCGCTCATTGGCGAGCTGCGAGATATGGACGAGACCGTCGCGCGGGCCGAAGAAATTGACGAACGCGCCGAAGTCGGCCGTCTTGACGACGGTGCCTTCATAGATCTCGCCGACTTCCGGCTCGGCGACGATGGTGTGGATCCACTTTTTCGCCGCTTCGATCTCCTTGGCATTCGCCGAAGCGATCTTGACCGTGCCGTCGTCCTCGATGTTGATCTTGGCGCCGGTCTTCTCGACGATCTCGCGAATCACCTTGCCGCCGGAACCGATGACGTCGCGGATCTTGTCTGTCGGGATATGCATGACCTCGATGCGCGGCGCGAATTCGCCGAGCTCGGCGCGGGCGCCGGACAGCGCATGCGCCATCTCGCCGAGGATATGCAGGCGGCCGTCCTTGGCCTGGGCCAGGGCAATGCCCATGATCTCCTCGGTGATGCCATCGATCTTGATGTCCATCTGCAGCGAGGTGACGCCGTTGGCGGTGCCGGCGACCTTGAAGTCCATGTCGCCGAGGTGGTCCTCGTCACCGAGGATGTCAGAGAGCACCGCGAAGCGCTCGCCTTCCTTGATCAGGCCCATGGCAATGCCGGCGACCGGCTTTGCCAGCGGCACGCCGGCATCCATCAGCGCCAGCGAGGTGCCGCAGACGGTCGCCATCGAGGACGAGCCGTTGGACTCGGTGATCTCCGAAACGACGCGCAGCGTGTAGGGGAACTGGTCCGCGCTCGGCAGCATCGGCCGGATGGCGCGCCAGGCGAGCTTGCCGTGGCCGATCTCGCGGCGGCCCGGCGAACCCATGCGGCCGGTCTCGCCGACGGAATAGGGCGGGAAGTTGTAGTGAAGGAGGAACTTCTCCTTGTACATGCCGGTCAGCGAATCGACATACTGCTCGTCCTCGCCGGTGCCGAGCGTGGCAACGACCAGAGCCTGGGTTTCGCCGCGTGTGAACAGCGCCGAACCATGGGTGCGCGCCAGGACGCCGACTTCGGAGACGATCTTGCGGACCGTCTTCAGGTCGCGGCCGTCAATGCGCGAGCCGGTGTCGAGGATGTTCCAGCGCACGACCTTGGCCTGGAGTTCCTTGAACACCGAGCCGATCTGCTCGGAGGTGTATTTGGCCTCTTCGCCTTCGGCCGGCGCAAACGCGGCCTTGACCTTCGACTTGACGGCGTCGACGGCGGCATAGCGCTTCTGCTTGTCGGTGATCTTGTAGGCCTCGCGAAGCTCGTCGCCGACGATCTTCAGCATCTCGGCTTCAAGCGCTGAGTAATCCGGCGCGGTGAAGTCGCGCGGCTCCTTGGCGGCGACCTCGGCCAGCTTGATGATCGCGTCGATCACAGGCTGGAAGCTCTTGTGGCCGAACACGACGGCACCGAGCATCAGTTCCTCGGAGAGTTCCTTGGCCTCGGATTCGACCATAAGCACGGCGTCGCCGGTGCCGGCGACGACGAGGTCGAGCTTGGATTCCTGCATTTCGTCGATATGCGGGTTGAGCACATACTCGCCGTTGATGTAGCCGACGCGGGCGCCGCCGATCGGGCCCATGAAGGGCACGCCGGAAAGCGTGAGCGCAGCGGAGGTGGCCACGATCGACAGGATATCCGGATCGTTCTCGAGGTCATGCTGGACGACGGTGACGACGATCTGGGTGTCGTTCTTGTAGCCGTCGGCGAAAAGCGGGCGGATCGGGCGGTCGATCAGGCGGGAAACCAGCGTTTCCTTTTCGCTCGGGCGGCCTTCACGCTTGAAGTAGCCGCCCGGGATCTTGCCGGCGGCGTAGGTCTTTTCCTGGTAGTTGACGGTAAGCGGGAAGAAATCGAGGCCGGGCTTCGGCTCCTTCATCGAAACGACGGTGGCGAGAACGACGGTCTCGCCATAGGTGGCGAGCACCGCGCCGTCAGCCTGGCGCGCGATCTTGCCGGTTTCCAGGATGAGCGGACGGCCGCCCCATTCGATTTCCACTTTGTGTTGATTGAACATGTCTTGTCCTTCATATGCGGAAAGGGCCGCGCCGTCCTAACGGTCACGGGTTCTCCCTTTCCTGGCTTCCTTCGGGCAGCCACGGGCAAGACAACGGGAGGCTCGTAGGTCCGGCTCATAAGCCGAGCGAGCATCCTGCAATCCTGCCCCATGACCGTCCATGGGGCGGTTCCGAATGGCCCTCTGCGCGTCCGGAACCGTGTTTGGCCGACCGATCGGCCGGCTTTTGCGCATGACGCCGGAAACCGCTGTTTCCGGAACGCGCCCTGCGCGAATGCGAATTTCTGGAGCGCGCCGCGCTCCGGCATTATCGCACCGGATCGACCGATGCGCCAATGCGCGACCGGCGGGCCCTCCGAGGAAGACCCGCCGGTCAATTCGTCAGCGACGCAGACCGAGCTTGTCGATCAGCGTCTGATAGCGCCCGTCATCCTTGCGCTTGAGGTAGTCAAGCAGGCTGCGGCGCTGGGAGACCAGAGCAAGCAGGCCACGGCGGGAATGGTTATCCTTCTTGTGGTCCTTGAAGTGCTCGGTCAGGTTCTTGATGCGCTCGGAAAGAATGGCAACCTGGACTTCCGGAGATCCGGTGTCGCCCTTGGCGGTTGCGAATTCGGTCATCAATTCCTTCTTGCGGTCGGCAGTAATCGACATCGTGCTTTTCCTTATCTGTTGGAGGAAACGGGACGCCCACAGCCGGGATGTCGTCCAGCAGGGGCCAGTGCAAGCGACGCGTCAGGGCGCGAAGCTGCGGCGCATATAGTCCAATTCCGGAATAAACACCAGCCCAAATGTCAAGCCGGCTTGTCGCAGGTCTTGCCGCGAAAACAAAGGGTTCAGCGGCTATAGCCACTTCTTCCATTTGAAGAAGAAGATCAGTCCGGCGGCGACAAGCGCCATGAACACAATTGCCACCGGATAACCGTAATAGGCTTTCAGCTCCGGCATGTTCCAGGGCGAGCTTTGCGGATCGAAATTCATCCCCCAGACGCCGACCAGGAAGGTCAGCGGCATGAAGATCACCGAGACGATCGTCAAATAGGAAATGACGTCATTGGTGCGGGCCTGGGTCAGCGAGACATGCATCTCGATCAGGCCGGTGAGCATGTCGCGCTGGTTCTCGACCAGCTCGATCAGACGCAGCGAATGGTCGAGCGTGTCATTGAAGAAGATCTTGGTCTCCGCCTTCACGAAGGCCACGTCGTTGCGGATCAGCGTCGCCAGCGTGTCGCGCATCGGCCACAGCACGCCTTTGAGCACGTTGGCGTCACGCCGCAATTCATGCAGTTGCCGCATCTGGTGCTTGTGCGGCTTATTCAGCATCTCGTCCTCGATGCCGTCGACCAATTCGCTCGCCGCCTCGATCGGTGGGAAATAGCTGTCGACGATGGCATCGATCAGCGCATAGGCAAGATAGTCGGCCCCGCGCGAGCGCAGGCGGTTGGGCATCGCGGCCGCAATGCGCTTGCGCACCGGATCGAACGGATCGCCTTCGCGCTCCTGGAACGTGACGACGAAATTGCCGCCGAAGAACAACGCGATCTGCTCGTAGCGATGCGAGGTGACATCGTCGATCATGCGCATGACGACGAAGGCATGATCCTCGAAGAAATCCACCTTGGGCCGCTGTCCAGTGTTGACGACGTCCTCCAGCGCCAGCGGATGCAGGCTGAAGATGCGGCCGATCTCCTCGATCAGCGGGATATTGGCAAGTCCGGTGCAATCCAGCCAGACGACAGGCCATTTCTCGCAATGCGCGTTGAGATCGTCGATCGAGGCATTGTCGATTGTTTTGTATTTCTCGGGCGAGATCAGCGTCAGCCGCAGCTCGCTGCGGCGCGCCGCCGGATCGGCGATAAGCGTGCCTGGCGACGCCCCAACCGGCGGCCGGCGGGTTTTCAGCGGTTCCCGCTTCTTGCCTGCATCAGCCTTGGCCATGAGATATCCTCGGGACTCAGCATTCGGCCTAGATTAGAGCAATTCCAGCAAAAGTGCGCAGCGGTTTCCCGTCCGGAATTGCGTAATAACAAACAGTTAGGCCGGATTCACCCGACAAAGACCCGCTTGGGCTTGAACATGCCCTGCTCGATGGCGCCGATAGCGACGAGCTTGCCGCGCGAGGTGGCGCAGGCCTCTTCGGCCTCGACCGGCGCGTCGCGACCGCGAATGATGACGGGATTGCCGAGGCGGATCTTCGTCGCCGCGTCGTCGCTGACCGCGACCTGCGGCAGGCAGTCGAGCGCCGCCGCCGTTTCGACAAGCAGGGCATCGATGGCGCTGAAGTCGACCGGGGCGTCTATTTTATCGGATTTGTCGTCATCCTTTTCGCCAAAGCGAGCCGCTTCCAGTTCGGCGACAGTGACGAAATCCTCCGGCGTGAACGGCTCGACCTCGACGCGGCGCAATTCGGCGATGTGGCCGAAGCAGCCGAGATCGCGGCCCAGGTCGCGGGCCAGCGAGCGCACATAGGTGCCCTTGCCGCATTCGACCTCGAAGACAGTCTTGTCGGCACCATGTTCGACAATATCCAAACGGCCGATTTCAATTTCCCGCGCGGGTATCTCGACCGTCTCGCCTTCACGGGCAAGGTCATAGGCGCGTTCGCCGGCGATCTTGATGGCCGAGAATTGCGGCGGCGTCTGCATGATGACGCCGGTGTATTTCGGCAGCAGCGCCCTCACCTCCGCCTCGTCCGGCCGACGGTCGGAATTGTTAGTCACCGGGCCTTCGAGGTCGTCGGTAGAGCGCTCTTCGCCCCACGCGACGGTGAAGCGGTAGACCTTGGCGCCGTCCTGCACATAGGGAACAGTCTTGGTCGCCTCGCCGAGCGCGATCGGCAACATGCCGGAAGCCAGCGGATCGAGCGTGCCGGCATGGCCGGCCTTCTCAGCTTGAAACAGCCATTTGACCTTGGAAACCGCCTCGGTCGAGCCCATGCCGACCGGCTTGTCCAGCACCACCCAACCGGAGACCGGCCGCCCCTTCTTCTTACCGCGACGCGCCACCACCTATTCCTCGTCCTTGTCGTTGTTCTTGCCGTCACCGAGATCGCGTGCGACTTCCGGCGATTTCAGCAGTTCATTGATCTTCGCGAAATTGTCGAAGGAAGTGTCGAGCCTAAAGCGAAACTCCGGCATGTACTTCATCTGCCTGAGCGCGCCGGAGACGCGGCCGCGGATGAATTTCGCGTGCCTGTTGAGCGCCTCGATCACGGCGCTCTCGTCGCCTGCGCCAAGCGGCGAGACGAAGGCGGTGGCAATCTTGAGGTCGGGCGACATGCGCACCTCGGACACAGAGACGACGCTGTTCTCGATAACCGGATCGATAATCTCGCCGCGCTGCAAGGTCTCGGAAAGGGCATGGCGCACCTGCTCGCCGACGCGCAGCATGCGCTGGGAGGGGCCTGACGGTGTCGAACGGGGCATTTTCTCTGGTCCTGAAATCGTGAAGCGCGGGATGGGACCGCGCCACATGTCTCAACATGCATGAGGGATCTGGGCGGCAGCCTTTCGGCCGCCGCCTTTTATTATTCGTCAAGTATACCCGAATTAGAGCGTTCTGGTTACCATCTCGACGCGGAAGCACTCGATGATGTCGCCGACACGCATGTCCTCGTAGTTCTGGAAGGCCATGCCGCATTCCTGGCCGCCCGGCACTTCCGCAACCTCGTCTTTGAAGCGCTTCAGCGTCTTCAGCGTGCCTTCGTGGATCACGACGTTGTCGCGGATCAGGCGAACACCCGCGCCACGCTCGACCTTGCCTTCGGTGACACGGCAGCCGGCGATCTTGCCGACCTTGGAGATGTCGAAGATCTCGAGGATCTCGGCATTGCCGATGAAGGTCTCGCGCCGCTCCGGCGAAAGCATGCCGGAAAGCGCCGCCTTCACGTCATCGACGAGGTTGTAGATGATCGAGTAGTAGCGGATCTCGATGCCGGCCGCGGCCGCGGCCGCACGCGCCTGCGCATTGGCGCGGACGTTGAAGCCGATGATCGCCGCTCCGGACGTCTCGGCGAGCGAGACATCGCTTTCGGTGATGCCGCCGGCGCCGGCATGGACGATGCGCGCGCGCACCTCGTCATTGCCGAGCTTTTCAAGGGCGGCATTGATCGCCTCGATCGAACCCTGCACGTCGCCCTTGATGACCAGCGGGAATTCCTTCAATCCGCTCGTCTGCAGCTGCGACATCATCTGCTCGAGCGAGCCGCGCTGGCCGGCATGCTTGGCCACTGCCTTGTCGCGCGCCAGGCGCTGGCGGTATTCGGTGATCTCACGGGCGCGCGCCTCGTTGTTGACGACGGCGAAGCGGTCGCCCGCCTGCGGCGTGCCCTGGAGGCCAAGCACCTCGACCGGCATTGCCGGCGGCGCTTCCGGCACATGCTCGCCGCGATCGTTGACGAGCGCGCGCACACGGCCCCACTCGTTGCCGGCGACGATGATGTCGCCCGGCATCAGCGTGCCGGTCTGCACCAGCACCGTGGCGACGGGACCGCGTCCCTTGTCCAGCTGCGCCTCGATGACCGCGCCTTCGGCGGTGCGGTCCGGATTGGCCTTGAGGTCGAGGACTTCGGACTGCAGCAGGATCGCTTCCAAGAGCTTGTCGAGATTGATGCCCTTGGTCGCCGAAACCTCGACGTCCAACACCTCACCGCCCATCGATTCCACGAACACTTCGTGGCGCAGCAGTTCGGTCCGCACCTTCTGCGGGTCGGCATCTCGCTTGTCGATCTTGTTGATGGCCACGATGATCGGCACGCCGGCCGCCTTGGCGTGATTGATCGATTCGATCGTCTGCGGCATCACGCTGTCGTCGGCCGCCACCACCAGCACCGCGATGTCGGTAACCTGGGCGCCACGGGCGCGCATGGCCGTGAAGGCCGCGTGGCCGGGCGTGTCGATGAAGGTGATCTTCTGACCGTTCTTCTCGATCTGGTAGGCACCGATATGCTGGGTGATGCCGCCGGCCTCGCCGGAGACGACATTGGCGTTGCGGATCGCGTCGAGCAGCGAGGTCTTGCCGTGGTCGACATGGCCCATGATCGTCACGACCGGCGGACGCGACACAAGGTCTTCCGGGCGGTCGGCGATGTTGAACAGGCCTTCCTCGATGTCGGATTCGGCGACGCGGCGGACCGTGTGGCCGAATTCGGAGGCGACCAGTTCGGCCGTGTCGGCGTCGATGACGTCGCCCGGCTTCAGGATCTGGCCCTGCTTCATGAAGAACTTGACCACGTCCACGGCGCGCTCGGACATGCGTTGCGCCAGTTCCTGGATGGTGATGGTTTCGGGCAGGATCACTTCGCGCATGACTTTCTCGCGCGGCTCATTGTGAAGCGCGCGTTTGAATTTTTCCTGGCGGCGACGCATCGACGATAGCGAACGGGCGCGTGCGTCGTCATCCGACAGCGCCGAGTTCAGCGTCAGCTTGCCGCGGCGGCGATCTTCCTCGCCCTTTGTCGGCTTGGCAGGCCTTGCCACTTCCGGAGTCGCAAGACGGCGCGGTGGCGCACTCGCGGCACCGGCACCGGTACGCCTCGGCTTGGCCTCCTCCTCGTCGTCAGCGGTGGCGACATCCGCAGCCAGCGGCGCGCGGCGGCGAGCCTCTTCCTCGGCGCGCCGGCGGGCCTCGGCCTCAGTCTGCAGGCGTGCCTCCTCCTCGGCCTGACGGCGCGCGGATTCGTCGCGCTCGCGCTTGCGGCGTTCCTCTTCCTCGGCGCGGCGCTTGGCATCTTCCTGAGCGCGCAAGCGATCCTCGGCCTCGCGGGCCTTGGAGCCTTCCAGCGCCTTGCGGCGCGCTTCCATCTCGCCGCGCGAGAGCTCGTTCAGGACCATGCCGGAACGCTCCGGCGGCGGAGGCGGCGCCTTCGGCGCTTCCTGCACGACAGGCGCGGCGGCAACGGCGGGCTTCGGCGTGAAGACGGACGCAGCCACCGGTTCCGGCTTGTCGCCGGGCAGCGAGAACTTGCGCTTCTTGGTCTCGACCACGACCGACTTGGTGCGGCCATGCGAGAAATTCTGGCGCACGGTGCCCTGCTCGAGGCCGGGGCGCTTCAGCGTCAAGGTCTTCTTCGGCGTCACGCTCAACGTCTTGTCGTCGCCCGATTTCGTATCGCTCATTCCATATCCTCTGCGGCATCATCTTCGTCAGCAACGGCCGCAAGCATTGCCAGATCGTTCGGGGTACCGCCCCGATATCGGTCGAGCGCAACTACGCGCTTCTCAACCGCCTGTCCCGCGTCCTGCGCGAGAACGGCAGCATGTATCACATTTGTACCCCCCAATGCCAAGCTCAACTCGGCTTCGGGGAAAAGTTTGTAGGCAAGGATGGCCGGTCCGCCGAGATGGACGGTTGCCCGCCGCGCCTGACTGATCTTGCGGACACCGTCGTCCGAAGCCTCGGTCGCATGCAGCACCAGAAGCGCCAGCCCGTCGCGCACCGCGCCTTCGACCTTGGCGGCGCCAAGGACGACGGCGCCAGCCTTGCGAGCAAGGCCGAGCATGCCCAGAGCGGATCTGGAGAGCAGCCCGTCGACCATGCCGCCGAGATCGGCCGGAACGGTCACCTGCGCCTTGAAGGCACGGGCAAACAGGTTCTTGGCCGCTGCCTTCTCGATATGTAGGCGATCGGCAGTAACCCAGCAACCGCGGCCGGGCAGATTTCTCTTGATGTCCGGAACGACGGCCGAATCCGGGCCGACGACGAAGCGGATCAGTTCATCCGCTTCGGCCTGCCTGCGCGTAACGATGCAAGTGCGATCGTTCATCTCGTCCACGGGCTTTGCGATTGGTGGTCACCTCACGCACCAACGGTTTCGTCGGCCGCTGCCTCTTCGGCAGCGAGTTCTTCCTCGGTGATCCAGCCGGCCTGCTTGCGGGCGGCGAGCACCATCTGCTCCGCCTCCGCGCGCGAGACGCCGTGGCTGGCGAGCACGCCCGGATAGACCTTGGTCTCGCCGTCCTTGCGCTCTTTCCAGCCGATCAGATCGTCGGCGGCATAGCCGGCGAAGTCCTCGACCGTCTTCACGCCGTCCTCGCCGAGCGTCACCATCATGGCGGTGGTGATGCCGGGAATGTCGCGCAGTTCGTCCTTCACGCCCAGCGCCTTGCGCTTTTCGTCGTGCTCGGCCTCGATCTTCTCCAGATATTCGCGGGCGCGGGTCTGGATTTCCGAAGCGGTGTCCTCGTCGAAGCCATCGATCGAGGAAATTTCGCCAGAGTCGACATAGGCGACTTCCTCGACGCTGGTGAAGCCTTCGGAGGCAAGCACCTGGCCGACCATCTCGTCGACGTCGAGCGCTTCCATGAAGAGCGCCGAACGCTCGACGAATTCCTTCTGGCGACGCTCGCTTTCTTCCTGCTCGGTCAGGATGTCGATATCCCAGCCGGTGAGCTGCGAGGCAAGGCGCACGTTCTGGCCGCGGCGGCCGATCGCCAGCGACAGCTGGTCGTCCGGTACCACCACCTCGATGCGCTCGGCGTCCTCGTCGAGCACCACCTTGGCGACCTCGGCCGGCTGCAGCGCGTTGACGATGAAGGACGCGGCCGATGGCGACCACGGAATGATATCGATCTTCTCGCCCTGCAATTCGCCGACCACCGCCTGGACGCGGCTGCCGCGCATGCCGACGCAGGCGCCGACCGGATCGATCGAGGAATCGCGCGAGATAACGGCGATCTTGGCGCGCGAGCCCGGATCGCGGGCGACCGACTTGATCTCGATGATGCCGTCGTAGATTTCCGGCACTTCCATGGTGAACAGCTTGGCCATGAACTGCGGATGGGTGCGCGACAGGAAGATCTGCGGGCCGCGCTGCTCGCGGCGCACGTCATAGACATAGGCCCGCACGCGGTCGCCATATTTATAGTTCTCGCGCGGGATCAGCTCGTCGCGGCGGATGATCGCCTCGCCTCGGCCGAGATCGACGATGACATTGCCGTACTCGACGCGCTTGACGGTGCCGTTGACGATCTCGCCGATGCGATCCTTGTACTCGTCATACTGGCGATCGCGCTCGGCCTCACGCACCTTCTGCACGATGACCTGCTTGGCCGACTGCGCGGCGATGCGGCCGAAATCCATGGGCGGCAGCTGCTCGGCGATGAAGTCACCGATCTGGGCGTCGGGGTTGCGCTCGCGCGCCGTGGAAAGCGCGATCTGCGTCGCGTAGTCCTCGACCTTCTCGACCACTTCCATCAGCCGCTGCAGCTTCATCTCGCCGGTGTTCGGGTTGATGTCGGCGCGGATGTTGGTCTCCTGACCGTAACGAGAGCGCGCTGCCTTTTGGATCGCATCGGCCATGGCGGCGATGACGATCTGCTTGTCGATCGACTTTTCACGCGCGACCGCGTCGGCGATCTGCAGCAGTTCAAGCCTGTTGGCGCTTACAACCATTGTCTTTCTCCCGATTTCGCGCCGGGCATACGGCCCGGCTACTCAATCAACTTTCCTGTTCGGTTTCATTTTCCTCGCCGTCGGCGGCGTCTTCCGCCTCGCCACGGCGCTTCCTGGCTTCCTTGCGCGCCCGGTTGTCCTTCGACAGGGCATCGCGGATGAGATCGTCGGTCAGCACCAGCCGGGCCTCGGCGATCGCGTCGTAAGGCACGCGCACCGTCGGCTCTTCGCCATAGGCCGCCTTGTCGCGCTCGATCAGGATGCCATCGGCATCCGCCTCGGCGATCTTGCCCTTGAAGCGTTTGCGGTCGCCGACAAGAACCGATGTCTCCAGCTTGACCAGATGGCCGGTCCAGGCGGTGAAATCCGACTTGCGCACCAGCGGCCGGTCGATGCCTGGCGAGGAAACTTCCAAATGATACGCCTTTTCGATCGGATCATCGACATCGAGCGCCGGCGACACGGCGCGGCTGACCTCTTCGCAATCCTCGACGGTCATAGTGCCGTCCTCGCGTTCGGCCATGATCTGCAGCGTCAGCCCGTTCTGGCCGGTCAACTGCACCCGCACGAGCCGGAAGCCGATGGCCTTGAGCACCGGCTGCACGATCAGCGCAATGCGCGCATCGATACCGCTTTCGCGGATGATACGGTCGTCGGCCTCGCTTGCCGCTGCAGTCATCAGATCCCTGTCGTTTTTTGGCTTCCGGCCGGCGGGTAATAAAAAAGAGCGGGACCGGGTGGACCCACTCTTCGTCATACCGACCAAGAATTTGAGGCTGATATAGACGATTGCCGCCGGCGTTTCAAGCCTGCCGGCACAGGCGGTGCCTACCTTACCTTTGTGCCTCCACGAGCGAAGCGGCGATCGCCGCGATCGAACGAAGCAGGACAAGCGGATCGTCCTTCGTCGGGAGAAATCCCCGCCGTTGCCAGAATTGCGCCGCTTCCGCGTCGACTGCATTGACCATCAAAGCGCGGCCGCCGATCAGGTCCGCCGCTTGAACACACCGCTGAAGTGCATGTTTCACCAAGCCCGTGCCGATGCCGCGCCCGGCCCATCCGGTATCGGTCGCAAGCTGGCCAAGGAGCAGGCATGGCACCGGGTCGGGCGGTTGCCCCGTGCGGATCGACCGGGGCAGGATCGACGGCAAGACGGCCGTCGGCGCCAAGCCGTAGTATCCGACCACGCGGCCGGCTTCGTGAACAACGAGAACGGCCGTAAAACCCTTCTCCTGATTGGAGAGCGCGCGGGCTTTCAGCCAGTGATCAAGCGCAGGCTTCCCGCAGGAAAATTCCGACACGTCGTGGACTGCGGTGAGCGGTTCGGGCGCCGATAACGCCACCGGTCAGCGCTTCATCGTGTAGCCCGCCTCCCAGGGAGCGGGCCGCTTTGCCAGTTCGACCATATCAAGAACCGGGGCAGCCGGGGCTGACAGAACCTCCATGAACTCCGCAAACCCTTCCGGGCTCATGCGGACAAGACGGTTGTCCATCAGCACATCCTCGGCCGCGCGCACGGCAGCATCGCGCACGAAATCCGTGCGGGACCGGCCGCGCAGAGTGGCGGCACGATCGATCATCGCCACGTCCGCTTCCGGCAGGCGCATAGAGATTGGATATTCCTTTCGTTCGACAGTGGCGGACATAACAGTCTCCTTACCGGCAATGTAGCGATTTGTAGCGCTAAATGCAATACAAGGCAGGGCGGCCTATTTCCGTATGAAGGTCAGGTAAGCGGGCCGCCGTCCTTCGCGGATGGCCTTGGCCTCGTAGCGGGTGCCGGGCCAGCCGTCATAGGGCTGGTGCCAGCCGGCAGCGTCCTCGGCCTGCCATGCGAAGGCGCCGTGATCCCGGCAGGCAAGCAGCGTCCAGTTCACATAGCTGTCGATGTCGGAAGCGAAGCGGAACCTGCCGCCGGATCTCATCACCCGGGCAAAGCGGTCGAGATTGGCGGCGCCGACAAAACGCCGCTTCCAGTGCTTCTTCTTCGGCCACGGATCGGGATAGAGCAGGTCGATGCCGTCGAGCGAGCCAGACGGCAGCCAGTCGAGCAGCCGCATGGCGTCGTCGTCATAGACCCTGAGATTGCCAAGCGGCGCCTTGCCGAGCGCCGTCATCATCTTCGCCATGCCGTTGACGAAGGGCTCGACTCCGATGAAACCGGCTGCCGGCGCTTCCGTCGCGCGATGCAGGAGATGCTCGCCGCCGCCGAAGCCGATTTCCAGCTGGAGCGTCGAGACCGGTGCCTTGAACAAGGTCCTGAGATCGGCCGGCGCTTGCGCCGTCAGGTCGATCCGGTATTGGCGCAGGCCGCTTTCGAGGGCGATCGCCTGCTGCGGGCGGATAGTCTTGCCGTGCCGGCGACCGAAGAATCCTTCGGTCGCCCGGCTCGGCCTATCCTTTGCGTCCGCTGGCGTCAGGCGGCGACGGCGTCCTTGAGCGCCTTGGCAAGATCGGTCTTTTCCCAGGAGAAGGAGCCGTCGCGACCGGCCTTGCGACCGAAATGGCCGTAGGACGAGGTTTTTGCATAGATCGGCTTGTTGAGGTCGAGATGACGGCGAATGCCCGACGGCGACAGGTCCATCACCTTGCGCAGCGCATCCTCGAGCTTCGCTTCGTCCACCTTGCCGGTGCCGTGCAGGTCGACATAGACCGACAGCGGCTGGGCGACGCCGATGGCATAGGAGAGCTGGATGGTGCAGCGGTCGGCAAGCTTGGCCGCCACCACGTTCTTGGCAAGATAGCGCGCCGCATAGGCGGCCGAACGGTCGACCTTGGTGGTGTCCTTGCCCGAGAAGGCGCCGCCGCCGTGGGGGGCTGCGCCACCATAGGTGTCGACGATGATCTTGCGGCCGGTGAGGCCGGCATCGCCGTCAGGGCCGCCGATGACGAACTTGCCGGTCGGGTTGATGTACCAGTTGCAGTCCTCGGCGATCTTCAAGTCGCCAAGCGCCTCGCGGATATAGGGCTCGACCACCTTGCGGACCTTCTTGGAGTCCCAGTTCGCATCGAGATGCTGGGTGGAGAGCACGATCTGCGTGACTTCCGCCGCCTTGCCGTCGGCATAGCGCACGGTGACCTGGCTCTTGGCGTCCGGGCCGAGCTTGCCGGCCTCGCCATTGCCTTCATGACGTGCCGCTGCCAGCAGTTCGAGAATCTTGTGGCTGTAATAGATCGGTGCCGGCATCAGGTCGGGCGTCTCGCGGCAGGCGTAGCCGAACATGATGCCCTGGTCGCCGGCCCCTTCCTCGCCCTGGCGGTCGGCGGCATTGTCGACGCCCTGGCCGATGTCGGGCGACTGGCCATGCAGCAGCACGTCGATCTTGGCGGTCTTCCAGTGGAAGCCGGACTGCTCGTAGCCGATCTCGCGGATCGCCTTGCGGGCAACCGACTTGAACTTGGCCGGGTTGACCACAGGGTGGCCGGACGCGTCCTTGAGGACGTTGCCCGCCTTGTCCTTCTTCAAAAGCGTGTCCGGGACGCGGACCTCGCCGGCGATGACGACGCGGTTGGTGGTGGCCAGCGTCTCGCAGGCAACGCGCACCTTCCACGGATCCATGCCCGTCTTCTTGGCTTCGCGATAGACCAGATCGACGATCTCGTCGGAGATACGGTCACAGACTTTGTCGGGATGACCCTCGGAGACGGATTCCGAGGTGAAGAGATAGTTCTGCCGCGTCACGGGTGTCCCCTCTTGAAAAGATCGGCAAGCCGCCGATTTGGCGCGCCACGTGTTAGCGGTGCCGGGCGCTGCTCGTCAAGCGGCGCGACGGATCTGGCATGAATGTAGGCAAGGTCGGCTATGCCACCGGCGGCATGAAACCGCCGGCGGCATCAGGCAAATCAATCGGCGTCCTCGGCGGAAAGCGCCTTCACCAGATCGATGATCCTGCGGCGCACCTTAACGTCGCCGATCTTGACGAAGGCCCGGTTGAGCTGGAGACCCTCGGGACTGCCGCAGAATTCGATGGCGAACGCCATCGAGGAGTCCTCGGCAAATCCCCTGGTGCCGCCGGCGGGCTCCTCGCCCGGGGCATCCTCGAAGAAGAAGGCGACAGGAACGCTCAGGATGGAGGCGATCGCCTGCAGGCGGCTGGCGCCAACCCTGTTTGTGCCCTTCTCGTACTTCTGGATCTGCTGAAAGGTGATGCCGAGATTTTCACCCAGCTTTTCCTGGCTCATTCCAAGCATATTGCGACGCAGCCGGATGCGGCTCCCGACATGGATGTCGATCGGATTCGGCTTCTTCTTGTTCTCTTCTGTCATTTTTTCCTCGCCGAATTTTTCCGGCTTTTTCTATTTGTTCCGCCCATATGAAGCCGGAGCCACCTGCCCCAACAGAACCCTCCAACCGACTTCGAGAAAATTTTAGGCGTTACAGTATGAGTTTCTAATGTGCCGACTGTCAATTCACCCGTAGCCGCTGCCTTACATTCAATGTGAAGGCAATCAGCGCAAACAGCAACATGATCAGCAATCCGTTAATGCGTCGCTGTTCGGCGGGCAGGAGGGAGCGCCCAGAAACGGGCACATGCGCGTCGATAGCGCCGCGCGCGTCGACGGCAAGCGCATCGACAATGCGCCCGCGCGAATCGACGACGGCCGATATGCCATTGTTAGCCGCGCGCAACAGAGGCATTCCATTCTCCGCCGCCCGAATTTGGGCCTGCCTGAAGTGCTGATACGGGCCCGGCGTGTCGCCGAACCATGCATCGTTGGTGACGTTCACAATCAAGTCGGCGGATGCAGCGTCAGCAGCAACGAGATCGGGAAAGATCACCTCGTAGCAGATGAACGGAGCGGCACGCAGGCCGCCCGGAACGCCGATCGGATGGCGTTTATTGCCGGCGGCGAAATTCATCGGCCCGGCAACGAGTTGGCCTATGCCCAAGCGTTCGAACAGGCCGGCGAAGGGCAGATATTCGCCGAACGGCACCAGATGCACCTTGTCGACGGCATCGACGATCTCGCCCTTGTCGTTGATCGCCACGACGGAATTGTAATAGCGGCTGCCGGCATTGGCCGATCCGCCTTCTTCGCGCACGACACCGGCAATCAACATCTGACCGTCGGCCAGCATGTCGCCCAGCGCCGTCAGCGCGTCCGGACGCTCGGTGAAAAGGAACGGCACCGATGTCTCCGGCCACAGGATAAGCTGCGGCTTGGCGTGGCCCTGTTCCGGCGCTTTCCCCGATATCCCCAGCAAAGTTGCGAAGATGCGGTCGCGCACCGAGGCATCCCATTTCTCGCTGAGATCGACAGCGGGCTGGACGATGCGGACGTCGATCGCGCGGCTCGATTCGACCGGTGCCACAAGCCTGACATAGCCGAAGCCGACATGGGCGGCGACGAGGATGACAAACAAGGCGAGGCCGAGCTTGAGATGGCGGCGCGCGGCGATGAGCGCCGGAAGCGAAAAGACAAAGACCGCGAGCGCATTCATGCCGATCATGCCGGTCACCGATACGCTCTGCATCAGGAGCGGCACCGGCATTGCGGCATAGCCGACGGCATTCCACGGGAAGCCGGTGAAGAGGAAATCGCGCAGCCATTCCGCGAGCCCGAAGCCGAAGGCCAACGCTGCGATACGACCGATATCGCTGCTCCAGAACAGCCGCGCCACAACGGTGGCGAAACCATAGAAGAAGGCCAGCGCGAAGGGGATGCCGACAACGGCGAACGGCAAGGCCCAGGCGAACGTATCGGCCTCGACCAGCAATGCCTGGCCGATCCACCAGAGACCGGCCAGGAAATAGCCGAAGCCGAACCACCAACCGGCAGCGAAGGCCGGCCTCAGGCGCCTCAACCAGCCATCCGATGCCTCGCCGGTGGCGCCGTCGAGCAGCCAGACAAGGACCGGGAACGAAACGAAGCAGACGGCGAAGAAATCGTAAGGCGCCTGGGCAAGCACCGCCAGCGCTCCGGCGGCAAACGCCACCAGAGCCCGCCGCCACCCCCACAGCAGAATTATCCGGCCGGCAAAGCGCTGCATCAAGCTTCCCAAGTCGCGCGAATCAGGGAGCTAGAGGTTTAACAGGCTGCGCCACCCGATCCAAACCCAGATAAGCGCAGCCTGATGCGCCGTCGCGCTATATCGGTATCCCGCCACAGCTCTTTGCCTTAGCCGCATTTCTGCAACGCCAAGCGATTCCGGTTGGGTGCAAAATGCTCAGTTGTGCCAGCCCTCGATCCGCAGGCCGCTCAGCCGCTCGGCCTCGTCCTTCGGGACAACGCGCACGGTCTGGCTGAACGTCCAGACATGACCCTCGGGATCGCGGGCGCGGTATTGGCGCTCGCCGTAGAAATGATCCGTCGGTCCCTGAAGAATTTCCGCGCCGGCCGCACGTGCCTTTTCGCAATGAGCGTCGAGATCTTGCCGCAGCCGGATATAGACGGCCTGGGTGTTCTTGCCGCCGACCGAGGCCGGGCTGGCGACATGCTCGGCCCATTCGCAATCGACGATGATGTAGCCGTCGCCGAAACGCATTTCGGCGTGGACAAGCCGGCCGTCGGCGTCGCTCACCACCATGCTCGGTTCGAAGCCGAAGGCCGCCTGCAGCCAGGTCAATGCGGCGCGCGGATCTTTATAGAAGACGCCTGAGCCGAGAACGGCATGCTTGAATGGATCGTCGACGGGCATGTCGCGACGGTATCAGGCCTGCTCGGTGCGCGCGGCGCGGCGGCGACGCTCGCCTTTCTGGCTCTGCACGATGCGCACGCGCTTGACGCGGCGCGGGTCGGCGTCGAGAACGTGGAACTCGAAACCTGGGATGGCCTGCACCACTTCGCCGCGAGCGGGGACGCGGCCGAGCGTGTTGAAGATCATGCCGCCGATGGTGTCGACATATTCGCCATGCTCGCCGGCGGCGAAATCCTCGCCGATCATCTTGGCGACCTCGTCGATCTCGGCCTTGCCGTCGACGACGAAGACGCCGTCGCCGGTCTGCGTGATCATCGGCTCGTCGTCGTCATGCTCGTCCTCGATGTCGCCGACCACCATCTCGACGATGTCCTCCAGCGAGGCGAGGCCGTCGGTGCCGCCATACTCGTCGATGACCAGCGCCATCTGCGTGCGGGTCGTCTGCATGCGCCCCATCAGGTCGGAGGCAAGCATCGAGGGCGGCACGAACAGAACCGGGCGGATCAGGCTGAGATCGCCGATGGTGCGCGCGAGGTCGACCTGAGCAAGGTCGAGCGCGGTCGACACCGGCGTCTTCGCTCTGCTGCGGCCCTTTTTGACGCGGGCGAGCTTGGTGATGTGGGCGAGCACGTCGCGAATGTGGACCATGCCGCGCGGATCGTCCAATGTCTCGGAATAGACCGGCATGCGCGAATGGCCGGACTGCTCGAACAGGCCAAGCAGATCGCCAAGCGTCGTGTTGATCTCGACCGCCTCGATGTCGGCGCGCGGCACCATGACGTCCTCGACCCGGACTTCGCGCAGGCGCAGGATGTTGTTGAGCATGGCGCGTTCGCCGGGCGAGAAGGCGCCGGCATCGGTCGCCGTTTCGGCAAGCGCGCCGGCGATTTCCTCGCGCAGGCTGGTGCCATTGCGGTGCCGGAACAGGCCAAGCACGCGGTCGACAAGGGAAGGACCGGCATGCGTCGGCTCAGCGGCCGCGCTGCCGGTCGGAATACTCGGACTTGAGCCCTCTTCCGTCTTTTCGGAAGACTTGGCAGCACTGCCGGCGTCCGGACGGGCGGCAGTTTCTGGTGTGTCGTTCATCGCCATCGGGTCAATTGAGCTTTTTTGTTACGCGTAGGGATCGGGAATGGCAAGTCTCGCAAGCGCCGCGCGCTCGATCGCTTCCATCTTCTCGGCCTCGGCGTCGGTCTCATGATCATGGCCCAAAAGATGCAGCAGGCCATGGATAACAAGATGGGTGATATGGTTCGCAACCGGCTTGTCTTCCAGTGCCGCCTCGCGAGACACCGTCTCGGAAGCCAGCACGATATCGCCCAGCATCGGCGGCAGCTTGCCGCCTTTCGAAAACGAAAAAGCCGGGAAAGACAAGACGTTGGTGGGCTTGTCCTTGCCGCGCCATTCGGCATTGAGCGCCTGGATATGGGCATCGTCGGAAAAAACGACGCTGAGCTCGGAAGCGCCGCCCGCGCCGGTCTCGGCAAAAGCGGCCGCAACGGCGCGCTCGACCAGACGCGTCAACTCGGCTTCCGCGGGCCAAGCGCCGGCCTCGATGAAAATATCGATGTCGACCGGGATTCCGGCAGAGGATTTGTTGTCTGCAGCCATGCGGCCTTTGATCAGCTTTCGGCGCCGAGGCCTCGTGCCAGCTTGCCGTCGCGGTCATAGGCCTTGACGATCTCGGCGACCAGCGGGTGGCGCACCACGTCGCCTTCGTTGAAGCGGACCGTGACGATGCCCGGCACGCCGTCGAGGATGCGCAGCGCCTCGACCAGCCCCGACTTGGTGTTGGGTGGCAGGTCGATCTGGGTCGGATCGCCGGTGACGATCATGCGTGAGTTCTCGCCGAGACGGGTCAGGAACATCTTCATCTGCATCGGCGTGGTGTTCTGCGCCTCGTCGAGGATCACCGCCGCATGCGCCAGCGTGCGGCCGCGCATGAAGGCCAATGGCGCGATCTCGATGACTTCGGCGGCGATCGCGCGCTCGACCTTGTCGGCCGGCATCATGTCGTAGAGCGCGTCGTAGAGGGGCCTCAGATAGGGGTCGACCTTCTCCTTCATGTCGCCGGGCAGGAAGCCCAGCCGCTCGCCGGCCTCGACGGCCGGGCGCGACAGCACGATGCGCTCAACCATGCCGCGTTCGAGCAGCATGGCCGCATGCGCGACCGCCAGATAGGTCTTGCCGGTGCCGGCCGGGCCGATGCCGAAGACCATTTCCGAGCGCTCCAGCGCCCGCATATAGGCGTCCTGCGTCAGCGAACGGGCATAGATCGTCTTCTTGCGCGTCGCGATCTGGGCGGCCGAAACCTTGCCCTTGCGCTCCAACGTGGGCAGCGTCAGCTGGTCGTCGGCGGCAATCGCCATGCGCACGGCGCCGTCGACATCCGACTGGCCGATGTCGACGCCCTTCTGCAGGATGCCGTAGAGCGTATCCAGCGCCCGGCGCGCCTGCTCGGCGGCCGGAGCCGAGCCTTTGATCGCAAGCTGGTTGCCGCGCGAACGGATATCCACGCCGAGCTTCTGCTCGAGCCGGGCCAGATTCTCGTCGAACTGACCGTAAAGGGCGCTGGCAAGCTTGTTGTTGTCGAAGGTCAGTACGATGTGCGCCATGTCGGAAGCCCCGGACGCCTGGTTCGGGGGCGGATTCTTCAGTTCAGCAGCGCTCAACCGTCTCTCCTCATCTGCCGAGGCCCGTCAGGCCAGTTCGGCGAACAGGCTATTGTAGCCGGTCCTTGTGATTCGTACGTCGATAATGTCACCGATTCCGCCGGCCTTGTCGTCAACAATAACGGGCTGCAGCCAGGGCGAACGGCCAACTTTCTGCCCTGCCTGCCGGCCAGGCTTCTCGATCAGCGTGCCGATGGTCCTGCCGACCAGGCTCAAGCCGAAATCCTGCTGCTGCCTGAGAAGCAGAGCCTGCAGAGCCTGCAGACGCTCGTCCTTCACCGCTTCCGAGACATGGCCATCCATTTCGGCGCCCGGTGTGCCGGGGCGCGGCGAATATTTGAACGAGAAGGCCGAGGCATAGTTCACCTCGCGCACCAATTTCAGTGTCGCTTCGAAATCCTCATCCGTCTCGCCGGGGAAGCCGACGATGAAGTCGCCGGACATGGCGATATCGGTGCGGGCGGCGCGAATGCGCTCGATGAGCGCCAGATAATCGCGCGCCGTATGGCGCCGGTTCATCGCCTTCAAAATCCGGTCGGAGCCCGACTGTACCGGCAGATGCAGATAGGGCATCAGCGCCGGCAGGTCCCGATGCGCGGCGATCAATTCGTCGTCCATGTCGCGCGGATGGCTGGTGGTGTAGCGCAGCCGCGCCAGGCCGGGGATTTCCGCCAGACGAAACAGCAGGCGGCCAAGGCCCCATTCCTCGCCATTTTCGCCGATGCCGTGCCAGGCATTGACGTTCTGGCCGAGCAGCGTCACCTCGCGCACGCCGGCCTCGGCGAGGCGCTCGGCCTCGGCGACGATCTGCGCCACCGGGCGCGAAACCTCGGAGCCGCGCGTGTAAGGCACCACGCAGAAGGTGCAGAACTTGTCGCAACCTTCTTGCACCGTCAGGAAAGCGGTGACGCCGCGCCTGGCAAGCTCGGCGCGCTTCGGCTGCGGCAGATGCTCGAACTTGTCCTCGACGGCGTATTCGGTCTCGACGATCTTTTCGCCGCCACGGACCCTCGCCAGGACGTCGGACAGCCGGTGATAGGTCTGCGGGCCGATGACCAGATCGACCGCCGGCGAGCGGCGGATGATCTCGGCGCCCTCGGCTTGCGCCACGCAGCCGGCGACACCGATCAGCAATTCGCGGCCAGCCTCGGCGCGTTCGGCCTTCATGTCGCGAATGCGGCCAAGCTCGGAATAGACCTTTTCCGCCGCCTTTTCGCGGATATGGCAGGTGTTGAGCAGCACAAGATCCGCATCTTCGACGGCGTCGGTGGCGACATAGCCGTCGGCCGCCAGCGCATCGGTCATGCGCTGGGAATCGTAGACATTCATCTGACAGCCATAGGTCTTGACGAAGACCTTTTTCGCCGCCCGGTCCGTGCCGGCCGAGTGCTCGGCGGCAGCGCCGATGTCGTGGCTTTCAATCGTGTTCAATTCCATCGGGCGGCTTCTAGCGCCTTTCCGTGACAAAAAACAGACGAATCTGCCCGAAGCAGGTCGTCCCGACAGGACGCGCTTCAGGTCTTTTTTCTTTATGTATGTCGTTGTCCCAAAACCGCTATGCACTTTGGGCAAAATGCATCGGCTACCGGCTCTTGGCCGGATCGGCGAGGACGGCCTGCATCATCTCGCGCACCCTGGCTTCCATCAGCCGTGCCGTTTCCTTGCGGTTCGAGCCCTTGGAGAACGGCACAGGCTCGCCGAAATGCACCTCGGCATCGATCGCGCCTTCGGCAAGCAGGGTTCTCAGGTGCGGCATCAAATCCTGGTCGCCGATCCAGGCGGACATCGGCCGATGGCGGCGGCCCATCGGCATGCCATGCAGGCGCGTATAGGCGATCGCCACGGGCTGGATGAAGACCTGGTCCGCCGCACCTTCCGAAATCGCCATCGAGGCGGCGCCGAAGAGCGTGCTCTTGAACGGCAGCACAAGGTTGCCGTCTCCGGTCGAACCTTCGGCGAACAGCACCATGGCGTCGCCCTTGGCCATGCGCCTGGCGATCTCGCTCGCCTGGTCGCCGGAGGTGCGCTTGCGCTCGCGCTCGATGTAGACGGTGCGCTGCAGCTTCGACAGCATGCCGATCAGCGGCCAGCCTTCCATGTCGGCCCTGGCGATGAACTTCACATCGACAAAGGAGCCGAGCACCATGATGTCGGTCCAGGAGATATGGTTGGCCGCGATCAGCAGCGGACGTTCCCTGGCCAGCGCGCCCTTCACATGCACCCGCATGCCCAGCGCCCTCAGGATCATGCGATGCCAGATTTTCAGGATGAAGATCTCGGGCCAGAGTCCCGTCTTCATCGACAGTATCTGCAGCGGCACCAGCACCAGTGAACAGACGACGACATAGAAGAGCGCCAGGAAAATCCGCAATTTCTTGATCATTCGCTCCGCCCTATCGCGCGGACTGGCTAGCGAAGATCGCGGCGCATGACAAGCGCGCCGGTCGGACCGTGCTCGGTCGAACGGTAATAGTTCGGGCGGTGACCGACCTGGATGAAGCCGAGCCTGCGATAAAGCGCGATCGCCGGCGCATTGGTCTCGTCGACCTCGAGGAAGAGCGCTTCGGCGCGCTGCGCATGAAGCTCGCGCAGCACCGCATCCATCAATTGCCAGCCAAGGCCCTGTCGGCGATGGCTACGGGCGACGGCCACGGTCAGGATCTCACCCTCGCCGGCCGCGAGCCGCGCCAGCACGAAACCGACCGGAGGTTTCGATCCCTGCCCTGTCTCGCGTGCGGCGTAGCCGAACACCGTGTCCTGCTCGAGCAGCGCTGCGAACTCGCCATCGGTCCAGGGCCGCACGAAATCCTCGCGATGCAGCTCCGAGACGGCGGCGCTGTCGGCAACCGTCAGCGGCTCCAGCGCATAGTCCCTGCGGCGCGGCTGAAAAAACGGTATGCGCATCAGGCGTCGTTTCCTTTTGGACCACGACTTTTCCGCAAAACCGCCTCCCCCTTTTTGGGATCATGGTCTTCCTTTGGGCCATTGTCCTGTCTTGGAAGAATGAAGCCCGCCTGCGGCTTGGCGTCGGCGCCGCGCAGATAGAGCGGCTTGGGCTTTTCGCCCGGCCCTCTGGCCGACGCCAGCCTGGCATAGGTCGCGATGTCGGCGGTGGCGGCAACCGGGCCGGTGTCGAAGGCCCGTCCCGCCGCTGCGGCAATCTGTGGCGCAGCGGTGCCGACAAGGACGGCATCGGCGCCGTTGGCCATGATCGCCGCCACGGAAAGCGTGGCAGCCGAAGGCCCGTAAGTTTCCGCTAACGCTTTGTCAAAGAGCGCCGCGTGGATTTCGTCGCGGCCGGCATCGAGCGCGGCAAGCACCGCGCGCCCGGGAAAGATTTTCGCACCCTCCGCCGCCAGGGCTTCCAGCGTCGTCACGCCGATCGCCGGGATTTTCAACGCCAGCGCCAGGCCGCGCGCGGTCGAGACGCCGACGCGTAGGCCGGTGAACGAGCCGGGTCCGATCGAGACGGCGACGGCGTTGAGATCAGGGTAGCCGACGCCGCCGGCTTTCAAGGCCGTCTCGATGACGGCCATCAGATGCTCGGCATGCCCCTTGCCTAGGTCGCGCACTTCGCGGCCAAGCTCCTTCCCGGCGCCCGCGTCATAGACGCAGGCGGCGCAGAGATTGGCGGCGCAGTCGATGGCAAGCAGCTTCATACGGGCAGTTTCATAGGCCGGTTAACGAACTGGATCGAAACACAATTCCCTCTGCCCGGCATAGGCCACCGCCGCAAGGGCCAGGGCGGAGAAATGTTAAGCGGCTTCGCTTTTACGCGCCGCGATCACGCCGTCGCGACAATGCGCAGCATGTGGTTGTCCCAGACATAGTCCGGCTCTGAACGGGTGGCGCCGGCGCCACCGACGATTTCGCCGGCGCCGGTCGTCGCCATGAAGCCGGCGCCGTCGGGCGCGACGCCGCAGACCTCGACCAGCGCTCTTGTCGTGACCACGCGTCCGCTGGCGGCATCGATGACGGCCAGCGAATTGCCCTCCGGCGAGGTGACGGCGACCGTGCCCGTTGCGCCATTGGCGGCGACCGAGCCGATATAATTGTGGAAGCCCGAGAGCACGTCCTGCGGCATTTCCAGGAGCTCGAGCTCCTTGCCGCGCGCGGCGCGGCCGACCAATGCCGGTCGGTCGGTCGCCGGCCCGCGATACTGGCAGCCGAACCAGACGGTGCCCGCCTGGTCGCGATCCATGTGGCGGATCGAAAGCTGATGCAGCGCCGGCGGCAATTCGTGCTTTTCGATAAGGTCGCCGGTGATCCGGTCGACCAGTGTGTAGGAGGGCTTCATCGTCGCGATGTTGAGTTCGGCGCGACCGAAATCGGGATGGGTCTCGATGCCGCCATTGGCGATGGCTAAAGTGCGGCCATCGCCAAGCAGGAGCAGTTCATGCGGTCCCATGCCGTAGGTCGGGAACTCGCCGACGCGATTGAATTTCGCCCGCGCATCGTAGACGCCTACGACACCTGCCGCGTTGTCGAAGTCGTTCTCCGTAGCGTAGAGCAGAGCGCCGTCGGGCGAGAACACGCCATGGCCGAAGAAATGCCGGCCGGCGATGCTGGCGATGGTCAGCGGCTTGTCGCGGCCGGCATGGTCGAAGACCACCGCAAAGGTGCCGGGCTGGCGGGCAAAGACCACCGAGCGCTTCGACACCGGATCGAAAGTGACGTCGTGGCCGCGATCCGGCAGACCGATCGTGTGCAGGATTTTCCCCGCCTCGGAGAGCACGGCGGCGCCGAAGCTGCCGTCGCGCTTGACGAAGGCCGTGGCAAACACCGCATCCGCGGCAAGCGTGTCAGCCCATGCGCGCGGCGCCATCGCGGCTGCGAAACCCGCGCCCGCGGCCCGCAGGAAATCGCGGCGGTCGATGAGGGCGGTTCTCACGGCATCAATCCCCGTCCAGCGAGGAGAAGCCGGCGGTCAGGCCGAATTCTGCGGTCAACCTGATGCCGATCAAGGTCGACAGGCTGGAGGTGATCAGCGCGAAATGCTCGAGCTTGTCGCGCAGCGCGGGGTCGGCGAGCGCCTTGTCGATCGGACGGGCAACGGATTTCGCGGTTGTCACGCCGTTGGCGAGCTGGATGTGGATGGACTCGGCTATCCATTGCGCGTCGGCGGGCAGAGCGTCGCCGAGCCTGGAGGCATGAAACAGCTGGTCGATGCCGGAGAGATTTCCGGCGAGCGAGGCCGTCGTGTTCTGCGAGCGCCAGTAGATCGCCTGCTTCGGCTTGTCGGCATCGGGTTTCGCGCCGAGAAATCCCTTGAGCCGCACGTCGCGGATCATTTCCAGCTCGTTGATGAAGACGCCGACCAGTTCCGTCACCGCTTCGTTGCCGTCGCGGTAGAGCGGGTTCTTCGGCCCCGGATTGGCCCAGAGCGACGCAAAGCCGTCGGGCTTTTGCCAAGCGTCGCGCACCTCGCCCGCCATCGTTTCGATATTGCCGGCAACCGCCGCGCCATAGGCGCAGCGGTAAGGATCGTCTTTCCCGGCAAGCGTTTCGGCGCCGTCGCCGTAAAGCACATATTCGAGGGCCCCGAGGCCCTGCATAGCGACGCTCTTTTGCGCCAGTTGCGCCGGATCGGTGGCTGATGGGTCCTTGGATGCGAGCGTGGCCTGCACTTGCCTCAGGCCGATGCTCTTGCGGTCCGGCCAATACAGCATGCGTTCCAGCCGGTTGTTCTCCTTGATCGGTCCGAAGGCGATGATCTCGGCTACCGACCAGGCCTCGACCGTGCCTGAAAACGCCGCGCGAGCCGCTTCGAGCTTCTCCTTGGACGGCGCTTCGCAAAGCTGGTGCATCGCCTTGGTCAGGCCCGCCGCATGCTCATCGAGGCTGGCATAGGCGGGGCGGACGAAGCCATCGATCGCGCGGCCGATGACATCGGAAGCCTTGACCGCGGCTGATGCCGGCATCACGGCGGCCAGAAGGAACGGAAGAGCAAGGGCCATGCGTTTCGACATCAGAGCGACGCGTTTCGAGATCATAGGGACTCCAGGAATTTGATCAGCGCGTCGCGATCGGCCGCGGCGGCGCCGACAAAGCGGTCGCGCGCCTTCTGTCCCTCGCCGCCATGCCACAGGATCGCCTCGGCAAGCGTGCGGGCGCGGCCGTCATGCAGGTAAAAGGCATTGCCGTTGACTGTCGCGGTGAGCCCGATGCCCCAGAGCGGCGGGGTGCGCCACTCGCTGCCGCTCGCTTCACCAACCCGTTGCCCGTCGGCAAGGCCTTCGCCCATGTCGTGCAGCAGGAAGTCGGAATAGGGCCAGATCAGCTGAAAGGCCTGCGCCTTGTCGGGCGTGCCTCGCATGGTGACGAATTTCGGCGTGTGGCAGGCAATGCAACCCATCTCGTAGAACTGTTTTTTGCCAGCAAGCACGTCCGGCTCGTCGAGATTGCGCCGCGCCGGCACGGCCAGATTCTGCGAATAGAAGGTGACGAGGTCCATCACCGGCGGCGGCGCCTCGGCCGTGCCGAGGCGTTGCTGCACCCCGTCCGGCATGACCAGGCAATCCTTCTGCGCCTCGGTGCAATCGCCCCAATGCTTGGGCATTTCCGGCGTCGAGATGCCGATATCGCCGGCAAAGGCATCGGCCGTTTGCTGGCGGATCGAGGCGGTCTGCGCCTTCCAGCCGAAGCGGCCCAAGGTCACCGCGCCGCTCAGCTCGTCGCGCACGATGTTCGGCCGGCCCGAAATGCCGTCGCCGTCGCGATCGCCCGGATCGGCTCGGGCAAGGATGTCGGCCGGCGCGATCTGCTCGATCAGGCCCAGCCCGATCATCGGCGGCGTCAGGCGCGGCGACAGCGTGGTGCGCGGATCGAGCGGACCGTAGCCGAGATTTTCGATCGTATAGCTCGGCTTGCGCAGTGAAACGACGGCGCCGTCGCCGAGCGTGACCTTTTGCTCCTGGTAATCGACGCGCATCCGGCCTTCGCCCTTGAGCCCGGGAACCGCAAGGTCCTGCAGTTGCGCGCCATAGACAGGATCGGGAAAGTTCAGCAGCTTATGATCGGTGAGCGCGGCCCTTTCCTCGGCGCTATCGGCATCGCGCGCGAGTCTCAGGAACATCGATGTCGATCCGGCATCGCCTTCCGGAGGACGCCCGCGGCCATCCTTCAGATGGCAGTTCTGGCAGGCGCGTTCGTTGAAAAGCGGGCCGAGCCCGTCCGAAGCCTGGGTCGAGGACGGCGACGACACCCAGTTCTTGCGAAACAGCGCGTTGCCGAGCTTGAAGGTTCCTTCTTCCTCGAAGGTGATATTGGCGGAGGATTGCGAGAAGGCATCGCGGTTGATGTCCTTGCGCGAGGTGCCGGCGCCGCCCTGCATCAGCTCGAACGGCTCCGGCCTGGTGAAATCGGCCGTTGGCCTGGTGACCGCCAGAACCCGCGCCTGGTCCTTCGGCGTCAGGTCGGTGCGGCTCGTCGACAGGACGGCGGGCTCACCAGCTAAGGCGGATGCGGAAAGCATGATCGCCAGCAAAAGCGGTGCCCCGCGATAAATCCGGTATCGCGGGGTCATTTGGGACGGCAAGCCGTGAATCCCGGCCCACCACACGCGGCGCGAAAAATCTACGGGGCGCCGCATTCCCGCATGTCCTTACTCCGCCTCGTTGGCCGAGTCGGCATTGAGTTGGCCGTATTTTTCCTCGCCGATCGAGGCAAGCAGATCGAGCTGCGTTTCCAGGAAGTCGATATGTCCTTCCTCGTCCGCCAAAAGATCCTCGAACAGCTTCATCGAAACGAAATCGCCTTCGTCCTGGCAGATCTCGCGCGAGCGCTTGTAGGCGGTGCGTGCGTCATATTCGCCGGCGAGATCGGATTCGAGCACTTCCTTGACATTCTGGCCGATGCGCAACGGCGCGACGGACTGCAGGTTCGGGTGACCCTCGAGGAAGATGATGCGCGCGATCAGCCGGTCGGCGTGATGCATCTCCTCGATCGATTCCGCCCGCTCCTTCTTTGCCAGCTTGGTGTAGCCCCAATCCTCGAGCAGACGGTAATGCACCCAGTACTGGTTGACGGCTCCAAGCTCCAGAAACAGAGCTTCATTAAGCCGCTCGATGACCTGCGGTTCGCCTTTCATGGGTTCTGCTCCCGTATTGGCGGCGCAAGCCTCGCACGCGATCCAGGTGTGAAACGATGTCCACGCCCCCCGCCTCCGAGCGGGCGTGGTAATTCTCGGTGACCCGAATGATCGTTTCCACCACATTTGGGAAACAGCCGCAACAGCGACCGCGCTTGGCCATCGCGTGGTAGACCTTAGCGGGCACGATCAGCTGCCAGGGATCCTGATCCAGCAGGCCGACGATCGTCTGCTCGATCTCCTTTTCGGTGATGATATTGCAATGGCAGATCAGCATCTACTTGCTCTGGCTGACGGCGCCGTTCCGGCGCCGCTTGGCTGGTTTCTCAATTGAGCATGATCTTGTCCAAAAACCGGCTTTTGGGATCATGCCCGATCTTACTTGAACACCTTGTCGGGCGCGTCGAGGCTGTCGGAACCCTCGAAAGCGATCTGGTTCAGCTTGAGCGAGCCGACGGCGCGCTCGATCGACTTGGTCTGGTCGATCAGGGCGTCGATCGCCCCCTGCACGGTGGCGTTGCCTTCCGTGTTGCCCTCGGCGATCTGCTGGTCATAAGCCTCGCCGGCAAGAGCACGTGCCTGAATGGCCTCCATCTTGGCGACGGTAGTGTCGAGCTTGCCCGACAGTTCCTTGTCGATCGCCGGATCGGCCGCCTTCACCATGTCCGACACCGACGGGCCCGAAACCACGGAACCGTCGAGCCGCTTGTAGCTGGCATGGTAGGCATCGCGGATGCCGACCGCGTCATAGAGATGCGAGATGTAGGTGTTGTCGGAGAAGCAGTCGTGCTCCTCTTCCGGGTCGTGCAGCAACAGGCCGAGCTTCATACGCTCGCCCGCGAGCTCTCCATAGGAGAGCGAGCCCATGCCGGTGAAGATGGTGGAGATGGCGGCATTCGCACCGCCCTCGGTGAGGTTCTTGCGCGCGGCGCCGTCTTCCTTCCAGTTGCCGACCATTTCCTGCAGGTCGGACACCAGAAGATCGGTCGCCGATCTCAGATATTCGGCGCGGCGATCGCAATTGCCGCCTGTGCAGTTCTTGAGGTCGTAGTCGGTAAAGGGCCGCTCGCCGGCGCCCGGCCCGGTGCCATGCAGGTCCTGGCCCCAGAGCAGGAATTCGATCGCGTGATAGCCGGTCGCGACATTGGCTTCGACGCCGCCGGCCTCCTGCAGCGTGCCGGAGAGGAACTCGGGCGTTAGCTTCGAGGCATCGACCTTCTTGCCGTTGATCTCGATTTCCTTGTTGGCGATGACATTGGCCGTATAGAGCGCGTTTTCGTCCGACTCGGTGCCATAGCTCTTGGCGACATAGTCGATCAGGCCCTCATCCAGCGGCCACGAATTCACCTTGCCTTCCCAGTCGTCGACGATCTTGTTGCCGAAGCGGTAGACTTCTGTCTGCTGGTAAGGAATGCGCGCCGCCTTCCAGGCCTCGCGCGCGGCGTTCAGCGTGTCTGCCGAGGGGCTGGCAATGAGCGCATCCACCGCCTTATCCAGCGCCTGCGCAGTGGTCAGAGAATCCTCGTATTTCGCTAAAGCGATGTCGGCATAGGTTTTGATCACCGCCTTGGCGTCCGTTTCGGCTTTGGCCGGCAACACGAACACCGCCGCGGTCAGCGCAGCCGTGGCGCAGATCGCAGCCAGCCTGCCGCCATTACGTGCCGTCATCATCCTTCTCCAGTTCTTTGGAAATTCAACAAAAGGCGCCCACCCGCGCCGAGGCATAATCATGCCGGGAAAAATGGTGGCCGCGTCGATGTGCGGTTCGCGATAAAAAGACACCCACTTGCCTCCAATCGAAAGGGTTCAAGGCCCAGACATCAAAGGGATACGCTTTGCGCGCAGCTCTCCATAAAGCGATGGAGAGGCCGGGAGTCAACTGGTGAGATAGAAAATATACAATTGAAACAACAGTTTAGAATTATTCTAAACTACAAATGTCAACTTTAAGCTCGGTATTGCCTCGCTGGGCCCGATTGACAGACAGCCATTCTGGGTGCGACCCGATGCGCGGCTCTTGCGGCGGCGGCAGACAATCGCCACCTGGCGCAAGAGCCTAGATTTGCTGACCAAAAAGGATTGCGATGACCAACGGGGTTGTGATTGTCGGTGCGGGCCATGCCGGCGTGCAGGCCGCCGCCAGCCTGCGCGAAGAGGGCTATGAAGGGCCGGTTGTCCTGGTCGGCGACGAGCAGGACCTGCCCTATCACAAGCCGCCGTTGTCCAAGACCTTCATCAAGGACGCCGAGGCCAAGCCGCAGCCCTTGCGCGGCGAAGCCTTCTACACTGGCAACAACATTGACTACCGGCCGGGAGTGCGCATCGACAGCATCGATGCCGGCTCGGGCCGGTTGAATGTCGCAGGCGGTGGAACGCTTGCCTTCGACCGGCTGGTGCTCGCGACCGGCTCGCGGCCGCGCCTGCTCAAGCTTGACGGCGCCAGCCTTGCCGGCGTGGTCTCGCTGCGTTCGCTGGCCGATGCGCGCCTGATCCGCGAGCTCAGCTCGCAAACCGAGGACGTGGTCATTCTCGGCGGCGGCTTCATCGGCCTGGAGATCGCGGCAACGCTGAGAGCGGCCGGCCGCAACGTCACCGTCGTCGAGGCGGTCGATCGGCTGCTCGGCCGCGCCGTGGCGCCAGTCATCGCGGCGCATGTGCGCCAGCGCCTGGAGGCGATCGGCGTGCGCATCCTGACCGGCACCACCATTGCCCGCCTCGAGGGCGAAGGCGGCCGCGTCTCGGCCGCGATCACCTCGGGCGGCGAACGCCTGCCGGCGCAGATGGTGATCATCGGCATCGGCGTGGTGCCCAATGTCGAACTGGCTGAAGCCGCCGGTCTGGCTACCGGCAACGGCATCCGCGTCGACCAGCATATGCAAAGCTCTGTTCCCGAAATCCTCGCCATCGGCGACGCGGCCTCCTACCGGCACTGGTTTACCCGTGGCGACGTGCGGCTGGAATCGGTGCAGAACGCCACCGACCAGGCGCGGCTTGCCGCACGCACCGTCCTCGGCCATGGCGAGCCCTTCTCGGCCGTGCCGTGGTTCTGGTCGGATATCGGCGACATGAAGCTGCAGATGGTGGGCCTGACCCAAGGCGGCGATCACCATGTCGTGCTGGGCGATCTCGCCGAGAACAAGTTCTCGATCTACCACTATGCGGGCAACCGGCTGCTCGGTATCGAATCCGTCAACCGCCCGGCCGACCACATGCTTGGCCGCAAGATGCTCGGCGCCGGCTTCTCGCCGACGCCGCAAACGGTGGCAGGCGGGCCGGATGCGCTGAAGGCGGCGCTTGCGGCCTTCAGTCGGGACGAACCGGCAAGGGCGAGCGCGTAGAGATTGCCAATTTTTGCCATAGATCATAAAGTGGCTGAATGAGCACGATGAACATTTCACTGCCGGACAGCTTGAAGAATTTTGTCGATCAGCAAGTGACTGATCGAGGCTATGGCACGAGCAGCGAATATGTGCGTGAATTGATCCGCCAGGATCAGGATCGTCAACTTTTGCGCCGCTTGCTCCTAGAGGGCGCGTCGTCCGCGCCGAGTGAGCCCGTTGACGATGATTATTTCGCAGCGTTGAGGAAACGAGCGCAGGGCCAATAAGTTAGTGGCCACCAAGCCAATTATTCCTCGAAGGCTTGCTCTGCGCGATATCGAGGACGCTGTCGATTATTATGCACGTGAAGCTGGTTCGCACGTGGCGTTAGGCTATGTCGAGGACCTTCAGAAGGCCTACAAGTTAATAGCCAGCCACCCGGCATCAGGCTCTCTGAGATATAGTTATGAAGTTGGGTTGCCCGGCCTACGCAGCCTACCGCTCAAGCGTCATCCATATTTGATCTTCTATATTGAACAGCCAGACCACATCGATGTGTGGCGCGTGCTTCACGCCAAAATGGATATCCCATCCTGGTTACAAAATCCGGGCTCCTGACGGCTTGCGCGCGCCGGTGCAGACCGTCAGAAGAGCACCGCACCATCCTCAGGCCGCCCGCGCCTCGCGGATCGAGGTCTCCAGGATATCCAGCGCCTCGGTCATGACGCCGTCCTGGATGGTGATCGGCGACAGGAAGCGGATAACGTTGCCGTAGACGCCGCAGGTGAGCAGGATGAGGCCCTTGTCCAGCGCCTTCAGCCTGACCGCGTTGGCGAACTCCGCCGACGGAAGCCCCTTCTTGACGTCGTTGAACTCGACCGCGTTCATGAAGCCCGGACCGCGGATGTCGACGATCTCCGGCACGTCCTCGCGGATCGATACCAGCCGCTGCTTCAGCCGCGCGCCCAGCGCATTGGCACGGTCGCAGAGCTTTTCCTCCTCGATGACGTCGAGCACTGCGTGCGCGGCGGCAACGCCGATCGGGCTGCCGCCATAGGTGCCGCCGAGCCCGCCGGGGCCGGGCGCGTCCATGATCTCGGCGCGGCCGGTGACGGCCGACAGCGGGAAGCCGCCGGCGAGGCTCTTGGCCATGGTGGTGAGGTCGGGCGCCACGTCATGATGATCCATGGCGAACATCTTGCCGGTACGGGCAAAGCCGGTCTGCACTTCGTCGGCGACCAGCAGGATGCCGTGCTGATCGCAGATCTTGCGCAGCGCTGCCATGAAATCGCGCGGCGCCTCGTAGAAGCCGCCCTCGCCCTGAACCGGCTCGACGATGATGGCTGCAACGCGGCCCGGATCGACATCGGCCTTGAACAGCTTGTCGAGCGCGGCAAGCGAATCGGCGACCGAGACACCGTGCAGCGCCACCGGGAACGGGGCGTGGAAGACATCGGCGGGCATGGCGCCGAAGCCGACCTTGTAGGGCACGACCTTGCCGGTCAGCGCCATGCCCATGAAGGTGCGGCCATGAAAGCCGCCTGAAAAGGCGATGACCGCCTGACGGCCGGTGGCGTTGCGGGCGATCTTGATTGCGTTCTCGACCGCCTCGGCGCCGGTGGTGACGAACACGGTCTTCTTGTCGAACTTGCCGGGCAGCAGGCCGTTCAGGCGCTCGGCGAGATGCACGTAGCTTTCATAGGGTACGACCTGGTGGCAGGTGTGGGTGAAGCGGTCGAGTTGCGCCTTGACGGCCTCGATCACCTTCGGGTGGCGGTGGCCGGTGTTGACGACGGCGATGCCGGACGAGAAGTCGATGTAGCGGCGGCCTTCGACATCCCAGATTTCCGAATTCTCGGCGCGTTCGGCGTAGATCTGTGTCGTCATGCCGACGCCGCGCGAGATCGACTGGTTCTTGCGTTCGGAAATGGCTGAATTCTTCATCTCATCCCTCAATTGGGCCATCCCTCATCGAGACTGGGCCCGTTCTCGTTTGATGCCGTTGAAACCCCTTCTGGCCTTATTTCACGTTTTGCTCAAGTCGGCACGAAGTCCAGTCAATTGGGCCTGCCCCAGATAAAGTCCTCCCCGGTACACCTGGGCAGGGACGCGGCTTGGCAATTGCGGGCTAAACCCTCACAAATCCTTCGCTGGCCCTCAACAGATTGCGCGTATAATCCTCGCTGACGCGATGGCCGATCAGCTGGCTCGCGGTCAGCGTCTCCACGGCCTCGCCGTTCTGCATCACCATCAGCCGCTCGCACATATGGGTTATGATGGCGAGGTCGTGGCTGACCATCAGGAAGGTGAGCTTGCGGCGACGCCGCACCTCTTCCAGCAGGTTCAGCACTTCCGCCTGTACCGAGGCATCGAGCGCCGAAGTCGGCTCGTCGAGCAACAGGATCGAAGGTTCGAGGATCAGCGCACGCGCAATGGCGACGCGCTGGCGTTGGCCGCCGGAGAGCTGGTGCGCGTAACGAAAGCGGAAGCCCTTGCCAAGCCCTACCTCGTCCAGCGCGCGCTCGATGCGCTTCTCGCCGTCGGCAATGCCGTGGATGGCCAGAGGCTCCTGCAGCAGGCGGTCGACGGTCTGACGCGGATGCAGCGAGCCGTAAGGATCCTGAAAGACCATCTGCACCTCGCGATAGAACGCCTTGTCGCGAGTTTTGCCGAGCGTCTTGCCGTTGACGGTAATGGTGCCTGCGGAAACCGGCGCGAGACCTGTGATTGCTCTCAGCAGCGTCGACTTGCCGGAACCGCTTTCGCCGACGAGGCCGTAGGATTCGCCTTCCCTGACTTCGAGGCTGACGCCCTTCAGCGCGCGAAACCGGTCGAAGACCACTTCCAGCCCTTCGACAGTGATGGAAGCCGTCATGCCGCCCACTCCGGCTTGCGGTCGAGCACCGGCAGCGGATGGCGCTCGAAGCCGATCCTGGGCATGCAGTTGAGCAGGCCGCGCGTGTAAGGGTGCTGAGCGTCGCGCAGCTCCGAAGCCTTGATCTGCTCGACCACCTTGCCGGCATACATGACGACGACGCGGTCGCAGAAGGAGGAGACCAAGCGCAGATCGTGCGAGATGAAGATCAGCCCCATGCCGCGCTCGGCGACGAGCTTGTCGAGGATATTGAGCACGTCGAGCTGCACGGTGACGTCGAGCGCCGAGGTCGGCTCGTCGGCGATCATCAATTCGGGTCCGGTGACCAGCATCATGGCAATCATGGCGCGCTGGCCCATGCCGCCCGAGACCTCGTGCGGGTAAAGGTCGAAGACGCGGACCGGATCGCGGATCTGCACCGCCTGCAGCATGGCTAAAGCGCGCTCGCGCGCCTCGGCCTTGGAGACTTTTTCGTGCGTGCGCAGCGTCTCGACGATCTGGCGGCCGATGGTCATCACCGGATCGAGCGAATATTTCGGATCCTGCAGGATCATGGCGATGCGGCTTCCCCGCAGCGCCCGGCGTTCACGCGGCGACATGGAAAGCAAGTCCATGCCGTCGAAGGCGAGCCTCTTCGCCGACACCTCGGCCTGCGGCGGGGTCAGCCCCATGATGGCGCGGCCGGTCTGCGATTTGCCGGAGCCGCTCTCGCCGACGATGCCCAACCGCTCGCGTCCGAGCGAGAAGGAGACGCCGCGCACGGCCTGAACAAGGCCGGTGCGGGTCGGGAAGGTGACGCGCAGATCGTCAACCTCAAGGAGCGTGTCTGTTGGTTGGGTCCTCGTGTTGCTGGTCATTGGTCGCCGCTCCGGGGATCGAGCGCGTCGCGCAGGCCGTCGCCGAGCAGGTTGAAGCCGAGGCTGACGATGAGGATGGCGGCACCTGGGGCTGCGGCAACCCACCATTGGTCGAGGATGAAGCGGCGTCCGGACGCGATCATCGCGCCCCATTCGGGCAACGGCGGCTGCGCGCCGAGACCGAGAAAACCAAGGCCGGCGGCGGTCAGGATGATGCCGGCCATGTCGAGCGTGACGCGGATGATCAGCGATGAGATGCAGAGCGGCATGATGTGGCGCAGCACGATGCGGAAGGGCGAGGCGCCCATCAGTTGCACCGCCTTGATGTAGTCGGAATTGCGCACCGTCAGCGTCTCGGCGCGCGCGATGCGCGCGTAGGGCGGCCATGAGGTGATGGCGATCGCCAGCACGGCGTTCTCGATGCCGGGGCCGAGCGCGGCAACGAAAGCCAGCGCCAGAACCAGCTTGGGAAAGGCGAGGAAGATGTCGGTGATGCGCATCAGGATCGTGTCGGTCCAGCCGCCGGCATAACCGGCGATCGTGCCGACCAGAAGACCGATGGGCGCGGCGATGATGGCGACGAGGATCACCACATAAAGCGTCCAGCGTGAGCCATAGACGATGCGTGAATAGATGTCGCGGCCGAGGTCGTCGGTGCCGAACCAGTGCGCGGCGCTGGGCGCCAGCAGTCGGGCGTTCTTAAGATCACCAACGGTCGGCGAATAAGGTGCGAGCACATCAGCAAAGGCAGCGACCACCAGCAGCGCGATGATGATCAGCATGCCGACCAGCGCCAACCGATTGGCGGAGAAGCGCCGCCAGGCGACATAGGCGCGGCCGAGCCTTGCCTGCAGGCGCGAGGCCGGCCGATCGCTGAGCAGCCATTCGCGGCGCGAGAGGGGAACGGAGACGGTCATGAGGGTGACTCGTGAAGCTGTCGACCCCCACTCCGGTCTGCTTCGCAGACCACCTCTCCCCCGTTCGACGGGCGTGAGGAAAGGCGCCAGGCGTGCGACCGGCTCGTCCTCTCCCCCAGGCACGAGGAGAGGTGGCCCGAAGGGCCGGAGCGGGGGTGGTTGGCCGCGGCCAAGCCCAAAACGGCAATAGCTCCGATCATCCGGTCTTCGTCCTTGGATCGAGCAGCCGGTAGAGCAGATCGGAGAAAAGGTTGATGGCGATGAAGACCGAGCCGATGGCGATGGTGCCGCCGAGCACGGCGTTCATGTCGGCGTTCTGCAGCGAGTTGGTGATGTAGAGGCCGATGCCGGGCCAGGAGAAGACGGTCTCGGTCAGCACCGAGCCTTCGAGCAGGTTGGCGTAGGAAAGCGCGATCACAGTCACCATCGGCACGGCGGCGTTGCGCAGCGCGTGGCCCCAGATGATGCGCGTCTCCGACAGGCCTTTCGCACGCGCCGCGACGATATACTCCTGCGCCAGCTCGTTCAGCATGAAGGAACGCGTCATGCGGCTGATATAGGCAAGCGCGAAATAGCCGAGCAGCGAGGCCGGCAGGACGATGTGGCGCCAGGCGTCGTAGAAGACGTCCCACTGCCCCTGGATCGCCGCATCGAGCAGGTAGAAGCCGGTGATCGGCGTGAAAGTGTATTCGTAGACGACATCGAGCCGCGCCGGAAAGGCGATCCACTGCAGCTTGGCGTAGAACAGCACCAGTCCGAGCAGCCCCAGCCAGAAGATCGGCACGGAATAGCCGATGAGGCCGACGATGCGCGCGATCTGGTCGATGAAGCTGCCGCGCTTGACGGCGGCCAGCACGCCGAGCGGCACGCCGATGACTGCGCCGATGATCGTGCCCAGCGTCGCCAGTTCGATGGTCGCCGGGAAAACGCGGCGGATATCCGTCATCACCGGATTGGTAGTCAGCACCGACGTGCCGAAGTCGCCGCTCAACGCACTTTTGACATAGAGGTAGAACTGCTCGATCCAGGGCAGGTCGAGACCCATCTCGCGGCGCGTGCGCTCGACGACGGCCGTCGGCGCCCGGTCGCCGAGAACGGCCAGCACCGGATCGATCGGGATGACTCGGCCGATGAAGAAGGTTACCGCGAGCAGACCGAGATAGGTCGTCACCGCAATGATCAGAAAGCGGCCGAGCGACGATAGGATGGCCACGGCGCGGGCGCTGCCGCGCCCGGCCGCCGCCTGGTTTTCAGCTACGCTCACGCGTGGCGCCCGGGGTTACTGCTTCGACACCGCCCAGACAAAATTGGTATCGAAGCTCGGGCCGAGCTTGAAGCCCTGGAGGTTCTTGCGCAGCCCCGCCACTTCCAGCTGCTGGTGGATGATGACGAAGGGGCTGGTGTCCATGATCTTCTGCTGCAGGTCCTTGTACATATCAGCGCGCTTGGCCGCATCCTTCTCCAGCAATGCCGCCTCGGTTTCCTTGGTCAGGTCCGGAATGTCCCAGGCATTGCGCCAGGCCAGCGTCTTGATCTTGGCGTTGTCGGAATTGTCCGGGTTGGAGGCAAAAGTCTGGGCGTTGGAGTTCGGATCAAAATAGTCCTGGCCCCAGTTGCCGATATAGATGTCGTGGTTGCGGGCGCGGTATTTGGTCAGCGTCTGCTTACCATCGCCCGGAATGATCTCCAGCTTGATGCCGGCCTGGCCGAGCGTCTGCTGGATCGATTCCGCCATGCCGGTGGTCGGCTGTCCAGTGCGCACGTCCATGGTCACCTTGAAGCCGTCCGGCAGGCCGGCCTTGGCAAGCAATTCCTTGGCTTTGGCGACATCGAGCTTGAACGGGTTGTCATCGATGGCGCCGAGGTCACCCTTGGGCAGGAAGGACTGATGGATCTCGCCGATGCCCTTGAGGATGGTGGTGCTCAACGCGTCGTAATCGACCAGATATTTGAACGCCTGTCGAACCTCAGGCTTGGCGAGCGTCGGGTTCTTTTGGTTGAGGCTGATGTAGTAGACTGTACCCTTCGGCGCGCTGGTGGTGGTGAGATCGGCGTTCTTGGCAATAGCGTCGAGATCGTTCGGCTCGAGATTGCGGGCAACGTCGATATCGCCGGCTTCAAGCGCCAGGCGCTGCGCCGAGCTTTCCTTCATGTTGCGATAGATGACGCGGGCGAGCTTGGCTTTCTCGCCATTGTAATTGTCGTTGCGCTCCAGCACGACGGCCTCGTTGGCGCGCCATTCGCGCAGCTTGTACGGTCCCGAGCCGGCATAGCCGGTCTTCAGCCAGGCATTGCCGAAATCGTTGTCCCATTTGTAGTCGGCGCTCGGCGTGACGGCGGCGACATGTTCCTTGACCAGCTTCGCATCGACGACCGAAGCAACGGTGGCCGATAGGCAGTTGAGCACGAAGCTCGGCGCATAGGCCTTGTCGACGACGAACTGGAAGGTGGTGTCGTCGACGGCCTTGGCCTTTTCGGTAACGTTGTCGCCGGTAATGCCGAACTGGTTGATGATGAAAGCCGGGCTCTTGTCGAGCTTGATGGCGCGTTCGAAGGAATAGGCGACGTCGGCTGCGGTGATCGGATTGCCGGATGCGAATTTCATGCCGGGCTTCAGCTTGAAAGTGTAGGTCAGGCCGTCATCGGAAACGGTCCAGCTCTCGGCAAGGTCGCCCTTGACCTTGGAGGTGTCGCTGAGATCGAGGCGGACCAGGAGATCATAGGTATTGCCGGTGACCTCGGCCGTCGACAGCTCGAACGCTTCGCCCGGATCCATCGAGATGATGTCGTCGATGGCAAAGCCCTCGACCAGCGTATCGGCGGGCGTGACCGCGAAAGCGGGCGCGGCGAGCAGCGCGGACAGCGCGGCGCCCGCAAGCAAGGCGCGCGAGCGGAGAGCAAACTTTTCCAGCATCATAGTGATCGTTCCCTGTTTTGTTGACCTGAGTTCCCGGCTCAGGGCTGTATTGTTCTTTGCAAGGCCGGCTGCGGCTTTGACCGCTTACCGTCGTGTTTTTTGTCCAGTTGGTCAACACCCTATTCAGCGGTTCTCGAACCGGCAACGGACATTTTGCGAGACGCTATATCGGGGGACCAGACGAGCCGTATGAGTCGACCCATGCGCCGGCTAATTGAAGCCGCCAATCCGCAAAAAATTATCAGCTCCGTCCCTTGCGAGGCAGCCGCTATTTCAGCTGCGCGACCAAACCCGCATCGGGAAAGCAGGTGACGGGCTTGCCGTTCTTTGCCTGCCAGATGCCGATGGAGCGACGGGTCTTGAAGCCAGGCAGGCCGTCGGCGCTGCCGACATCGTAGCCCTTGGCCTCCAGCGCCCGCTGCAGGGCGGCGATATCGGAGCGGTGGAGATCGCCGACCGCGCCCCAGCCGCCGACGAAGGCGGCGTCGCCCTTGGCGATGCGATCGGCGGCATGACCGATGAACAGGCCGTAGAGATCGCTGTTGTTGTATTGCTTCAGCACATAGAAGTTCGGCGTCACGACGAAGGCCGGACCGCTGCGCCCGGCCGGCATCAGCAGCAAGCCCTCGGCCTTCAATTCGCTCGCCGCAAATGCCTTGCCGTCGACGCGCCTGATGCCCATCGCCACCCAATCGGAGATCCTCTTGCCCCGGTCGGGTCCTTCGAGCGAGCACGACACATTTGCCGGCACCGTCACCTCGGCCCCCCAGCCGCGCCCCCTCACCCAGCCATAATGAACGAGATAGTTGGCGATCGAGGCAAGCACATCGGGCGTCGAATTCCAGATGTCGGGCCGGCCGTCGCCGTCGAAATCGACGGCGTGCTTCAAGAAGGAGGTCGGCATGAATTGCGGCTGGCCGAGCGCACCAGCCCAGGACGATTTCATCGCATTGACCGGCGCCAGCCCGCGCTCGACGATTTCGAGCGCCGCCAGCACCTCGGTGCGGAAGAAATCCTTCTTGGTCGACATGAACGCCTTGGTGCCCAGCACCTCGAAGGCGCCGTAAGGCATCTTGGCCGCGCCGAATCCGGTCTCGCGGCCCCAGATCGCCAGCACGATCTCGCCTGGAACGCCATAGCGCTTCTCGATCAGCCCGAGTGTCCGGGCATTGGCGCTCTCGCGCGTCCTTCCGCCCGAGGTGACGGCCCGAACCACCTTCTCGGCGAAGTAGCTGGCCGGCGGGCCGAACTCGGCCTGATGCTGCTTCTCAGGCGTCGTCGGCTTCTCGCCGGGCAGGACGAGATCGGGCAGTTTCAGGTTCGGCTTCACGCCGAGGAAGGCAGCGTCGAAGGTCTTCTTGGAGATGCCTTTGGACTTGGCCTTGGGCCAGAGGTCGGTTTTAAGCCAGGCCTGGAACTGCTCGTCGATGGGGGCGGCATGGGTGGGGTTGATAGTGAAGAGAGCGATCAACGCGAGCAGAAAGGAAAGGACGACCAATCTGGAAGGCTGGCGTTCTGTCGCGCCCCCCTCTGTCCTGCCGGACATCTCCCCCTCTAGGGGGGAGATTGGCAGCTTCGGCGCTCCGCTCAATCCTGCGACGTTGGAGATTGGCGAAAGCCGGCGTGACGTCTGATCTCCCCACTTGAGGGGGAGATGTCCGGCAGGACAGAGGGGGGCGCGAAGGAACGCTGTCATCTCCAAGCCCCCATAAGTCCCCTCAAAACGCCGTCCTCGACCGCAGCGCCGCGGCCAGCGTGCCTTCGTCGAGGTAGTCGAGCTCGCCGCCGACCGGCACGCCATGCGCGAGCCGCGTCACCTTCACATCAGAGCCCGATAACTGATCGGTCAAGTAATGCGCCGTCGTCTGCCCCTCGACGGTGGCATTGACGGCGAGGATGACTTCCTTCACCTCGCCGCCGGCAACGCGGTCGACCAGCGAGCGGATGTTGAGCTGATCCGGACCGATACCGTCGAGCGGCGACAGCGTGCCGCCGAGCACGTGATAGCGCACGTTCATCGCCGCCGCGCGCTCCAGCGCCCAAAGGTCCGAGACGTCTTCGACGACGATCAGCGTGCCGGCGTCGCGGCGTGGGTCGGTGCAGATCATGCAAGGATCGGCGGTATCGACATTGCCGCAGGTCGAGCAGATGCGCACCTTGTCGACCGCTTCGCTCATGGCGGCAGCCAGGGGCTCGAGCAGCTGTTCCTTCTTCTTGATGAGATGAAGCGCTGCGCGCCTGGCCGAGCGCGGCCCTAGCCCCGGCACCTTGGCCAGGAGCTGGATCAGGCGTTCGATTTCCGGACCGGCGATTCTCTTCGACATCGCCCTGATCTAGAGCAATTCCAGGAAAAGTGCGAAGCGGTTTTCCGTCCCGAATTGCGTGCAAGGGAAAAGATGGATCAGTTCGCCGCTTCTTGAAACGGTGGACTGATCCAGGATTTTTCAGAGCGGTTTGGAACAGCCAGCAAGGGCGGAGGGCCCGCCATGCTGCCATGGCGGGCCCTGTGTTGGATCAAATCGGGCTCAGTTGGTTTCGAGCGGCCGATCCTGGCTGGCGATCATCGCGCCGATGGCGTCGGTGTTCTCAGGTGTCGACTGGAAGCCCATCGAGGCTTCCTGCGGCGCGCTGGGCACCGAAGAGACGTAGCGGCTCTTGAGCGTGCCGCCGAAACGCGAGGCGTCCGGCTCGGCCATCGGCTCCTGCATCGCCACGACCATCGGCTTCTGCGCGAGGCGGCCGGATTTCTGCGAAGGAGCAGCAGCAGCCGTCACATAGGTCGCTTCGGCCGGAACGATTGCCGCCTTGGCCGGAAGCGTCGGTTCGGCCGCATTCATCGCGGCCTGCTTGGCCGGATCCGGGCGTACGATCGTCTTGACCACCGGCTCGGCGGAAGCCACCAGCACGGGGGCAGCAGGGTCGATTTTCTGCTGTTTGTCGGAGGCCATGGCGACCATCGGCTCGTCCGGCAGCGGCTGCCAGTTGCGGCCGCGCTTCTCATAGAAGGCGTTGCCGCCGGCCACCATGGTGTAATGCATGTTCTTGTAAGGGAAGCGCAGGCCGGCGGTGTGGAAATACATTGTGTTCTTGAGCTTGGCCTTGCGCTCGCCTTTCAGCACCGCGTTCGCGGCTTCCTCGACGTCGGGCAGCGCCCTGGAGTTCATCGGCCGCGTCAGCACGCCGGGCGCGAACTGGCCCCTCTCGCCGACGACCTCGCAGATGGTGTTGCCATGCTGGCCCGAGCGCAGCCGGTTCATCACGACCGTGCCGACGGCGATCATGCCGTCACGGCTCGACCGGTTGGACTCGAAGAACATCGCCCTTTGCAGGCATTCCTTGTCCTTCATCGTGTAGGAGCGCGAGCTGAGGAAGCTCGGCGTAAGGGCGTCGGTTAGACCCGACACCGACATGCCATGGGAGGAAGTGGTCTGGCTGCAACCGGCCAGGAGCAAGGGGGAAGTGACGATGCCGATAAGCAGCAGCGGCGTCTTCCATCGCGTCGCGATCACCAAAAAAGCCTCATGTCCAGATGCCAGCCCGCCCCGAGATGTGGCAAGAATGAGACTCTTTCAGGCAAAAAGATGGCTAGAAGGTTAGCAACTTCTGGACTTGGGTAAAACTTTATGAATGCCGCGAAATGAGCCCGTGAGCATTGCCGGCAAAATGGTTAATATTGCAGGCTGGACTCAATTTCCGTTCATAATCAATTAACTGTCGGACACCGCCTCAGAAAGGCAATTTCATTCCGGGCGGGATCGGCAAGCCTGCCGTCAACGCCTTCGTCTTCTCCTGCATGATCTGCTCGACCTTATTTTTGGCGTCATTGTGGGCGGCCAGAATGAGGTCCTCCAGGATCTCTGCTTCGTCCGCCTTGATCAAAGACGGATCGATCTTCAGCGTCCTCATTTCGAACTTGCCGGTAAGCGTGATGCTAACCAGACCGCCGCCGGCCTGGCCGGTGGCTTCAAGCGTGGCGATCTCGTCCTGCATGGCCTGGAACTTGGCCTGCATTTCCTTCGCCTTGCCCATCAGGCCGAGAAGATCTTTCATCGGTTGGTCCTCTAAAAATGTTTCAGGTCTCGTCGTCATCGGCCGCCGGCTCGACCGGCAGGTCGGCCTCGGCTTCATCCACTTCCGGCACGTCCGGGATGCGCACATCGATGATCTTGGCGCCGGGGAAACGGGCGAGAATGGCCGCGACTACGGGGTCGCTCTTGGCGTCGGAGAAGGCATTCTCGCGCTTCGTCGTCTCCATCTCGGCCAATGTCTGGCCGCCTTCTTCCTTCGACAGCGACACCAGCCAGTTGCGCCCGGTCCAGGCGCGCAGCTTGGCGGTGAGGTCGTTGAGCAGCATCTTCGGCGCGTCGTTAGTCAAGGCAACGTCGAGCCGGCCGGGCTCGATGCGAACCGGCCGCACGCAGCGTTTCAGCAGCACCTTGAAGGCCATGTCGCGATTGGCGTCGGCAAGCGCAACGATGTCGGCCAGCGATTTCACTGGAACGACAGGCGCCTCGGCGACCGGCTCCGGCGCGGGAACGAAGGTCTCCGGCACAGGCTGCGCCTCGACCAGGCGCATCGTCTGCGCGCCGCCGGGGGAAGCTGGCACCCGGGTCTGCGCGACAGCAGTTGCGCTGCCATTGCCGGACCCCGCGGGTGTTCCGTTGGCGCGCGGCGCCACATTCGACTGCGGGGCCGCACCTTCCAGCGATTTCAACGCCTCGTCCAGCGTCGGCAGGTCGGCGGCATGCGCCAGGCGGATCAACACCATTTCGCCGGCGCTGACCGGGCGGTTGGAAGACTGCACCTCAGGAATACCCTTGAGCAGCATCTGCCAGGTCCGCGACAACACGCGCACGGAAAGCGTGCCGGCGAATTCGGCGCCGCGCCGGCGCTCATCCTCGGAAAGCGAAGCATCGTCGGCTGCCGCCGGCACGAAGCGCAGGCGAGTGACGAGGTGGTTGAACTCGGCAAGATCGGTAAGAACGGCGGCCGGATCGGCGCCGGTGTCGTATTGCGCGCGGAATTCGGCCAAGGCCGCTGCGACATCGCCCTTCATGACATGCTCGAACAGGTCGATGATGCGGCCGCGGTCGGCAAGGCCGAGCATGGCTCGCACCGCCTCGGCGCTGACCGTGCCGCTGCCATGGGCGATCGCCTGGTCGAGGATGGAGAGCGAATCGCGCGCCGAGCCTTCGGCGGCCCGCGCGATCATCGCCAGCGCCTCGTCGTCGACGGTAATACCTTCCTTGGCCGCGATCGAGGACAGATGCCCGACAAGCGCGCCGGCATCGATGCGGCGGAGATCGAAGCGCTGGCAACGCGACAGGACCGTTATCGGAACCTTGCGTATCTCGGTGGTGGCGAAGATGAATTTGACGTGCGGCGGCGGCTCTTCCAGCGTCTTCAGCAGGCCGTTGAAGGCCTGGGTGGAGAGCATGTGCACTTCGTCGATGATGTAGACCTTGTAGCGCGCCGAGACCGGTGCGTAGCGCACGCGGTCGATGATATCCCTGATGTCGTCGATGCCGGTATGTGAGGCGGCGTCCATCTCGATGACGTCGACATGGCGGCCTTCCATGATCGCCTGGCAATGCTCGCCGAGAATCGAAAGGTCGACGGAGGGCTGGTCGACGGTCGCGGTTTTGTAGTTGAGGGCCCGCGCCAGGATGCGCGCGGTCGTCGTCTTGCCGACACCGCGCACGCCGGTCAGCATCCAGGCCTGGGCGATGCGGCCGGTGGCAAAGGCGTTGGTCAGCGTGCGAACCATCGGCTCCTGGCCGATCAGCTCGGAGAAATTCGAAGGGCGGTATTTGCGCGCCAGGACGCGATAAGCGGCGGCCTTGCCAGTCTCCAGGCTTTGTGGCCCCAAATTTCCGGCTTCGCTCATTCGCCGTCAAAAGCTCCAAGGACCGCGACGGAAGGCGGCCGATTCCTGCGCATAGTCTCACCCGCACGGCTTGGCGCCGTCAATGTCGCGGGAGAAAGGCGAAGAGGTGGGAGGCTGGAACAATGACCCGTTCCGGGCTCGTTAGGGCTGCTTCCTTCCGGACCTGACCCGGTTGGCGAGTGGATCGTCCACCACCAACCTCCCGCGCTCCATATCGGCAATTCAGCGGCGAAATGCAAGGGCCGAGCCGCAACCCGCAACCGCATCGAAGGCGGAAAGTCCTTCAAATCGATAATGGCGGTCAATGAATCGCTTGCAGCCACCCTGCCGCCGCTCTAGCGTTCCTGGTTTGGAAAATGCTTGCAACAAAAGCGAAGGAAACGCTCATGCTGCCGGGCCTCGAGGCCGGATTCACGCTGGACGCCCGGCTGGAGGCGGACAGCGAGCAGCTTTTGTGGCTTGGCCTTTGCGAGCTCAGGCTGATGAACGACCGCCGCTGGCCATGGCTGGTTCTGGTGCCACAGCGGCCGGGCGTGGAGGAAATTCACGACCTGACGCCGCTCGACCAGGCGATGCTGACCTTCGAGACCAATATGGTGGCGCAGGCGCTGAAGCGGGTGACCGGATGCACCAAGATCAACACCGGCGCGCTCGGCAACATCGTGCGTCAGCTGCATGTCCACGTCGTCGCCCGCTCGGAGGGCGATCCCGGCTGGCCGGGACCGGTCTGGGGCTATGGCATACGCGAGCCCTACCAGCGCTCCGATATCAGGCGGTTTGCCGAAACGATCAAGGCGGCGCTATAAGCTGACCAGTGTCCATCCGCACATCGAGCCCACCCGAGTCTCCATGAGCTTTCGCCTGTTCGACGCGCCCTTGCGCGAGCCCAGCCAATTCGTCGGTTTCGCCGGCAACCGGATCGATCGGCAGTCCGAGAACCGCGCCGATGATGCGGTCGAAAAAGCGCTGGCCGACCAAGCCGCTCGGCTGATGCTGATGCATGCCGGCCGGCTCTATCTCAAACTCGAGGATGGCACGTTCGACCCCTGGTTCAGGACGGATGAGAGTGGAGCTTTCGAAGCCGCACTCGATCGCGGCGTGCTGCTCGGCTTCTCTGACAGCGGGCCGGTGCTGGCCGTGCCCGCCGGCATCGAGCCGGAAAAGCTGCCCGAGACGATCAAGGCGATCGACTATCGTTCCGTCTATATGCAAGGGCTGGTCGACGAGGCGGCGGCCGGCGCGCTGGCGCAAGGCGCCGCGCTGCTTGCCTGGCACGTAAGCCATGCCTTCTGCTCGAAATGCGGCAACCGCTCGGAGATGCGCGCCGGCGGCTACCGGCGCCATTGCCCTGCCTGCGGCACCGACCATTTCCCGCGTACCGATCCGGTGGCAATCATGCTGACGGTGACGCGCGAGAAATGCCTATTGGGGCGCGGCAGGCATTTCGCGCCGGGCATGTATTCGGCGCTTGCCGGCTTCATCGAGCCGGGCGAGACAATCGAGGCGGCGGTACGGCGCGAGACGCTCGAAGAGGCCGGCATCCGGCTCGGCCGCGTCGTCTACCACGCCAGCCAACCCTGGCCGTTCCCCTATTCGCTGATGATCGGTTGTTTCGGCGAGCCCCTTAACGAGGATATCCAGGCCGACCTCAACGAGCTGGAGGACTGCCGCTGGTTCTTCCGCGACGAGGTGCGCACCATGCTGGACAGACAGCATGCCGAGGGCCTGATTACACCGCCGAAAGGGGCAATCGCCCATCACCTCATCCGCGCCTGGGTCGACAGCGAATAGGAGCCGAGACATGATCCGCCACACCGTCGTGTTCACTTTGAAGCATCCGCTGCAGTCGCTGGAGACAAAGCGTTTCCTGCACGATGCGGAGAAGATCCTGACCGGGATCAAGGGCGTCACGCATTTCGAGCAGTTGCGGCAGGTGAGCCCGAAGAACGATTACCAGTTCGGCTTCTCGATGGAATTCGCCGACCAGGCGGCCTACACGCGCTACAACGAGCACCCCGACCATGTCGCCTTCGTGCGCGACCGCTGGGTGCCCGAGGTCGAGAAGTTCATGGAGATCGACTACGTGCCGTTGGGGTTCGGCTGAACGACATTGCTGACATCGAGACTAGCGCGGGCCTCCCGTGACATCGTCATTCCAGGGCGGAGCGGAGACCCCGGTGCCGAAGGTGCAGCGGAGCAGAATTCTGGACCGTCGCAACGCGTCGAAGTCACGGAATGGATCCTCGGGTCTGCGCGCGTCGCTTCGCTCCTTGCTTCGCCCGTGGATGACGAAGCTCGAAGGCCTCCGCCAATCCCCGAAGGGCAGTCGTGCCCTTTGAACCGTCAGCTTACGGACCGAAGACCGTTCAATCCGCAACCTTCCACTGCTCGCGCGAGGCGTTGGCCGGATAGACGCCGAGGATGCGCATCTCGCGCGAGAAGAAGCGCAGCTCGTCCAGCGCCAGCTTGACCAGCGGATCGTCCGGGTGGCCCTCGATGTCGGCGTAGAACAGCGTCGCGGTGAAGGCGCCGAGCTGGTAGCTCTCGAGCTTGGTCATGTTGATGCCGTTGGTGGCGAAGCCGCCCATGGCCTTATAGAGCGCGGCCGGCACGTTGCGGACACGGAAGATGAAGGTGGTCATCATCTTGGCGTCCGGCGCGGGGCGCTCCGCCCATTGCTTGTTCTTGGTCAGCACGACGAAGCGGGTGACGTTGGAGTCGGTGTCCTCGACATTCTTCTCGACGATGTCGAGCCCATAGAGCTCGGCGGCTAAAGCCGGCGCCAGCGCGGCCATGGTGCGGTCCCTGACCTCCGACACCATCTTGGCCGAACCCGCCGTGTCGCCGGCGACCACAGGCTTCCAGCCGTTCTTGCGGATATATTTGCGGCACTGGCCGAGCGCGTGGATGTGGCTGTGGACGGTCCTGATCTCTTCCCGCTTCACGCCCGGCAGCACCATGAGCTGGAAATGGATCGGCAGGAAATATTCGCCGACGATGTGCAGCTTCGATTCCGGCAAGAGGTGGTGGATGTCGGCGACGCGGCCGGCGATGGTGTTCTCGATCGGGATCATGGCGAGATCGGCCTTGCCGGTCTCGACCGCGTTGAAGGCATCCTCGAAGGTCGGGCACGGCAACGGCTCCATCGCGGGGAACATGTTGCGGCAGGCCGTGTCGGAATTGGCGCCGGGCTCGCCCTGGAAGGAAATTCTGTTGGTCTTGTCAGCCATGCCGATATCTCAATTTGAAAGGATCTGTCTTGCCCGCTCGAGATCATGCGGCGTGTCGACGCCGAGCGGCAGCGATTTGACGATCTCGGCGTCGATGCGCATGCCGGCTTCCAGCGCGCGCAGCTGCTCCAGCCGCTCGCGACGCTCCAGCGGCGACGGCTTCAGCGCGACGAAACGTTCCAGCGCGGCGCGGCGATACGCGTAGAGGCCGATGTGATGGTAGAGCGGCCCCTCGCCCCAGGGCGCGGTGGCTCGGGTGAAATAGAGGGCTCGCAATCGTGTCGCGGACTGCGGCGAGCCGACGATCTTGACGACATTGGGATTGGTCTTCTCCTCGTCGCGCACGATCTCGACGCCGAGCGTGGCGATATCGACCGATTTGTCCTCAAACGGCCGCAGCGACGCGCCGATGATCTCGGGGGCGATGGTCGGCAGATCGCCCTGGACGTTGACGATCGTTTGCACCCGCTTTTCGGGGTCGAGCGCCGTCAGCGCCTCGAAGATGCGGTCGGAGCCCGATTCGTGATCCGCTCGGGTCATGACAGCCTCGAAACCATGCGCCCGCACGGCTTGCGCGACCGCTTCCGTGTCGGTCGCCACCACCACGCGGCCAAGCCCGGCCTCGGCTCCGCGCCGGGCGACATGGACGATCATCGGCACGCCCGCAATCTCGGCCAGCGGCTTGCCCGGCAGGCGCGTGGAGGCCATGCGGGCGGGGATCAGGATCAAGGTCGACATCGGATTTCAGGGCAGCCGAAAAAAGCGGATGGAAAAGTGGCAAAAGGTCTCACTGGAAGCGCCCTTATAGGTGTTGCAACGCCAGAGCAAAAGACCTAGTTTCCGCGCGGTTTGACTGGCCTTTCAGGGCAGTTCGCGATACCGACGGACGGAGTGGACGGGACGGTCCGCCGGAAAAGGGAGCAAGGGGCGTATGGATTCCAACGAAGTCAACAAGCTGCTCGGCGGATTTCTTGGAACCTGCTTCATCGTCTTTTCCATAGGCCTCGTCTCGGACGGGCTGTTCGCCTCGCCGACGCCCGAAAAGCCCGGCTTCGCCATCGAAGCGCAGGAACCGACCGAAGGCGGTCCGGCTGCTCCCGCGGCGGAAGCCAAGCCGATCGCCGACCTGCTCGCCACCGCCAATGCCGAGGCGGGCGCCGCGATCTTCAAGAAATGCCAAGCCTGCCATTCCGGCGAAAAAGGCGGTCCGAACAAGGTCGGTCCGGACCTTTGGGACATCGTCGACCGCCCCGTCGCCGAGCATGAAGGCTTCGCCTATTCGGCCGGCATGAAGGATTTCTCCAAGGGCGGCCAGGAGCACTGGACGTACGACAATCTCAACCACTTCATCACCTCGCCGAAGAAGTTCGTGAAGGGCACGGCGATGGGCTTCGCCGGCCTGCCGAAGGATGAAGACCGCGCCAATGTGATCGCCTATCTGCGCACGCTGTCGGACAACCCGAAGCCGCTGCCGCAGCCGGGCGCGTCGGCGGAAGCCAAGCCGGCGGAAGCTGCCGCACCCGCGAAGCCCGCCGAAGGCGCCGCGCCGGCCAAGCCGGCCGAGGGAACCGCTCCGGCCAAGCCCGCCGCGCCCGCTCAATAAACAATTCGTCATAGAGACTTCCTTGGAAAAGCCGGGTTCATCCCGGCTTTTCTGTTAGGAAAGCTGCATGGACCGCGACAAAGGCGGCACTTGCGGTTTCCACCCGCGTCAAATGATCTAGATTGCGGGTGGACAGAGCAATTCCAGGAAGGGAGAACCGGTTTCCGTCCGGAATTGCTTCGAAACAAAGCGATAGGGCGTTTGTCGTTTCCGGAAAACGATGAACCGCTCTGGAGTTCGCGAGGAGAACGCATGAAGGTTGGCCGTTTCCGCACGCTTTTCGCATCGGCGTTCGCGCTCGCCTTCGCCGCCAGCCTGCAGGCCGGCTTCGCCGATGAATGGCGCACGACGTCGTCGCTGATCGGACCTTCGAAGTATGGCGAGAATTTTCAGCATTACGACTACGTCAATCCAGATGCGCCGAAGGGCGGCACCTACAACTCCGTCGCTGTAGGGACCTTCGACAGCTTCAATCCCTTCATAGTGCAAGGGTCACCCGCTGCTGGCTTCGCCGATTTTGGTGGCAGCCTGCTTTACGACACGCTGATGGAACAGGCTACTGATGAAGGCAGTGTGAGCCACCCCCTGATCGCAGACGCCTTCAAGTATCCTGCCGATTTTTCCTCAGCCACCTACCGACTCGATCCTCGTGCAAAATGGCATGACGGCAAGCCGATCACCGTCGACGACGTGGTCTGGTCATTCCAGGTGCTGAAGGCCAACAGCCCCAGATACAATCGCTATTTCGAGAACGTGACCGAGGCGGTCGCGGTCTCGGACCGCGAGGTCGAGTTCCATTTCAACCAGAAGGGCAACCGCGAGCTGCCCAAGATCCTCGGCGATCTCGTCGTCTTGCCGAAGCACTGGTGGGAAGGCACGGACGCCAGCGGCAAGAAGCGCGACATCACAAGGCCGACGCTCGAGCCGCCACTGGGCTCCGCGGCCTACAAGATCGCCAGCTTCAAGCCAGGCTCGGAAATCGTCTGGCAGCGCGTGCCGGACTATTGGGGCGCCAAGCTGCCGGTGAAGATCGGCCGCGAGAATTTCGACACCCAGCGCTTCACCTACATCCTTGACGACAACGCTGCCTGGCAGGCCTTCACAAAAGGTGGGCTGGACGACATCCACCGCGAAATGAGTTCGCGCAAATGGGCAACGGCCTATGACTTTCCGGCCTTCAAGGGCGGCGATGTGATCAAGAAGACCTTCGAAAGCGAACATGCGCAGCCCATGCAGGGCTTCGTGTTCAACCAGCGGCGAGCACTTTTCCAAGATCGTCGGGTGCGTGAGGCGCTGACCCAGCCCTTCGATTTCGAGACGATGAACAGGACGCTGTTTTTTGGCTTCAACACCAGAACGTCGAGCTATTTCCAAGGCACCGAACTGGCGTCGAGCGGCCTGCCGCAAGGCAAGGAACTGGAAATCCTGGAAAAATATCGCGACAAGCTGCCGCCCGAATTGTTCACTCAGGAGTTCAAGCTACCTGTCTATGACTCACCGCAAGCGGAGCGGAAACATCTTAAGCGGGCCGTTGATCTCCTTGCTCAGGCCGGCTGGCAGATCAAGGGCGGCAAGATGATCAACACAAAGTCCGGCGAGCCGCTTAAGTTCGAGATACTCGGGTCGAACGACACCGACCAAGTCATCTCCAGCCCTTACATCGCTAACCTGCGCAAAATAGGGATCGACGCGACCCTACGCATCATCGACCAGACCCAGTACATCAACCGGATCAACCACTTCGACTTCGATATGGTAACGACGGTGCTTCAGCAATCTGAATCGCCCGGCAACGAGCAACGCGAATTCTGGAGTTCGAAGGCAGCAGACGCCCCAGGCTCGCGTAACCTGATGGGCATTAAGGACCCGGTCGTAGACGCCCTGATAGATCGGATCGTTTTTGCCAGCGACCGCGCCGATCTTATCGCCGCCACCCACGCCCTTGACCGGGTGCTCTTGTGGAACTTCTACGTCCTGCCGCAGTACCATCGCACCGCTGTTTGGTACGCCTACTGGAACAAATTCGGCATGCCGGATAAGCAGCCCAGCTACCGCGGCGCCGATATCGATTCCTGGTGGATCGACACGGCCAGGGAAAAGGCGCTGGCCGCCAAGTACAAAGGCGTTAATTGATGGAGCGGCGGACTTTGCTTCCTCGCCGCGACTTCCTGGCGCTCGGCGCCGCGGCCACGGCCGCCGCGTTGCTGCCGGGCCGGGCCTTTGCCGATATCCCGACCGGCATCAGGCTGCACGGCCTGTCGGCGTTCGGCGACCTGAAATACAAGCCCGACTTCGCCCATTTCGACTATGTCGATGTCGATGCGCCGCAAGGCGGCACCTTCAACTTCTCGCCGCCCAACTGGGGTGCCAACCAGAGCCCGCAGACCTTCAACACGCTGAATTCGTTCGTCCCCAAGGGCGATTCCCCGCAGCGCATGGAAATGTGCTTCGATTCCCTGATGGTGCGGGCGCTTGACGAGCCGGATGCGGCCTATGGATTGATCGCCGACGGTGTCACGATCTCCGACGACCGCAACGGCTTCACCTTCTCGCTGCGCCCGCAGGCGCGCTTCCATGACGGGACCCCACTCACCGCCGACGATGTCGCCTTCACCTTCAAACTGCTGAAAGACAAAGGGCATCCGGACTACGCGCTGTCGCTGACGCATCTGGATGACGCGGTGGCGAAGGACACCCACACGGTAGTGCTCAAATTCTCCGGCAAGCAGTCGGCCCGAACCATCCTCAACGTGGTCGGATTTCCTATCCTTTCGAAGGCGTTCTTTACGGCCAACCCGTTCGATTCCTCGCAGCTCAACCCGCCGCTCGGTTCGAGCGCCTACAAGGTCGGGCGCTGGTCGGCCGGCGCCTGGATTGAATATGAGCGGGTGGCCGATTATTGGGGCAACGACCTGCCCGTCAATCGCGGCCTGAACAACTTCGGGCGCATCCGCATCGAATTCTACCAGGATCGCACCGCAGGCTTCGAGGCTTTCAAGAAGGGCGAAATCCTCTACCGCGAGGAGTTTACGTCGCGCGTCTGGGCGACGGCCTACGACTTTCCAGCTTTTACCGCAGGCAAGGTGGTCAAGCACGAATTCCCCGCCGAAACGGTGCCCTCGATGCAGGCCACCGCGGTCAACCAGCGGCGTGAGCAGTTCAAGGACCCGCGCGTGCGGCAGGCGATCGCGCTCTGCTTCGATTTCGAATGGACACGGCGCAACTTCTTCTATGGTTCCTATGAGCGCTCGCAATCCTGCTTCGAGAAATCCGACTTCCGGGCCGCGGGCTTGCCGACGCCGCAGGAGCTGGCGCTGCTGGAGCCGTTGCGCGACCAGCTGCCGCCAGAGACCTTCGGCGAGGCGGTGACGCAACCGCCGTCGGACGGCTCCGGACGAGACCGCAAGCAGCTGAGCGCGGCGCTGAAACTGCTCGCTCAGGCCGGTTGGAAACGCTCCGGTGACTTCGTGGTCAATGACAAGGGCGGGCGGCTGGCCGCCGAATTCCTGGTCGACGACGAGACCTTCGTGCAGGTCTATTCGCCCTGGGTCGCCAACATGAAGGCCATCGGCATCGATGCCTCGATCCGCCTGGTGGATTCGGCGCAATATCAGCTCAGGCAAGCGACATTCGATTTCGACCTGCTCTCGGCGGCCTTCAATTTCAGCGCCACGCCGACCCGCGACGATCTGGAAATTTTCTTCCACTCACGCAGCGCCTCAGTATCGGGTTCACGCAACCTGTCGGGCGTTGCAACCCCGGCAATCGATGCGCTGATCGAAGCCGTCGGCGCCGCCAAGGATCGTGAAAGCCTGACCACCGCCATGCGTGCGTTGGACCGGGCCTTGCGCGCGCGGCGCGATTGGATTCCAAGTTGGTATCTGGCGAATCACCGAAGCGCCTATTGGGACATGTTCGGCTTTCCCGAACAGAAACCCGATTTCGGCTTTCCGGTCGAGGCGCTGTGGTGGTTCGACAAGGGCAAGGCGGCAAAGATTGGCAAAGCCTGACATCACTGTCCGCGCGGGGCCCGTCGCCTGATGGGCGCCTATATCCTGCGCCGCATTCTTCTGATGATCCCGACGCTGTTCGGCATCATGGCGATCTCCTTCGCGGTCATCCAGTTCGCCCCGGGCGGGCCGGTCGAGCAGGTGATTGCCCGGCTGACCAATCAGGGCGGCAACGATCGCCTCGGCAGCGGTGGCGGCGACGCAGGCGGCGGCGGCAATTTCGACGTGGCCGGCGATGTCGGCTCGAAATATCGCGGCGCGCAGGGGCTCGATCCCGAATTCATCAAGAAGCTGGAAAAGCAATTCGGCTTCGACAAGCCGCCGCTCGAGCGCTTCGGCATGATGCTGTGGAACTATATCCGCTTCGATTTCGGCGACAGCTATTTCCGCGATATCTCGGTGCTGAACCTCATCCTGGAGAAGATGCCCGTCTCCATCTCCATCGGCCTCTGGATCACGCTTTTATCCTACCTGATCTCGATCCCGCTCGGCATCCGCAAGGCGGTGAAGGACGGCTCGACCTTCGACGTGTGGACCAGCGGCGTCGTCATCGTCGGCTATGCCATTCCCGGCTTCCTGTTCGGCATCATGCTCATGGTGCTGTTCGCAGGCGGTTCGTTCTGGGACTGGTTTCCGCTGCGCGGCATCGTTTCGGACAATTGGGATCAGCTCTCCTGGCCGGGCAAGATCGCCGATTACTTCTGGCACATGACGCTGCCGCTGACGGCGCTCGTGCTGTCGGCTTTCGCGACGACCACCCTGCTCACCAAGAACTCCTTCCTCGAAGAAATCCGCAAGCAATATGTGGTGACGGCGCGCGCCAAGGGGCTGTCGGAGCACAAGGTGCTCTACGGCCACGTGTTCCGCAACGCCATGCTGATCGTCATCGCCGGTTTTCCCGGCGCCTTTATCTCGGCCTTCTTCACCGGCTCGCTGCTGATCGAGAACATCTTCTCGCTCGACGGCCTCGGCCTGCTCGGCTTCAAGTCGGTGATCGACCGCGACTATCCGGTGGTGTTCGCCACCCTCTACATCTTCTCGCTGCTTGGCCTGTTTGTCGGCCTTCTGTCCGACCTGATCTACACCTGGGTCGATCCGCGCATCGACTTCGAGCGGAGAGACATCTGATGGCCGAGGCCGCGATCGAAAGCGCCCCGGTTCGGCCCCGCAGGCCATTTCTGTCGCCGCTCAACCAGCGGCGGTTGCAGAACTTCAAGGCTAACCGGCGCGGCTACTGGTCGCTCTGGATCTTCCTGTTGCTGTTCGTGCTGTCGCTGTTTTCCGAGCTGATCGCCAACGACAAGCCGATCATCGCCTCCTACAAGGGCGAGATCCTGTTTCCGGTCCTGGTCGCCTATCCGGAGGAGAAGTTCGGCGGCTTCTATGCCGTCACCGACTATCGCGATCCGGTGATCCAGGACGAGATCAACTCCAATGGCTGGATGATCTGGCCGCCGGTCCGCTACTCCTATCAAACGGTCAACAACGCCATTCCGGAACCAGCGCCGGCAAAGCCGTCCTGGCTTTACGACAAGAAGACGCGCTGCAGCCAGTACCCGCAAGGCGAGGCCGATTCCAACTGCACCGTCGGCAACTGGAACTGGCTGGGCACGGACGACCAGGCCCGTGACGTGCTGGCGCGGGTGCTCTATGGCTTCCGCATCTCGGTTCTGTTCGGCCTGATCCTGACGCTCGGCTCGTCGCTGATCGGCGTCGCGGCCGGCGCGGTGCAAGGCTATTTCGGCGGCTGGACCGACCTTCTCTTCCAGCGTTTCATCGAGATCTGGTCGGCGATCCCGGTTCTCTATCTGCTGCTCATCATCTCGGCCATCCTGCCGCCCGGCTTCTTCATCCTGCTCGGCCTGATGCTGCTGTTTTCGTGGGTGGCGCTGGTCGGCGTGGTGCGGGCCGAATTCCTGCGCGCGCGCAACTTCGAATATGTCAACGCGGCGCGCGCGCTGGGCGTGCCGAACCTCACCATCATGTTCCGCCACCTGTTGCCGAATGCCATGGTGGCGACGTTGACCTTCCTGCCCTTCCTGCTCTCTGGCTCAATCTCGACGCTGACCTCGCTCGACTATCTCGGCTTCGGCCTGCCGCCGGGCTCGGCCTCGCTCGGCGAATTGCTGAAACAGGCGCAGCGCAACCTCAACGCCCCCTGGCTCGGCATCTCCGGCTTCATCGTGATCTCGCTGATGCTGTCGCTGCTGGTCTTCATCGGCGAGGCGACCCGTGACGCCTTCGATCCGCGCAAGACGTTCAAATGAGCCAAGCCCTCCTTTCCGTCCAGGACCTGAGCGTCGCCTTCGCGCAAGGCGGCAACCAGGCGATCGCCGTCGATCACATCTCATTCGACATCGCCAAGGGCGAGACGCTGGCCCTGGTGGGCGAATCCGGCTCGGGCAAATCGGTCTCGGCGCTGTCGGTGCTGAAGCTCCTGCCCTATCCCGCCGCCAGCCATCCGTCGGGTAGGATCCTGTTCAGTGGGGCCAACCTGCTCGCCATGGACGAGAAGGCGTTGCGCGGCGTGCGCGGCAACAAGATCACCATGATCTTCCAGGAGCCGATGACCTCGCTCAACCCGCTGCACACGATCGAGCAGCAGATCGTCGAGGTGCTGCAACTGCATCAGGGCCTGCGTGACCAAGCCGCGCGCGCCCGCACGCTGGAACTGCTCACCGAGGTCGGCATCCGCGATCCGCAAAAACGCCTCGACGCCTATCCGCACCAGCTCTCCGGCGGCCAGCGCCAGCGCGTCATGATCGCCATGGCTCTGGCCAACGAGCCGGAGCTTCTGATCGCCGACGAGCCGACGACCGCGCTCGACGTCACCGTGCAGGCGCAGATCCTGGAACTGCTGGCGGAGCTCAAAGCCCGCAAGGGCATGTCGCTGCTGTTCATCACGCATGATCTCGGCATCGTGCGCAGGATCGCCGACCGCGTCTGCGTCATGACCAAGGGCAAGATCGTGGAGAGCGGCCCGACCAGGGAAATCTTCGCCAATCCGCGGCATGACTATACAAAGCATCTGCTCGCGGCCGAGCCGAAGGGCAAGCCGCCCATAACCGACCCGGGCGCCAAATCCGTCATGACCGGCAAGGACATCAAAGTCTGGTTCCCGATCAAGAAAGGCTTCTTCCGAACCACGGTCGACCATGTGAAGGCCGTGGACGGCATCGACGTCACGGTGCGGGCCGGCCAGACCCTTGGCGTCGTCGGCGAATCCGGCTCGGGCAAGACGACGCTGGGCCTGGCGCTCGCCCGGATGATCTCCTCGACCGGTACGATCAATTTCAACGGACGCGATATCAACCAGCTGTCCTTCGGCGCCATGCGGCCGCTGCGGCGCGAATTGCAGATCGTCTTCCAGGATCCGTTCGGATCGCTCAGCCCGCGCCTGTCGGTCTCCGAGATCATCGAGGAAGGACTGAAGATCCACGAGCCGAAGCTCTCGGCCGACCAGCGCGACGACAAGGTGGTCGCCGTGCTGAAGGAGGTCGGCCTCGATCCCGAAACGCGCCATCGCTACCCGCACGAATTCTCCGGCGGCCAGCGCCAGCGCGTCGCCATCGCCCGCGCCATGGTGCTCAACCCGCGCTTCGTCATGCTCGACGAGCCGACCTCGGCGCTCGACATGAGCGTGCAGGCGCAGGTGGTCGACCTTTTGCGCAGCCTGCAGGCCAAGCACAATCTCGCTTACCTCTTCATCAGCCACGACCTCAAGGTCGTCCGCGCCCTTGCCAATGATGTCATCGTCATGCGCAATGGCCGGATCGTCGAGGCGGGACCTTCCGAGCAGATTTTCAGCAGCCCGCAAACCGATTATACGCGGGCGCTGATGGCGGCGGCCTTCAAGATCGAGACCGCGCCGACCGGCGTGGTCAGCGAGTAGCCGGTTCCGCACCGGCGAAACAGGGAAAAAATCCGAGAATGGAAAAAGGCAAAATCCTGCTTGCCCTCACGGGCATCCACCCGCAGCGCTGGCACGAGCTGCTCTCGGCCGAGCGCGAGGTCGTGCTGGAGCCGAACGGCGCCGACGATCCTTCGATCACCTATGCGGTGGTGTGGAAGCAGAAGCCCAACCTTCTCAAGTCGCTGCCCAATCTGCGCGCCATCTTCTCGATCGGCGCCGGTGTCGACCATGTCTTTGCCGACCCAGGCCTGCCCGACGTGCCGATCGTCAAGATCGTCGCCGACAATCTTACCCAGCACATGGTCGAATATATTGTCTGGCGCGTGCTCGACCACCATCGCCAGGCCTCGCTTTACCGGGCCCAGCAGCAAAAGAAGATCTGGCACGAGCCGCCGCAACGGGTGGCGGGCGACGTCTCCGTCGGCATCATGGGGCTTGGCAGTCTTGGCCGCGCCGCGGCTTCGGCGTTGTTGTCGCTCGGTTTCGCCGTCAACGGATGGTCGCGCAGCGAGCGGGGGATGAAGGGCGTTTCGACCTATGCCGGCGAGGCGGGTCTGATCCCCTTCCTCAATGCCACTGACATCCTGGTTGTGCTCTTGCCGCTCACGCCGCAGACCCAGGGCATCGTCAATTACGGACTGCTCAAGGAACTGCGCCGGCGCAACGGGCTCGGCGGCGCGGTGCTGATCAATGCCGGGCGCGGACGGCTGCAGAAGGACGCCGACATTTTGCGCGCGCTGGACGACGGCACGCTGAAGGAAGCGAGCCTCGACGTGTTCGAGGTCGAACCGCTGCCGAAGACCAGCCCGCTGTGGAGTCATCCGAAAGTGTTCGTCACGCCGCATGCGGCGGCGACGTCGGACCCGGCGCATCTGGTGCCGATCATGCTTCGCCAGATGGCCGCCTTCGAGCGCGGCGAGAAGCTCGAGAACCTGGTCGACCGCAAGGCGGGGTATTAGAGCATGGTCCCGAAAAGTGGGAACCGGTTTTCGGAAAAGATCATGCTCCAACAAGGAGTTAGATGAGGGTGACGATTCAACGAAACGTCATCCTCATCTAGTCAGGAGTCAGACCCCAGTCGCGGAAGCGCTGCTTGATCGCCCGCAGCGAAGATAGCTGCAGCTTCGGCAGATCGAGAGCGTCGAACATCGCCCGATATTTCCTGCGGTTTCGCGGCGTGATGACGGCGATGTGGTGGATCATGTCCCATTTGATGCTGTCGCGCCCGCCTTCCAGAGCGCCGAGTCTGTCCTTCTCGAACAGCGTTCGCCTTAAATAGCGCAGAAGACTCGCGGCCGTGGAGATATCCAGCAGAATCAAGCCTGTCGCCCGCCGAAGTCGCTGCGGCATGCAACCCGAATAGTTCCCGTCCATCACCCAGCGCTCGCCGGCTATCGCAGCATCGTGCAGGGCAATGAATTCGGCCCTCGGACGCTGCTCCCAATCCGTATTGGGGAGATGAAAGAGCTGATCGAGGTGAACGGCTTCCAGGCCGCGCTTGCGCGCTATAGCGTCGGCAAGGGTGGACTTGCCGCTATTGGACGGGCCCAGGATGCAGATGCGCTCGCCGAGGGTCTGAGAGGTTCATGGGGCGTCTTTCAAGCGCGATCAAACGCTCGTCGGTCCAGCCGAGCGTTAAACAGAATATCGGATATCGGACACTCAGGAAGGCTTCGAGCCGGGCAGCCCGAGCGTCTCCTTCTTCTTCGGCTTGCCGCAGTCGCGGCGTTCGATCGAGCGGTTCATGGCGTCGATCTCGCCGCTCGCCTTGTTGCTGGCGCGCTGCGCCTTGGAGCGCATATCCGGCATGAACGGGCCGAAGCCCATGGCCGGATTGGAGAAGCCCGGCTTGGCAGTGACGGGCAGATTGTTCTGCCGCGCCAGTTGATTGCGCTGCGCCAGCAACTGGTCGCAAGGCACATCGTCATATTGCAATGAGGATTGGACATCCTCGTCCTGACGCTCGGCCATCGACGTGCCGCCGACACAGCCGGAGACCGTCAGGCAAGACGCCAACGCAACCATGATCCAGCGCATGGATATCTCCCTAGGGCAATTCCAGGAAAAGTGCGTCGTGGTTTTCCGTCCGGAATTGCGCAAAAACAAAGACTCGGTATCCGCCCCGCGCAACCCCGACCATGCCATTCGGGCTTTTTCGCAGCAAGGTCGACCTCATGCCGTTGCCGGATTCCCCAGCTCGGCGGCTGCAGCGGGAAACCCAGTTACAATGGCCAGGCCCTCGATCGGATCCCGCCGGTCGTGCCGGATTACCGTGCTTTCCAGCGACAGGACTGCAAGCCCGTTGGCGCGAAGCACGCGCCGCGCATAGGCCTCGGAATGGGCATAGCGCCGTGACGGCAAAAGGGCGAAATCGCCGCCGCCGGCAAGCGTCTCGACCGAAAAGGCGAACAGGCCGCCATCGGCAAGCATGTTCGCGACCGCGCCGACAATGCGTTCGAGCGCGCCCAGATAGATGAACACGTCGGCCGCGACCACGAGGTCGGCCTTGGCGCCTGTGTAAGAGAAATGCTGGAGGTCGGCCTTGGCAAGCCGGTCGTAGATGCCCTTGGCCTTCGCCTTCCTCAGCATGCCGGCCGAGATGTCGTAGCCCTCCAGCCGGTCGGCGAACGGGCGCAGCCTCTCGCCCATCAGGCCGGTGCCGCAGCCGAAGTCGAGGGCCAGCCGGAACCGGCCGGGCCGTGCCTTGCTTATGGCGCGCCAGAGAAAATCCGGCAGCCCATAACCGAGCTTCCCGACAAGCGAGTCCTCGAAACTGTCGGCGTAGTGATCGAACAAGGTCTCGACAAAGGCGCTGGGCGGCGCCTCGGCGGCGGGCGCCTTGCCGATCAGTTGAAGCTTGAGCGCGGCGCCAAGGCGATCCGCGGGGTCCAGCTTCACCGCTATGGCCCAGGCCTGCGCGGCCTGGTCGAGCAGGCCGGCGGCCTCCTGCATCTCGCCGAGGCGAAACCAGCCCGCGGCCCATCGCGGCGCCAACTCCAGCGCGCCGAGCAGAAGCTCGGCCGCCTGCGCGGGCTCGCCCGAGGCGAGCAGCATCTCGGCGAAATCGGCGCGGCGGTCGGTGTTCAAATCGCCCGAGGAGGCCTGGAGCGGTTTCATCATTTGAAGAATCCCACCGGCGAGGCGGAGCCGGCAAGGGGCTGTAGGACGAGTCAGCAGTCTCTTGCAACAGGCTTCCCGAGGCAAATTTAGCCACTATGTTCAAAGCCATGCGCGCCAGCGACCTGCTCAAGCCCCGGCCGGAGGGCCTCTACTGCCCGCCCGGCGATTTCTTCATCGATCCGGTACGGCCGGTCGGGCGGGCACTGATCACGCATGGCCATTCCGACCATGCGCGCTCCGGTCACCGCTCGGTGCTGGCCACGCAAGAGACGCTCGACATCATGGGGCTGCGTTACGGCGAGGATTTCGCCGGAACCACGCAGGCCGCTGTGATCGGCGAAACGCTCGACATCAACGGCGTCGCCGTCACCTTCCATCCGGCCGGGCATGTGCTGGGCTCGGCGCAGATCTGCGTCGAGCATGGGGGCATGCGCATCGTCGCTTCCGGCGACTACAAGCGTCAGAAGGACGCCACCTGCCTGCCGTTCGAGCCCATCCGGTGCGATGTTTTCATCACCGAAGCGACCTTCGGCCTGCCGGTGTTTCGCCATCCGCCGGACCAGGACGAGATCGCGCGCGTGCTCAAATCGGCGGCGCAATTTCCCGAACGCTCGCATCTGATCGGCGCCTATGCGCTCGGCAAGGCGCAGCGCGTGATGCGGCTGTTGCGCGACGCCGGCTACGACAGGCCGATCTATATCCATGGCGCGCTGGCGAAGCTCAGCGAATATTATCAGAGCCAAGGCATCGATCTTGGCAAGCTCGAGCCGGGGACGGTGGAAAGCCGCGGCAAGGCCGATTTCGCCGGCGCGATCGTCGTCGGCCCGCCGTCGGCCTTCGCCGACCGCTGGGCGCGGCGTTTTCCCGACCCGATCTCCTGCTTCGCCTCGGGCTGGATGCGCATCCGCCAGCGCGCCAAGCAAGGCGGCGTCGAGCTGCCGCTGATCATTTCCGACCATGCCGATTGGGACGAGCTGATCATCACGATCAAGGAAACCGGCGCGGAGGAAATCTGGGTCACGCATGGCCGCGAGGAGGCGCTGGTGCGCTGGTGCGAGCTGGAGGGCATCGCGGCGCGGCCGCTGCATCTCGTAGGGTATGAGGATGAGGGCGATTGATGGCGTACGCGCATAGGGAAATCGCCACCGCCGCGCTCTACGGCGCCCCCCTCTGTCCTGCCGGACATCTCCCCCTCAAGGGGGGAGATTGGCAGCTTGAACGCCGGCGCATCTCTACCGGCGCCGAAGATTCGCGAAAGCGGACGCGACGTCCAATCTCCCCCCTTGAGGGGGAGATGGCCGGCAGGCCAGAGAGGGGGGCCTCGCGCCAGCTTTCGCAATTGGCGCAGCGCAAACGCCCATGAACCGCTTCGCCGAGCTCCTCGACCGCCTTGTGCTGACGCCGTCGCGCAACGGCAAGCTGACGCTGCTGACCGATTATTTCCGCAGCGTCGAGGATCCCGATCGCGGTCTGGCGCTGGCGGCGATCACCGGCGATCTCTCGATCGCGGCGGTGAAGCCGGCGATGCTGCGCGCGCTGGTGGTCGAGCGCATGGACCCGGTGCTGTTCGGCTATTCCTACGACTATGTCGGCGACCTCGCCGAGACGGTGTCGCTGGTCTGGCCGCAACCACAAGGGCACATCCCCAATCATGTGCCGACGCTTGCCGAGGTGGTCGGCAGACTGCAGGCGGCGAGCCGCTCCGACGGGCCGAAGGTTCTGTCACGGCTGCTCGATGACGCCAGCATCTCGGCGCGCTTCGCCATCATCAAGCTGGTGACCGGGGGCTTGCGCATCGGCGTGTCGGCGCGGCTCGCCAAGCAGGCGCTGGCCGACCTTGGCCAAGTCGACGTCGCTGAGATCGAGGAGCTCTGGCACGGGCTGGCGCCGCCTTACACCGAGCTGTTCGCCTGGCTCGAGGGCCGGGCGGAAAAGCCGACGAGCGCCGCGCTGGCGCTGTTCCGTCCGGTGATGCTGTCCAATGCCGTCGACGACGGCAACCTCGAAAAGCTCGACCCGGCCGATTATGCGGCGGAATGGAAGTGGGACGGCATCCGCGTGCAGGCGGTGTGCGAAGGCGGGGTGCGCCGGCTTTATTCGCGCACCGGCGACGACGTGTCCGGCGCCTTCCCGGACCTTGCCGCCGCGATGAATTTCGAGGCGGCGCTGGACGGCGAGCTTTTGGTCGGCGACCCGCGCGAGGCGACCGGAACCTTCTCCGACCTGCAGCAGCGACTGAACCGCAAGAGCGTGTCGCCAAAGATCCAGCAGCAATATCCGGCCTTCATGCGCTGCTACGACGCGCTGCAGATCGACGGCGAGGACCTGCGCGCGCTGCCCTTCGCCGAGCGTCGCATGCGGCTCGAGGCTTTCGTCAAAACCCTCGACCCCAGCCGCTTCGATCTCTCGCCGCTGGTCGCGTTTTCCGACTGGGAGACGCTGGAGCGGCTGCGCCAGGCGCCGCCGCATCCGATCATCGAAGGGGTGATGCTGAAGCGCTGGGATTCGCCCTATCTTGCCGGCCGGCCGAAAGGCCCGTGGTTCAAGTGGAAGCGCGACCCGCACACCATCGACGCGGTGCTTATGTATGCGCAGCGCGGCCACGGCAAGCGCTCGAGCTTTTATTCCGACTACACATTCGGCGTCTGGTCCGGCCCGGAGGGCTCGGAAGAGCTGGTGCCGGTCGGCAAGGCCTATTTCGGCTTTACCGACGAGGAGCTGAGAGAGATCGACAAATATGTGCGCGACAACACGATCGAGCGTTTCGGGCCCGTGCGCTCGGTGCGCGCCGACCGCAGGAACGGCCTGGTGCTGGAGGTGGCGTTCGAAGGCCTCAACCGCTCGACCCGCCACAAATCGGGCGTTGCGATGCGCTTTCCCCGCATCTCACGGCTGCGTTGGGACAAGCCGGCGGCGGAGGCCGACCGAATCGAGACGCTGCAGGCATTGCTGGATAGCTAAAGATCGAGCGCCGGCGCTTCACCCCACCCGGCGCTTCGCGCCGACCTTCCCATCATGGGGAGGCAGGGGGTGGCGCGACCTTCTACCTCCCCTTGACGGGGAGGTCGCGCCGAAGGGGCGGGTGGGGTGCAGCGCCTGCGTTGGCGGACAGAGCGGCGCGATCACTGCGCTATCGAGACGCGTATCTCGTAGATATCGACCGACTTGCCCTTCTGGTCGAAATCGGAATTGACGGCGATAGTGCCGGCGGCGCCCGGATGCTTGTTCGGGAACTGCACGTCGAACAGATATTCGTTGCGCTCATGGCCGACCGCGTAGCGCTTGCGGCCGCAATCGCCGAGATCGCCGAAATTGCAGTCGATCGATATCTGCGTCTCCTTGCCTTCTTCCGAACGCGCGACGATGTCGAACATGGCATGCTTGCCGGCAAGCTTCTCCAGCACGCCCTGGCCGACATCGAAGGCAATGGCCGAACCCGACGCGCCCGAGCGGATGCGCAGGAACTGGCCGGTGTCGTCCTTCATCACCTCGGCGGCGGCGTCGGACGGCGCGCTGACATGGGTCGGGTCGGCGGGCGAGAAGACGTTGATCCAGTTCTTCGACTGGTCGGCTTCGCCCGGTTTCTGCGGCGAGCCTGGCTCGGTCGGCTGCGAGGAGTCCTCGTCGTCCAGCGCCGGCGCCGGCTCCGGCGGGCCGGTGTTGAGCTCGGCCGCCGTCTTGAAGACACCGGTCTGCTTGGCGAAATAGAGGCCGATGCCGGCGGCCGCGAGCAATGTCGCGACGACGAAGACCGCGGTGAGCGGCAAGCGCCGGCCCCTGATGCGCCGCTCGTCGCGGTCGGGCGCGACCTGGGCGCCATTGCCGACCGGAGCGCCCGGCGAATCATCGAGCGAGGGCGCATCGGGAAGCCCCGTCTCGTCGGGCATGATGTCGGGCACGCGCGGCAGCACACGCGCACGCGGCCGGTCCGACGCATCGGGCTGGACCGGGCCGTCGACGGTGATCGAGGGCGAGGGCGCGGTTTGCGACGGCGGCAGCGGCGCGTCGACAGACGGCGCGGCCGATTCGGACGGCGCTTCGACGCCGGGGTCCGGTGCGCCATTGCCGGCGGGCGCGACGTTTTCCGGCGGCAGCGTCACCTCTGGCACGGCCGGCAGGAACTCCGATTCGATCTCGGTGATCTTGGCCTGGACTGCCTTGCGGCGGCTGATGGCGGCCTCGACCGTGACGTTCGGATTGGCCTGCAGGACGCGGTCGAGCGCGGCAAAGGCGGATCGATAGACCCTCTCGCGGAACGCCCGGTCCTCGGCATTGCCTTTCTCGAAGGCATTGCGGATCGCTTTCTCGATAGGGTCCAAGCGAGCTCCCTCTGCGCGTTCGCTCCCGGTTGTCTGGTCGTCAGCCGCAGACGACCGATCGATCAACGGCGAGCGGCTGCCTTGCCGGCCAAAGCCATTTCGGCATTTTTTGTTGAAGAATCAACATTTTTCGTCACCGCGGCTGCAGCCGCGCCGGCCAGCCGGATGCGAAGGACCGCTTACTCGCACGCCGCCGCGGGCCGCTCCGGCGCCCGTCGCGCGGTAACCGTAGATCGGAATTGCCGCCGGCGAGGCCGGAATTCACTGCTGCCCATCTTGAATTAGCGAGCGGTTGAGTCTATCACCCAGCCCATTCTGGAAGCTCAGCGCTTCCCGGGCCGCTTTAGCTCAGTTGGTAGAGCACATCATTCGTAATGATGGGGTCGCGTGTTCGAGTCACGCAAGCGGCACCAAAATTCCAATAACTTAGCCGATCGCCTCGCCGGATTTGTACAGAAACCGCACAGAAACACCTGATGCCGAAGGCTGTAGACCTGAGCGACCGCGAACTTCACCGTCTGATCAGCTAACTTTCTCCCCTGCTCGCCTAGACCGTGCTTCGGAATTTCCTTTAGCTCTAACATTTGTAGGCGCGACCAGTTCGGCCGTGTGCACATGATAGGGCGCTCGGTCCTGGCGGGGCCGAGCCCAACCACCTTCACCCGCTGGCTTCGGCCGGCGGGTTTTTTCATTCTGTTCCAGCTCGGCGACAACCGTCTGGGCATTCCAGTCAATGGACTTCGGTCGTATGTACTTTAAGACTGTGGCCCGAGTGCGGAACAAATACCACAAAGTTCTCTTTTCTTCCGAGTGAGAACTCAAGAAAAGGAGAAAAGCCATGTCTGACGGCCCTACAGTCGTAAACTCTGGTGGTGGCGGAACAGCCGTTGCGATAATCCTTGGCATCATCGCAGTTGTTGCCCTACTATTCTTCACGGGGGTGATAAACATAAATGGGGGCGGAGGTAAGGATGTGAACGTTAGCGTGAACACGCCCAAGGTTGAGGCGCCGTCCGCACCGTCCGTCTCCAAGCCCGCTGCTCCCGCCAAACCGGCACCGGCACCTGCTAACGGGGGCTAGGGCGGATCTTCCTCACAGGCTCCGGCGAAATGCTGGGCCTGTGAGGTCCAGCGGTTCACGTCCCGCGATTCGCCGGTCCCCGCCATCTCTGCCCAGGCGCATTAGCGGAGGCCGAGCGCTTGAGCGGTCTGCCGTGAACCATGGGCCATCGGCGGATGACAAAAAGTCACCGGCGGGGGCAACCTGCCCCAACGGAATAAGGGGCTATATCTTTGGTCCTTTCGGACCAATGCGTTCGGCAGGATGGACCTCGGTCGATTGTGGGCTGGCGGGCAAATCAGACAGTGTCGCGATCGCACCGGCTGATAACCCCAAGCCCCCCGCCCTATCGGTCGGTGCATGCCCGGCTTGCGGACCTCAAAATCCTAACCACAAAAGCGAGCCGGGCTTCCATCCGCGTGTCCACGCCGAGACGCAATTTTTGTCGGAATTCAATGAGGAGTTGGACGGTCTATCACGTCGGTTTCAGAGCAGGGGGCGGCAGACCGCTTCTAACTGAAATCGGAAGCGTTGAAGCAGACGATCTTTTGGCAGCGGTGACGAAGGCACAAGCGTTGTGGCCCGATGAAAGGTCTATGACCGTCCGCCCAGCCGAAGACAACCAATCGGCACAGCCGCCGGGTCCACAGCGCGACACCGATTGAATCCGAGGAGCGATCGGGCCGCTCGCTTCGGCTCCAGAATCTCGAGATGATCTGGCCACGCCCGGCGTGTCTCACAAGCGGCGTCATGTTCACGCCTTCCCAGGCTGCACCACGTGATCGGCGCATCTCGGCCATTGTCGGGAACAGCTGTTGGTGGGAAACTCCCTTTGTCAGCATGGGAGGTCGAAATGCCCAATAGTTTCAAGACCGGAGACGTCGTCAGGCTGAAGTCCGGAGGCCCCGAAATGACTGTCAGCGACGGGGCGGCTTCCGGCACGTATCTGTGCCACTGGTTCAACCGCGAGGGCGACGTCTGGACGCCGCAACATGCAGGTTTCAAGCAGGACCAGTTGGTGGCGGTCGACCAGCCGAGATAGCCGTCGCCTCCTGTCCTTAGCAATCCTTCGATCCGGCTGCGCCGGATCCGGTACGTTGGTGTCCGGTCGAAAAAGACCGACGGATTTTGCTCTGTCTCGCGTTCAACGGTTAAAGCGTGGCCGCCAATGGCCGCGCCCAGCCGGAGACGAGAGAATGATCCGCCCCACCATATTCGTCGTTGCCCTTGGCCTGCAGACAGCGGCCGCGGTCGCCCAGACAACGAAGCCGCCCCCTGCCCCGGCCCAGACGGCGCCGAGCAGCCCGGCTCCGGCCGCCAAGTCTGACCAACCCAAATCCGGCCTGACGCTGGAAAAGTTCGAGGCGCGCCGGGAAAGGGCGTTCATGCGGGCCGACACAGACAATGACGGCAAGGTCAGCCTCACCGAATGGACCGCTTTCCAGACCACGCGCAAGGCCAAGGGCGATCCGGCCAAATCCTTCGCGCGCATCGACACCAACAAGGACGGTTTCGTCGACAGGGGCGAGCTCGACGCCTTTCTCGCCGAGCGCTTCGCCAGGCTCGACAAGAATAGCGACGGCGTGCTCGGCGCCGACGAGAGGCCGGGCCATAAAACCGCTCCCAATCAGGAGCAATGACCAAGAGGCTATGCCGCACAATGACAGCTGCGAGCGCCCGACGTGATGGGCGCCGATCCGGACGAGGAACTGGTACGCCGCATCGGCGCCGGCGACACCGCCGCGGTGCAGGCGATGGTGGCGCGCAAGCTGCCGCGCATCCTGGCCCTGGCCGCCAGGATGCTTGGCGACCCGGCGGAAGCAGAGGACGTCGCCCAGGAGACTTTCGTGCGCATCTGGCGCCATGCCTCGGGCTGGCGCCAGGGGCACGCACGCTTCGACACCTGGATTCACCGCGTCGCGCTCAACCTCTGCTACGACCGGCTGCGGCGCCGGCGCGAATGGACGACGGACGAGCTGCCGGAGGTGGCGGACGAGGCGCCGCTTCCCGATGTCATGCCGGGCGACGAAGAGCGCAGGGTCAACCAAGCGCTGCAGCGGATCGCGCCACGCCAGCGCGAGGCCATCGTGCTGGTGTATTATCAGGAGCTGTCCAACATCGAGGCCGCCGGCGCCATGCAGGTCAGCGTCGATGCGCTGGAAAGTTTGCTCGCGCGGGGTCGTCGCTCGTTGCAGGCCATGCTCGTTGGAGATGGCGATGATTGAGACCGTGAGGGGACTGCGAATTCCGAGGACTGCGGCGTGGGGGGCCACGCTGGAACGGCGGAAGGGGGAACGACATGGCTGAGAAAACTTCGGACGGGCCTATGGATGCCCGGCGTTTCGCCGCGCTGGCGGATGCTTATGGCAGCGCCTTGCACCGCTGGCCGCCGGCCGAGCAGGCCGCAGCGATACTGTTTGCCGAGACCGACGAGGGCCGCGCCGTCCTGCGGCGCGCCGGCAGGCTCGACGCCATGCTCGACCGCCATCGGGTCGAAGCCCCCGGGGCGGCCCTGCATCGCACGATCGCCGCCAGCGCTGCCACCCAGGTCAGGCAGAGCCGCCGCCGACGGTTCTGGTGGCTGGGCTTCGGGCTTGCGGGTGTCGGCCTGGCCGGCGCCGTGGCCGGGCTGGCGCTGGTGGCCGTCGTCAGCCCGGATATGCAGCCCGACCATTATGTGATGGATGCCAACGCGACGTCGTTCGGCGATGCCGGTCCCGACGCCGATCCTTACGAGGAAGATTTATGAGCCCCCGTCTTGTCGCGGCATCGCTGGTGCTGAATGTTTTTCTGATCGGCGCGGTGGCCGGCGGCGCCGGCTGGCTGATCGGCAAGTCCAATCCGGGCTATTCGCTGGAATCGGCCGGCGGCAGGTTGCCGGCCGCCGACCGCAAGGTCTTCCGCCAGGCGTTACGCGAGGTGCGCCGGGAGTCGCGGGACGTGATCCTCGACGGACAGGCCGCGCGGCGCGAGGCGGCAAACCTTCTGCAACAGCCGGCTCTCGACACCAACGCGCTTGCCGCCGCCCTGGAGCGCGCGCGCAATGCCGATGTCACCGTGCGCACCCGGATCGAGCAACGCATCATCGTGTTCGCCGCATCGGGCTCGCCGGAGGACCGCCGGCTGCTGGCGGACGCCTTGTTGCGACGCGCCGGCCGGCAGCCGCCGCCTGCAAAAAAATCGCCATAGGCGGCGACGGAAACGGCGAGCACGCCCCGTTCAAGGGAAGAGGGACAGGCCTGCGACCGCCTTTGGCGGCGGCAGGTTCTCTTCAACCTCGACACTCTCGGGAGTATCGCATGAACAGTCTGGCAAAATATTCGATCGCGGCTGCGCTCGCCCTCGGCGGAACGGCCGCCGCAAGCGCCGCCTCTGCGATGCCGATCGCACCGGTTGCGCCCTCACCGGCGCTTGTCGAGCACGTCGCCTGGGGCTGCGGCCCGGGCTGGCATCCTAACCACTGGGGCCGCTGCGTGCCCAATCGCCGCGTGATCTATCCCGGCTATTACTACTGGGGCGGACCGCGCGTCTATATCGGCCCCGTCTGGCATCCCTACCATCGCTGGCACCACTGGCGCCGCTGGTAACTACCCTTCGCGATGCCGGTGCTGCGGCCGGCATCGTGAGTATCCCCGATGATCCATGAAACCGACGCGATCTGCGCCGGGTTCAACGGAGGCTTCGTTGGCCGCACCGTTTGCAAATTCCGTCTCGCCGGACCCCGCCCTGGTGGCGCTCCACCGCTTCGGCCTCGGCGCAAAAGCCGGGGACGATTTCGGAAAGATCGCCGCCGATCCGCGCGGCTACCTCGAGGCCGAGCTCAAGCAGCAGGACATCGCGCTCATTTCCCCCGACGACCCACGGAATGCCGGGCTGCTGGACAGCACCGCGGCGATCCAGGCCAGCATGGCGGCAGCCATGGAGCGCAAGGCGGCGCGGGCCGAGAGGGCGACGGCTGTCATGCAGCCGATGGCGGCGGATGATCCAGCCGGCCCGGCCGTGGCAAAAGCCAAACCCGCGGTGCCGCGTGTCGAGGCCTATCGCGACGAGGCGCAGGCCCGGTTCGACAAGGCGCTCACTGCGGCGCCCGGCTTCGTGGAGCGCCTGGTCGGCTTCTGGTCGAACCATTTCTGCGTCTCCGTCGCCAAAGCGCCGGTCGTGCGGGCCTGCGCCGGCGCCTTCGAGCGCGAGGCGATCCGGCCCTTCGTGCTCGGCCGCTTCGCCGATATGCTTTTGGCCGTCGAGCACCATCCGGCCATGCTGTTCTATCTCGACAACCGGCAGTCCATCGGCCCCGATTCCCGCGCCGGCAAGCGGCGCGGACGCGGCCTCAACGAGAACCTCGCCCGCGAGATCCTGGAATTGCACACGATGGGCGTCGACAGCGGCTATGCCCAGGCCGACGTCACCAGTTTCGCGAACATGCTGACCGGCTGGACGATGGCCGGCCGCGAGGGGCGGCTGGGCGAGCCGGGAAGCTTCGTCTTCAACGCCAATGCGCATCAGCCGGGCAAGGCGGTGCTGCTCGGCAAGACCTATCCCGATGGCGGCATGGGCCAGGCGGAGGCCGCGCTCAACGACATTGCCCGTCACCCGGCCACCGCGCGGCACATCGCCACCAAGCTTGCCCGCCATTTCATCGCGGACGATCCACCGCCGGCGGCGATCGCCCGCCTGGCCACGATCTTCACCAAGACCGACGGCGACCTGCGCGCGATCGCGTTGACGCTGATCGACATGCCGGAAGCCTGGTCGACGCCGCTCACGAAGCTGCGCTCGCCGTTGGACTATGTCGTGGCGCTGCGGCGGGCGGTCCGCGCTACCGCCGGCAACGAACCGCAACGATCGCTTCGCTGGCTGAGCGTGCTCGGCGAACCGCTGTGGCGACCGCCGGGGCCAAACGGCTTTCCCGACCGGACGGACGCATGGGTTTCCGCCGAGGGCCTCAAGACGCGATTGGACATCGCCTGGCAGGCGGCGAAGCAGGCGGACGATATCGGCGATCCAGACGAGATGCTGGCCGCGCTGATCGGCACATCCGTCTCGGCCGAGACGCGGCAGGCGATTTCGCGCGCGGAGTCCAAGCAGCAAGGCCTGGCGCTGCTGCTGATGGCGCCGGAATTCCAGCGCCGGTAACAGTGATGGAGATGCGGCCATGAGCCTTCTTTGCGAAACCCCCAGCCTGTCCCGGCGCGCGGTGCTGATGAGCGGCGGCGCGCTGTTTGCCTGGGCCTATCTGCCGCGCTTCGCGCGCGCAGCCGACAATCGCGACCCGCGCCTGATCGTCGTCGTGCTGCGCGGCGCGCTGGACGGGCTGTCGACGGTCGGGCCGGTCGGCGATCCGGACTATGCCGGCCTGCATGGCGATATCGCGCTTTCGCTCTCAGGCGCCAACCCGGCATTGCCGCTCGACGGTTTCTTCGCCGTCAACCCGGCAATGCCGGTGTTTGCGCGCCTGTTCAAGGCAGGCCGGGCGGCCGTCGTGCACGCGGCCGCGACCGGCTACCGCGACCGCTCGCATTTCGACGGCCAGGACGTGCTGGAAAGCGGCTTGCCGGGCCCCGGCAATGCCACCACCGGCTGGCTCAACCGGGCGTTGGCCAGCCTGCCGGCGGGCGACAGGATCGCGAGAGCCGGCGGGCTGGCGGTCGGGCCCTCGACGCCGCTGGTGATCCGTGGCGCCGCGCCCGTGCTCGGCTGGGCACCGCAGGCGCTGCCGACGCCCGGCGATGCGCTGGCGGAGCGTGTGCTCGATCTCTACAACCATCGCGATCCTGCGCTGGCGGCCGCGCTTCAGAAAGGGCTCGACGCCGACCGCATGGCGCTGGGCGACCAGCTCGACGGCAAGGCGATGAAGCCGAAGGGCGGCCTCGACAATGCCGCCGGCATGCGGCAGTCGGCGCAAGGCGCGGCGCGGCTGATGGCTGCCGACGACGGGCCGCGCATCGCGGCGCTCGCCTTCGACGGCTGGGACACCCATGTCAACGAAGGCGGCGCCACAGGGCGGCTCGCCAATCTGCTCGGCGGCCTCGACGGGGCGTTCGAGGAGCTCGAGAAAGGGCTTGGCGAGCGTTGGCGCGACACCGCGGTCGTCGCCATCACCGAGTTCGGCCGCACGGCGCGCATCAACGGCACGGTCGGCACCGACCATGGCACCGGCACGGTGGTGCTGCTCGCCGGCGGCGCGATCAAGGGCGGCCGCGTCATCGCCGACTGGCCGGGGTTGAAGCCGGCGCAGCTCTACGAACAGCGCGACCTGGCGCCAACCAGCGATGTGCGTGCAGTGCTGAAGGGGCTGCTGGCCGACCAGTTCGGGCTGTCGCCGGCCGTGCTTGGCGACAAAGTGTTTCCGGAGTCGGCGGCGGTGAAGCCGATGCGGGATCTGGTGGCGTGAGTCGTGAGTTTGCCGGTCAGCGATAGGCTGGCGGCGCCAGTCAGTTCGTCATCCACGGGCGGAGCGGGAGCGAAGCGGACGCGGAGACCCGAGGATCCATTCCGTGACTTTGATCGTGGGTACTGCGGAGCAGAATTCTGAACCGTGGCAACGCCTGAACGTCACGGAATGGATCCTCGGGTCTGCGCTGCGTCGCTTCGCTCCTTGCTCCGCCCGTGGATGACGAGGCTGAGGAGCCTCGGCCAATCACCAACGCTGGCGCGGAGGTTTCGAACCTGTGCGTGGGACCTTAGCCAAACCGCCCGCGCCGTTGCCAGCGCGGGCATCGACCGCGATCCTCTCGACGGATCACCAGCTCCAATAGCCGGGGTGCCAGCGGTGATGCGCCCAAAAGCCGGGATGCCAATGGCGCGCCGGCCGTATGATCACGCGGCGGTTCGGCACGCATCTGCCCCAGCGGTTCACGTGCCAGCCGGGCCCGCAGCGCCAGCCGACGGTTTCGATGGGCAGCGGCGAAGCACCTGGCTTGGCCATCGGCATGGCCTGCGAGCCTACACTGGACAGCAGCAACGTGCCGGCGGCCATCGCGAGAGGCAGAAAATATCTCGTCATCATAAGGTTGGTCTCCGTGGTTCAATCCCTACCGCCGTGAAACGGAGGACAGGGCCGAATTCCGTCGGAGCGGTTTGGATCACGTCTTCGTTAGATCAATTCGCCACGCAGTTTGGGTCGGTGCGGCTCTGCAAGGCACGGCTGGCCTCGGCCTTCGCTCATAACGAATTGATCCATATCAACGAGCCAGGACGTGTCCTGAGCTAGCGTTGAAAGAACCGACCGACAAAGATTCTCGAGGCCGAAGGCCGGCTGAAAACGGGAGATCATGCCGATGATGATCCGCACACTCTCCACCTTGGAATGCACGAACATGCTGATGGCCAGCCGCACCGGACATCTGGCCTGCGCGAAGGATGGGCAGCCCTATGTCGTGCCTTTCAACTACGCCTATGCCGACAGCCACCTCTATGCCTTTTCCCTGCTGGGCAAGAAGATCGACTGGATGCGGGAGAACCCCCTGGTGTGCGCGCAGGTTCAAGAGCGCACGCAGGGGCGCGGCTGGAGAAGCGTGATCGTCGAAGGCCGCTATGAGGAACTGCCGGACCGGGTCGGTCACAAGGTCCTGCGCGACCATGCATGGGCGGTGCTGAGCAAGCACACGGACTGGTGGGAACCCGGCGCGCTCAAGCCCGTCGCGCCTCCAGTGTCAGACAGCCTGCCGCACGTCTTCTTCAGGATCCTTGTCGAACAGGTCTCGGGACGGGAAGCAACCGAATAGGCTGCTCGACGGTTATTAAGCCGGCTATCCGCCAAGCGTCGCTACGGTCTTCAGCGCGCCGTCCAGCATGTCGCCTTTCTCGTCCTTCAGCGCCGCCTCGCGCAGGCGGCGGATCCAGTCGGCGGCGTCCTCCCTGCCCTCGAGCGTCGGCAGCGCCGAGAGCACGCGGTCGAACTTCGACTGGGCGCGGGCATGGGTGTCGCTGTAACCCTTGATCAGCCGGCGGCAATTCAGGACCTCGGTGGCAAGCCCGTAGTCCTGGGGCACATAGCCGAGCGCCAGGCCATACCAGCGTTCGAGATGCTCGACCTCGACCCTGTGGCGCAGCAGGCGGCGGCGCCAGCGGCGCAGGCCGCCGATGAACCAGAGCATGGCGAAGCCGGTGAAACTGTCGGTGCGGATGTGGCGGCCGCGGTTGATGCGGCGGTCGAGGAAGGCGGCGAGTTTCGGGCGGTTCTCGATATAGCTGCCGAGTCCCGCCGGCAGCGTGCCGCAGAACTCCTCGATGCGCGGGTGGAAATATTCGGTGACCTGCAGCACCGCCCCTTCCTTGACGCCGACCTCCCTGCGCACCCGCTTGTCGCGGGTCGAGCGCGTCTTGAGATCGGCGACGCGGATCATGTCGTCGTAGCACATGGCATTGGCAAGGTGCTTTGCCGCGGCGATCGATAGCGCGTAGCCGCGCTCCGCATTGTCCAGCGCCACCGCTCGGTCCAGCCGGTCGAGATACTCGCCGCCATAGGCGATGTCCTGGTAATCGACGACCTTCTTCAGCCCGAGCTCGGCCATGTCGCGCACGGGCTCAGGGAGCGACGCGACGCGAGCGGCAAGCGCCTGCCAGCCCTTGAGCAGGGTTTCCGGGCCACTGACCCTCCCCGTTGGCCTGGGCTGGGCAACGGGGGGTTCCGCCGCCGCTTTTTCCCCGGCCGGCGCTGCCGCGATCCCGCGCGCGCGGTCGTAGGCCGCGCCGAAGGCGGCGAGGCTCGGCTCGACGCCACGGCCGCTGGCGCCGATCGCCTGCTCGTAAGTTTCGCGGGTGAAGGGCAACGCGTCGGAGCCGGCCAGCGCGCCGAGCAGGCTGGCCGAGATCATGGTGCCGTTGTCGGCGGCGATCTTTTCCATGTCGAAGGCGATGAAGCGCCTGGCCGCCGCTTGTGCCGTCGCGTGCACTTTTTCCGACGAGGCGCGGCCGTCGCCCGGCTCGATCTTTTCCGAGACGGCGGCGATGCGGTGTGAAGAGGTGATCAGCGTCGTGCGCTCGGGCGTGACGAAACCGCGGATGATGGCGCGGCCGGCCTCCATCAGTTCGGCGGCGATCAATATGTCGACGTCACCCTGCGAGGGCGACAGCGCGAAAACCGGCAGCCGGCCGGTGTCGCGGGCCATCTCGATGTAATAGATCGTGGCGCCGGTGCGCTGCGCGACGCCGGCCACGGAGGTCGATTGGGCGATATAGCCGTTGCGCTCGGCGACGTCGGTGATCCAGTCGGCGAGCACACCGCCGCCCTGGCCGCCGACCGCGAGCATGGCGAGTTTTATCACCCGCTCGTCGTCAGAGGCGCCCGCCTTGGGGCGCAGGGGAGAAGCCTGATCAAGCATCGGCGAACGTCAATCTGCGGCTCTCGCGGCGACGCTGCAGAAGGCCGATCGCGGCGCGGCGCGCGCCTTCCAGGAAACGGTCCCATCGGCCTGGATTGTGGACGACGTCGGCGCGGTAGAAGGACGGGCAAAGCACGGCCGCATCCGCCACCTCGCCGCAATTGCCGCAACCGACACAGTTCTGGTCGATCGACGCGACCGGATCGTCGCGCAGCGGATCGTCGAGCGACTTCACCGACAGCGACGGGCAGCCGGACAGCCGCATGCAGGCATGGTCGCCCGTGCAGATGTCCTCGTCGACGCCGAATTTCGGCTTGACCACGCGCTCGCCGCCCTTGATCGCCTTGTCGACCAGCGGCTTCTCGCGGCGCTGGCGGTTGAGCATGCACTCGGACGAGGCGACGATGACCTTCGGACCCTTCTCCTCGGTGGTCAGCGCCTCGCGCAGCGCGGCTTGCATCTTACCGACATCATAGGTGCGGTCGATGTGGCGCAGCCATTTGACGCCCATGCCCTTCACCGCTTCATCGATCGGATGCTTGGTCGATTTGGTGCGGTTGTTGGCGCGCGAGGACAGGATATCCTGGCCGCCGGTAGCCGCCGAGTAGAAATTGTCGACGATGACGATGACGCCGTCATTCTTGTTGAACACGGCGTTGCCGATCGAGGAGGTCAGCCCGTTGTGCCAGAAGCCGCCATCGCCGACGAAGGAGATCGAGCGGCGTTTTGCCTCCGGCGAGTTGAAGGCGGAGGCCGAGGCCGGCCCCAGCCCATAGCCCATGGTGGTGGCGCCGAGCTCGAAAGGCGGCATGATCGAGAACAGGTGGCAGCCGATATCGGAGGCGATGTGGTGCTTGCCGAGCTCCTGCTCGACCAGTTTCGTCGCAGCGAAGATCGGCCGTTCGGGGCAACCGATGCAGAAGCCCGGCGGACGCCCGGGAACGACATTGACGAGGTCGGCCGTGTCGACGCCCTCGCCCGCCTTGTTCGGCGCGCGCACCTCGCCCGGCAGCAGATGCGGGGCATTGGCGCGCAGGAAGGAGCCGATGCCGTCGAGCATCACCTGGCCGGTATATTCGCCGGCCATCGGCAGATGCTCTTTGCCGACCAGCTTGGTGCCGCGCCCGGCTTTGTGTAGCATCGCGGCGAAAGCCTGCTCGATATAGTTGGGCTGGCCTTCCTCGACGACCAGCACCGCCTGCTTGCCTTCGCAGAAGGCGAGAAACTCATCGTCGACCAGCGGGTAGACGGCGTTGAGCACGTAAAGCGGCACGTCGGTCTCGCCGTAGGTGTCGGCAAGGCCGAGCCGCTGCAGCGCGCGGATGACCGAATTGTACATGCCGCCCTGCATGACGATGCCGACCGAGCCGTGGTCCGAGCCGAAGATCTCGTTGATCTTGCGGGTTTTTATGAAGTCAATCGCGGCTGGCCAGCGCTTGGCGACCTTTTCCTTCTCATGCAGGAAGGAGGCGGGCGGCAGCACGATGCGGCCGGTGTCGCGGCGAGGCGCCGACAGCGCATCGGCGACCGACATCGGCGGGCGCTTGTTGTCCTTGGCGATGAAATGGCCGTGCACATGGCAGCAGCGGATGCGCACCTGCAGCATCACCGGCGTGTTCGAGACCTCCGACAGCTCGAAGCCGTCCTCGACCGCCTTGACGATCGAGGGCAGGTTCGGGCGAGGGTCGAGCAGCCAGACCTGGCTCTTCATGGCGAAGGCGTGGCTGCGCTCCTGCATGATCGAGGAGCCCTCGCCATAGTCCTCGCCGACGATGATCAGCGCGCCGCCGGTGACGCCGCCGGAGGCGAGGTTGGCCAGCGCGTCGGAAGCGACGTTGGTGCCGACCGTCGACTTGAAGGTGGCGGCGCCCCGGATCGGATAATGCACGGAGGCGGCCAGCATGGCGGTGGCAGTCGCTTCGGAAGCGCTCGCCTCGAAATGCACGCCGAGCTCGCCCAGAATGTCCTGCGCGTCGGCCAGCACATCCATCAGATGGCTGATCGGCGCGCCCTGGTAGCCGCCGACATAGCCTACGCCGCACTGCAAGAGCGCCTTGGTGATGGCGAGGATGCCCTCGCCGGCGAATTCCTCGCCGGCGCCAAGCCTCAGCTTTTCGACTTCCTTGGCAAAAGACCGTTCGGCCATCTCCGCCTCCTTCCGTTGCCGCCTTCCATGGGGCGGCGCGTGCATCTAGATCTCGTGCTTGCGGATGTTCTTCAGCATTTTTTGCAACGTCGCGATCAGCGCGGCGTATTCGGCATCGTCGATACCGTCGAACATGGCTTCGAAAGCGTCATGCATTGCGGGCCAGGCGCGCGTGAACAGCGCTCGCCCGTCATCGGTAAGAAAAACATGGCGGATGCGGCTGTCGGTGACGCCCTGCTCGCGCCGCACCAGGCCCTGGCCTTCCAGCGTATCGAGCGTGCGGCTCAAGGTCGACTGCTCGATGACTGTGTAGACCGAGAGATCGTTGACGGTGACGCCGTCGGCGACCGACAGCACGGCCAGCGTCCGTACCTGCGGGATGGTCAGGCCCTGCTTGCGGAAGTCGTCGCGCAAAGTGGCGTTGTAGCGGCCCATGATGCGGTTCATCAGATAGGGCGCGAATTGCTGCAGGCCGATCTGGCCGAGGGTCGAGATGCGCTGGCGCTTTTCGGCGAGCTTCTGTTCCATCACAGCCTCCCCGCCAGAAGGAAGCCAGAACCGCCGCCGAGGCCGGCGCCTGGATGCGTGGAAGCGCCGATATGGTAGAGGCCTTTGATGCCGGTCTCGTGGTTGCGGCTCGCCTTGAACGGCCGCCACAGGAAGGACTGGTCGATGGTCGACGAACCGCCATAGGGATCGCCGCCAACAAGGTTGATGTTCATGGCTTCGAGATCGGCCGGCGAATAGGCGCGACGCGCAATGACCGTCTCGCGGAAACCGTCGATGTGGTTGGCGAGGATCGCCTCGACCCGGTCGGCATAGGCTTCGCGCAGCGCTTCGGTCCAGCGGCCGTCGGCGGGCGCTTCAAGCTTGCCGGCGGCATCGCCCTTGATGTGGCGCGGCGCCTCCGGCAGTTGCAGCCACAGGATCGCCTTGCCATGGGGGCAGCGCGACGGGTCGAGCGCGTGCGGCTGGCCGACGCAGATGGTCGGCACTTCCGGCAGCAGGCCGCGCACCGCCTCGTTGCAGGCTTTCGAAACGCCATCCAAACCCGGCGTCAGATGCAGCAGCGCCACCTTGTCGAGGCCCTCGCCGCGCCAGGCCGGCGGCTTGTCCAGCGCGTAGTGGATTTGGAAGTTGCCTTTGCCGTAGCGATAGGACTGCGAGGCTTTGGTTGTCGCTTCCGGCGCCTCCTTGCCGAGTAGCCGGCCATAGAGCTGTGTCGGCGTGACCGAGCAGATGACGCTCTTCGCAGCGCTCAACGTTTCGCCGGAAGCGAGCCGCACGCCGGAGGCGCGGCCGCTGGCCTGGACGACCGAGGCGACATCGGCGTTGACGCGGATCTCGCCGCCACGCTCCCTGATCAGCGCCTCGAAGGCGGCGAGCAGGTTTTTCGCGCCGCCCTTGACGATCGGCGCGCCGGCAGCCTCCAGCGCGAAGGCGATGACCTTGGCGATCTGGCCGGAGAAGGCGTCTTCCGGGCCGAGCCCGGCATGCAGCACCCAGGGCGCCCAGAGCGCGCGGACGAGGTCGGAAGTGTAGGTCGTTTCCAGCCAGCCGCGCGCAGGCACCAGCGCCTCGCCCATGAAGGCGGCCAGATCGCGCGGGCCGCGCCGCCAGGCCTCGCCGGCGATGAGCTTCGTCGTCGTATAGGACCAGAGCGCGCCGCCGAGCAGGCCGAACAGCAGCCCGGCATTGCGCTCGATGCTGCCGACATCGCCGCCATGGCGGTCGCCGTCGCCGGAGGCGATCCGGTTCAGCGCCGCGATGTTGGCGGCACGGTCGGTGGTGAGCACGGCATGGCTGCCGTCGGGCGTGAGCACGCCTGTCGGCGTGGCGGTAAGGCAGAACTCCAGCCCATGCCGTGCAAGGTCCTTGCCGAGCGCGGCAAAGGCCGGCGAGGTGATGAACAGCACGAAGGTCGTGGCCATCACATCATGGACGAAGCCAGGCGCCGTGATCTCGTCGGTGCGCATGCAGCCGCCGAGACGATCGTTGCGCTCGAGCACGAGCACCTTGGCGCCCTTGGCGCCCAGCATCGCCGCGCAAACCAGGGCGTTGATGCCGCTGCCGACGATGATGTGATCGGGGGCGGTCATTGGAGGCTCGCGGGTACGAGGGCGTCAATCGCGCGAAGCCGAGTTCCTTCGCGCCCCCCTCTGTCCTGCCGGACATCTCCCCCTCTAGGGGGGAGATCAGCAGTTTTGGCGCCCCACATCGTGCTGCGACATGGGAGATTGGCAGTTTTGGCGCCCCACATCGTGCTGCGACGTGGGAGATTGGCGAAAGCGGGGGTGACATCCAATCTCCCCCCTAGAGGGGGAGATGTCCGGCAGGACAGAGGGGGGCGCCGTAGAGCGCTGGCCTTGCCAGGCTGCCGCCCTCTCGCTGTCATCACTCCATCGCCCGCAAGCATGATCTTCTCCCGAAGACCGTCGCCTCGCCTATTTGCCCGGCACCAGCGCCAATGCGCGGATCGGGCTACCGGTGCCGTGCTCGATCTTGAGCGGGGCGGCGATCAGGATCGCGCCCTTCGGCGGCAGCTGGTCGAGGTTGCAGAGGCTGGCCAGGCCATAACGGTTGGCCTTGTGCATCAGCGTGTGGGCCGGGAACGGCGGCTCCATGCCGCCGGCCTTGCCGGCGTCGGTACCGATCGTTTCCGAGCCCCAGCCCTTGATGTCCTTGGCTATCAGGAACTGGATGGCCTCGGCCGTCGGGCCCGGCGTGTGCGGGCCGGTCTCGTTGGCGTTGAGGAACTCGGCCTCGGAGCCGTTGCGCTTGTACCAGTCGGTGCGCATCACCACCCACTCGCCGGGATTGATCGCGCCGTGCCTCGTTTCCCAGGCCTTGATGTGATCGACGGTAAGCAGGAAGTCGTGGTCCGCGGCCGCTTCTTTCGAGCAATCGATGACGTTGACCGGGCCGATGAAGTTCTGCGCGGGGATGGTGTCGGTGGCGCCGTCCGGATAGTCCTTGCCGGTGATCCAGTGCTGCGGGGCGTCGAAATGCGTGCCCGAATGCTCGCCGAGCTTCAGCCAATTCCATGCCCACCACGGGCCGTTCTTGTCGTATTTGGAGATCTCGTGGATCTCGACTTTCGGCGTGTCGACGGCGAGTTCCGGCGGTAGCTTGATCAGCGGCGTGTTCGGCCCGAGCGGCGCCGTCAGATCGACCACCTTGATGGCGCCCGAAAGCAGCTGGCCGGCGACCTCGCCGAGGAGTTCTTGCGTGTCCATGGTCTTTTGTTCCCTCTTGTTCGTGACCTTCAAGGCTCGTTGCGGCCCTTAATATACCTACTAGACGAAAACATATGCATCTGCAATTATCTTTAAGCATAAAGCATTTTTGGGGCAGGGCGTGAGCGAGTTCGACGCCATCTTTGTCGGGGCGGGCCACAACAGTCTGGCATGCGCCGCGCATCTGGCGCTCAAAGGCTGGAAAATAGCGGTTTACGAGCGCGGCGAGGCGATCGGCGGCGCGGTACGGACCGCGGAGTACACGCTTCCCGGCTTCCGGCACGATTTCGGCGCGATGAATTTGAGCCTCTTCGCCGGCTCCGCCTTCCACCGGAAATATGCAAATGAATTGAAAAGCCGCGGCCTGGAGTTCGCGCCCGTGGCCGACTGCTTCGCCAGCGCCTTCCCGGACGGGACATGGTTCGGCGTCAGCAACGACCTGGAAAAGACGGCATCGCGGCTGGCCGCCTTCTCGGCGGCGGATGCAGACACGTGGCGCCGGCTGGTCGGTGCTTTTCCAGGCGAGGCCGAGCATCTGTTCCGCCTGCTGGGTTCCCCGATGAGCGCAAGGGCGCTGGCCGGCAGCGCGTGGAACATCTGGCGCAAGAAGGGCCTGGCCGGCGCGCTCGATACGGCTCGATTGCTGTTGTCATCGCCGCGCGCGTGGCTCGAGGAGAATTTCGAAACGCCGCATGTGCGCACGACACTCGCGGCCTGGGGCATGCATCTCGATTTCGCTCCCGACATCGCCGGGGGTGCTGTGTTCCCCTATCTGGAATCGATGGCCAACCAGAGTTTCGGCATGGTGCTCGGCAAAGGCGGCGCCGATACCATTATCCGGGCGCTTGCGGGCATGCTCAAGGCGGCCGGCGGCAAGATCGTAACAGGCGCGGAGGTGTCGGAGATCACGATGGCCGGCGGCCGAGCGACGGGGGTGCGGCTGGCATCCGGCGAAACGCATGTCGCGGCCAAGGCCGTCATCGCCGGCGTCGCGCCCAAGGCGCTGGCAGGCGGGCTGCTGCCCAATGGTTCCGGTGACGCCGGTTTCGATGCGGCGATGAAGACATTCCGCCACGCGCCGGGCACGATGATGATCCATATGGCGCTGGACGACTTGCCCGACTGGAGCGCCGGCGCCGAGCTTCGCCAATTCGCCTATGTACATCTGGCACCGTCGCTCGACGCCATGTCGCGCGTCTATCAGCAGGCGATCGCCGGGCTGCTGCCTGACCAGCCGGTGCTGGTCGTCGGCCAGCCGACGGCGGTCGATCCGTCGCGCGCACCGCCAGGCAAGCATGTGCTGTGGGTGCAGGTGCGCATGCTGCCGGCGGAGATCGTCGGCGATGCCGCGGGCAAGATCGCGCCCGCGCACTGGGATGCGGTCAAGGACGCCTATGCCGAGCGCGTGCTCGACATCATCGAGAGCTATGCGCCGGGATTGCGCAAAAAAATCCTCGGCCGCGCGATCTTCTCGCCGCTCGACCTCGAGCGCGAGAATCCGAACCTCGTCGGCGGCGACCAGATCTGCGGCAGCCATCACCTGGCGCAGAATTTCCTCTTCCGCCCGACGCGGGGCTTCGCGCGCTGGAACACGCCGGTCTCGAACCTTTACCTCACCGGCGCCGCGACATGGCCCGGCGCCGGCACGGGCGCAGGCTCGGGCTACATGCTCGCCCAACAGCTGGGAGGAAGTTGAGCCGAAGAAATCCGGGATGGACAAGGCGCGGTTGCCCACCACCGAATGAAAACGCCGCGCAGACAAATGACAACCAACAAGGGGAACGACCATGACCATCAACAGACGTGACTTGCTTGGATATGGCGCAGCGGCGCTCAGTGCCGCCACGTTTGGCCTGCCGAGGGCGGCAAAGGCGGCGGACGAACTCACCATCGCCTACAACGTCAACCTGCCTTCCTGGGACCCGACGACCGGCCCCTCGGCCGTCAACCCGACCATCCAGGGCCTTTATCAATCGGTGTTCGACCAGATCATCGGACAGAAGCCGGACCTCTCCTTCACGCCGGGCCTGCTCACCGAATGGGGCTGGAACGACGACCGCACCAAGGTGACGATGACGGTGCGTGACGGCGTGAAATGGCACGACGGCTCGCCGTTCACGGCGGAGGACGTGGTGTGGTCGCTGACCCGCGCCGGTGACGAGAAGACCGGCAACCCGATCCAGTTCGTCTGGAAGAACGTCAACAATTTCAAGATCGACGGCAACAAGATCACCGGCGACGTCGTGCAGTTCGACCCGGTCTATTTCAAATGGATGTCGTTCCTGACCGGCTACATCCTGCCCAAGGCCTATTACGAGAAGGTCGGCGCGGAAGGCTTCGAGAAGGCGCCGATCGGCACCGGTCCCTATATGGTCGACAAGTTCGAGCGCAATGCCTTCCTGAGGCTGAAGACCAATCCGCATTACTGGGGCACGAAGCCCGCCTTCGAGAATGTGACGATCAAGTTCGTCACAGACGCCGCAAGCCGCGTCGCCGAGATCGAATCCGGCTCCTCGCAGGTGACGCTCGAAATCCCCTACGAGGAATATGACCGGCTGATCGCCAAGGACGGGCTGGCCGGCTCGATCAAGAATGTTTCCGACATCGGCATGATCTTCTTCAACGACATCGAGGCGATGCTGGACAAGAACGTCCGCCAGGCGGCCGTGATGGCAGTGGACAAGGAGCTTCTGGTCAAGCGGCTGCTGCGCGGCTACGGCCAGCCGATCGCGACGCTGGAGACGCCGGAATACGCCGCCTTCGATCCATCGATCAAGGTCGAGCACAATCCCGAGAAGGCCAAGGAGCTGCTCGCCGCCTCCGGCTATTCGCCCAAGAAGCCGGTCAAGTTCACCATCCAGACGACCAAGGGCTTCAAGCCCAAGGACTACGAGATGATCCAGGCGATCGTCGGCATGTGGCGCAAGGTCGGCATCGAGGCCAATATCGAGGTCTACGAGATCGCCAAGCATTACGAGCTGCGCGCCGCCGACAAGCTGGCGCCGGCCGCCTTCTACAACTGGGGCAACTCGATCGGCGATCCGACCACCTCGACCGGATTTGCCATGTATGGCCCAAGCCCGCATTCGGTGTGGGACAGCCAGGACCTGATCGACATGATCAACCCGTTGTGGGGCGAAAAGGACGAGGCCAAGCGCATCGCGGGCTGGAAGGCCGTCGACAAATACATCGCTGAGCAGGCCTATGTGCTGCCGCTGATCCAATATGCGCAACCGATCTTGCATTCGAAAAAGGTCAATGTCGTGCAGCATGTGTCCGGCGCGCTGCTGCCGGCGCTGATGACCCCGGCCGCCTGATCAACGGTCTTGGATTGCCACGCGCGCCGTCCGCAAGACGGCGCGCATTTTCATCCAGGCATATGGGCGCATGCTGCTGCAAAGATTCCTCGTTCGTCTGCTGACGATGCTGGTGACGCTGTTCGGCGTCGCCGTCGTCGTTTTCGTCGTCATCCGCGTCGCGCCGGGCGATCCGATCGCGATGATGCTGCCGCCTGGCGCCAGCAATGACGACATTGCGCGGCTGCGCGCGCTCTATGGACTCGACAAGGGCATCGTGCAGCAATTCTTCATCTGGCTCGGCGGCGTGCTGCATGGCGATTTCGGCACCTCGATCTCGCTGCGTCAGGGTGTGCTCGGCCTCGTCTTCAACCGGCTGCCGGCTACGCTGGAGCTGGCGACCGTGGCGCTGCTGATGGCGATCGCGATCGGCACGACCGCCGCGATCCTCGGCGCGCGCTCACGCGGCACGGCGATAGAGGCCGGCATCGACATCGTGAGTGGCGCGACGCTCTCCATCCCCGATTTCCTCTGGGGTCTTGTGCTGATCCTGCTGTTCGGCGTGCTGGTGCCGGTGTTCGACATTTCGGGCCGGGTGTCGCCGCAGCTCGATCTGCCCTTCGCCACCCAGTTCTATCTGGCCGAGAGCATTCTCAGGCTGCGCTTCGATCTCACCTGGGACCTCATCAAGCACATGCTGATGCCGGCCGTGGCGCTGGGACTGCCGCTGGCGGCGATCATCGCCCAATTGCTCAAACAGTCGCTGAAGGAAGTGCTCGATCTCGACTATGTGGTGCTGGCGCGCGTGAAAGGTTTTTCGGAGACACAGGTGATCCTGCGCGAGGCGCTCAAGAACGCGGCGCTGCCGACGCTGACGCTGGTCGGCGTTCAGTTCACCTTCCTTATCGGCGGCACCGTCATCGTCGAGCGGCTGTTTTCCTATGAAGGCCTCGGCAATATGGCGATCGACGCGGTCATCAATCGCGACCTGCCGCTGATCCAGGGCATCGTGCTGGTATTCGCGCTGCTTTTCGTGCTGATCAACCTCGCCGTCGACATGATGTATGCGTTGCTCAATCCGAGGCTGCGCCATGGGTGAGGCGCGCATTGCCCGGCGCGGCTCGAGCCCCAGGCTGTGGCTAGCCGGCGGCTGGCTTCTATTGGCGCTGTTTGCCGCCGTCTTCGCGCCGCTGATCGCGCCGCAGGATCCGCTGGCGCAGGATCTGATGCTGGAGCGGCTGCCGCCCTTCTGGCTGGACGGCGCCGAGCCCGACTATTGGCTGGGCACCGACAGCCTGGGACGTGATCTGTTGTCGCGGCTGATCTTCGGCGGCCGCATCGCCTTCATCGTCGCCTTCGCGGCGGCGACGTCCGCCTGTATTCTCGGCTCGGCGCTGGGGTTGATCGCCGGCTATTTCGGCGGCTGGCCCGACCGCATCATCTCGCGCATCGTCGATGTGTGGATGGCCTTCCCGCCGGTGCTGTTCGCGATCCTGCTGGTGGCCGTGCTGGGCACCGGCCTGAGCTCCGTCATCCTCGCCATCGCGATCATCGACTGGACGCGCTTCTGCCGGGTGATCCGCGCCGAGGCGATGAGCCAGGCGCGCATGGATTATGTCGAGAGCGCGCGTATCGCCGGCTATGGCCGCATGGGCATCATGCTGCGCGAAGTGCTGCCCAATGTGCTGCCGTCGGTGGTGGCGCTGCTGTCGCTCGAAATGGGCATCGCCGTGATCGTCGAGGCGATCCTGTCCTTCGTCAATCTGTCGATCTCGACCGACGACCCGACCTGGGGCAGCATCATCGCCGAGGGGCGACTGTCGATCCACCAGGCTTGGTGGGTGCTGGTGTTCCCGCTCATCACGCTGATCCTCACCGTTCTTTCCTTCAGTCAGTTCGGCGAGGCGCTGAAGGCGCGCTTCGATCCGGTGCTGCGATGAGCGCGTGCCTCGACATTCGCGGCTTAAGCGCCGTGCTGCCCAACGGCCAGCGCGTGCTGCGCTCGGTGTCGCTTGCCGTGCAGCCGGGCGAGGTGCGCGCGCTGGTCGGCGAAAGTGGCGCCGGCAAGACGATGATCGGCAAGGCGGTGCTCGGCGTGCTGCCGAAAAGCGTGCGCATCGTCGAAGGCGAGATGCTGATCGAGGGCGAGGACCTCGGCCGCCTCGATGCCAAGGCGCGGCGGACCCTGATCGGCGCGCGAACGGCGCTGATCCCGCAGGATCCGCTCACCGCGCTCAACCCGTCGCGCCGCATCGGCCCGCAGATGACCGACCGGCTGGTGCGCATCCTCGGCTGGAGCGGCGAAAGGGCGGACCGGCGCATATGGCAGTTGCTCGACGAGGTGCAGATCCGCGATCCCGAGCGCGTGCTGAAGAGCTATCCGCATGAATTGTCCGGCGGTATGCGTCAGCGTGTGCTGATCGCGGCGGCTTTCGCGGCGGAGCCCCGATTGATTGTCGCGGACGAGCCGACGACGGCGCTGGACGTGACGGTGCAGAAACAAATCCTGCGGCTCATCGCGCAACTGCAGCGCGATCATGGCACGGCGATCCTGTTCGTCACCCATGACCTCGGCGTGGTTGCCAAGATCAGCCAGAAAGTGTCGGTGCTCTATGCCGGCAAGGTGGTCGAAGAGGCCGAGACCGAGGCGCTGTTTGCGGCACCGCAGCACCCCTATACGCGCGCGCTGATGGCGGCGACACCGCGCTACACCGACCCATACGCCTCGCTGAAGCCGGTGGACGAAAGCGTGCTTGCCGGATTGGCCGTAGAGATCGCCGCCGCCGACAAGGACTGGAGGTCCGGCCATGGTTGAGCCGCTGATTTCCGTGCGCGGGCTGAAGGTGGCGCTGCCCGACATGACGCGCAAGCCGATGATCGGCCGCGCGCCGCTGGCCGAAATCCTGAGAGGGCTCGACTTCGACCTGCCAAAGGGATCTGTCACCGGCATCGTCGGCGAGTCCGGCTCGGGCAAGTCGACGCTCGGTCGCGCGCTGGTCAGGCTGATCGAGCCTAGCGCGGGTTCCATCGGCTTCGAGGGGCGCGACATCAGCCGTCTTTCGGAAACCGAGCTGAGACCGCTGCGCCGCGACCTGCAGATGATCTTCCAGGATCCAATGTCATCGCTCAATCCGCGGCATACGATCTTCAACATCATCGCCGCACCCTTGCGGCAGAACGGGCTTGGCGGCAGGCTGAAGGAACGCGTCGCGGAAGCCCTGCAGCGCGTCGGCCTGCCGCAGAGTTTTGCCAGCCGCTACCGCCACGAATTGTCGGGCGGCCAGCGTCAGCGTGTCGGTATCGCACGAGCGCTCGCGCTGTCGCCGAAATTCGTGCTGGCCGACGAGATCGTCTCCGGCCTCGACGTCTCGACGCAGGCGCAGATCCTGACGCTGCTGGAAAAGCTGGCGGCCGAGATGGGGCTGACGGTGGCCTTCATCAGCCACGACTTGTCGGTGGTCCGGCGGCTTTGCCAGCAGGTCATCGTGATGCGCGAAGGCAGGATCGTCGAGGCCAGCGCCACGGACGCGCTGTTCGAGAACCCGAAGGAGACCTACACGCGCGACCTGCTCGCCGCCATTCCGCTGCCGGAAATCGACCCGGACTGGCTGCGGCCCAAGGCATCGGCATGACGTGAGTTTTTGATCCGCACGCCGACCAGCGGGCCTCGGATGTGCGCAAGGACAAGTCAGCCCGCCAACGGAGGGTGACATGAAATACGCAATACAGGCGGCGATCCTCGCGGCCTCTTTGTTCGGCGCAATGGGAGTGGCTTCCGCGGATTCGATCCCCGGCATGCGCGGGCACGACCACACCGGCATCACCGTGCCCGACATGAAGCAGGCCGTCGACTTCTTCACCAATGTCGTCGGCTGCAAGAAGGCGATGTCCTTCGGGCCGTTCGCGGACGACAAGGGTACCTTCATGCAGGATCTGCTTGGCGTCGATCCGAAGGCGGTGATCGAGGAGATCACCTTGGTGCGCTGCGGCTATGGATCGAACATCGAACTGTTCAAATACACGGCGCCCGACCAGAAGGATTTGACGCCGAAGAACAGCGATATCGGCGGCTTCCACATCGCCTTCTATGTCGACGACGTCGCCGCCGCGAAAACCTATCTCGAGGCCAAGGGCGTGAAGACCCGGATGGGGCCGCTGCCGGTGAAGGAAGGGCCGGCTGCAGGCCAGACCATCCTCTATTTCCAGGCGCCGTGGGGGCTGCAGCTCGAGGCGATCAGCTACCCCGAAGGGATGGCGTATGAAAAGGGCGCCGAGACGGTGCTGTGGAGCCCAAAGGATCCGACCAAGTGACTAACCAAACAGGCTGGCGTAGATCATTCAATTATAAAACTTTAAGCTTGAAATAATGGCCGGCCAGCGCGATACTGACAGTTGGGTCGCCGGCTTGCCGGCGTTCCCGATGCCTTAGAGCGTTTCATGCAATTCCGGACGGAAAACCGTTACGCGCTTTTCCTGGAATTGCCCTAGAGGAGATCGCAAGACATGAAGGTTGCGGTTCTCGGCGGCGGACCAGCCGGCCTCTATTTTGCCATCTCGCTCAAGCTGCGCGATGCCGCGCATGAGGTGACGGTCTATGAGCGCAACCGACCGGACGACACGTTCGGCTGGGGCGTGGTTTTGTCGGCGGAGACGCTGGAGAACCTGACCAGGAACGACCCGGTCAGCGCCGTCTGGATCAAGAAGCATTTCGCCTATTGGGACGACATCGCCGTCATTCATGACGGCGTGCGCACGGTGTCTTCAGGTCATGGCTTTTGCGGCATCGGCCGCAAGCGGCTCCTGATCCTCTTGCAGCGGCGCGCCCGCGAGCTCGGCATCAAGATGATGTTCGAGACCGATGTTTCCGACCCGAAACCCTTTATGGAAACGCATGACCTGGTGGTCGCCGCCGACGGGTTGAACTCGAAGTCACGCGCGGCCTTCGCCGATGTCTTCAAGCCGGACATCGACACCCGCAAATGCAAGTTCGTCTGGCTCGGCACCACGCAGAAATTCGACGATGCCTTCACCTTCATCTTCGAGAAGACGGAGCATGGCTGGGTATGGGCGCATGCCTACCAATTCGACAGCGAGACCGCGACCTTCATCGTCGAATGCAGCGAGCAAACCTGGCAAGCGTTCGGCTTCGGCCAGATGACGCAGCAGGAATCGATCGCGGTCTGCGAGCGCATCTTCGCAAAGCATCTCGGCGGCCATCCGCTGATGACCAACGCCAACCACATCCGCGGGTCCGCCTGGATCAACTTCCCGCGCGTGCTTTGCGAGCGCTGGTCGTACAAGAACCTGGCGCTGATGGGCGACGCTGCGGCTTCAGCCCATTTCTCGATCGGCTCCGGCACGAAGCTGGCGCTGGAGAGCGCGGCGGCGCTTGCCGACTATGTCGAGTCAGAGCCCGACCTCGAGGCGGCCTTCCGCAAATATGAGGATGCGCGGCGCACCGAGGTGCTGAAGCTGCAATCGGCGGCGCGCAATTCGTTGGAATGGTTCGAAGAAGTCGAACGATATCTTGGTTTAGATCCAGTTCAATTCAACTATTCGCTGCTCACCCGCTCGCAGCGCATCAGCCACGAGAACCTTCGGCTGCGCGATGCCGAATGGCTGGCGGGCGCCGAAGAATGGTTCCAGCGCAAGGCCGGCGCCGGCGGCAACAGCTTACGCCGCGCGCCGATGTTCGCGCCGTTCAAGCTGCGCGACATGACGCTCAGCAACCGCATCGTCGTCTCGCCGATGGCGCAGTACAAGGCCGTCGACGGCTGTCCGACCGACTGGCATTTTTCGCATTATGCCGAGCGCGCCAAGGGCGGCGCCGGCCTGCTCTATATCGAGATGACCTGCGTCAGCCCGGAAGGGCGCATCACGCCCGGATGCCCAGGCTTCTACAGACCGGAGCATGAGGTCGCCTGGAAGCGGCTGGTCGATTTCGTCCATGCCGAGACCGAAGCAAAGATCTGCGCCCAGATCGGCCATTCCGGCGCCAAGGGCTCGACCCGGGTGGGCTGGGAAGGAACCGACGTGCCACTGCCGGACGGCAACTGGCCGGTGATGGCGCCTTCGGCCGTGCCATGGTCGCCGAAGAACCAGGTGCCGAAGGCGATGGACCGCGCCGACATGGATCTGGTTCGCGACCAGTTCGTCGCCTCGGCCGAGATGGCCGAACGCTGCGGCTTCGACATGCTGGAGATCCATGCCGCGCATGGCTACCTGCTGTCGGCCTTCATCACGCCGCTGACCAACCGCCGCACCGACGACTATGGCGGCTCGCTGGAAAACCGCATGCGCTATCCGCTGGAAATCTTCCATGCGGTGCGCGCAGTGTGGCCGGCCGAGAAGCCGATCTCGATGCGCATCTCGGCCAATGACTGGGTGGGCATCGAAGGCGTCACGCCTTCGGATGCGGTCGAGATCGCGAAGATGCTGCACGAAGCCGGCGTCGACCTTTGCGACGTATCGGCCGGCCAGACCTCGATCGCCGCCAAGCCGGTCTATGGCCGCATGTTCCAGACGCCGTTTTCCGACCGCATCCGCAACGAGGTCGGCATGGCGACGATGGCGGTCGGCAATATCTACGAGCCCGACCACGCCAACTCGATCCTGATGGCCGGGCGCGCCGACCTGGTGGCGCTGGCAAGGCCGCATCTTGCCGATCCCTACTGGACGCTGCACGCGGCGGTGACGCTCGGCGACCGCGGCGTCAAATGGCCCGATCCCTATCTGCCGGGACGCGACCAGATCTACCGGCTGGCCGAGCGCGAAGCGGCTGCGGGGCTCAAAGTATGAGCGCCGTGCGCGAAATTGCCGGCAAGCACGCGCTGGTCACCGGCGGCGGCTCCGGCGTCGGCAAAGCCATTGCGCAAGCGCTGGCGGCAGAAGGTGTGGCCGTCACCATATGCGGGCGGCGCGAAGCGACGCTGGCTGAGGTTACAAAGGAAAACGACCGCATCTTTGCCGTCACCGCCGATGTCACGAACGAGGCCGCCATGGCGGACGTGTACCAGAAGGCGGAAGCCGCGCGCGGACCCTTCGACATCGTAGTGGCCAATGCCGGCATGGCGGGCAGCGTGGCGGCGCACAAGACCGCGCTGGCCGACTGGCAGCGCACGCTCGACGTCAATCTCACCGGCGCGTTCCTGACCGTGAAGCCGGCGCTCGCCGGAATGCTCTCGCGAAAGACAGGCCGGATCATTTTCATTGCCTCGACCGCAGGCCTCAAGGGTTATGCCTATGTCGCACCTTACGTCGCGGCCAAGCACGGCGTTGTCGGCCTGATGCGGGCCTTGGCTGCCGAGACCGCCAAATCCGGTGTCACCGTGAATGCCGTGTGCCCGGGCTTCGTCGAAACCGAGATGCTAGAGGAGTCCGTCCAGCGCATCGTGGAGAAGACCGGACGTTCCACCGACGAGGCGCGCGCGAGCCTTGCGGCGACGAACCCGCAGGGGCGGTTCATCCAGCCGGAAGAAGTCGCGGCGGCGGTGCTTTGGCTATGCAGCGACGCCGCGCGGTCGATCACCGGGCAGGCCATTTCGATCTCGGGAGGCGAGACATGGTAGCGGGACCGACTTCCGCCGGACCGGGCAAGGACAGGCTGCGGCTGTGGATACGCCTGCTGCGCGCCTCGCGCACCATCGAGGCGGAGCTGCGCGAGCGTTTGAAGAAGGAGTTCGACACCACGCTGCCGCGCTTCGACGTGATGGCGGCGCTCTACCGCTCGCCGGAAGGCATGCTGATGAGCGACCTGTCGCGCTTTCTGCTGGTGTCGAACGGCAATGTGACGGGCATCGTCGACCGACTGGTGTCCGAAGGGCTGGTGATGCGGGCGCGCCGCAACGGCGACCGCCGCACCTCGATGGTGCGGCTGACCGAGGAAGGCTCGAAGTCTTTCGCCGCGATCGCCGCCGCGCATGAGAATTGGGTCGGCGAGCTGCTCGGCAATGTCAGCGAGGACGAGGCGCGGCAGCTGACCGGCATGTTGAAATCGTTCCGCAGCAATTGGGAGGGACGCGAATGAGCGCCATGGCCAAGCTCAAGCCGAAGCATTTCCTCTGGCAGGTTGAAGGCAAGATCGCGAAGATCCGGCTCGACCGGCCGGAGCGCAAGAACCCGCTGACCTTCGACAGCTATGCCGAGCTGCGCGACACGTTTCGCGAACTCGTCTATGCCGACGACGTCGATGCCGTGGTGTTCCTGCCCAATGGCGGCAATTTCTGTTCGGGCGGCGATGTCCACGACATTATCGGGCCGCTGGTCAAGATGGACATGAAGGCGCTGCTCGCCTTCACGCGCATGACCGGCGACTTCGTCAAGGCGATGCTCAACTGCGGCAAGCCGATCATCGCGGCCGTCGACGGCGTCGCGGTCGGCGCCGGCGCGATCATCGCCATGGCCTCCGATATCCGCATCGCCACGCCGGAGGCAAAGACCGCCTTCCTGTTTACGCGCGTCGGCCTCGCCGGCTGCGACATGGGCGCCTGCGCGGTCCTGCCGCGCATCATTGGCCAGGGCCGCGCCGCCGAACTGCTCTACACCGGCCGCGACATGAGCGCCGCCGAAGGCGAGCGCTGGGGATTCTACAATCGGCTGATCGAGCCCTCGGCGCTGGAGGACGACGCGCTCGACATGGCGGCGCGCATCGTCTCCGGCCCAACCTTCGCGCATGGCATCACCAAGACGCAGCTCAACCAGGAATGGTCGATGGGCCTCGACCAGGCGATCGAGGCGGAAGCGCAGGCACAGGCGATCTGCATGCAGACCGGCGATTTCAAGCGGGCGTACAAGGCGTTCGCCGCGAAGGAAAAGCCGGTGTTCGAGGGGAGTTGAGGATGGGTGTGTTCTTGGAGAGGTTGGCGGGACAGCGCGCCCGTCTGGCCTGCCGGCCATCTCCCCCTCTAGGGGGGAGATCGAATGTCGCCCCCGCGTTCGCCAACCACCAACGCCGCAGGATTGAGCGGGACGCCAAAACTGCCAATCTCCCCCCTAGAGGGGGAGATGTCCGGCAGGACAGAGGGGGGCGCCGTAGAGCGCAACGCCCTAAGCACTGCGGAGGTGCAAATGCCTGACCGCACCTTCCTCTCGTGGCCCTTCTTCGAAGATCGCCACCGCCAACTCGCCGAGCGTCTCGAAGCCTGGTGCCAACAAAACCTTCCCGTCGGCCACCACGATGTCGACGCCGCCTGCCGCGATCTCGTGGCGATGCTCGGCCGCGACGGGTGGCTGAAGCCGACGGCGCTCGACCCGGCCAAACCCGGACCGCTCGATGTGCGCACGCTCTGCATCACGCGCGAGACGCTTGCCCGCCACGACGGACTCGCCGATTTCGCCTTCGCCATGCAGGGGCTGGGCACCGGCGCGATCACGCTGTTCGGCACGCCGGACCAGCAGCGCTGGCTGGAGAAGACGCGGGCCGGCCAAGCGATCTCCGCCTTTGCGCTCTCCGAGCCACGCTCGGGGTCGGATGTCGCCAATATGGAAATGACCGCTGTCCGCGAAGGCGGCGACTATCTGCTCTGCGGCGAAAAGACCTGGATCTCCAATGGCGGCATCGCCGACCTCTACGTGGTGTTCGCCCGCACCGGCGAGGCGCCCGGCGCCAAGGGGATTTCCGCTTTCGTCGTGCCGGCGGAGACGAAGGGGCTCAGCGTCGCCGAGCGGCTCGAGGTCATCGCCCCTCACCCTCTGGCGCGGCTCTCCTTCGATAATGTGCGCATTCCGGCTTCCGCGCTGATCGGCAAGCCGGGCGACGGTTTCCGCGTCGCCATGTCGGTGCTCGACGTGTTCCGCTCGACGGTCGGCGCGGCGGCCCTCGGCTTCGCGCGGCGCGCATTGGACGAAAGCATCAAACGCGCGACCGAGCGAAAACTGTTCGGCGCGCCGATGGCGGAGCTGCAGATGGTGCAGGGTCACCTCGCCGACATGGCGCTGGATGTGGACGCCGCTGCGCTCCTCATCTACCGCGCCGCATGGACCAAGGATATGGGCGCCACGCGGGTGACGCGCGAGGCCGCCATGGCCAAGCTCTTCGCCACCGACAAGGCGCAGGAGGTGATCGACAGGGCGGTGCAGTTGCATGGCGGCGACGGCGTGCGCAAGGGACACATCATCGAGAGCCTCTATCGCGAGATCCGGGCGCTGCGCATCTATGAGGGCGCCTCGGACGTGCAGAAGGTGGTCATCGCCAGGCAGGTGATGGGCGGGGCGTGACAACGAGTTTGAACCAGGGGGAACTGGACGTGCACACCATCCTGCAGCCGGAAGGCTGGGCCAAACCGATCGGCTACGCCAATGGTGTGGCCGCGCATGGCCGGCTCGTCTTTATCGGCGGCCAGGTCGGCTGGAATGCCGAATGCCGGTTCGAGACCGACGACTTCGTCGGCCAGGTGCGCCAGACGCTCGCCAACATCGTTGCCGTGCTCGCCGAAGCCGGCGGCGAGCCGCGGCACATCACCTCGATGACTTGGTACTTTACCGACAAGGCCGAATATGTCGGCAACCTCAAAGGCATCGGCGAGGTCTATCGCGACGTGATCGGCCGGCATTTTCCGGCGATGGCGGCGATGCAGGTGGTGGCGCTGGTCGAGGACCGTGCGAAGGTGGAGATTCAGGCGACGGCTGTTATCCCCGAGTAGTTACTCGCGAAGCCCGGCCTGCCGCAGCAGCGGCAGAACATGGTCGCAGAAATAGGGCAGTTCCTGGGTGTAGTTGACGAAGGACAATGCGATGCCCTGGTAGCCATGCCCGGCAATGGCGACCATATCGGCGGCAATCTTTTCAGGGGTTCCGATCAACGGATAAGTGCCGGCGCCGCCGGCAAAGCGCTGGCGGTAGCGGTCATAGGCGTGCGGGTCATGCGACTGGGAGAATTCCTTCTTGCCGGCCATATGGGCGTCGACGGCTTCGTGGTCGGCCATCGTGACGGCGTAGCGCGTGTAGTAGGCCTGCGCCTCTTCCACTGTCGGGCGGCAGACGACATGCGCAACCGTATAGACGCCGACATGGCGGCCCGCCTTGTCGGCGCGCTCACCGATGTCGGTGACATGCTTGCCGGCATCGTTCATCTCGGAAAAGGTCGTGAACAGAAAGTCGCATCTGGCAGCGGCGAAATCCCGGCCCGGGCCGCCGAAAGCGGCATTCATCGTCACCGGACGCGGAACCTGAAGACTGGCCGGCCGGCTCACCGCCTCCTTGAGCCGATAATAAGCGCCTTCGTAGTCGAGAGGCTCGCTCGATGCATAGAGCCGCTCGAGGATTTCAATCCATTCCGCCGCCTGGTCATAGCCCTTCTCGACCAACGGCGTGCCGAACATGCCGAATTCCTTCGGGTTCCAGCCGCAAACGATGTTGAGCCCGGCGCGGCCCTGGCTGATGTGGTCGACCGTCGCCAGCGCCTTGGCGGCGTAGAGTGGATGCACCAGCGGCACATGCACCGTCATGAACAGGCCGATCTGCTCGGTCACGGCCGCGAGCGCCGCCGCCCAGGTGAAGGTTTCGAAGGAGAATTCGCGGACCCTGTTGCGACCGCCGAAACCGCGCCAGCGCGCTATCGGCAGCATGAATTCGAGGCCGGCGCGGTCGGCTATCTGGGCGGCCGTCAGATTATCCCGCCAGCTTGCGGTCCAGCGTTCCGGCACGTCGGTGATGGCAAGCCCGCCATCGGCGTTGGTCGAGAAGACGCCGAGCTTCAGTCTGTTCGGGCCGTGCAGGGGATGGGCTTTGATCATCTTGGTAACTCGCGGCGGGACGCCACACGCTAGGCTGGCGTGAAAATATTTCAAGCCTGAAATAGCTTCGCCTCGCCGTCATTTGCGGGTATGCATTGGCAACTCAAAAAGGGGATGGCATGGAGTTCCGCCAGAAATGCATCGGCAAGACGAACCTCATCGGGTCATTCGCCGCCATTCCCCATCCGGTCGCCGTCGAGGTGATGGCGCTGTCCGGCCTCGATTTCCTATGCATCGACTGGGAGCACGCGCAGATCTCGCGCGACATGATCGAGGCCATGGTGCGGGCAGCCGACGTGCATCGCGTGCCGGCGATGGTCCGGGTTCCCGGCCATGCGCCGGAAGCCATTCAGGCGGCGCTGGACAGCGGCGCGCAAGGCGTGCTCGTGCCGCGCGTCTCGACGGCGGAGCAGGCCGCGATGGCGGTGAAGGCCTCGCGCTATCCACCGCAAGGCGCGCGCGGTGTCGGTCCCGGCCGGGCCGCGGGCTATGGCTATCGCATTCCCGAATATCTTGCCTCCGCCAACGACCGGACGATCGTCGCGGTCCAAGTCGAGACATCGGAGGGGCTGGCCAACATCGAAGCGATCGCGGCCGTCGACGGCATCGACGTGGTCTTCGTCGGCCCTGGCGATCTTTCGGTGTCGATCGACGCTGTCGGCCCGGCAGGCGCGGACAAGCTCTCCGAGGCGATCGGAACAATCATTCGCGTAACGATCGCACATGGCAGGACTGCCGGCATATTTTGCGCCAGCGCGCAGACCGTCACCCGATGGGCAGCCATCGGCGCGAGTTTCTTCGTGCTGGCCAGCGATACGATGTTTCTCGGCGCCGGCGCCGCGGCCAACGGCACCGCCGCCCGCGCCGAACTGGCGCAAGGAGCCGGCTAGGCGAAAGAGCATATCTGCAGGACACGGGGCCACCAAACTTTAAGCTTAAAACTTTCGCCTTGAAAAGCGCCGTACTTTGGATAGCATCAAGATCGCGACTGTCCGGCTGGAGGGGCTTTTCCGGTCCATCGCAGTGTTCCGGGTGAGAGGGGTTCGGTCCTTGTCGTTCATACTGCCCCATTCATCGTCCAGCGCGCGCTATGCCTTCGATGGCGTGCGTGCCCAGATTCGCGATCTGCACACCGAAAACATCGCCAACCTCGCGGTTCGCGCGCGGGAACTCGGCGATGTCATCGCGCTCTGGTACGGCGAAGGCGATATGGTGACGCCAGCCTTCATCCGCGACGCGGCGAAGGCCGCCTTCGACGAAGGCCTGACCTTCTACGTTCCCAACATGCGCGGGCACGGCCCGCTGAACGAGGCGCTTTCAGAGTACCAGACGCGCATCCACGGCCGCTCGATCCCGATCGCGCGGACCACGGTGACGCCGGGCGGCATGCAGGCGCTCTATCTGGCGCTGGAACTGCTGGTCGATGCCGGCACCAACGTCGTCTATGTCGCGCCGCAATGGCCCAACATCCACAACGCCATCCATCTGATCGGCGGCGAGCCGCGCCCGTTCTCGCTCGACTTCAAGGGCGACTGGCAACTCGATCTCGACCGATTGTTTGCAAGCTGCGATGCGCGCACCCGCGCGATCTTCCTGTCGACGCCGTCCAATCCGACCGGCTGGACCGCGACGCGCGAGGAGATGCAGGCGCTGCTCGACTTCAGCAGGCGCACCGGCATCTGGATCATCTCCGACGAGGTCTACGGCCGGCTCTATCTCGAGGGCGACGTCGCTCCTTCCATCCTGCAGATCGCCGAGGACGGCGACAGGGTGCTGTCGGTCAACAGTTTTTCGAAGGCTTGGGCGATGACCGGTTGGCGCATCGGCTGGCTGACCCATCCGTCGGGCGTTGCCGACCAGCTCGGCGCGATGACGCAATATGTCAACAGCGGCACCGCCGCGCCGATCCAGGCCGGCGCCGTCGCCGCCATCCGCCAGGGCGAGCCGCTGGTCGAGGAAATCAGGCAGCGGATCAGGATAGGCCTCGACCTCGCCTATGAGCGGCTGGCGCAAATCCCAGGCACCATCCTGCCGACCAAGCCGCGCGGCGGCATGTATGCGTTCTTCGCCCTGGAGGGCGAGAACGACGCGCGCCGCGCCTGCGCCCGCATTCTGGAGACGGCGCGGGTCGGGCTTGCGCCCGGTCACCTGTTCGGAAATTCGGCGGCGGCGTTCCTGCGCATGTGCGTGTGCCGCGACAGCAACCAGATAGAAACGGCACTTCAACGCATGACCGCCGCAATGAATTGACGCCCTGCCGGAAGCGGGGCGGCAAAAACCCGTGCGGGGAAAACCCGCCCGTTCAACAACAGAGGGAACAGAAATGAGCTTTACTCGTCGCAACCTGCTTCTCATGGCCGCCGCTATCGGCATCGCCGCCGGCCCCGCCACCGCTTACGCCGCGGATGTGCTCAATGTCGGCGCTTACCCGACCAATCCACCTTTCGAATACAAGAACGAGAGCGGCACCTTCGAGGGTTTCGAGGTCGACATCGTCAACGAGGCGGCCAAGCGCATCGGCATGACCACCGACATCGCCGATCTCGGGTTCCAGGCGCTGTTCGCCGCTACCACCTCCAAGCGCATCGACGTCGCCATCTCCTCGATCACCATCACGCAGGAGCGGCTGAAGTCGCAGTCCTTCACGCAGCCCTATTATGACTCCGACATGGGCATCGCCACCAAGGCCGACAGCCCGATCAGCACCGAGGCGGACCTCAAGGGCAAGGTCGTCGGCGTGCTTTCCGGTTCCACCGGTGAAACCTGGGTCAAGGACCATCAGCAGGCCGACGGCTTCAGCGACGTGAAGGGCTACGACACGCAGCAGAACCTGTTGCTCGACCTCAGCGCCGGCCGCGTCGATGCCGCCGTCAGCGATATCCCCGGCATGCAATATTCCTTCAAGAAGATGAAGGACCTCGTCGTCAAGCAGCGCATCAAGACCGGCGAGCAATACGGCCTGATGATGACCAAGGACCACCCGCTGCTCGGCAAGCTGAACGACGCGCTGACCGGGATGAAGAAGGACGGGACGCTGGCCGCGATCCACAAGAAGTGGTTCGACAGCGATGCTCCGGCAGACTCCTCCACGGTCAAGGAAATGCCGCTGCCCAAGGCCTGAGCGGCGACGAACGCAACAGGACGTGCCGGCGCGAGAGGCCGGCACGTCCGTTTTTTCACGGATGAGCCCTGCCATCGCCGAAGCCGGTGCGGCAAAATCGGTGTCGGCGCCTGGCTCTGGCGTCTGTCTCCTTGATTTGATGCAATTGCGGACGAAAAGCCGTTTCGCACTTTTCGTGGAATTGCTCTGGACGCAAAACGGTTCGGGAACGCTCCCATGTCGCTGATCGACACCTTCTTCAATCCCGGCGTTATTGCAGCCAGCCTGCCAGCGCTGCTGCGCGGCTTTCTCAACACGCTGCTGCTTGGGGTGATGAGCATCGTCATCGGCATCGCGGCGGGGCTGGCAATCAGCCTCGTGCGGCTCTATGCGCCGAAGCCGCTGCGGCTGCTCGCAGTCGGCTACACCGACATCTTTCGCGCTTTGCCGGTGCTGGTGGTTTTGATCCTGATCTACTACGCGCTGCCCTTCCTCGGCATACGCCTGTCGTCCTGGGCGTCCGCCGTGACGGCTTTCGCCATCATCATGTCGGCTTACTCGGCCGAGGTATTTCGCTCCGGCATCGAAAGCATTCCGCGCGGCCAGTTCGAGGCGGCGCAGGCGCTTGGCCTGCCGTTCATGCTGACCCTGCGCAAGGTCGTGCTGCCGCAGGCGATCCGCGTGGTCATCCCGCCGATGACCAGCAACTGCGTCTCGATGTTCAAGGACACCTCGCTCGCCTCGACCGTGGCGCTGCCGGAGCTGCTCAAGGAAGCGACCAATGCGCAGTCGCTCTACGCCAATCCCTCGCCGCTGATCGGCGCGGCGCTTGTCTACCTCATCTTCCTCTGGCCGATGGTGCGCCTCGTCAGCCTGCTCGAGCGCCGCTTCCAGACCGAGAAGACGCGCTGAACCCCGTCCACCGATCGTCCAAGTCCCCCGCAGGAGCCTGCCCGTGAACAAGCACCAGTCCGACAATACCAACGCCGCCGCGTTCCCGCTCGAGAAGATCCGCGCAATGTTTCCGGCGCTTCAACAGGCCGGCGACTTCATCTTCCTGGACAATGCCGCCGGCGCGCAGATCCCGCAAAGCGTGCTCGACGCCGTGACCAATCATCTGGTTTCACACAATGTGCAGCGCGGCGGCCGCTATGGCCGCAGCGTCACCGTCGATCAGTCGGTCGCCGACGCACGCGAGAGTGTGGCGCTGTTGATCAATGCCTACAGTCCGTCCGAAATCTGCTTCGGCATGAACGCCACCTCGTTCATCCGCCTGGTCAGCCTCGGCATCGGCCAGATGCTTTCCAACGAAACGGTTGGGGGGCGCGACGAGATCGTCGTTACCGACATGGATCACGACGCCAACATCGCCACCTGGCTGGCGCTGGAATCCGCCGGTGCCAAGTTCAAATGGTGGCGCATGCGCGAGGACGGCAATCTGCATGTCGACGACCTCAAGCCGCTGGTGTCGGAGCGCACGCGCCTCGTCGCCTGCACGGTGACGGCGCATTCGATCGGCTCGATCGTCGACGTCGCCTCGGTGGCCACGATCGCGCATGCGGCCGGCGCCGAAGTGTTCCTGGATTGCGTGCATTACGGCCCGCATGGGCTGATCGACGTGCAAGCCTGGCAATGCGACTATCTCGTCTGCTCCGGCTACAAGAATTTCTCGCCGCATATGGGCTTCCTATGGGGGCGCTTCGACACGCTGAAGCGGCTGCCGACCTTCCGCGAGGACTTCATTCCCGACGAGCCGCCCTACAAGGTCGAGGCCGGCACCTTCATCTATGAGAACGTCTCCGGCATGGACGCGGCGGTGCGCTATCTGGAATCGATCGGCCGCAACTTCCTTCCCGAAAACAACCGCTCGCGCCGCGACAACATCGTCGCCGGCATGAACGCCATCCGCGATTACGAGCTGATGCTGGCGCGCGCAATGCTGAAGGTGCTGAAGGATTGCAATGCCACGATCTACGGCGTCGCTGACGAGGCGCGCATCACCGAGCGCGTGCCGACCTTCTGCTTCAACATCGGCAAGCTGTCGCCGCAGCGGATCGTCGAGGAGATGGCCGCCGTGCAGATCGGCATACGCGACGGTCACATGTATGCGCCGCGGCTGATGAAGCGGCTGAATCTGTCGATGGACAGCGGCGCCATTCGTGCCTCGCTGGTGCATTACAACACGGTGGAAGAGGTGCACCGTTTTGGGGAAGCGCTGCGGGCGGTTATTGCGAAGTTGCGGTGATCCCGACCACCTCCGCGTCGTCATCCACGGGCGAAGCAAGGAGCGAAGCGACGCGCGCAGACCCGAGGATCCATTCCGTGACATGAGAGCGCCGCTCACGGTGCAGAAATTCTACTCCGCTGCATTCTTCGGCTGAGGTACCGGCATGGATTCTAGGGTCTTCGCGCCGCTTCGCTGCGCTCCGCCCTAGAATGACGAAGCAGGAGGCCTACGCCGCCTTCTTCGCCAGCCGCGCCTTGATGCTGGCGATGTCGGCGCGCGGCGTCGCGGCGAAGAGCGTCTTGGTGTAGGCGTGCTTGGGGTCGGAGAAGACCTCGTCGCGCGGGCCGTATTCGACGGCTTCGCCGAAATACATGACCATCACGTCGTCGGCGATATAGCGGACCACCGAGAGGTCGTGGCTGATGAAGACATAGGTCAGCTGGAATTCGTCCTGCAGGTCGGCAAGCAGGTTCAGCACCTGCGCCTGCACGGAGAGGTCGAGCGCCGAGACCGGCTCGTCCAGCACCAGCAGGCTCGGGTTCAGCATCAGCGCCCGGGCAATGGCGATGCGCTGGCGCTGGCCGCCCGAGAACATATGCGGATAGCGGTTGTAGTGCTCGGGTCCGAGACCGACCTTCTTCAGCATCTTCATCGACAGGTCGCGCCGCTCTTCGGCAGGCTTGTCGGTGTTGATGAGCAACGGCTCGCCCAGCACATCGCCGATCTTCTGGCGGGGATTGAGCGAGCCATAAGGATTCTGGAACACGATCTGCACCTTGCGGCGCATTTCCTTAGTGAGCCCGTCCCTGGCGATATCGACCTTGTTGCCGTCGATGAAGAGCTCGCCGGAGGTGGCCGGATCGATCAGCGTGATGATGCGGGCGAGCGTGGACTTGCCGCAGCCGCTCTCGCCGACGACGGCAAGCGTCTTGCCCTTCTCGACGCTGAAGGACACGCCCTTCACCGCATGGACGGTGCGCGCGCCGCGGAACAGGCCGCCGCCGACATGGTAGTCGCGCTTGATGTCCTTGCCTTCGACGACCTTGGTCATGCGCCGGCTCCTGAAGGTGCGGGCTCGAACAGCATGTCGGAGACGGTCGGCAGCCGGTCGCCGACGGCGTTCTCCGGCAGCGCCGAGAGCAGCGCGCGCGTATAGTTGCTCTTCGGCGATTCAAAGAGCGACAGCACGTCGGCCTCTTCCATCTTACGGCCCTTGTACTGGACGATGACGCGGTCGGCGGTTTCGGCGACCACGCCCATATTGTGGGTGATCATGATCAGGCCCATGCCGTATTTGGCCTGCAGCGAGACCAGCAGGTCGAGGATCTGCTTCTGGATGGTGACGTCGAGCGCGGTGGTCGGCTCGTCGGCGATCAACAGCTTCGGATTGCAGGCGATCGCCATGGCAATCATGACGCGCTGGCACTGGCCGCCCGACATCTGGTGCGGGAAGGAATTCAGCCGCTCCTCCGGTTCCGGAATGCCGACCTGCTTGAAAAGCTCGATGGCGCGCGCCCGGCGCTCGGCCTTGTCCATGCCCATATGGAAACGCAGCACTTCCTCGATCTGGAAGCCGACGGTGAAGCAGGGATTGAGGCTGGCGACCGGCTCCTGGAAGATCATGGCAATGTCCTTGCCGATGATCTTGCGGCGGTCGGCCGGGTCGATCTTCAACAGATCGCGGCCGTTGAAGGCCATGCGGTCGGCGGTGACGGTCGCCGTCCATGGCAGCAGGCCCATCACCGCCAGCATCGACACCGACTTGCCGGAGCCGGATTCGCCGACGATGGCGAGCACCTCGCGCTCGTCGACATGGAGCGAGACGCCGTCGACGGCGCGGAACGGACCGGACGCGGTCTGGAATTCGACGACGAGGTTCTGGATGTCGAGCAGCGCCATCACGACCTCCTGAGCTTGGGATCGAGGGCATCGCGCAGGCCGTCGCCGACAAGGTTGATGGCAAGCACGGTGATGAGGATGGCGAGACCCGGGAAGGTCACCACCCACCAGGCGCGCAAGATGAATTCGCGCGCCGTGGCAAGCATGGTGCCCCATTCCGGCGTCGGCGGCTGGGCGCCGAGACCAAGGAAGCCGAGCGCGGCGGCTTCCAGGATAGCGTTGGAGAAGGACAGCGTGCCCTGGACGATCAAAGGCGCAAGGCAGTTGGGCAGGATGGTGGCGAGCATCAGCCGCAGATGGCCGGCGCCGGCGACCTTCGCCGCCACGACATATTCGCGGCTCTTCTCGGCCATCACGGCGGCACGCACCAGGCGGGCGAAATGCGGCTGCAGGACCAATGCGATCGCTAGCATGGCGTTGAACAGGCCCGGGCCGAGAATGGTGACAAGCACCAGCGCCAGGAGCAGCGACGGAAAGGCCAGGATCAGGTCCATGACGCGCATGATCGCAACGTCGACCCAGCCGCGGAAATAGCCGGCCAGCAGGCCGAGCGTGATGCCGCCGGTGAGCGCCAGCGTGACCACCACGGCGCCGATCAGCAGCGAGAAGCGCGCGCCGTAGAGAAGGCGCGAGAGGATGTCGCGGCCGACCGGGTCGGTGCCGAGCAGATATTGCGTCGAGCCGCCGGCCTGCCAGGCGGGGGGCCGCAGAAACGCGGTCTTGTCCTGGACGTCGGGCGCATAAGGCGTGAGCAGCGGCGCGAACAGCGCGGCGAGCACCAAAAGGAGGAAGACGAACAGGCCGATGACGGCGCCGCGGTTGACGGAGAAATAGTGCCAGAAGGTCTTGAGGCCTGTGAGCCGATCCGGGCTGCCGGCGGCCATCGGGGCGATTTCGGTCTGGGTCATTTTATGCCGCCCTGATGCGTGGGTTGATGACGGCATAGAGCACATCGACGATGAGGTTCACCGCCATGACGATGAGCGCGATCAAAAGCAGACCCGACTGCACGACGACATAGTCGCGCTTGAAGATGGAATCGACCATCCACTTGCCGATGCCTGGCCAGGCGAAGATGGTCTCGGTGAGGATGGCGCCCGCAAGCAGCGTGCCGACCTGCAGGCCGACGGTGGTGACGACCGGGATAAGCGCGTTGCGAAGCGCATGCACGCCGATGACGCGCGCTGCCGAAAGGCCCTTGGCGCGCGCGGTGCGGACATAGTCCTCGCCCAGCACCTCGAGCATGGCCGAGCGCGTCTGGCGCGCGATCACTGCCAGCGGAATGGTGCCGAGCACGATCGCCGGCAGGACGAGATGGCTAAGCGCGGAGCGGAATGCATCCCACTTGCCATAGAGGAGGCTGTCGACGGTCATGAAGCCGGTGATCGGCTTGAAAAAGAACTGCAGGCCGATGCGGCCCGAGACCGGCGTCCAGCCGAGATAGCCCGAGAAGAAGATGATGAGCAGCAGGCCCCACCAGAAGATCGGCATGGAATAACCGACAAGGGCCGTGCCCATCAGCGACTGGTCGAACCATGAGCCGCGCTTGACGGCGGCAAAAATGCCGGCGGGAATGCCGATCACCATGGCGAAGATCATGGCGAAGAAGGACAGTTCCAGCGTCGCCGGGAAGAGCGTCTTGAATTCCTCGAGGACCGGCCGCTTGGACGAGATGGAAACGCCGAAATCGCCGGTGGCGACCTCACCGACATAGCGCGCATACTGCTCCCAGATCGGCAGATTGTAGCCGAACTGTTGCTTGAGCTCTTCGTAGCGGGCGGGGGCGACGCCATGCTCGCCGGCCATAGCGAGGATCGGATCGCCCGGCAGCAGCCGGACAAAGGCGAAGGCACAGATGGTGATGCCGACCAGGGTCGGAATCAGGAGGGCGATTTTGTTGAGAAGATATCGGAGCATCATCAAATGGAACGGGGCGGCGCTGGAAGTTGCGCCGCCCCGTTCGCAATATTACTCGGACTTGTCAACGCCGTCGAAACGGTGAATGCCGAGCGGGTCCATCTTGAAGCCGGTGACATTATTGCGAACGACCGCGTAAACCTGGCTGTGAGCCAGCAGGAAAGCGGGCGCTTGCTTGGCGAAGATCACCTGCGCCTGCTCATAGAGCTTGGTGCGCTCGGCCTGGTCGCTGGTCTTTTTGGCCTTCTGGATCAGGTCCTCGAAATCCTTGTCGCACCAGCTGGAGTAGTTCGAGACGCCGATGGCCGAGCAGGCGAAGAGAGTGGCGAAGAAATTGTCCGGGTCGCCATTGTCGCCGGTCCAGCCGATCTGGAAGGCGCCGGGACGGTCCTTCTTCTTGCCTTCCTCGCGATACTTCGTCCACTCGTAGTTGACGATGTTCGCCTTGACGCCGACTTTGGCCCAGTCGGCCTGGATCAGTTCAGCCGCGCGCTGGAAGTTCGGATTGTAGGGACGAACGCGGTCGGCAGCCCAGAGCTGGATTTCCTTCAGGCCGGCATCGGCGAGAACCTTCTTGGCCGCTTCCGGATTGTAGGTGTCGGTCTTCACGTCCTTGTTCCACGACCACATGGTCGGCGGGATGAGGTTCTCGGCGGGCGTCGCGCCGGCATCCTGGAACAGCGACTTTATCAGGGCCTCCCGGTCGATTGCCTGGTTGAGCGCATGGCGCACTTCCGGCTTGTCGAGCGGCGGGATCGTGGTGTTGTAGCTCATATAGCCGATGTTCAGGCCGGCCTGATCCATCAGCGTCACGTCCTTGTTGGTCTTGATGGTGGCGATGTCGGCCGGGTTCGGATAGGGCGCGACGTCGCATTCGCCGGCGAGCACCTTCTGGATGCGGGCGGTCGCGTCAGGCGTGATGGCGAAGACCAGATCGTCGATCTTTTCCTTGCCCTTGAAGTAGTCGGGATTGGCCGCGTAGCGGATGACCGAATCCAGCTGGTAGTCGACGAACTGGAACGGGCCGGTGCCGACCGGCTTGGTCGAGAAGTCGGCCATCTTGCCGTCCTTCTGGAGCTGGTCGGCATATTCCTTCGACACGATCGAGGCGAAATCCATGCCGAGATTGGCCAGCATCGGCGCGTTCGGCTCGGTCAGCGTCAGCTTGACGGTGAGGTCGTCGACCTTCTCCCACTTGGCGACGTATTTCGGCATGTCCATGCCGGTGTAATAGTCCCAGGTGAGGTTCGGCAGATACTTGTCGCCGTTCCACGGATTCTGCTTGTTGAACTGGCGATCGAAGGAGAAGACGACGTCATCGGCGTTGAGGTCGCGCGTCGGCTTGAAATAGTCGGTGGTCTGGAACTTCACGCCCGGATGCAGATGGAAAGTATAGACCAGGCCATCGTCAGAGATTTCCCACTTGTCTGCCAGGCCGGGCTCGATCTCGGTGCCACCATGCTTGAATTCGACCAGGCGGGAATAGACGGTACGCGAAGACGCGTCGAAGTCGTTGCCGCCGGTCGTCGTACCCGGATCGAAATTGGCCGGCGACGCTTCCGAGCAATAAACGAGCGTCTTAGCACTGGCCATGCCGCTGAGGACGCTTGCAGCCAGCAACGCGGCTGCAAAAGTCATTGTCTTTTTCATTGACCACTCCCTGATGTTCTCTCAAGCCCCTCTATCAGGCTCGCGAAGGGCGCATATAAGCACCGTTTCTTCGCCTTTGGAACACCTCGTTTGCGTACCCCATGGGAAGCAGGAAAAGAATCTAGCGTTTGCTCAAACCGCAGAAAAAATGAGTAGTTTTTTCTGCTCACAACATTATTAACGACGGCATTTTTTTATTGATCGCCCACCTGTTAAAACGAGCCGACAGACCCCGACTGCCGGAGATCTGCCCGCCGCCGGACATGCTGCGGAATTGTCCGGATCATCAGATTTCGACGGCAAATCTTTCCCCACCCTGCCGCTGGGGCAAGGCTTGCACCGTCGCCGATAGAGGCAATACATAGACTGTGGGCGGGATTTCCCGAAAATCCGCGACGGCGTGGAGGACGCTTCCCTGGAAGCGGACGCCGAGATTGAAGGCGACAGGGAGAGACAGGTGGCAAAAGCAGCCAAGACGACAGCCCCGGTGAACGCAAAGGCCAAGGGCGCCGCCGCAAGCGATGCGCCCAAGACTGCCAAGGCCGCAGCCGCACCGAAGGCGAAGACGACCGCAAAGTCAGCCCTAAAGCCGGCCGCTGCCAAGCCCGCGGCGGCAAAAGCCGGAAAAGCGGCCGCGAAGTCGCCCGCCGCGAAGACGGCGCCAGCGACGGGCAACGCGAAGCCTGCCTCGAAGAGCCTGCCGAAGGCGATCACCGAGCTCACCGTCGGCCTGCCGGAAAAGCCGTGGCTGAAAAGCTATCCCAAGAACATGCCGGCCGAGATCGGCGCCCTGCCCTACAAGTCTATCGGCGAGTTCCTCGTCGGCGCCTGCAAGCAATTCGCCGGGCGGCCGGCTTTCGTATGCATGGGCAAGTCGATCACCTATGCCGAGGTCGAACGGCTGTCGGCCGCGTTCGGCGCCTATCTGCAGGCGAGAGGCCTGGAGAAGGGCGCGCGCGTGGCGCTGATGATGCCGAACGTGCTGCCATATCCGGTGGCGATGATGGGCATACTGCGCGCCGGCTACACCGTAGTGAACGTGAACCCGCTCTACACGCCGCGCGAGCTGGAACACCAGCTGAAGGATTCCGGCGCGCAGGCGATCGTCATCCTCGAGAACTTCGCCGGCACGCTGCAGGCGGTGATCGCCAGGACGCCGGTGAAGCATGTCATCGTCGCCGCCATGGGCGACATGCTGGGCGGACTCAAGGGCGCCATCGTCAACCTCGTGGTGCGACGGGTTAAGAAGATGGTTCCGGCATGGTCGCTGCCTGGCCATGTCAAATTCAACGCCGTGCTCAAGACCGGCGCGAGCATCGCCTTCAAGCCGCCCACGGTCTCCGGCGACGACATCGCCTTCCTGCAATATACGGGCGGCACCACCGGCGTCTCGAAGGGTGCTGTGCTGCTGCATCGCAACGTGCTTTCGAACGTCGCGCAGAATTCGCTGTGGGTGGAGGACGCCTATACGGTCAAGCCCAAGCCGGCGCATCTCAACTTCATCTGCGCGCTGCCGCTCTATCACATCTTCGCGCTGACGGTGAACGCGCTGATGGGCATGCAGCAGGGCGCGCAGAATGTGCTGATCCCCAACCCGCGCGACATTCCGGGCTTCGTCAAGGAACTGGCGAAACACCCGATGCACATCTTTCCCGGCCTCAACACGCTGTTCAACGCGCTGCTCAACAATGAGGAGTTCCGCAAGCTCGACTTCAAGCCGCTGATCCTGACGCTGGGCGGCGGCATGGCGGTGCAGAAGGGCGTGGCGGAGCGCTGGAAGGCGCTGACCGGCTGTCCGGTGAGCGAAGGCTATGGGCTCTCCGAAACCTCGCCGGTGGCGACCGCCAACAAGTTCAGCTCGGCCGATTTCACCGGCACGATCGGCCTGCCGCTGCCTTCGACCGAGATCGCCATTCGGGACGACGACGGCAACAACGTGCCGCTCGGCGAAGTGGGCGAGATCTGCATCCGCGGCCCCCAGGTTATGGCCGGCTACTGGAACCGGCCCGACGAGACCGCCAAGGCGATGACCGAGGACGGCTTCTTCAAATCCGGCGACATGGGCTTCATGGACGAGCGCGGCTACACCAAGATCGTCGACCGCAAGAAGGACATGATCCTGGTCTCCGGCTTCAACGTTTATCCAAACGAACTGGAGGAGGTGGTGGCGCATCATCCCGGCGTGCTCGAAGTGGCGGCCATCGGCGTGCCGGACGAGCATTCCGGCGAAGTGCCTAAATTGTTCGTGGTGAAAAAGGATCCGGCGCTCACCGTCGAGACGTTGATGGCCTATTGCCGCGAGAACCTGACCGGCTACAAGCGCCCGCGACATATCGAATTCCGCACCGAGCTGCCGAAGACGCCGGTCGGCAAGATCCTGCGGCGGGCGCTGCGGGACCAGGTTTGAGCGATTATTCCGCCGGCAAGACACCGGGGCGAGGCAAGCGGCTCGATCCGGCGGACTTCATCAAGGCGAACATGCGGCTGGCGCCGGTACCGTCAGTGCCGGAGGTCCGACTCTACCAGGCGCATCCCGGCAGCGGCTTGCGGCGGCTGCTCGAACCGGAAGACGAGAGCGATGGAAGCCGGCCTGACCCACAGCCGCCCTATTGGGCCTATGCCTGGGCCGGCGGCACCGTGCTGGCGCGCTATATCCTCGACCGTCCGTCGATCGTAGCCGGCAAACGCGTGCTCGACCTCGGCGCCGGCTCGGGGTTGGTCGGAATCGCCGCAGCAAAAGCCGGAGCGCGCGCGGTGATCGCAGCGGAGATCGACCGCAATGGCGCGGTGGCGCTCCGCCTCAATGCGCAAGCCAACGGCGTCGCCATCCAGACACGCGACGAGGACCTCACCGACGGCCCCCCGCCGGTGGTCGACCTGGTTCTCGCCGGCGACGTCTTTTACGCGCAGGATGTCGGGCAACGGATGATCCCGTTCCTCGACCGCTGCCTAGCCGCCGGCATCGATGTGCTGGTCGGCGATCCCGGCCGCGCCTGGCTGCCCAGGCCACGGCTTTGCCTGCTCGGCGAATATCACGTGCCGGATGTCGGCGGAAACGGCGGCAGCGAACCCAGGCCCAGCGCGGTGTTCGCCTTCGTCCGATAAAGGGTGGCTGAGGAGTCCAGCAATCGCCCCTCGCCTCACATCGGGCGCCACCGGTCATACAGCACTTTCTTACTCATGGTTCCGAAAGCAAAGCTCGGAACAGGGACCAGCTAAACCCGTTTTACCAGTTCTAACGGATAGAACGAAAAACGGAGAGGTCATGGAAATCCACGACACAAATCACCGTCGATCAAAGATCGGCGGCCACACGATATTTCTGCGGGAAGCAGGACCGCCCGATGCTCCCGTCCTTCTTTTGCCGCATGGCTACCCGTGCTCGTCTTACCAGTTCAGACGCCTGATGCCGGGCCTGGCCGACCGCTGGCGGACAGTAGCTTTCGACTGGCCTGGATTCGGCTACAGCGACACACCGGACCCCGCCGAGTTCGACTATGATTTCAATGCCTATGCCGGCGTTCTCGCTGACGTTGCCGATGCGCTGCATTTGGAGCGTTATGCGCTCTGGCTCCACGATTATGGTTCTCAGATCGGCCTCCGTCACGCGATAGCGCATCCTGACAGGATCGCGGGCCTGGTCATCCAGAACGGCGACATCTACGAGGACGTGCTCGGGCCGAAATACGACACGATCAAAGCCTGGTGGGCGGACGAATCGGCAGAGAGGCACCGCCCACTCGAGGAGGCGGTCAGCGAGGAGGGTTTCCGCAAGGAGTTCATCGGCGAGGTCTCGGAAGAAGTCGCCAGCCGCGTCCCTCCCGATCTGTGGAAGCTGCATTGGCCGCTGATGAACACACCGATCCGGAAGGCGGTGTCGGTCCGGCTGATGGAAAAGCTCGAGCAGAACATCGAATGGTTCCCGCGATACCAATCCTATCTGCGCGAGCACCGTCCGCCGACACTCATCGTCTGGGGACCGCAGGACGGCTACATGCCCGAGCAGTCGGCGCTCGCCTATCGACGCGACCTCCCGAATGCGGAACTCCATATCCTCGACGATGCCGGCCATTGGCTGTTGGAAACACATTTCGAGGAAGCCCTGCGGCTGGTGCGCGACTTCCTCTCGCGAACGCTGCCGTAAGCACGGCTCTCCGCCACATCCAGAACCCAAAGGAGACGAACATGGCGACGAAACCAACCATCGCACGCATCTGGCGCGGCCGCACCCGTCGCGACGTCGCGAACAGCTACGAAACCTATTTGAAGGCAGAAGGCATTCCTCCGCTTCAGCGGGTTGCGCTCGGCGTCCAGCTCTTTCGCGAGGACCGGGAAGAGGAGACCTGGTTCACGACCATCTCCTACTGGCCCGATATCCAGGCGATGACCGCTTTCACCAAGGGCGACCCGATCAAAGTCCATCATCTGGACCGCGACCCCGAGTTTCTGATCGAACTGCCCGAGCGCATCGAGATCCACCGCATCCTCGTCGACGACCAGGATCTGCGCTGACGTTGCCGTCATGAGCAACCTCGCCCTGTTCGGCCTCATGGCACTGATCTGGGGGCTGACCTGGGCGGCAGTCAAGATCGGCCTGGATGCGGGCGTCCCCCCGATTCTTCTGGCGGGGCTGCGCTATCTGCTGACTGCGGGAATCCTGGCATTTTGGACACATGGAGCCCTATCGGCATTCGCGGAAGGCCGGTCGATGCGAGTCATCATATCGGCCCTGCTGACGAATGCCGGAACCTACGGACTGCTGTTCTGGGGCATGCAAACGGTCCCCTCCGGCCTATCCGGCTTGGTCAATCTCGCGCTGGTTCCGGTGCTTCTGTTTGGCTTGGCAGTCCTGCTCGGAGAAGAGCGGCCCACTTGGCGGCACGGCCTGGCGCTGGCGCTCGGCTGCACAGGTCTCCTTGGCCTCTTCTGGACGCGTCTTGTCGAACAGGAATCCGGAAACGGATTGGGCCTTGCCGCTATCGTGGCCGGCACGGCGTGCTACTGCGCGGGGAGCGTCATTGCGCGGCCGCTGATCGGCCCGATCAAGCCTCTGACACTCACCGCGATCCACGCCGTTCTCGGCGGCGCGGCGCTGATCGTCGTCTCATTCCTTCTGGGCGAGGTTTCGGCGACGCTGCCAGGAAGGATCGATGTCGCTCCGGCTGCGGCAAGCCTGTTGTTCCTCTCCCTCCTCGGAACCATCGTAGCCTACACGATCTATCTGTGCCTGCTTGAACAATGGGGCACCGCCCGCGCCGGGCTCTATGCCTTCATCTCGCCCATCGTTGCACTGGCCGTAGGCGTTTGGCTGTTCGGCGAAAAGGTCGGAGCGGCCGAGATCGGCGGCGCCGCACTGTTGTTGGTAGCCGCAGGATTGGCGTTGTTTGGGCGCGACCGCCCCAACGCAGCGAGGAAATGAAAGCCGTCGCCAATGTCACTTCCCCATCGTATCGCCGGCAACCTGGCCCTTGATCTCGCCAACACCATCAGTCGGCGCGGCACCGACCGGGAAATCGACCATCTCGCGACGGCGGCGGACATCCTGGCGTGGTCAAGGCAAACGGGCCTGATCGACGATGATTTCGCCCTTCCTTCGGCCGACCACGAAGCTTTGGTCAAAGACGTTCTCGCCCTTCGCCGCGCCGTAAGCGACACCGGCTCGGCAATCGCTCATGGCGACGAACCTCCCGCTGCCGCGCTCGATACCATCAGAAAATACGCGGCCGAAGCGCTCAGAACCGCCGCGCTCGCTGGATCGCCGGTGTCGTTGCATTTCCTAGGCGCCAATCGCATCACCGGGGCAATCGCGTGGTCGGCTCTCGACCTGCTTCGCGGCGACGAACTATCGCGTCTCAAACAATGCCCGCCGCACGACTGCCGCTGGCTTTTCATAGATCGCACGAAGAACGGTTCGCGACGGTGGTGCGAGATGAACAGCTGCGGCAATCGGGCCAAGAAGCAGTCGCATCGGAAAATGGCTGACTGAGGCGTCTTCCTGGGCGGCGACTGGTTAGCCCGCCGGCACGTTCACCCGCGCAGTCAGAAAATCCGGCAGGTCGGCGACCGAGTCCAGAACGACGTCCGCCATCGGCGCCAGCGAGTCGCGCGTGCCGGTGCCGGAGAGCACGCCCACCGCCAGGCCGCAGCCGCCGGCGCGCGCCATCTCCAGGTCATGGCGGTTGTCGCCGACCATGGCGATCTCGCCCGGCTTCAACCCGGTCAGGTCGCAGAAAGCGACGACCGTGTCGGGCGCCGGCTTGGAGTTGGCAACAGCGTCATAGCCGAAGGCGGCATCGAAGAGCTGCGCGATGCCCAGCGTGGCCAGCGTCTTTTCGGCGCCGCTGGTCGAATCGTTGGTGGCGACGCCCATGCGATAGGATCGTTTGTGCAAGGCCCGCAACGAGTCGACGACGCCCGGCAGCGCGACCGCCATGGCCGAACCTTGCGCCGAAGTGATCTCGTTGAAGCGGGAAACGGCGTGCATCTGGTCCTCCTCGGACAGACGCGGGAACCAGAGCTCGACGACGTCCATGTTCGAGCCGGAGGCGAAGATCGAATCCGGCTTGAAGCGCTTCGTGACGAAGTCGAAGCCGGCGGCGGCGAGCAGTCGATCCGCCTTCCAGCGATCGCCCTCGGCGGCATCCATCGCCATGAAGTCGGCGACGCCGAGCCAGGTTGCGTTGAAGTCGACAAGCGTGCCGTCCTTGTCGAACAATATTCCCTTGATATCCGCCAATCCCGTTTACTCCGCGCCGCGCAATTGGTGGATATGTCCCACCAGCCCGGCAGTCGAGGCGTCGCGTTTTGCGGCAGTCTCCTTGCCTTCCACAACAGGCAGCAGGCCTGTCGCCAGTTCCTTGCCGAGCTCGACGCCCCATTGGTCGAAGGAATTGATGTTGAACAGCGTGCCTTCGACGAAGACGCGGTGCTCGTAAAGCGCGATGAGCCGGCCGAGCGTGCGCGGGTCGAGCTTTCTGTAGAGAATGGTCAGCGAGGGGCGATCGCCCGAGAAGACGCGGTGCGGCGCGATGCGGTCGACGTCGGCCGGCTTCATGCCCTTGGCCAGCATCTGGGCGCGCGCCTCTTCCAGCGTGCGCCCCTTCATGAGGGCCTCCGACTGCGCCAGGCAGTTGGCGAGCAAAAGATCATGCTGGTGTTTCAATTCGGGCTCGTGACCGACAGCGGCGGCGAGGAATTCGACCGGGATAAAGTCGGTGCCCTGATGCAGGAGCTGGAAGAAGGCATGCTGGCCGTTGGTGCCGGGCTCGCCCCAGACCAGCGGGCCGGTCGGCGTGGCGACCGCAGTGCCGTCCAGCGTGATGCTCTTGCCGTTCGATTCCATGTCGAGCTGCTGCAGATAGGCCGGCAGGCGCGACAGGCGCTGGTCGTAAGGGATGACGGCGCGGGCCGGATATTTGCAGACGACGCGATGCCACCAGCCGATCAGCCCCAGAAGCACCGGCAGGTTCTTCTGCATCGGCGCCGAGCGGAAATGCTCGTCCATCTCATGCGCGCCGTCGAGGAAAGCGCGGAAGTTGCGCGGACCGACGGAAATCATCACCGGCAGGCCGATGGCGCTCCAGACGGAATAGCGGCCGCCGACCCAGTCCCAGAAGCCGAAGACGCGGTCCTGTTCGATGCCGAACTTCGCCACCAGGTCGAGGGCGGTCGAGACGGCGGCGAAATGCTTGCCGACCGCTTCCTTGCCCAACGCCTTCTGAACCCAATCGCGCGCCGTCTGCGCATTCGTCATCGTCTCGACCGTGGTGAAGGTCTTGGAGGCGATGATGAACAAAGTCGTCTCGGCAGACAGACCCTTCAGCGTGTCGTGGATATGGGCGCCGTCGACATTGGAGACGTAATGCGCGCGCGGCCCGTCATGATAGGGCGCGAGCGCCAGCGTCACCATCGCCGGGCCGAGATCGGAGCCGCCGATGCCGATATTGACGATGTCGGTGATCTTCTTGCCGGTGGCGCCGGCCGCCTTGCCGGAGCGGATGGCGTCGGCGAAGGCGCCCATGGCGTCGAGCACGGCGATCACATCGGCCTTGGTGTCCTGGCCGTCGACGATCACGCTCTTGCCGGTCAGGTTGCGCAGCGCGGTGTGCAGCACGGCGCGGTTCTCGGTGATGTTGATCTTCTTGCCTTGGAACATGGCGGCACGGCGTCCCGCGAGATCGGCCGCACCCGCGAGCTTTTCCAGCATCGTCATCGTATCTGCGTCGACGGCACATTTCGACCAGTCGAGCAAAAGATCGCCATCGGTCGCTGAGAATGTCTCGAAGCGCTTGGGATCGGCGGCGAAAGCCTCGCGCATTGAGCCCTTGGCCGCCGCGCGCTGATCGCGCAAGGCGGCAAGTTGCTTGTCGAAGGATGACTGGTCCACGGGGCAGGCTCCTGGCGGGTTTTTAGACCATTTTAACAGGCCGGATGTTTCCGGCGCGTGTCGGCGCGTCATTCTATCGAGCCGATTTCCATTTCGTTCAAGCGCGGCTTTGCCGCACCGCATTCACGCTTTGATGAGGGGCGGTGTTGGACGGTGAGGTGCGGGAACTCGCGGCGGGGCGCTGGGCGGAGGGCGACGATGCTGTCGCATCGCGCCTTGGAACAGTGCCGCGACGATGCTGCGCATCGCGGGGGCGACGATGCTGCGCATCGCGCCTGAACGCGCGGCGACGACGCTTCGCGTCGCGCTTGATAGATCACTGGCATAAATCCCAGCGATCAGAAAAATTGATTGGCGCAACCCCTTATGCCACCCATACACTCCACTGGTCCAGCCAAGTGAAAACAGCTGGCCGTCCGAGGAAGATTTCCCATGCCACAGCGCAATGACACGGCCATATGGTCCGGCCTGTTCCGGATTTCGGCTGAATCCGGCCAAACCCTCCAGGCGCAGATCCGCCAGGCGATCGTCGCGGCCATTCTCGACCGACAGATCGCCGCCTCGATGCCGTTGCCGTCGTGCCGAATTCTCGCGGAAAAACTCGGGGTTGCCCGCGGCACGGTGGTGCTCGCCTTCCAGCAGCTGGTCGACCAGGGCTTCCTGGTGGCGCGCGAGCGACGCGGCCATTTCGTTAACCCGGACGTGCTGGCCACCCCCGCCAAGCCGCACCAGAAGGCGCCCGACCAGCAGAACGAGATCGACTGGAAGGCGCGCCGGCAGATCGCCGCGAGCGACATGCCGCCGCCGGCCAAGCACGACAACTGGATCAAGTCCTCCTACCCGTTCGTCTACGGCCAGTTCGATCCGGCGCTGTTTCCGACCGCCGAATGGCGCGAGTGCAACCGCATGGCGCTGGCGGTGCTCGAGATCCGCAACTGGGCGTCCGACATGGTGGACCGCGACGATCCGCTGCTGATCGAACAGATCCAGGCCAGGCTTCTGCCGCGGCGCGGTATCTTCGCCAATCCGGACGAGATCATCGTGACGCTGGGCGCGCAGAACGCGCTTTACATGCTTGCGTCGCTGCTAATGACCAAGGGCTCGAAGGTGGCCATGGAAGACCCGGGCTATCCTGACGCCCGCTCGATCTTCCGGCTGGCCGGCGCCGATATCCAGCCGGTTCCGGTCGACCAGTCGGGCATCGTGACCTCGGCGATCCCCAGCGATTCCGGCTTCGTCTTCGTCACGCCCAGCCACCACTGCCCGACCATGGTGCCGTTGTCGGCGGAGCGGCGGCAGGATCTCCTGGCGCGCGCCAACCGCAACAACCAGATCATTATCGAGGACGGCTATGACAGCCAGCTGCTCGATGAGGCGCCGCAGCAGGCGCTGAAGAGCCTCGATCGTTCCGGCCGCGTGATCTATGTCGGCTCGATGTCGAAGACGCTGGCTCCGGGTCTCAGGCTTGGCTACATCGTGGCCTCGGCCGGGCTGATCGCCGAGCTTCGCGCGCTGCGCCGCTTCATGCTCAGGCACCCGCCGGCGAACAACCAGCGCGCCGTTGCGCTGTTCCTGTCGCTCGGCCATCACGAGGCGCTGGTGCGCAGGCTTTCCACCGCCTTCGACGAACGGCGCAAGCGTCTGGTCCATGCGATTTCCGCCTTCTTGCCAGAGTGGCGTTCGACCGACTCGGCGGGCGGCACATCGCTGTGGCTGGAAGGGCCGCGCGGCACTGATTCACGCGGCCTTGCGGAAGCGGCCGCTTCGCGCAGCGTCATCATCGAACCCGGCGACCGGTTCTTCGATCGCAGCGAAAAGCCCTCTCGTTTCATGCGCTTGGGCATCTCCTCGATCTCGCTGCAGCATATCGAGCCGGGCATCCGCGAACTCGCTACCGCCGCCGGACGCAGGCCCGCCGCCGCCTGATCGCCACAGACCTCCTGAAAAAGAGCCGGCACCGCGCCGGCTCTTTTTGTTTGGGCGCATGTTTGCCGCTTTAGCACTCTGGCATATTCGACGGCATTGCTTGGCCCATAGGCTGTGCCAATGCCGGCGGCATAGTCGGAGCCAGAAGGGGACGAGGCAGCCGATGGTGGACCAACCGCCGCGTTCGCCGCGCAGAAAAAGACAAAAGGTGGAGTGCTTCCATGTCAGTGGCTCTCGAGAAGCAGGAATCGTCGTCGGACCAGCGTTCGCGGCGTTCCGGCGGGCGCGAAGCGCGCCGCGCGATGCGGGCAGCGCCCTTGGCCGACGACATCCGTCCGGTGCGGCCGGGGCTTGAAGGCGGCAGCTATGGCCCATTGAGCCAGAACGACCGCGAGCGCATCCACGAAGCGGTGCTGACGCTGCTGGAAACGGTCGGCTTCGCCAATGCCATCCCGTCCTGCATCGAGGCGCTGACCCGGGTCGGCGCCATCCATGGCGATGACGGCCGCGTTCGGCTGCCGCGCGCCTTGGTGCTGGACACGATCAAAAAGGCGGCGCGCAACTTCACCCTCCATGGCCAGGATCCGAAGCACGACATGCTGATCCAGGGCAAACGCGTGCATTACGGCACGGCGGGCGCGGCGGTGCATCTGGTCGATGTCGAGAAGCGCGAATATCGCGAATCGCTGCTGCAGGATCTCTACGACGCCGCCCGTCTCGTCGATGGGCTGGACAACATCCACTTCTTCCAGCGCACCATGGTGCCGCGCGACATTCCCGACCCGCTCGATATGGATTTCAACACGCTCTATGCCTGCGTGATGGGGACGTCCAAGCATGTCGGCACCTCGTTCACCGTGCGCGAGAACGTCAAGCCGGCGCTGGACATGCTTTATGCGATCGCCGGCGGGGAGGAGAATTTCCGGGCGCGGCCGTTCGTGTCGAACTCGAACTGCTTCGTCGTGCCGCCGATGAAGTTCGCCGAGGACGCCTGCGGAGTGTTGGAGGCCTGCGTCGAAGGCGGCATTCCGATCCTGCTTCTGTCGGCCGGCCAGGCCGGCGCCACGGCACCTGCCGCCATTGCCGGCGCCGTCGTGCAAGCGGTGGCGGAAGTGCTGATGGGCCTGGTCTATGTCAATGCCGTCAAGCCTGGACATCCGGCGATCTTCGGCACATGGCCGTTCGTTTCCGACCTCAGGACCGGCGCCATGTCAGGCGGCTCGGCGGAGCAAGCAGTGCTGACCGCGGCCTGCGCACAGATGGCGCAATATTACGACCTGCCCGGCGGCTCGGCCGCCGGCATGTCGGACTCGAAGCTGCCCGACATCCAGGCCGGCTATGAGAAGGGCATCACCAATGTCATGGCGGGCTTGTCCGGCCTGAATCTGGTCTATGAATCGGCCGGCATGCACGCATCACTGCTCGGCTTCTGCCTCGAAAGCCTGATCATCGACAACGACATGCTCGGACATTGCCTGCGCTGCGTGCGCGGCATCGAGGTGACAGACGACGCGCTGTCGATCGACACCATCGCCGATGTCTGCCTCAAGGGCCCCGGCCATTATCTCGGCAACGATCAGACGCTGAAACTGATGCAGACCGAGTATTTCTATCCCGCCGTCGGCGACCGTTTCTCGCCCAAGGAATGGAACGAGAAGGGCCGGCCCGACATCCTGTCGCGGGCAATCGCGGAGAAGAAGCGCGTGCTTGCCGAGCGCTTCCCGCGCCACGTCTCGCGCCTGCTCGACGACAAATTGCGCGCCCGCTTCGGCGAGATGATCAAGCTGCCGCGCAGCAAGATGGGCGGCTAGGACCGCTACTCAGCGCTCAGCGCATAGCGCTCGACGACCTCGGCGTTGATCAGCTTGGCGTGCAGCGTCATCAGCACGATCTGCGCGTCGAAACTGTCGCCGGTCTCCAGCGCCGCCTCGATGCGGCGCTCGACCTGCAATGTCGGCTCGCGGCCGTTGGCCTGCTCGAACACATGGCGTCCGGCGACGCAATAGCCGCAGAGCTGCGCCACGGATGCATAGGCGTCCCCCGGCGGCTCATCGGGCCAGCGGTCGTTCATCAGGTTGACGATGGTGAGTTTCACGCCCTCTGGTACCAGCGCCGGATGCAGGTCGGCCGCACGCAATGCGTCGTCGAGCTGGCGCAGATCGCCGGAGCGGCCGAACATGCCGAGAAAACCGAGGGAAGAGCGCCGTTTCGCCACGATGATCTGTCGCTTCCTGAGCTGCCGAGGTCGAGCTTATCTGTGGGTTCCTTGGAGATGAAACAAGGGCAACAGAAAAGGGCGGCTCGCCGTCGGCAAGCCGCCCCTTTTGATCGGCCGAATATATAGGCCTAGTGATTGTCGCGCGGCACGCCGCTGGTATGGGCGACGTCCTGGTATTTCACCGCCGGTTTCAGCACCATGCCGGCCGAGAACTGGTCGACCATGCCGCGCTGGATCTCCTGCCAAGGCGTCTGGTGCTGGGGATAGTGATAGCCGCCATTGGCCTGCAGCGCGGCGCGCCGCTTGGCGATCTCCTCGTCGCTGACGAGGATATTGGCCGTGGCCTTTTTCAGGTCGATGCGGACGCGGTCGCCGCTCTTGAGCAGCGCCAGCCCGCCGCCGATCGCGGCTTCAGGCGAGGCATTGAGGATCGACGGGGAGCCCGACGTGCCGGACTGGCGGCCGTCACCGATGCAGGCAAGGGCGTGGATGCCCTTCTTGATCAGGTAGGCCGGCGGCTGCATGTTGACCACCTCGGCGCCGCCCGGATAGCCGACCGGACCGGCGCCGCGCATGAACAGGATCGTGTGCTCGTCGATGCCCTGCGCCGGATCGTCGATGCGGGCGTGGTAATCCTCCGGCCCGTCGAAGACCATGGCGTTGCCCTCGAAGGCCTCCGGGTCGTTCGGATTGGAGAGGTAGCGCTCACGGAATTCGGGCGAGATGCCGCTGGTCTTCATGATGGCGGAATCGAACAGGTTGCCCTTGAGGTTGATGAAGCCGGCATTGGCCTTGAGCGGCTTGTCGGCGCTGCGGATGACGTCGTGATTCTCGTTGACGGCATCCCAGCAATTGTCGCCCATCGACCTGCCGTTGGCGGTGACGGCATCGGGATGGGGCAGCAGGCCGCCCTTCATCAATTCGGCGACGACCGCCGGCACGCCGCCGGCATGGTGATAGTCCTCGCCGAGATACTCGCCCGTCGGCTGCAGGTTGACCAGCAGCGGGATGTCGAGGCCGATCTTCTGCCAGTCGTCATTGTCGAGCGGCACGCCGAGATGGCGGGCGATGGCGTTGAGGTGGATCGGCGCGTTGGTCGAGCCGCCGATGGCCGAGTTGACGACGATGGCGTTCTCGAACGCCTCGCGGGTCATGATGTCGGACGGCTTCAGATCCTCATGGACCATCTCGACGATGCGCTTGCCAGTCTCGTAGGAAATCTGGCCGCGCTCGCGGTACGGTGCAGGGATAGCGGCCGAGCCAGGCAATTGCATGCCGAGCGCCTCGGCCAGCGAATTCATCGTGGTCGCCGTGCCCATGGTGTTGCAATAGCCGGTCGACGGCGCCGAGGAGGCGACGATGTCCATGAACTCGTCATAGTCGATCTCGCCGGCAGACAGCCGCTGGCGCGATTCCCAGACGATGGTGCCCGAACCGGTGCGCTTGCCCTTGTGCCAGCCATTCAGCATCGGGCCGACCGAAAGCGCGATCGCCGGGATGTTGACGGTGGCCGCCGCCATCAGCAAGGCAGGCGTCGTCTTGTCGCAGCCGATGGTCAGCACCACGCCGTCGAGCGGATAGCCGTAGAGCACTTCGACCAGGCTGAGATAGGCAAGGTTGCGGTCGAGCGCGGCCGTGGGGCGCTTGCCGGTCTCCTGGATCGGATGACAGGGGAACTCGAATGGGATGCCGCCCATCGAGACGATGCCCTCGCGCACGCGCTTGGCAAGCTCGAGGTGATGCCGGTTGCATGGCGAAAGATCGGAACCGGTCTGCGCGATGCCGATCAGCGGCTTGCCCGACATCAGCTCGGCGCGAGTCAGGCCGTAGTTGAGGTAGCGCTCGAGATAGAGCGCCGTCATGCCCGGATTGTCGGGATTGTCGAACCACTCCTGCGAGCGAAATTTCTTCTTCTTGGTGGGGGCGCCTGCCATGGTGGTCTCCGTATTTGTATGACAAATCGATAGGACAATGCGTCCATGCAGGCAAGAGGCAGGCGCAGCCGGAACCCGGACTTTGGTGCGATAGACTTGTTTCGGGCCGCGCGCTACGACCAACCGGCATCAGCAATACGGGAGGTCTTGATGGCTTTGGTGATCGAAGGCGAGGAGCGGATCGCCGCACCCATCGCGAAAGTGTGGGAAGCCCTCAACGACCCGGAGATCCTGAAGGTGGCGATTCCCGGCTGCCAGAGCCTCGAGAAGAATTCGGACACCGCCATGGCTGCGACCGTGGTGCTCAAGATCGGCCCCATCAAGGCGACCTTCAACGGCGAAGTCACGCTGAAAAACCTCAAGCCACCGCATTCTTACACCATCCATGGCGAAGGCAAGGGCGGCGTTGCCGGTTTCGCCAAGGGCGGCGCCGACGTGACGCTGACCGCCGACGGGGCGGACTCGACAGTGCTCAAATACGCCGCCAAGGCCGAGGTCGGCGGCAAGATCGCACAACTCGGCAGCCGGCTGATCCAATCGACATCGAAGAAATTGGCAGGGCAGTTCTTCTCGACGTTCGGCGAGAAGGTCGGCGCCTGAACCCTCAAAGGAAGGGGCGTTATTCGAACACGATGCTCGGCACGGCGGCTTCAGCGGCGCCGCGCTCTTCCTGGACCCGTTCCCAGACCTTGCTGGCGATATCGCGGTAGATCTTTGCCTCGGCGCCCTCCGGCTTGGAGGCGACGACCGGGGTGCCGGCGTCCGAGCTTTCGCGGATGCCCATCTCAAGCGGCACCTCGCCGAGGAAGGTGACGCCGAGGCGCTCGGCCTCGCGCCGCGCGCCGCCATGACCGAAAATGTCGTAGCGCTTGCCGGTGTCGGGAGCGAGGAAGTAGCTCATATTCTCGACGATGCCGAGCAGCGGCACGTCGACCTTCTTGAACATGTTGAGGCCCTTGCGGGCGTCGATCAGCGCCAGATCCTGCGGCGTCGAGACGATGACGGCGCCGGCGAGCGGCACCTGCTGGGCCATGGTGAGCTGGGCATCGCCGGTGCCGGGCGGCATGTCGACCACCAGCACGTCGAGCGGACCCCATTCGACCTCGCGCAGCATTTGCGTCAGCGCCGACATCACCATCGGGCCGCGCCAGATCATCGGCGTCTCCTCATCGACGAGGAAGCCCATCGACATCACCTTGAGACCGTAATTCTGCATCGGCTTCAGCACCTTGCCGTCGACGGTCTGCGGCCGGCCGTGGATGTTAAGCAGCCTGGGCATGGACGGGCCGTAGATATCGGCATCGAGCACGCCGACCTTCAGCCCGTTGGCGGCAAGGCCGAGCGCCAGGTTGACGGCGGTGGTCGACTTGCCGACGCCGCCCTTGCCGGAGGCGACGGCGATGATGGCGTCGATGCCGGGCACGCCGCGCCTGCCATGGCTCTGCGACGCGGGCGCATGCGGCGCGGGGCGCTGCGGCGCCGGCTGCGGAGTCGGCCGTTGCGGGGCAGACGGGCGCGGCGGAACCGGCGCTTCCATGCCGCCGCCCTTCTTCTCCGCCGTCAGCGCGACGACCGCGCTGGCGACGCCGGGGATAGCCTTCACCGCGCGCTCGGCGGCGGCACGCAACGGCTCCAGCTCCTGGGCGCGGGCGGCGGGCACGGTGATCGAGAAGAAGACCTTGGAATCGGCGATGAAAATCTCGGAGACCATGCCGAGATCGACGATGTTGCCGGTGAAGTCCGGCCCGTTCACCGTCTTCAGGCGCTCGATGACGGATTCCTTGGTAACGGTCATGATCTTTCCTCGGCGTTTGGCGTTCCAGATAGTGCAGTTTGCCGGCGGAACCAAGCCGTGGCGCAACGGCTCGCCTGGCGTGCCCCGGAAAGCGACGGATGGTGTCGGATTTGGCCACGGCCGCGGCGCAGGTTCGGGCCCGGTCATAGCCAAACGGTGCGCCCGCGCTATCTCCATCGCCATCACGACAACCGGGGAAGGAAGACGGTCATGCTTGAAAACAGCAATGTGACAGCCAATCTCGCGGTGAAGGACATCGCCAAGGCAAGGGCGTTCTACGAGGGCACGCTGGGCCTCAGCCAAGTGGACGACATGGATGGCGAGCTGATCGTCTACAAAAGCGGTGACACGCTCCTCAATGTCTATCGCTCGCAATTCGCCGGCACCAACAAGGCGACGGCCGCAACCTGGGCGGTAGGCGACCGCATCGAGCCGATCGTCAAATCGCTGCGGTCGAAGGGCATCACCTTCGAGCACTATGATATGCCCGGCCTATCGCTCGAAGGCGACATCCATGTCGGCTCGGGCATGAAGGTGGCCTGGTTCAAGGATCCCGACGGCAACATCCTGAACCTGGTGGGCAAATAGCGCCCACTCTCAGGCGGAGCCGGAACCCGTCATCCGGCCAGCCTTGTGGCGAGATAGGTCAACGCCGAAATCGCCGCCGTCGCCGGCAAGGTGATCACCCAGGCGACGACGATGTTGCCGGCGATGCCCCAGCGCACGGCGGAGACGCGGCGCGCGGCACCCACGCCGATGATGGCGCCGGTGATGGTATGCGTCGTCGAAACCGGGACACCGAGCCAGGTGGCGGCGAAAAGCGTTATGGCGCCCCCGGTCTCGGCGCAAAAACCCTGCATCGGGTTCAGCCGCGTGATCTTCGATCCCATGGTGTGGACGATGCGCCAGCCGCCGAGCAGCGTGCCCAACGCCAGCGCCGACTGGCAGGTGAGCACCACCCATAGCGGCACATGGAAAGTCGGGCCGAGCGCGCCCTGCGAAAAGAGCAGCACGGCGATGATGCCCATGGTCTTCTGCGCGTCGTTGCCGCCATGTCCCAGCGAATAGAGCGAGGCGGAAAAGAACTGCAGCACGCGAAAGCTGTTGTCGACCGCGAATGGCGTCTGCCGCACGAACAGCCATGAGACGATGAGTACCAGGACGAGCGCCAGCACGAATCCCGTCGCAGGCGAGAGCACGATAGCCGCGACCGTCTTGCCGAGCCCGGACCAAACGATGGCGCCCAGGCCTGCCTTGGCGACGCCGGCGCCAACCAGCCCGCCGATCAGCGCGTGCGAGCTGCTCGACGGAATGCCGGCGACCCAGGTGACGATATTCCAGACGATGGCGCCGACGAGTGCGGCAAAAATCACCGCCGGCGTGACGATGCTGGCGTCAATGATGCCTTTTCCCACCGTCTCGGCGACATGCAGGCCGAAGAACAGGAAGGCGATAAAATTGAAGAAAGCCGCCCACAGCACCGCGTAATGCGGCCTGAGCACCCGGGTGGAGACGATGGTCGCGATCGAGTTGGCGGCATCGTGCAGGCCGTTGAGGAAATCGAAGAACAGCGCCACGGCAACGAGGCCGACCAGCAGGGGAAAGGCGATCGTGGCGTCCATCGCCTAAACGTTCTCGATGACGATGCCGCTGATCTCGTTGGCGACATCCTCGAAACGGTCGACCACTTTCTCCAGCTGGCCATAAATCTCCGAACCGATCAGATAGGCCATGGCGTCGCTGCGGCCGTGACGCTTGAACAGATCCTTCAGGCCATGCTCGTGCAGATCGTCGGCGCGGCCCTCGACGCGCATGACCTCCTCGGCGATGGCGTTGAGACGCGCTGCGTTGGCGCCGACCTTGCCGAGCAGCGGGATCGCCTCGGCGACCAACCGGGCGGCCTGGACGATGACGCCGCCCATTTCTCGAATCAGCGGATCGAATTCCCTCACTTCGAACAGTTTCACCGTCTTGACGGTCTTGTGCATCATGTCGATGGCGTCATCCATCGACTGGATCAGATCCTTGATGTCGCCGCGGTCGAAGGGCGTGATGAAGGAGCGCCTGACGGCAAGCAGGACCTCGGCGGTGATGCCGTCAGCCTCGTTCTCGAGATCGATGATTTTTTGGCACCAGCGGTCGATGTCCTTGCCCTGGAGAAGCTGCTCAAGGGCTTCGGCGCCGCCGACCACGGTGCGCGAATGCCGCTCGAACAGGTCGAAGAAGCGATCCTCGCGCGGCAACAGCTTGCGAAACCAACCCAGCATGTCGTCCCTCCCTGCTTTCACCTATCTCACATAACGCCACGCGCAGCGCGGGAAAACAGATAGCCGGCTCAAAAATGTGGACGAGGCCGATTGCGCATGCGTCTTGCGAAGCAGGGCGATTTCCCCGACCTTGGGCCAAACGCTGCGGATCGGACGGCATGATCGACAAACTGGAATTCTTCATCGCTCTCGCCAAGGAGGAGCATTTCGGCCGGGCCGCGGAGGTGTGCGGCGTCACCCAACCGACCTTGTCGGCCGGCATCAAGCAGCTCGAGGAACAGCTCGGCGTCATGCTGGTGCTGCGCGGCTCGCGCTTCCAGGGCCTGACGCCGGAGGGCACGCAGGTGCTGGGCTGGGCGCGCCGCATCGTCGGCGACTCCCGCACGATGCGCGAGGAGATGCGGGCGGCGCGCCACGGCCTGTCCGGGCGCATCCGCATCGCCGCGATCCCGACGGCGCTCGCCATGGTGGCGCGGCTGACGACGCCATTCCGCGAAAAGCATCCGGGCGTCACCTTCTCGGTGCTGTCGCGCACATCCATCGAAGTGCTGTCGCTGCTCGGCAATTTCGATGTCGATGCCGGCATCACCTATCTCGACAACGAGCCGCTCGGGCGCGTGACCAGCGTGCCGCTCTATGACGAGCGCTATCAGCTGATCACGGCGGTTGGGAACCCCTATTCCGACCGCGACAAAGTGTCGTGGGCCGAGATCAGCCAGCTGCCGCTCTGTCTGCTGACGCCGGATATGCAGAACCGGCGCATCATCGACCAGCATCTGGCGGAAGCCGGCGTGCAGGTGCGGCCGACGCTGGAATCGAATTCGATGATCGTGCTGTTCTCGCATATCCGCACAGGCAAATGGTCATCGATCATGCCGCTCAACCTTGCGGAAACGTTCGGCTTTTCCGAGCCCATCCGGGCCATCCCGATCGTCGAGCCGGACGCCAGCCACACGGTCGGGCTGGTGGCGGCGCCGCGCGAGCCGCACACGCCGCTGGTGCAGGCGCTTCTGGGAGAGGCGATGGCGCTGGCGGACGATTTCCGCGCCCACCGCTAGGTTAGACAATGCGAGCCGCCGGATCTTGATAGAAAATTTCTATCGAACGACGAAAGCGCTTTATTGATTTCGGAGGTTTCCTCTGATTTCGTAAGGACTTAGCGATATTGCGCCCTATGCATGTCGTTACCCCGAAACCGCTCTATATGCTGGGGTGACATACATTGGCCGCCACGACCAGGGAGGGCGCTGCGTGAGCATGCAGGCCGCAAGTACCGAGATCGCGTCGCGCACGGCGGCGATCATTGATGAGATGAAGGGCCTCGAAGGCCCGTTGCTGCCGATCCTGCACAGCATACAGGAAGAGTTCGGGCATGTTCCGAAAGACGCGCTGCCGGTGATCGCCGACGGGCTGAACCTATCGCGGGCCGAGGTGCACGGCGTGGTCAGCTTCTACCACGATTTCCGCGCTAAGCCCGCCGGACGGCACGTGCTGAAGCTCTGCCAGGCCGAAGCCTGCCAGTCGATGGGTTCGGACGCCGTCGCCGCCAAGATCAAGCAGTTGCTGGGCATCGATTTCCACGAGACCACGCGCGACGGATCGGTTACACTGGAGCCGGTCTATTGCCTCGGGCTTTGCGCCTGCTCGCCGTCGGCGATGCTCGACGGCGAAGTCATCGGCCGGCTCGATGACGAGAAGATCGAAGAGATCGTCGCGGAGGTACGTTCATGATCCCGCGCATCTATGTCCCGGCAGATTCCGGCGCGCTGGCGCTCGGTGCCGAAAAGGTCGCCAAAGCGATCGAGAAGGAACTCAAGGAGCGCGGCGTCGAAGCCAAGATCGTACGCAACGGCTCGCGCGGCGCCTATTTCCTGGAGCCGATGGTCGAGGTGGCGACGGCTGAGGGCCGCGTCGCCTACGGGCCGGTCAAGCCGTCCGACGTCAAGAGCCTGTTCGACAGCGGCTTCCTCAAGGGCGGCCATCACAAGCGCTGGCTGGGCTCCCCCGACAAGATCCCCTTCTTCGCCAAACAGACGCGGCTGACCTTCGCGCGCTGCGGCATCATCGATCCGCTGTCACTCGACAGCTACAAATCGCATGGCGGCCTGAACGGCCTGCAGAATGCAGTGGCGATGGCGCCCGCGGACATCGTGAAACAGGTGACCGAATCCGGCCTGCGCGGCCGCGGCGGCGCCGGCTTCCCGACCGGCATCAAGTGGAAGACGGTGCTGGATACGGCGGGCGCGCAAAAATACATCGTCTGCAACGCTGACGAAGGCGACAGCGCCACTTTCGCCGACCGCATGATCATGGAAGGCGATCCCTTCGTGCTGATCGAAGGCATGGCGATCGCCGGCATCGCCACAGGCGCGACCAAGGGCTTCGTCTATATCCGCTCGGAATATCCGCATGCGGTGGCGACGATGAACAAGGCCGTCGCTATCGCCCGCAAGGCAGGCGTGCTGGGCGTCAACGTGCTGGGCTCGCCCAACGCCTTCGACATGGAAATCCGCGTCGGCGCCGGCGCCTATGTCTGCGGCGAGGAAACCTCGTTGCTCAACAGCCTCGAGGGCAAGCGCGGCGTGGTGCGCGCAAAGCCGCCGCTGCCCGCGATCCAAGGCTTGTTCGGCAAGCCGACGGTGATCAACAACGTCATCTCGCTGGCTTCCGTGCCGATCATCATGGACAGGGGCGCCGCCTATTACAAGGATTTCGGCATGGGCCGCTCGCGCGGCACGATCCCGATCCAGATCGCCGGCAACGTCAAGCATGGCGGCCTGTTCGAGACGGCTTTCGGCCTGACGCTGGGCGAGATCGTCGACGACATCGGCGGCGGCACGTCCACTGGGCGTCCGGTGAAGGCGGTGCAGGTCGGCGGTCCGCTCGGCGCCTATTTCCCGCGGGCTTTGTTCGACACGCCGTTCGACTACGAGGAATTCGCCAAGCGCGACGGGCTGATCGGCCATGCCGGCATCACCGTGTTCGACGACACCGCCGACATGCTGAAGCAGGCGCGCTTCGCCATGGAGTTCTGCGCCATCGAAAGCTGCGGCAAGTGCACGCCCTGCCGCATCGGCTCGACGCGCGGCGTGGAGGTTCTGGACAAGGTCGCCGCCGGCATCGAGGCGGAAAAGAACCTCGCTCTGGTCACCGACCTCTGCAACACGATGAAGTTCGGATCGCTTTGCGCGCTGGGCGGCTTCACGCCCTACCCGGTGATGAGCTCGATCACGCATTTCCGCGAGGATTTCAAGCCCGCGCCGGCGCGCGTGGCTGCTGAATAGGAGCTGGCAGATGAACATCAAGGCCGACTTCCCGACACTCATCGAAGAGATCGACTACGGCACGCCGGAGTCGAAAGCGACGAAGCAGGTGACCCTGACAGTCGACGGGCAAAGCATCACCGTGCCGGAAGGCACCTCGATCATGCGCGCGGCCATGGAAGGCGGCGTCGAGATCCCGAAGCTCTGCGCCACCGATATGCTGGACTCTTTCGGTTCCTGCCGCGTCTGCCTGGTCGAGATCGAAGGGCGCGGCGGCACGCCGGCCTCCTGCACGACGCCAGTCGGCGAAGGCATGGTGGTGCGCACGCAGTCCGACCGGCTCGACGCCGTCCGCCGCGGCGTCATGGAACTCTATGTCTCCGACCACCCGATGGGCTGGAACGAAAAGGCCGGAACCGGCGCCAGCGAGTTCGACGCGGTGGCGAAGTCGGTGGGCCTCACAGAGAACCGTTACGGCGTCGAGGGCCGCAACCACGTGAAGCAAGAGGGCGGCATCGCGCCCGGCCACGGCTCATTGGCCGTCGACTACATCGCCCGCGACGAATCCAATCCCTATTTCACCTACGACCCGGCGCAGTGCATCGTCTGCTCGCGCTGCGTGCGCGCCTGCGAAGAGGTGCAGGGCACCTTCGCGCTGACCATCGAGGGCCGCGGCTTCGAATCGCGCATGGTCGCCGGCATGCATGAGGACTTCATCGCGTCGGAATGCGTGTCGTGCGGCGCCTGCGTGCAGGCCTGCCCGACGGACGCGCTGCGCGAGAAGACCGTACTCGAAAAGGGCATGCCGGAGCGCTCGGCCGTCACCACCTGCGCCTATTGCGGCGTCGGCTGCTCGTTCAAGGCCGAGGTGAAAGGTGACGAGGTCATCCGCATGATGCCCTACAAGGACGGCAAGGCGAACCACGGCCATAGCTGCGTCAAGGGGCGTTTCGCCTATGGCTATGCCACCCACAAGGACCGCATCCTGTCGCCGATGATCCGCGAGAAGATTTCCGATCCGTGGCGCGAAGTGAGCTGGGAAGAGGCGATCGCCCATACGGCGAAGGAATTCCGCCGCATCCAGTATCAGTATGGACGCACGGCGATCGGCGGCATCACCTCCTCGCGCTGCACGAATGAGGAGACCTATCTCGTCCAGAAGCTGGTGCGGCAGGGCTTCCGCAACAACAATGTCGACACCTGCGCGCGCGTCTGCCACTCGCCGACCGGCTACGGGCTCGGCCAGACCTACGGCACCTCGGCCGGCACGCAGGATTTCGATTCGGTCGACTTCACCGATGTCGCCGTCATCATCGGCGCCAATCCGGCTTCCGCCCACCCCGTCTTCGCCTCGCGGCTCAAGAAGCGGCTACGCCAGGGCGCCAAGCTGATCGTGCTCGATCCGCGCCGCACCGAGATGGTCAAGTCGGCGCATATCGAAGCCGACTACCACCTGCCCTTGAAGCCCGGCACCAACGTGGCGGTGCTGACGGCGCTGGCACATGTCATCGTCACCGAAGGCCTGTTCGACGAGGCCTTCATCCGCGAGCGCTGCGACTGGGCCGAGTTCCAGGACTGGGCATCCTTCGTCGCCCTGCCGGAAAACAGTCCCGAAACCGTCGGCAAGCTCTCGGGCGTCGATCCGGAGCTGATCCGGGGTGCCGCGCGCATGTATGCCAAGGGCGGCAATGGCGCGATCTATTACGGCCTCGGCGTGACGGAGCACAGCCAGGGCTCCACCACGGTGATCGCCATCGCCAACCTCGCCATGGCCACGGGCAATATCGGCCGTCCGGGCGTCGGCGTGAACCCGCTGCGCGGCCAGAACAACGTGCAGGGCTCCTGCGACATGGGCTCGTTCCCGCATGAATTGCCGGGCTACCGCCACATCTCGGGCGAAGCGGTGCGCGACATCTATGAAAGCCTGTGGGGCGTGAAGCTGGACGATGAGCCGGGCCTGCGCATCCCCAACATGCTGGACGCCGCTGTCGACGGTTCGTTCAAGGGCATCTACATCCAAGGCGAGGACATCCTGCAGTCCGATCCGGACACCAAGCATGTCGCCGGCGGCCTCGCCGCGATGGAATGCGTGGTCGTGCACGACCTCTTCCTTAACGAGACGGCGAACTACGCGCACGTCTTCCTGCCGGGTTCGACCTTCCTCGAGAAGGACGGCACCTTCACCAATGCCGAGCGCCGCATCAACATGGTGCGCAAGGTCATTGAGCCGAAGGCGCGCTATGCCGACTGGGAAGCGACGCAGGAGCTTGCCCGCGCCATCGGGCTCGACTGGAACTATACCCATCCCTCGCAGATCATGGACGAGATTGCCAAGACGACGCCGAGCTTCGCCGGCGTCTCGTTCGAGCTGCTCGACCGCGTCGGCTCGGTGCAGTGGCCATGCAACGAGAAGGCGCCGCTCGGCACGCCGATCATGCATGTCGACGGCTTCGTGCGCGGTAAGGGCAAGTTCATCCGCACCGAATATGTGGCGACGGACGAGCGGACCGGTCCGCGCTATCCGCTGCTGCTCACCACCGGACGGATCCTGTCGCAGTACAATGTCGGCGCGCAGACCAGGCGCACCGAAAACGTCACGTGGCATGCCGAGGACCGGCTGGAGATCCATCCGCACGACGCCGAGGTCCGCGGCCTCCGCGACGGCGACTGGGTGCGGCTGGCGAGCCGTTCGGGCGAAACCACGCTGCGCGCGCTGATCACCGACCGCGTCTCGCCCGGTGTCGTCTACACGACCTTCCATCACCCGGACACGCAGGCCAACGTGATCACGACCGACTTTTCGGACTGGGCGACCAACTGTCCGGAATACAAGGTCACCGCCGTGCAGGTGGCGCCGTCCAACGGTCCGACCGACTGGCAGAAGGACTATAACGAGCAGGCCAAGCAGAGTCGGCGCATCGCCCCGTTGCAGGCGGCGGAGTAGGTGTGTCGAGGCAAGAGCTTCAATCTTGACGGCTGATCGACCCTCACTCCATCGAGCTTCGCTCGACACCTCTCCCCCGATCGACGGGGGAGAGGAAAGGCGCGAGTTGCTGCGAAGGGTGGGCAGTGCAGGGAGGCGCGCCTCGTGACGAAAGAACGTCCCGCCATTTCCCAGATCTCTCGCCTCGCGCATCGCGACGGCGGCACCGCGGCCGCGAACCGCATGGTGCCGGAAGAGACGCCGGTGGCGTTCTCCTTCGCCGGCACCACCCATGCGGTAATGATGGCGAGCCCCGCCGATTTCGAGGATTTCGCGCTCGGCTTCTCGCTGACCGAAGGCATCATTGCCGGCCCGGCAGAGATCGAGGCGATCGAGGTCGAGGATCTCGGCGCCGGCATCGACATCCAGATACGGCTCAAGGACAAGGCCAACACGCGCTTCCAGGCGCGGCGGCGCAGGCTGGCCGGGCCGGTCGGCTGCGGGCTGTGCGGCATCGAATCCATCGAGGAGGCGATGCGCTCGGTCGACGCCGTTGGTGCATCGCGACTTACGCTTCAATCTGACGATATAACAAGCGCCGTCCGCCTGCTGTCGAAGCAGCAGCCGCTGCACAAAGAGACCGGCGCAGTGCATGCCGCCGGCTTCTACGTTCCAGGCAAGGGCATCGTCATGGCGCGCGAGGATGTCGGCCGTCACAACGCGCTGGACAAGCTGGCCGGCGCGCTGGCCAGGGCCGGCATCGACGGTGCGAGCGGCGCCGTCGTTGTGACCTCGCGCGTCTCGGTGGAGATGGTGCAGAAGACGGCCGCCATCGGTGCCGCGATCATCATGGCGGTTTCGGCGCCGACCGCGCTTGCCATCCGCACGGCCGAGGCCGCCGGCATGACGCTGGTGGCGCTGGTTCGCGGCGACGATTTCGATATTTTCACCCACCCTGAACGGGTGGCTTCCGGAGTTGCCAAGCATGTCGCATGACGAAGACCACATCACCAGCACCAGGGAGAAGCTGGTGCGCATGGCCAACCAGATCGCCACCTTCTTCCATTCGAAACCGCGCGAGGAAGGCATTGCCGGCGTTGCCGAGCACATCAACAAGTTCTGGGAGCCGCGGATGCGGCGCCAGTTCTTCGAGATGCTCGACGCCGGCACCGAGAATTTCGACGAGCTCGTGGTCGCTGCCTCGGCCAGGATCAAGCGGCCGATCAGCCCCGCGGAGGCCGACATGAAGCTTGGGCTTGCGGCGTTCCCGGCCGATATCGCCGCTTCGCAAAAATAGCGTAGCAACCGGGCTGCCTTACATTTCTTTCTGCTAAAATTTAAGCTGCCGCTAGCTGCGCGGCTCTGCTATGTTTGACGATCGGAACATCGTCGGGCCGGGCGGAAGAACTCGTGAGGCCGATCGAGACGCGATATGCCCGCAGCGGGGACGTGCGGATCGCCTATCAGGTGGTCGGCCAAGGCGCGTTCGATCTTGTGTTCGTGCCGGGCTTCATCTCCAATCTCGACCTGCACTGGGAAGACGAAGGCTACAGCCGCCTGTTGAAACGGCTTTCGGCTTTCTCGCGGCTCATCCTGTTCGACAAGCGCGGCACCGGGCTCTCCGACCGTGTCGATGCCCGTCATCTGCCGAGCTTAGAGGCCCGCATGGACGACGTCCGCGCGGTGATGGACGCGGCCGGCAGCGGCCGCGCAGCGATCCTCGGCGCCTCGGAAGGCGCGCCGATGGCGATGCTGTTCGCCGCCACCTATCCGGAGCGGACACGCGCGCTGGTGCTTTATGGCGGCTATGCGCATTTCCACAAATGGGTGATGCCGCCGGAGCGGCTGGAGGCCTTCATCGAGACGGCGGAGACGTCGTGGGGCACCGGCGCCACCTTGCCCAATTTCGCGCCTGGCCGGGTGGACGATGCGCATTTCGCCCAGTGGTGGGCCCGGTTCGAGCGGCTTTCTGCCAGTCCGACTGCCGCGGCGGCGCTTGCCCGCATGAACGCCGATATCGATGTGCGCGGCATCCTAGCGATGATCAGCGCGCCGACGCTGATCATCCATCGCCGCAACGACGTCCGTGTCGATCCTGACGCCAGCCGCTTCCTGGCGAAGAAGATCCCGCATGCCCGGCTGGTCGAGATAGCCGGGCGCGATCATCCGATCTGGACCGGCGATGTCGATCGCGTGGCCGACCTGATCGAGGAATGCCTCACCGGCGAGCCCGCGGTGGCCGACACCGAGCGCGTGCTGGCAGCGCTGCTGGCGACGCGCATCTACGACACGGCCAGACTCGGCGATCGCATGTGGAGCGAGCGCAGCCAGCGCTTCCAGGAAACCTGGCGGCTTCTTGTCGGCCGCCATGGCGGCCGCACGGCCGGCACGCATGGCGAATTGATGATGTCGCGCTTCGATGGGCCGGCGCGCGCCGTGCGCTGCGCCGCGGCATTGCGCGAGGCGGCGCAGCAGATCGGCGTGGCGAGCGCGCAAGGCGTGCATGTCGGCGAGATCGAAATGCGCGGCCAGCCGGTCGGACTGACGGCGCGGGTGACGATGCAGCTCGCCACGCATGCCGGACGCGGCGACATCCTCGCCTCGCGGCTGGTCGCCGATCTCGCAACAGGGTCCGGCCTGCATTTCGTCGATGCCGGCCGCGTCAGCCTCGACGAGCTGGACGAGCCCATGCCGGCGGTTCTGGCGACGTCGGAGCAGCATCTGGAGCCCGCCTGCCGGCCCAGGGCCAGGCCGGCCGAGCCGCCCGCGCTGACGGCGCGCGAGAGCGAGGTGGTGAACCTGATCGCCAATGGCAAGAGCAATGCGGCGATCGCCGCCGAGCTCAGCCTCAGCGAGCACACGGTCAAGCGGCACGTCGCCAACATTCTATTGAAGCTCGATCTGCCGTCGCGGGCGGCGGCGGCGGCATTTTCGGCGAGGCACACTGGCCCGGACGGGCCATGAGAGCCATGGCGCTTTCGGGGGAAGCGCCGGGGCCGCCACAAGCGATACCAATTCTCCCCATGCAGGCCGGGCGATGTCGCCGAAAGGGCGCTGCGAAATGGAGGATGAAATGCTGAAACTCAGTCGCAAGATCGGATTGCTGGCATTCGCCGCGGGCGCATTGCTGGCCATCACCCCGGCGCATGCCGAAGACGCTTCGGCCAGCGCCGCCTACAAGGACATCCAGGCCACCCTCGGCTCGGTGCCCGACATGTTCAAGACCTTGCCGGACGTCGCGGTCGCCGGCGCCTGGGCCGAGATCAAGGGCGTGCAGCTCAACCCCAAGACCGCGCTCGACGGCAAGACCAAGGAGCTGATGGGCCTTGCGGTCGCCGCGCAGATCCCCTGCCAGTACTGCATCTATTTCCACACCGAGGCCGCCAAGCTCAACGGCGCGAGCGACGAGGAGATCAAGGAGGCGGTGGCCATGGCGGCGATCGTGCGCCACTGGTCGACGATGCTCAACGGCAGCCAGGTCGATCTGGCGACCTTCAAGAAACAGACAGACGACGTGTTCGCGGCCGTCAAGGCCAAGTCGCAGTGAACGAAATTCCTGCCCGACGATGATCGCCGGGCAGTCCTTCCCACGTCAACAGCCCGATCGAGAAGACGGGCACATGGAGGGTGACATGCTGACCAAGACACAGACAGTGGACGGCGCGGCGATCAAGAAGGCGATCGAAGGCCGTGACGGCAAGCTCCTGTCGAGCTTCTACAATGACGACGCGCTGGTGCGGGTGATCGACCGCAACAATCCGCCGAGCAAGCCGCGCGAGATCCGCGGCCGGCCGGCGATCAGCACCTTCTGGGACGATATCTGCAGCCGGGCGATGACCCACAAAGTCGACACCACGATCGCCGAGGGCGACAGCCTCGCCTTCACCCAAGCCTGCGCCTATCCGGACGGCACGAAGGTGTTCTGCGCGGCGATGCTGGAATTGAAGAACGGCCGCATCGCACGCCAGACCGTCGTGCAGGCTTGGGACGAATAGATCAACCGCGGGCTCAACCGCAAATCAGGGAGGAGAACCAAAATGTTCAGTGCCAGATGGCAGATCGACGCCAAGTTCGGTCACAAGCAGACCGCGCTCGAGCTGATGCGCAAATGGGAGCGTGAGATCGGGTCGCAGGTCGGGCTCGCCGACATGAAGTTCCAGCTCATGACCGGTTCCGTGGGCGCGCGCGAAGCGACGATCGAGGCGCACCACCAGGTCGATAGCCTGGCCCAGTTGGAGGAGTTCTTCGCCAAGATCGCCAAGATCGATGCGCATGCCAAATGGGGCAAGGAGCTGGAGCCCTACGTGGTGTCGGGCACCAGCAAATGGACGATCTTCCGGATCGTGGAGTAGTGGCCTGAGCGCCGCCCGGCCTTCTCCTCTTGTGGGAGAAGGTGGCTCGGCGCGCCGCGCCGAGACGGATGAGGGGTGCTCCAGCTTGGCGCCAAGCTACCCCTCACCCGGATTGCCATCCGATTTGCGAAGAGCAAATCGGGGCAATCCGACCTCTCCCACAAGGGGAGAGGTAAAAGGAGCCTACCCATGCGCCACCATCACATGCCGCACGGCGGTGTAATCCTCCAGTGCGTAGAGCGACATGTCCTTGCCGTAGCCGGACTGCTTCAGGCCGCCATGCGGCATCTCGTTGGTCAGCATGAAGTGGGTGTTGATCCAGGTGCAGCCATATTGCAGGCGGGCGGCGGTCGCCATGGCGCGCGAGATGTCCTTGGTCCATACCGACGAGGCAAGGCCGTAGTCGCTGTCGTTCGCCCAGCTCACTGCCTCATCGACATCCGCGAAGCGGGTGACCGAAACGACCGGACCGAACACCTCGCGGCGCACGATCTCGTCCTCCTGCAGCGCGCCGGCGACGACGGTCGGCTGGTAATAGAAGCCGGAGCCCTCGCCCGGCTTGCCGCCGGTGGTGATCTCGATGTGCTTCAGTTCCGAAGCGCGCTCTACGAAGCTCGACACGCGGTCGCGCTGGCGACGCGAGATCAGCGGCCCGATCTCATTGTCCGTATCGTCCGGCTGGTTGTACTTGATGGTCGAGACCGCGGAGGAGAGGTCGGCGACGAGCTTGTCGTAGATCTTTTTGCCGGCATAGATGCGGCAGGCGGCCGTGCAGTCCTGGCCGGCATTGTAGTAGCCGAAGGCGCGCAGACCGTTGACAACGGCGCCGAGGTCGGCGTCATCGAAGACGATGACAGGCGCCTTGCCGCCGAGCTCCAGATGCGTGCGCTTGACCGACTTGGCGGCTGCCTGCAGCACCTTCTTGCCGGTGGCGACATCGCCGGTGATCGAGATCATGTTGACCTTGGGGTGGTTGATCAGCGTGTTGCCGACGCTGTCGCCGCGGCCGAGCACCACATTGACGACGCCCTCGGGCAGGATCTCGGAAAGGATCCTCGCGAGTTTCAGCGCCGTCAGCGGTGTCTGCTCCGACGGCTTGAAGACCACCGTGTTGCCGCCGCCGATCGCCGGGGCCAGCTTCCAGGCCATCATCATCAGTGGATAATTCCAGGGCGCTATGGAAGCGACGATGCCGATCGGGTCGCGCCGTACCATCGAGGTGTGGCCCGGAATATACTCGCCGGCCACCTGGCCCGGCATCGAGCGCACCGCGCCGGCGAAGAACCGGTAGCAGTCGACGATCGCCGGAATCTCGTCATTGAGCACGGCATTGATCGGCTTGCCGCAGTTCAGCGCCTCGAGCGCGGCGAACTCCTTCGCTTCGGCCTCGATGCGGTCGGCAATCTTGAGCAGGTAGCCGGAGCGCTGCGCCGGCGTGGTGCGCGACCAACTGACGAACGCTCGTTCGGCGGCACTAACGGCAGCCTCGATCTGCGCGGGGCTCGCCTCCGGCAGGTTGAGGATCGTCGCCCCGGTTTTCGGATTGAGGATCGGCTCCTCGGCCTCGGTGCCCTTCTCGAATTTCGAGCCGATCAGCATTTGGGTGTCCATTGGGTTCGTCCTTGAAAGGAAGTGAATGGTGAATGGTCAGTAGTAAGTAGTGATTAGTGAGTAGTGAGTAGTGATTAGAATCCACCCATTGTTCTTCCATTCACCACTCACTATTCACCATTCACTACTCACTACTCACCCGCTTCATTTTCCACTGCCCGCAATCTGATCGCCGTCGCGGGTCAGGTAATAGGCAAAGAGGATCGGCAGCAGCGTCACCAGCACGACGACCATGGCCACGACATTGGTGACCGGGCGCTGGCGCGGGCGGATCAGCTCTTCCAGCATCCAGATCGGCACGGTCTGCTGTTGGCCGGCGGTGAAGGTGGTGACGATGACCTCGTCGAAGGACAGCGCGAAAGCGAGCATGCCGCCGGCAAGCAGCGCGGTTGCGATGTTCGGCAACACGACATGCCGGAAGGTCTGAAAACCGTCGGCGCCGAGATCCATCGAAGCCTCGATCATCGACCCCGAGGTGCGGCGGAAGCGGGCGACGGCGTTGTTGTAGACGACGACCACGCAGAAGGTTGCGTGGCCGAGCACGATCGTCCAGAACGAGAACGGGATGTCGGCGAGCGCGAAGGCCGAGCGCAGCGCAATGCCGGTGATGATGCCGGGCAGCGCGATCGGCAGGATGACCAGCAAAGAGATGGCCTCGCGGCCGAAGAAGCGCGTCTGCGAGACGGCCGCGGCGCAGAGCGTGCCGAGCACCAGCGCGATCGCCGTGGAGATGGCGGCGACGCGGACCGACAGCGACAGCGCATCCCAGACATCCGGCCGGTTCCAGGTGACAGCGAACCATTGCGTGGTGAGCCCCGGCGGCGGCCAGACGAAACTCTTCTCTTCCGTCGTGAAGGCGTAGACGAAGATCAGCAGGATCGGCAAATGCAGGAAGAGCAGGCCGCAGGCGGCGGCGATCTTCAGGCCGAGCGGAGCGGATCGACCACGGTCAGAGCGCATCGAAAGCCCCCATGCGCTTGGCGCCCCAGAGATAGAAGCCCATGATGACGATGGGCACCACGGTGAAAGCGGCGGCCAAGGGGATGTTGCCGGCGGTGCCCTGCTGCGAATAGACGGCCTGGCCGATGAACAGCCGCGAGGTGCCGATGATCTGCGGGATGATGTAGTCGCCGAGCGTCAGCGAGAAGGTGAAGATCGACCCGGCGACGATGCCTGGCAGCGCCAGCGGGAACAGCACGTTGCGGAAGGTCTGGCCCGGCGAGGCGCCGAGATCGGACGAAGCCTCGACCAGATTGCCGGGCACGCGCTCGAGCGCGGCCTGAACGGGCAGGATCATGAAAGGCAGCCAGACATAGACGAAGACGATGAAGGTGCCGGTGAAGGAGACCGACAGCGAATTGCCGCCGACAACGGGGAGCGACAGCCAGCCGTCGAGCAGCCAAAGCAGGTTGAGCTTGGCGAGCAGCCAGGTGAGGATGCCTTCCTTGGCCAGGATCAGCTTCCAGGCGTAGATCTTGACCAGGTAGCTCGACCACAGCGGCAGCATGACGCCGAGATAGAACAGCGCCTTCCAGCGGCCGCGCGCATAGCGCGCAGCATAATAGGCGATGGGGAAAGCAATGACCGCCGAAGCAAGCGTGACCAGCGCCGCCATCGTCACCGTGCGCAGGATGATGTCGAGATTGGCGGCCTGAAACAGGTCGCCATAGGTCTTCAGCGTGAACTCGCGGTTGATGAGGCCGGAGAACTCGTCGATCGAGAAGAAGCTCTGCAGGAGCAGCGCAAACAGCGAGCCGATATAGACGATGCCCAACCACAGAAGCGGCGGCAGCAACATGAGCAGCAGCAGGAGTTTTGGGCGGCGCCAGAAGAGGTCGGAGAACGCGCCGCGCATGCCGCCGCTGCCTGGCAGGATGGCGGGTGTGGGGTTGGATTGAACAGCGGCGATGGTCATGGCGCGGCCGTGTGTCGAGCGGGATCATGGGAGAGGCCGAGATCCTTCGCGCCCCCCTCTGTCCTACCGGACATCTCCCCCGCAAGGGGGGAGATTGGATGTCGCGGCTGGTTTCGCCAATTGTCCGCGCTGGAAAGAGGGAGCCGGCGCCGAAACAGCTGATCTCCCCCCTTGAGGGGGAGATGTCCGGCAGGACAGAGGGGGGCGCCGTAGAGCGCCTCGCCCGCGCGATTGGCCATCGTCCCAAGCACGGTCATGCCGGCTCGTCCATCAGATGCAGGCTGTCGCGGTTGAAGGTCAGCACCACCGCTTCACCCTCCGCGGGCAGCGCCGTGCCCGCCGGCACCACCGCATGCAGCCTCAACCCGTCGGCATCGAGCGCCAGCCTCGTCGTCGCGCCGAGATAATTGGTCCCGACCAGGCAAGCGGCGACACCGTCGCCGCTTGCCGCGCTTGAAATGCGGATCGACTCCGGGCGCAGGCTGCCCCAGCGGTGCTGGCCGGAATAGCGCTGGACGAAATCCGGCGGCAGCACATTGGACGAGCCGACGAAATCGGCGACGAAGCGCGTGTTCGGCCGCTGGTAGATATCCTCCGGCGTGCCGACCTGCATGATCTTGCCGTCGTTGAAGACGGCGATACGATCGGCCATGGATAGCGCCTCGCCCTGGTCGTGGGTGACGAAGACAAAGGTGATGCCGAGCACTTTCTGCAGCGACTTCAACTCCTCCTGCATGTTCTCGCGCAGCTTGAGGTCGAGCGCGCCGAGCGGCTCGTCGAGCAGAAGCACCTTGGGCTGGTTGACCAGCGCTCGGGCGAGCGCCACGCGCTGGCGCTGGCCGCCGGAGAGCTGGCCGGGACGGCGCGCGCCGTAGCCCGGCAGGCGCACCAGCGAAAGCGCTTCCTCAGCTGCCTTGAGCCGCTCGGCCTTGCCGACACCTTTGACCATCAGGCCGTAGGCGACGTTGTCGAGCACATTCAAATGCGGAAACAGCGCATAGTCCTGGAAGACGGTGTTGACGTTGCGGCGATAGGGCGGAACGCCTTCGGCGCGCTCGCCGAAGATGGAGATCGAGCCCGTCGTCGGCTGCTCGAAGCCGGCGATCAGCCTGAGGCACGTCGTCTTGCCGGAACCGGACGGACCCAGCATGGCGAAGAACTCGCCGGGCACGATGTCGAGATCGACAGCGTCGACGGCGCGCACGCTGCCGAAATGGCGCGAGACTTGTTTGAAGGAAACGGCAGAGGTCATGGGCCCAGTCAGTTCAGTTGCCGGTTAAACGAAGGCGAGTTCGCACGGCGCCCTGCCTCCCCTCAATGGGGGAGGTCGCGGCGAAGCCGCGGGTGGGGGTGGTTGGCGCCAACGTCCATGCCGACCCCCACCCCGACGCTACGCGTCGACCCTCCCCCCAAGGAGGAGGGTAAGGGAACTCACCGGCCGCCGATGACGCCGATATAGTCAGACACCCAGCGGTAATAGGGCACGCACTGGTCGTTCTGGCTGGCGCATTTCGACACCGGCGTCTTCCAGAACTTGATCTTGTCGAAATTATCGTAGCCGTTGGTCTTGCAGCCCTCGTCGCCGAGCAGCTCGTTGCCCTTGCAGGCGGCGGGCACGACCGGGAGCGAGCCGAACCATGCCGAAACGTCGCCCTGGACCTTCGGCGACAGCGAATGCTCGAGCCACATATAGGCGCAGTTCGGATGGGCGGCGTCGGCTTCCATCATGGTGGTGTCGGCCCAGCCGGTGACACCCTCTTCCGGCACGGTCGAGGCGACCGGCTTCTTGGCGGCGACCAGCGTGTTGACCTGATAGGGCCATGAGCCGGAAGCGACCACGCCCTCGTTCTGGAAGTCGTCGACCTGGATCGCGGCATCGTGCCAGTAGCGGCCGACCAGCGTGCGCTGCGTGCGCAAGAGCTCGAGCGCCGCCTTGTACTGGTCTTCGTTGAGCTCGTAGGGATCCTTGATGCCGAGCTCCGGCTTGTGGAACATCAAATAGTTGGCGGCGTCGGCGATGTGGATCGGGCCGTCATAAGCCTGGACGCGGCCCTTGTTCGACTTGCCGTCGGGCAGCTTCATTTCCTCGAAGACGACGTTCCAGCTCTTGGGCGCTTCCTTGAAGACTTCGGTGTTGTACATCAGGATGTTCGGGCCCCACTGGTAGGGAACGCCGTAATGCACCTTGTCGACGGTGAACCAGGGCGCGTCCTTCAGGCGGTCGTCGACGGTCTTCCAGCTCGGGATGAGATCGGTGTTGATCGGCTGCACGCGCTTGCCGGCAACGAGGCGCAGCGATGCATCGCCCGAAGCGGTGACCAGGTCGAAGCCGCCCTCGTTCATCAGGGAGACCATCTCGTCCGAGGTGTTGGCGGTCTTGACGTTGACCTTGCAGCCGCTTTCCTTCTCGAAAGCCGTCACCCAGTCGTAATTCTTGTCGGTCTCGCCGCGCTCGATATAGCCGGGCCAGGCAACGATGTTGACCTCGCCCTCGCCCTTGCCGAGTTCCTTGACCTGGGCCATGGCCTGACCGGGAAAAGTCAGCGCGACAGTCAGCGCCGTGCACGACTTCAGGAATGCATTCATCGTCGATCTCCCATTGCTAGGGGCCGCGCTCTCGGGGCGCAGCTTTGTTCCCTGAGCGAAAGTGCGGTGAAAAATCCGGTTTCGCAAATTCATTTATCAGAAAGCCGATATCGGTTTTACCGATACTTTGTTTGACGCAATTCCGGACGGAAGGCTACGGCGAAGTCGCCGAACCCAACCGCTCCACACTTTTCCTGGAATTGCGTGATCACGGCCGCTGGCGCACCATGCGCTGCGACTGCGCGAGGCCGATGAAATCGCGAGCCGCCTGCGGCAGGGCGGAGCCGCGACGCCAGACCGTGCCGACCTGGACCACCGGCAGCGAGCCGGAAACGTCGCGCGATTCGATGCGATCGCCTTCCAGCGACCAGGGCCTGTAGACGAGGTCGGGCAGCAGCGCCACGCCGGCGCCGGTGGCGACCAGGCTGCGCACCGCCTCGACCGAGCGGGTGCGGAAGGCAACATGCGGCCTGGCGCCGATCGCCGACAGCAGCTTGCCGGTGTTCTCCTCGATCTCGTCGACGGTGAGCATGATCAGCGGCTCGGAGACGATGTCATTGACCCCGATAATGTCGGCACTGGCGAGCCTGTGGCTGAGTGGAATCCACAGCCTGTAGGCCGAGACTTCCAGGATTTCCGACTGCAGCGCCGTGCGGTCGCGCAGGTTGGACGTCACCATGACGGCGATGTCGAGCTTGCCGCCGACCAGAAGGTGCTCGAGATAATCGCCATTGTCCTCGATTGCCGAGACCTCGACGCCGGGATAGGCGCGCCGGTAGCGGGCGAGCAGGTCGGACAGCACATAGCCTGCGACCAGCGAGGTGACGCCGAGCTGCAGACGGCCGCCAGCGGCGGCCTGCTCGCTGGAGAAAGAGCGGCGCGCGTCGGAAACGTCGGCCAGGATCTTGGTCGCGTGGCGCAGGAACTGGTGGCCCTTGTGGGTGATGTTGAGGCCACGTGGATGGCGCTCGAAGAGCTCGACGCCGAGATCGCTCTCCAGTTCCTTGATCGCCTCGGTGACCGAGGACTGGGAAATCGACAGGTTCTGCGCGGCGCCCGAGACGGTGCCCTGCTCGGCGACGGCGACGAAGAACTGCAATTGGCGGATGGTGAAAGCCATGGCCGGACTAAACACCGGCCAACGTGGCGTTGGGAAGTGGGGCAAGCTCCGAAACTTGACCACCTTCCGATTCGTAACTAACTAAGTTACATGAAACGCAACAGCCGACTGTCCTCGACCCTGCATATCCTCGTCCATATGGCCGACGCTCCCGAGCGGGCGCTGACCTCCGAAGAGCTTGCCGGCTTCATCCACACCAATCCGGTTGTGGTGCGCCGCACCATTGCCGGGCTGCGGGAGGCCGGCATCGTCACCTCGTCGCGCGGCCATGGCGGCGGCTGGCAGCTCGGCCGCGCGCCGGACAAGATCTCGCTGGCCGAGATCAGCGGCGCGCTCGGCGAGACGCTGTTGCCGTTCAGCACCGAACCGGAAAGTCCCGGATGCCTAGTCGAGCAGGCGGTGATCGCCGTGCTCGACGATTTTCGCCTGGAGGCGGAAAGGCTGCTCACTGAGCGGCTCAGCCATATCACGCTGGCCGACCTGACGGCCGATTTCCGCCGCCGTTATGACCTCATTGGAGTATCCAGCCATGCAGTATGATGTGATCGTCGTCGGCGGCAGCTTTGCCGGCCTGTCCGCCGCCATGTATGCGGCGCGCGGGCGGCGCAAGGTGTTGGTGATCGATGCCGGCGAGCCGCGGAATCGATTTGCCGAGCATTCGCACGGCTTCTTCGGCCAGGACGGACGGGCGCCGGCCGACATTCTCGGCGAGGCAAAGGCACAGTTGCTCGCCTATCCTGCCGTCACGGTGATCCAGGGCCGCGCCGAGCGGGCGGCAATCGCCGGCTCCGGCTTCGAGGTCGAGATGGACAATGGCGAGGGTTTCGGCGCGACACGGCTGGTGCTGGCCACCGGCGTCCGGGACATCCTGCCGGACGTTCCAGGACTTGCCGCGCATTGGGGCAAGACGGTGCTGCATTGTCCTTATTGCCACGGCTACGAAGTGGCCGGCGGGCCGCTCGGCGTGCTGGCGACCGGATCGATGTCGCTGCACCAGGCCGAGCTGATTTCCGACTGGGGCGACGTCACGCTGTTCGCCGACGGTTTGTTCGAACCGGACGCTGACCAGGCGCGGGCGTTGGAGAAGCGCAACATCCGGTTCGAGCGGGGCAAGGTGAGCGAAGTGCAGAACGACGGGTCCGGCGGCCTGGTCGTCAGGCTCGACGGCAATCGCAGCGCGAGCGTGCGGGCGCTGTTCACTGCGCCGCGCAACGCGATGGCAAGCCCGCTCGCCGAGCAGCTGGGCTGCGCCTTCAACGAAGGCCCGCTCGGCAAGGCGATCGTCGTGGACGACAAGCAGCAGACATCGGTGCCTGGCGTCTTCGCGGCAGGAGACGCCGCGCGCCTGATGCACAACATCGCCTTCGCGGTGTCGGGCGGCGCGATGGCCGGGGTTGCGGCGCACCAGTCGCTGGTATTCGGCTAGGCTCTTATCCCTTGGGCGACGTCAGGCCGCGGCGATACTGACCCGGGCGCCGGCCTGGCTCAGCTCGGCGGCTATATCGCGCGGCGGCGGCTGGTCGGTGGAGAGCTCGGAAAAGCCGTCGAAGCCGCAGACCCGGACCAGTCCCTGGCGGCCGAACTTGGAATGGTCGGTGACGACCAGCGAGCGCTGGCCGCGCGACAGCACCATGCGGGCGAACTCCGCCTCGTCCAGATCATAGTCGGTCAGGCCGGCGGCCGCATCGACGGCTCCGATCGAGATCACCGCATGATCGACCGAAAAGCGACTGACGAACTCGATCGCCGAAATGCCGAAAGCCGCGCCCGAATCGCTGCGCAGCTCGCCGCCCGCCATGTAAACCTTATTGCCGTTCACCGTCGCCAGCGTGCGGGCAATGTCGGAGGAATTGGTGACCACCGTCAGCCGGCGATGGCCGAGCAGCTCGCGCGCGAGGAAGGATGTGGTCGTGCCGGTATCGAGCATGATCGCCTCGCCATCGCGGATCGTGGCCGCGACCATTCTGGCGATCAGGCGCTTGGCTTCGGCATTTTCGCGCATGCGCCGCTCGAACGGCGCCTCGCCCAGCATCGAGGAAAGGCCAACGGCGCCGTGCATCTTCAGCACCGAGCCGTCATCGGCGAGCGGCTTGACGTCGCGCCGCACGGTTTCCAGCGAGACGCCGAGCCGCTCGGCGAGGCTGGCTATGGTGATCGTGCCCTCCTCGCTGAGGAGCCGCAGGATTTCGCCGTGCCGTTTCGAATGGATCATCGGTGTGTCCGGGAATTCTGACCGAATTTAAGGCTTTCCCGACGCTTTGAAAGGAGTCGCTTATATTTTCGGGCAAAACACCCCAAAAAAGGTCACAGCTTTTGGATTGACAGCGCTGCCACGCTGGCGTGACATTGACCTTGTGACAGGCTCGGAACTGCCGCGGGAGGGTGATGGCAGAGCCGCAACCTAGTGACCAGATCGCCTGGGACCAGCCAGGCGCGAGCTTTTATCGAATCCGCGGGGGCGGATGCCGGGATATCATACCTGGCCAAGGGGCTCGTCGGTGCGGTGCGGGATACCGATCCTGGCGTCTCGCACCGACGAGGCTTTTTCATGTTCTCCCAGCCTTGTTTTCCGCGGGACCGGTTGGGGCCGGAGCGAAGCCGTGAGTGCCGAAGACCGCATCCGCGCCTTGCCGTGCTGGAACGGCGGCATCGAGATCGAGCCGCTGCCCGGCGGCCTCAGCAACGCCAATTTTGTCGTCACCGACGCGGCCGGGCGGCATGTCGTGCGCTTCGGCCAGGACTTCCCGTTCCACCATGTCTTTCGCGAACGCGAGGTGATGACGGCACGGGCAGCGCATGCGGCGGGCTTCGCGCCGGCCGTGCATTATGCCGAGCCCGGCATCCTGGTGACGGAATTTCTCGGCGCCAAGACCCTCCTGGGAGAGGATGTGCGGGCCAATCTCGGCCGCGTGGCCGCGCTGCTGCGCGGCTTTCACCGCGAGATGCCGAAGCATGTCTCCGGCGCCGGTTTCATGTTCTGGGTGTTCCACGTCATCCGCGACTATGCGCGCACGCTGGACGAAGGCGGCAGCCGCAAGAAGGCTGAGCTGCCACGTTATCTGGCCCTGGCGGACGAGCTCGAGCGCGCGCAAAAGCTGCTGCCGATCGTCTTCGGCCATAACGATCTTTTGCCGGCAAACATCCTCGACGACGGCAGGCGACTGTGGCTGATCGATTTCGAGTATGCCGGCTTCAACACGGCGATGTTCGACCTCGCCGGCGCCGCCTCGAACGCCGGCCTGAGCGATGACGAATCCTTCGCCTTCATGACCGCCTATTTCATGAAGGAGCCGGACGGCGAAATCCGCCGATCGCATGCTGCCATGCAATGCGCCTCGCTGCTGCGCGAAGCGATGTGGAGCATGGTGTCCGAGCTCTATCTCGACGCGCCCGGCATCGACTATGTCGCCTATAGCGAGGAAAACCTCGTCCGGCTCGACGCGGCGCTGGACAACTACCGGACGAAATACGGGACCAAGCCATGACCTTGCCCAGCCATGCCGAAATCGTCGTCATCGGCGGCGGCATCATCGGCTGTTCCACTGCCTACCACCTGGCGCGCGACCATAGGGCGGACGTGGTGCTGCTCGAGCAGGGCAAGCTGACCTCGGGCTCGACCTGGCACGCCGCCGGCCTGGTCGGGCAGCTGCGCTCCTCGGCCTCGATCACGCGCGTGCTCAAATATTCGGTCGAGCTTTACAAGGGGCTGGAGGCCGAGACGGGCCTGGCGACCGGCTGGAAGATGACCGGCTGTCTGCGGCTGGCGACGAATGCCGACCGCTGGACCGAGTTCAAGCGGCTGGCGACCACGGCCAAAAGCTTCGGCATGGACATGCAGCTGCTGTCGCCGGCGGAAGTGAAGCGCATGTGGCCGCTGATGGAGACAAGCGATCTTGTCGGCGCTTCCTGGCTGCCGACCGATGGGCAGGCGAGCCCCTCCGACATCGCCCAGTCGCTCGCCAAGGGCGCGCGCATGCATGGCGCGAAACTGTTCGAGGGCGTGCGCGTCACCGGCTTCACGATGAAGGACGGCCGCATCACGGCGGTGAAGACTTCACAGGGCGACATCGCCTGCGACAAGGTGGTGAACTGCGCTGGACAATGGGCAAGGCAGGTCGGCGCGATGGCCGGCATCAACGTGCCGCTGCAGCCGGTCAAGCACCAGTACATCATCACCGAGAAGATCGCGGGCCTTGCGACCGACGCGCCGACAATCCGCGACCCCGACCGCCGCACCTATTTCAAGGAAGAGGTCGGCGGGCTGGTGATGGGGGGCTATGAGCCCAACCCGCAGGCCTGGGCAACCGGACTTCCCGGCGGCGATGTCCCGAACGACTGGGAGTTCCGTCTGTTCGACGACGACTACGATCATTTCGAGCAGCACATGGCCCAGGCGATCGCGCGCGTTCCGGCGCTGCAGACCGCCGGCGTCAAGCAGATGATCAACGGGTCGGAGAGTTTCACGCCGGACGGCAACTTTATCCTCGGCGCAGCGCCCGAATGCGCCAACATGTTCGTCGGTGCCGGCTTCAACGCCTTCGGCATCGCGTCCGGCGGCGGCGCCGGCTGGGTGCTGGCGCAATGGGTCGCCGACGGCGAGGCGCCGCTCGACCTGTGGGTGGTCGACATCCGCCGCTTCTCCGGCCTGCACCGCGACCGCGACTGGGTCCGCGACCGCACGCTGGAGGCCTATGGCAAGCACTACACGATCGGCTTCCCGCACGAGGAATATCTCTCCGGACGCCCTCGCATCGTCTCGCCGCTCTATGAGCGGCTGAAGATGCATCGCGCCGTGTTCGGCTCCAAGCTTGGCTGGGAGCGGCCGAACTGGTTCGCGCCGGATGGCGCGGCCGCCGAGGACGTCTATTCGATGGGCCGCCAGAACTGGTTCGGCCCGGTCGGCGACGAGCACCGTCATGTGCGCGAGAAGGTCGGCATCTTCGACCAGTCCTCCTTCGCCAAATACGAGCTGACCGGCACTGACGCGCTGAAGGCGCTCGACTGGATCTGCGCCAACGACGTCGACAAGCCGGTCGGACGGCTGACCTACACGCAGCTTCTCAATACGCGCGGCGGCATCGAGGCAGACCTTACCGTGTCGCGGCTCGACGAGGACCGGTTCTACATCGTCACCGGCACCGGCTTCCGCACGCATGACCTCTCCTGGATCGGCGACCATATCGGCCCCGGGCTGGATGCCAGACTGACCGACGTCACGGAGGATTTCGGCACGCTGTCGCTGATGGGACCCCGCGCCCGCGACGTGCTGACGGCGGTGACGGACGCCGATGTCTCGAACGCCGCCTTCCCCTTCGGCCATGCGCGCGAAATCCAGATTGCCGGCCACAGCGTGAAGGCGCTGCGCGTCACCTATGTCGGGGAACTGGGCTGGGAGCTGCATGTGCCGATCGCCGCCACCGGCGAGGTTTTCGATGCGCTGATGGCGGTGGGCAAGGCGCATGGCATTCGCCCGGTCGGCTACCGGGCGCTGGAATCGCTGCGACTGGAGAAGGGCTATCGCGCCTGGGGTTCCGACATCACGCCGAACGATATGCCGCAGGAGGCGGGGCTCGGCTGGGCCGTGAAGCTTCGCAAGAATACCGACTTCGTCGGACGCCGGGCGCTGGAGAAGGCAGCCGGCAAGCCGCCGATGAAACGCTTTGCCGGCTTCACGGTGCACGACCCGGAGATCGTGCTGGTCGGACGCGAGACGATCCTGCGCAATGGCGAGCCCGTCGGCTATCTCACCAGCGGCGGCTACGGCTACACGGTGGAGAAGAACATCGGCTACGGCTATGTGCGCAATGCCGACGGCGTCAGCGACGATTTTCTGGCCTCGGGCGACTATGAGCTTGTCGTGGCGATGGAGCGCACGCCGGCAAAGATCCATCTCGAGGCGATGTACGATCCGGCCGGGGCAAGGATAAAGGCCTGATCGATGAAATGGTCAGCTGACGCGCAGCACAAGTCCCCTGCTTGGCACGGTATCGGACTCGCCCGGCATCGAGGCGTAAGGCGCCGTTTCCTCGACGCGCTTCACCCTGCCCTGAGCCTCAAGTCCGGCAATGCGCTCGGCGAAGCCTGATTGCCACAGCGTGTTCTTGACGGTCAGCACGATGATCCCGCCTGGACGGCAGATGCGGATCAACTCGTCCAGCCCCTCGATTCCGACATGGCCCGAAGTGAAGACGCCCGCCGAAACAATGCCGGCATAGACGCCGTCGGCGAAGGGCAAAGCGTTGCCCATCGCCAGGCGATGCAGCGCCGTGTAGACGCCCTTGGCGCCCGCCTTGTCCAGCATGCCTTGCGAGATGTCGAGCGCCTCGACCTTCGGATAGCCGGTGATGGCCAGCCATTCGCCGATCAGGCCGGTGCCGGCGCCCGCATCGAGCAAGGGTTCGGCGCCGCGCGGCAGGTGCCTGGCAAGCAGCGCCAGGCAGATCGTCGGGTGGCGATAGCCGGCGGCCGACATGTCGGCATCATAGGTCTCGGCCCAGCCGTCATAGATCGCCGCCACTTCCTCAGGCCGCTTCGCGGCGTAGGCCGCGCTTAGCGAGCCGCTGTGCTTGCCGTCCGCCATTTCTGCTCCCGCCGCCGATTCGTATCCGCAATGGTAGCCAAGCGGCAAAAACTGTGGAACCGTTCCGCTGTAAAACATCGTGTGATGGTAAAGGGGATGACGATGGACGAGGCGCGCGCCGCGTTGGCCGCCATTCCGGCGCTGGCAGGCTATGACGGGCCGCTGGAGCGTTTGGCCGGCCTGACCAACAAGGTCTACCGGGCCGGCGAAGCGTGTCTGCGCATTCCCGGCAAGGGCACGGAAGAATATATCAACCGCGCCAACGAGGCGGTGGCGGCGCGCGAGGCGGCCAAGGCCGGAGTCAGCCCCGAGGTGCTTTATGCCGATCCGGCGTCCGGCCTGATGGCGACGCGCTTTATCGCCGGCGCCGAGACGATGTCGCCGGAGAAATTCAAGGCGCGGTCGGGCAGCCCCGCGCGAGCGGGCTACGCCTTCCGCAAGCTGCATGCTTCGGGCGCGGTGTTCCCCTTCCGTTTCGAATTGTTCGCGATGATCGACGACTATCTCAAGGTCTTATCGACGAAGGACGTGGCGCTGCCCGCCGGCTATCACGACGTGGTGCGCGAGGCAGGCGCGGTGCGCGCCGCGCTTGCCGCGCACCCTATCCCGCTCGCCGCCTGCCATTGCGATCCGCTGTGCGAAAATTTCCTTGATACGGGCGAGCGGATGTGGATCGTCGACTGGGAATATTCCGGCATGAACGATCCGCTGTGGGACCTCGGCGACCTTTCGGTCGAGGGCAGGTTCGATGCGGCCCAGGACGAGGAACTGATGCGCGCCTATTTCGGCGGCGAGGCGAGGCCGGCGGCGCGCGGACGTATCGTCATCTACAAGGCGATGTGCGACCTGCTCTGGACGCTCTGGGGACTGATCCAGCTCGCCAACGACAATCCGGCCGACGATTTCCGCGCCTATGCCGACGGTCGCTTTGCCCGCTGCAAGGCGCTGATGGAGACCGCGGAATTTTCGCGGCATCTGGCGTCTGTTCGCCTGGGCTAGATCGTGATGGCGTTTCGTTGAATCGCCATCACGATCTAACTCTTTGTGGGAGCATGATCTTTCTCCGAAAACCGGTTCCCACTTTTCGGGATCATGCTCTAGACCCGTCGCGACGCTCTACCTGAAAACCCTCTGGATCTCGTTCAACGACCCTGTTTCGTCGGACTTTCTGCAATACCAGATGATGAGCGCAATCGTGCCGATGGGGAACAATCCCGCGAGCAACTGGTGCCAGCCGCTTCTGTTGATGTCATGCAGCCTGCGCGCGGTCATGGCGAGTGTCGGCAAAAGGATGGCAAGATTCCAGATTGATGAGATAAATTCATTTCCAACAACGGCATCAACAACGATCATGATGACGCCGACAATGACAATGAACAAATAGGCATACCAGAACTCCGAGCGACTGGCCCTGCCGGAAAAATTCAGATAATTTCGGAAGAAGCTTGCTATCGCTTCACCAAAGTTCATCGAAGGCGGGGTGTCCCCGAAACGATTGACGCCGGCTGGCGGCGCCCTCAAGACAAACAACAACGGCACGCCGATAATGATCAGCACTATAAGCCAATGCCATATAGAGAAACTGCCCATGATTACCCCCGCAATAGCGCAATTTTCCGGGCCATAGATATCCTGCCGGTCCCGCTGGAATCAATTACAGATTGTACCCGGCAGGCGATTTGCACCGGAAAATATTTCTCGAGCGAAGGCCAGAGCAATTTCAGGAAAAGTGTGAAGCGGTTTTCCGTCTGAAATTACGTCAGAACAAGGAGATGGGCATTTCACCGTTTCCGTAAAACCGTGAAATGCCTTGGGCGAGGTCGCCCGGGTCTAGTTCACGCCCTTCGGCACGTTCTCGGGCGGCACCTCGATCTCCACCACCTTCTGACGATGGAAGATGAACAGGCCGGCAAGCACGACGATCGCCGCTCCGATCAATATGCGCGGCCCCGGGACATCGCCGAAGAACATGAGGCCGAAGACCACAGCCCACAGGAGCAGCGTGTAATGCAGCGGCGCCAGCGTCGAGGCCGGCGCCAGCTTCAGCGCCCTCGTGATCATCAGATGCGCGGCGCAGGAGACGACGCCGAGCAACAGCATGGCGCCGAAATCGAGCGCCGATGGCGTGCGCCAGGTGCCGATGGTAAGCACGCCGCCGACGATCAGCGTGCCGATCGTCTGCCAGGTGACCAAGGTCGTGTCGCTGGTGCCGCGCAGGAGGCGGCCGAGGATGATGGCGAAGCCGAAGGCGATGCTGCCCACCAGCGCGAAGGCCGATGACAGCGAGAAGGCCGCCGAGGACGGCTTCAGGATGATCAGCACGCCGCAGAAGCCGACCAGGATCGCCAGCCAGCGCCGCCAGCCGACCTTTTCGCCGAGCAGCAAGTGCGACAGCGCCGCGACATAGATCGGCCCGGCCATGTAGAAGCTCATTACGTCGGCGAGCGGCAGGTAGACGACCGCGGCGTAGAAAAGCCCGGTATCGGCGGTGGTGGCCACGACACGCAGTAACTGCAAAAGCGGCCGGTCCAGGTGAAACAGCCTGACCGTGCCCTGGTTGGCGATCATCGGGCCCAGCACGATGAAGGCGCCGATCGAGCGGATCAGCACCACCTGCCCGACTGAAAAGGAGGCGACCAGCCATTTGCCCATCGCGTCGTTCAGCGCGAACATGAAGTCGCCGGCCAGCATCAACAGGATGCCGGCGAGCAACATGTTCCTGATCGTGAAATTTCGGGCGAGCAAGGCCATGCCGCTCCCTAGTCGCAAGCGGCCGGCTTGACGAGGGAAATCCGGAGCATCGGTAAGACCAGCGGCGGAAATCGGCTGGTTCTAGCCCGCCTTATGCCGCCGGTTCACCTGCGCTGGCCGTCCCGCGATCGACAGCCGTGTTTCCTGCTTCGTCCGCTCAGCCGCCACCTTGCCCCTGGCGATGACGCAAAGGCGCTCGGGGCGCAGGCGCACGGCCTCGATCGCATTGCCGGCATCGAGCACGACGAGGCTCGCCCGCTTGCCGACGGCAAGGCCCAGATGATCGAGCCCCATGATGGCGGCGTTGACGTTGGTCACCATGTCGAAGCAGCGCGCCATGTCGGCCGGGCTCGACATCTGCGCGACATGCAGGCCCATGAAGGCGACGTCGAGCATGTCGGCGGTGCCCAGCGAGTACCAGGGATCGAGCACGCAATCCTGGCCCCAGCCGACGCGGATGCCGAGCGCCTGCATCTCCTTGACCCGGGTCAGGCCGCGCCGCTTCGGGAAGGTGTCGTGGCGCCCCTGCAGCATGATGTTGATCAGCGGATTGGGGATTGCCGATACACCGGCCTCGGCGATGAGCGGCAAAAGCTTCGAGACGTAATAATTGTCCATCGAATGCATCGATGTGAGGTGCGAGCCGGCCACCCTGCCCTGCAACCCAAGGCGCTGCGTTTCATAGGCCAGCTGCTCGATATGGCGCGACAGCGGATCGTCGGTCTCGTCGCAATGCATGTCGACCATCAGGCCGCGTTTGGCCGCGATCTCGCAAAGCTCCGTCACCGAGCGGGCGCCCTCGGCCATGGTGCGCTCGAAATGCGGGATGCCGCCGACGATGTCGACGCCCATGTCGAGCGCGCGGATGGTGTTTTCACGAGCATTCGGCGAGCGGTAGAGGCCGTCCTGCGGAAACGCGACCAGTTGCAGGTCGATATAAGGCGCGACGGTTTTCTTGACGTCGAGCAGGGCTTCCACCGCGAGCAGCCGGTCGTCGCAGACATCGACATGGCTGCGGATGGCGAGCAAGCCCATCGATACGGCCCAGTCGCAATAGGCGAGCGCGCGCTCGCGCACGGCCTCATGCGTCAAAAGCGGCTTCAGCTCGCCCCATAGCGCGATGCCTTCGAGCAGCGTGCCCGACGCATTGATGCGCGGAATGCCGTAGGAGAGCGTGGCGTCCATATGGAAATGCGGATCAACGAAAGGCGGCGAGACGAGATTGCCGCTCGCGTCGATTTCGGCCGGCGCCGAACCCTCGAGCTTTGGTTCGATCGCGACGATGGTCTCGCCGGCAATGCCGATATCGGCAATCCTGCCATCCGGCAGCGTGCCGCCGCGCACGATCAAGTCGAAATCCATCTGTCGTCGTCCCCAATACCAGAATCGGCTGCTATCGTGACCGAAAAGACAGCCTGCCGCAGCCTTTTCTTTCCCTCGACGGCGAAAGGTTCCATCCGGCCTCAACTCGCTCTATAAGCCGCCACGCGCCCTTGTGGCGAATCCGAATTTCTCGCAGCCAGCCATAGGATCGGCCGTTGTTTCGCTTCTTCCGCTCGACGGAAAACCAACGCCTCATCGCGAGGCTGGTAAGAGAATCCTTCCACGACCATAAGTTCGGCTATGGCGCGGCCATATTGTCGATGCTGGTGGTCGCCCTCATGACGGGGGCAAGCGCCTGGATCCTGCGCGAAATCACCAACGAGTTCGTGGTCTATAAGCGGATAGACCGCGTAAACCTGATTGCCGGGGGTGTGGCGGCGATCTTTGTTCTCAAGGGCATCGCGACTTTCGTCCAGACCTATTTCATGAGCCGCGTCGGCAATGCCATCATTGCCGACCGGCAGCGCAAGATCTACGACCGTATCCTGGCGCAAGGCATCGAATTCTACCATTCGACCTCGTCTTCCGACCTGATCACCCGCATGACCAACAACGCGCAGGCGGCGCGCAGCGTGCTCGACCTCGTCGTCACGTCCTATGTGCGCGACCTGGTGACGTTGGTTGTGCTGGTGATGGTCATGGTCTGGCAACAGCCGGCGCTGTCGCTGATCTGCTTCGTCGTCGGACCGGTGGCGATCTACGGCGTCAACCGCATCCTGAGACGCGTCCGCAAGATCGCGGCGATGGAATTCATCTCACTCGGCCAGATCGTGCATGTGATGCAGGAAACGGCGATCGGCGTGCGGGTCGTCAAATCCTTCAATCTCGAAGCCGCTATGCGCAAGCGCATGCACAAGGCGGTGTCGGACGTCGAAACCCGTGCCAACAACATCGCCACGCTGGAAGCCGCCACCAGCCCGGTGATGGAAACGCTGGCCGGGCTGGCGATTGCCGGCGCCGTGCTGGTCAGCGGCCTGCTGGTGCTGCAGGGCGGCCAGATGCCGGGCAACATCATGGCCTTCATCGCCGCGCTGCTGCTGGCTTATGAGCCGGCAAAGCGCCTGGCCCGCGTCCGCATCTCGCTGGAGACGGGCATTGTCGGCGTGCGCATGATGTTCCAGCTCGCCGACCGACCGCTGACGCTGGCCGAGAAACCCGGCGCCACGCCGCTGCAACCCGGTCCGGGCGAAATCCGCTTCGACAATGTCAGCTTCGCCTATCCGGAAAGCCCGTCGGTGTTCGAAGGATTCAACCTGACGCTTGACGCCGGCAAGATGACGGCGCTGGTCGGACCGTCGGGCAGCGGCAAGTCGACGATCCTGAACCTGATCATGCGCATGTATGATCCGCAGATCGGCAAGGTGATGTTCGACGGCCAGGACATCTCGTTCGCGACGCTCGATTCGCTCAGAAGCAAGATCGCCTATGTCAGCCAGGACACGTTCCTGTTTGCCGGCACCGTCATGCACAACATCCGCCTCGGCCGCGAGGACGCGACCGACGAAGAGGTGATCGCCGCCGCCAAGGCCGCCAACGCGCATGACTTCATCAGCGCCATGACCAAGGGTTACGACACGGAGGTCGGCGAGAACGGCTCGCTGTTGTCCGGGGGCCAGCGCCAGCGCATTTCGATCGCGCGCGCCATGCTGCGCAACGCCGAGATCCTGCTGCTCGACGAGGCGACCAGCGCGCTCGATGCCGAATCGGAAGCGCTGTTCCGGGACGCGCTGCAGCAGCTTACCGTCGGGCGCACGACGATCGTGATCGCGCACCGGCTGTCGACCGTGCACCAGGCCGATACGATCGTGGTGCTGGAAAAGGGCAAGGTGGTGGAAAGCGGCCCGCACAAGACCCTGCTCAAACAGGGCGGGCTCTACCAGAAGCTTTATGAATATCAGCTGATGCCGTGACGCAGCGCCTCTCCTTCTCCCCTTGCGGGAGAAGGTGGTGCCGAAGGCGACGGATGAGGGGTGTTCCGGCCTGGTGGCGCCGTTCATCCAGTCGGAATTTGCGAGCGTCTCGCTCCGCCGGAGCACCCCTCATCCGTCTCGGCGCTGCGCGCCGATCCACCTTCTCCCACAAGGGGAGAAGGGGAAGCGCTCCTTACTCCGGCACCTTCCTGACCGCGCCCTTGTCGGCGCTGGTGGCGAAAGCCGCATAGGCACGCAATGCCGTCGTCACCTTGCGCTTGCGCTTCTCGGCCGGCTTCCAGGCGTCGGCGCCCTTAGCGTTCATCGCAGCCCGACGCGCTTCGAGCTCGGCATCGCTGATGGCGAGGCGAATAGTGCGGTTGGGTATGTCGATCTCGATCGTGTCGCCTTCCTGGACCAGGCCGATGGCGCCGCCTTCGGCGGCTTCCGGCGAGACATGGCCGATGGACAGGCCCGACGTGCCGCCGGAGAAGCGGCCGTCGGTGATCAACGCGCAGGCTTTGCCGAGGCCCTTCGACTTCAGGTAACTGGTCGGGTAGAGCATCTCCTGCATGCCGGGGCCGCCGCGCGGTCCCTCGTAGCGGATGACGACGACGTCGCCGGCCTTGATCTCGTTGCCGAGGATCGCCTTGACCGAGGCGTCCTGGCTTTCGAAGACGCGGGCCGGGCCGGTGAATTTCAGGATCGACTCATCGACGCCAGCAGTCTTCACGATGCAGCCGTCGAGCGCCAGATTGCCCTTCAAGACGGCAAGACCGCCATCCTTCGAGAACGGCGTCCTGGCCGAGCGGATGACGCCCTTCTCGCGGTCGAGATCGAGCTCGTCCCAGCGGCGGTCCTGGCTGAAGGCGACCTGGGTCGGCACGCCGCCGGGGGCAGCGAGGAAGAAGTCGCGGACATTTTCGGCAGAGGTGCGCGAAATATCCCAGTGGTCGAGGGCCTCGCCGAGGGTGGCGGTATGGACGGTCGGCAGGTCGCGGTTGATCAGGCCGGCCTCGTCGAGCTGGCCGAGAATGGCCATGATGCCGCCGGCGCGGTGGACGTCCTCCATGTGGACATCGGACTTGGCCGGCGCCACCTTGCAGAGCACCGGCACCTTGCGCGACAGCCGGTCGATGTCCTCCATGGTGAAGTCGACCTCTCCTTCATGCGCGGCGGCAAGGATATGCAGCACCGTGTTGGTCGAACCGCCCATGGCGATATCGAGCGCCATGGCGTTCTCGAAGGCACCCTTGGAGGCGATGCTGCGCGGCAGTGCCGTTTCGTCGTCCTGTTCGTAATAGCGCTGGGCGAGATCGACGACGAGATGGCCGGCCTCCACGAACAGGCGCTTGCGGTCGGCATGGGTGGCCAAGGTCGACCCGTTGCCCGGCAGCGACAGACCCAGCGCCTCGGTCAGGCAGTTCATCGAATTGGCGGTGAACATGCCGGAACACGAGCCGCAGGTCGGGCAGGCCGAGCGCTCGATGATCTTGACGTCCTCATCGGAGATCTTGTCGTCGGCGGCCGCGACCATGGCGTCGACCAGATCGAGCGCCTGCGCCTTGCCGGCCAGCACCACCTTGCCGGCCTCCATCGGACCGCCGGAAACGAAGACGGTCGGGATATTGAGGCGCAGCGAGGCCATCAGCATGCCGGGGGTGATCTTGTCGCAGTTGGAGATGCAGACCATGGCATCGGCGCAATGCGCGTTGACCATATATTCGACGGAATCGGCGATCAGCTCGCGCGACGGCAGCGAATAGAGCATGCCGTCATGACCCATCGCGATGCCGTCGTCGACGGCGATGGTATTGAACTCCTTGGCGACGCCGCCGGCCTTCTCGATCTCGCGCGCGACGAGCTGGCCCAGATCCTTCAGATGGACATGGCCCGGCACGAACTGAGTGAAGGAATTGACCACCGCGATGATCGGCTTGCCGAAATCCGAATCCTTCATGCCGGTGGCGCGCCAGAGGCCGCGAGCGCCGGCCATGTTGCGGCCATGGGTGGTGGTGCGGGAACGATAGGCGGGCATTCGATTGTCCTTGCTGGCTGGCCACACCGATGCGGCGGGCGGCGCTCGAATTTAGTCGGCAGCGGTTATAGCGGCCACGTTCCGGCATGACCACCATTTTGCGCTGCGCCAGCATGCTTCGGCAAATTTGCGCTTTTCAGGAAATTTTTGCTGCCGCTGTCGGATGACGCCTCGCTGAGGCGTCCTTGAGGCAAACGGCATCGAAATGGCACGAAATCGCCACCGAACCGTTTGACAACGAAGCCAACATGAAGCCCGAGGAGCAAGGCATGCAGAAGATCACCACCTTCCTGTGGTTCGACGACCAGGCCGAGGAGGCCATGAACCACTACATCTCCATCTTCAAGAATTCGAAGGTGCTGAGCGTGACGCGCTGGCCCAAGGGCCATCCCCAGGAAGGCCAGGTGCTGGTCGCCTCGTTCGAGCTCGACGGCGTGCAATTCCAAGCCCTCAACGGCGGGCCGCAATACAAGTTCACCGAAGCGATCTCGCTGTCGATCGACTGCAAGACGCAGGAAGAGGTGGATCATTTCTGGACCAGGCTCACCGAAGGCGGCGAACCGGGACGCTGCAGCTGGCTGAAGGACAAGTTCGGCGTTTCCTGGCAGGTCGTGCCGGAGCAACTGCCGCGGCTGCTTCAGGATCCGGACCGCGAGAAAGCCGGCCGCGTGATGTCCGCGATGATGCAGATGGGCAAGATCGACATCGCCAAGATCGAGGAAGCGGCGAAGGGGTGAGCGCCCTTTACCTTCGCCCCTTGTGGGAGAAGGTGTATCGGCGCGCAGCGCCGAGACGGATGAGGGGTGTTCCAGCGGAGTGAGGCGTTGGCTTTCCCTGGAATACCCCTCATCCGACCTCGCTTCGCGAGACCACCTTCCCCCACAAGGGGGGGAAGGGAAAAACACTCACGCCGCCTTATCACGCACCTGGTAATCCTTGACCGCGGTGAAGCGGATCGCTTTCCAGCGCTCGGCTTCGTAGTTCAGCGAGAAGGCGTGCTGGGCGAGAAAGACCGGATCGTTGTCGAGGTCGCGGGCAATGTCGCCCCGATGCGCCTCGATGAAACGCTGGACTTCCGCCTTGTCGTCGGCCGAGATCCAGCGGCAGATCGAGAAACGCGACATCTCGAAATCCACCGGCAGCGTGTATTCGATGTTCAGCCGTTCCTTCAGAACGTCGAGCTGCAGCGCGCCGACGACGCCGACGATGGCCGGCGAGCCGTCCTCGGGCGAGAACAGCTGCACGACGCCTTCCTCGGCCATCTGGTGCAGGGCTTCCTTCAGCTTCTTGGCCTTCATGGCGTCGCCGAGGCGCACGCGGCGCAGGATTTCCGGGGCGAAGTTCGGCACGCCGCGGAACAGGATCTCCTCGCCTTCGGTCAGCGTGTCGCCGATGCGCAGCGTGCCGTGGTTGGGGATGCCGACGACGTCGCCGGCGAAAGCCTCGTCGGCGGTGACGCGGGTGCGGGCGAAGAAGAACTGCGGCGCCGACAGGCTCATCGGCTTACCGGTGCGCACCAGCTTGGCCTTCATGCCGCGCTCAAGCTTACCCGAGCAGACGCGGACGAAGGCGATGCGGTCGCGGTGGTTCGGATCCATGTTGGCCTGGATCTTGAAGACGAAGGAGGTCATCTTCTCCTCTGTCGCCTCCACAGTTCGCTCGTCGGCTTCCTGGGCGCGCGGCGGCGGGCCGTAGGCGCCGAGCGCCTCGATCAGGTCGCGCACGCCGTAATTGCGCAACGCCGAGCCGAAATAGACCGGCGTCAGGTGGCCTTCGCGAAAGGCTTCCACGTCGAGCGGACGACAAGCCTCCCGCGCGAGTTCCAGTTCCTCGATGAAGGCCTCGCGCTCGTTTTCGGGCAAAAGGCCGGCGACGCGGTTGGAATCGGGCCCGTTGACCGGCGTGCGCTCCTTTTCCGCGTCGCCCTTGCGCACCGCGTTCAGCGCCAGATGGTAGGTGCCGGAAAAGGTCCTGCCGCGGCCGATCGGCCAGGTGACCGGCGCGGTGTCCAGCGCCAGCTTCTGCTCGATCTCGTCGAGGATTTCGAACGGATCGCGGCTCTCGCGGTCCATCTTGTTGACGAAGGTTATGATCGGAATGTCGCGCAGCCGACAGACCTCGAACAATTTCAGCGTGCGCGGCTCGATGCCCTTGGCGGCGTCGATGACCATGACCGCCGAATCCACCGCCGACAGCGTGCGATAAGTGTCGTCGGCGAAATCCTCGTGGCCGGGCGTGTCGAGCAGGTTGAAGACGTTGTCGTCATATTCGAAGGTCATCACCGAGGTAACGACCGAGATGCCGCGCTCGCGCTCGATCTTCATCCAGTCGGACCGGGTCTGGATGCGGTCCTTCTTGGCCTTAACCTCGCCGGCGAGCTGAATGGCGCCGCCGAACAGCAGCAGCTTTTCGGTGAGCGTGGTCTTGCCGGCGTCAGGGTGCGCGATGATCGCGAAGGTGCGGCGGCGCGATACCGCCTGTTCGATGTCTTCTGCCAATTTCTGGAATCCTGTCTGTGGCGCGGGCTTCTAGCAGCGCTTGTCCGGCGTGTCGACGGTTTTGGAGAGACCGGTTCGACCGGCGCAGCAGAGAGACGTGCCGTCGGCAAAAGACCTTGGTCCTCAATTCCACATTCCGTCGCGATCGGTCTTGCCGCCGTACCTGGTGACCGACGATATTTCCAAGCGTTTGATACCGATGTCGCGCAACAGGTAGTCCGGCAACTCGTCCAGCCAGGCGCGATCCCTGCGAATGCGGACCATCCGCGCGAGGACGCGCAGCCCGGAACGGCATATTTCGACGGCTGTCGCGAAGAAACGCCCGTTAACGGATGAGCGGGCGACGGGCTTCATTCCCATGCGAAGGGATGGCATGATCATCTTCCTTTTGTTTGAACGAAAGGACCGGGAGGGCCGTGCAGGCCCTCCCGAAGACGCTGCGCGTGTCACGACCGGTCGTGCTCGCAGCTCACATAAGGGTTCCAGTCGGCGAACATGCCGGCCGGGTTGTGCCGCCAGTGCCAGACATGGAGCTCGTAATACGGGTCCACCGGATGGACTCCCACCGTCGTCTTGCGCTGCAGGGTGCGGCCGAGGAATTCGGGTACACCTTTGCCCTTCCAGTCCTTTTCGAAGACGATGTATTCCATGCCGACGAGCTGCATCGAGCCATCGGCCTCCGGCTCGTAGGTCAGCACATCTGGCTCGCCGAGCACGAGCCTGCCGTCGCCGGCCCGCTCGGGATGGATGAAGTGGACGCCCATCGTTCCGTGCTGGTCATGCGTCGTGCATTCGAACAGTTGCCGATAGCCGTCCGCCTTGGCGACCTCGATGTCGAAATACTTGGCCGCCATCTCCCGAGACCGGTTGAGCACCGGATCGGGCATGTCGTGGGCGACCGCGGTGCCGCAAAACAGCGCGGAGGCGCCGACCGCAAGGACAATTTCGGCAAAGCGCTTCACGATCGATCCTCCCCGTCAGGCTGCGGCGTAAGCCGTCGTCGGATCGAACAGGCGCTTGACCAGCGTGATCTTCGTCGCCGGAAAGCCGCTCATCTTGGCATGACGCTGGATGATCGCCTCGTCCTTGGCGAGATAGACGCAAAAGGTCTTGTCGTCCGCCACGAAGGATTCGACCCACTGGATGTCGGGGCCAAGCTCGGCCAGAACGGCATTTGAGGCCTTGGACGCATCGCGAAGCTGCTCGCGCTCAAAGGTGCCGACCTTGGGAATCTCGCGTTCAATGATGTATTTCTGCATATCATAATCTCCTTGATCTGGGTTCAAATGCCACCGCGCGCCCGACCAGGTCGGTGCCCGTGACATCCCGGGGGCCGCTGAGCTAAACTGCAGCTTGGCCCGCCAGGCAGACGGAGAATTACGAAAGCGGCGGCCAACAGTCCTTACGCCGCCCTTATCTTATTCTGATCCTTTGCCTATTGCCGTTACAGGGATTGCTGCCGATGGGAATTTATTGCTTCGGCGACTTCGAACTTAATGAGGAGTCCCGCGCCCTTCGCCTCGCCGGAAGCGAGATCGAGGTGCAGCCTCTGGTCTTCGATTTCTTCGCCGTCCTGCTGCGCCATCAGGAGCGCGCCTTGAGCAAGGACGAATTGCTTGAGAGGCTGTGGCCCGACGTGACGGTGACCGAGGCTTCGCTGCAGCGCGTCGCGAGCCTTGCCCGCGGCATCCTTCGCCAGGGCGGCATGGAGACGGCGCTGCGCAACCTGCCCCGCTTCGGCTACCGGATTTGCCTCGATCAGCCGGCCGCCTTGCAAACCAGGCCGGCGCCGGCCGATGCGGGCGGCAAGCTCTCGATCCCCGGCCTGTCAATTCTGTCGGCGCGGGCTGCCGTTGCAGCGAGGAAATGGCATGACGCCGCGGCTTCTTTCACGCAGGCGGATGCCGCCGACGAGCTGCTGACGGCCGATCTCGAGGAATGGGCGCTGGCGCTGGAATGCATGGGCCGGCCGGCCGAAGCCATTCCGCTTCTGGCGCGCGCGGTGACGGCTTACGGCGTGGCCGGCGAGCGACTGCGCGCGGCTTCCCCCGCAATCACCCTCGCCAGGATCCATCTCGAGAGAGGCGAGCTTGCCGTCGCCAAGGGCTGGCACAAGCGCGCCGCGCAGTTGATCGATACCGCTTCCGATAGCAGGGAGCACGGTCTCTGGTGCTGGATGGGGGCGCGCATCATGGGCGCGGAAGCCGAGCCGGAACAGGCGCTTGCGCTGGCTGAGCAAGCCTTCGCGGTCGGCAGGCACCTCGACGATCCGGTGGTGGAGTCGCTCGGCCTTATCTATCGCGGCTTCTTCAAGCTGTGTCTCGGTGAAACCAAAGCCGGGCAGGAGGATCAGGACCTTGCCGCCGCGCTCGGCCTGTCCAGCGATGTCGACCCGGTCGTCGGCGGGATCCTCTATTGCAACATTCTGTGGGCTTGCCGGAATTTCGGCGACTGGTCGCGCGCCAACCAATGGACGCTCGGCTACGAAGATTGGTGCAGGGGACACGGGCTGGAAAACCTTTCGGGCTCGTGCCGGCTGCATCGCGCCGAAGTGCTCGGCGTTCATGGCACGCTGAAGGAGGCGGAAGCGCTTGTGCGCGCGGCACTCGACCAGCTCGCACTCGACGCGCCCTGGGCGACCGGCGACGCCTTGCGCGTGCTGGGCGACATTCACCTGGCGGCCGGAGAATTCACCGAAGCCGAAACGGCCTACCGCGCATCGCACGCAGCAGGCTGGGATCCGCAGCCCGGACTTGCGCTGCTGCAACTGGAGCAAGGGCAGGCGGAGGCCGCTTTCAGCGCTCTCGAACGTTCCCTGGTGGGCAATGGCTGGCCGACCTTGCAGCGGCGAGGCATGGTCCTCGCCACGCTCGCCAAGGTGGCGGCGCGGACCAATCGGCGCGAGCGGGCGAAGGAGGTGATCGCCGAATTGGAGACCCAGCCGCAGCGCTGGCCGATGGCCTCCATCCAGGCGCTGACCGCGGAAGCCAAAGCGGAGCTTTTCATGCAGGAAGAGCGCCCCGCCGAGGCTGCCCGGGAGCTGCAGATCGCATGCTCGCACTGGAACGAGATCGGCTCGCCGGTCAATGTCGCTGACGCCCGGCTGTCGCTCGCGGCGCTGCTCATCAGGATGGGCGATCGTTCCGGCGCTGAGCTGGAGCTCGGCACCGCGCTCGCGATTGCGAAGAAAGTCGACTCTTCACGGCTCATGCGGCGCTGCGACGAGCTGAAGGGCCTGATTGCCGGGGCGCAGGCGGTAGCGGCGGGCAGCGTCTAGCTCTCACTTGAGGTCTGCTCGGCGCGGTGGCATGAGAGGGAAATCTCTCTCAAAGGTCCGGCATGAGCAGCGCAAAGCAATTCATCGTCATCGGCGCCGGCATCATCGGCGCCTCGATCGCTTGGCATCTTATGAAAGCCGGCGCGCGGGTGACGGTGGTTTCGGAAAGCGGCGCCGGCGGTGTCGCCACGCCGAATTCCTTTGCCTGGATCAATGCAAGCTGGGGCAATCCGGAAACCTATTTCCGGCTGCGCATCCGCGCCATGGCCGAATGGAAACGGCTGGCGAACGACCTGCCCGGCCTGCCGGTCGCGTGGTGCGGCGGCCTGTGCTTCGACCTGCCCGCGGACAGGCTCGAGGCCTATGCGGCCGAGCATTCGTCCTGGGGCTATGGCATCGAACGGGTCGGGCGCGAACAGGCGGCGCGCATCGAGCCCAATTTGGCGGAGCTTCCCGAGTTTGCGCTTTATGTCGCGCAGGAAGGCGTGGCCGAGCCTGTGGCGACCACGAAGGCGCTGCTGGCCGACGCCGAACGGCGCGGCGCGCGGGTCGTCACGGGAACCGTCGACAGGCTGGCGCTGGTCAACGGCAAGGTCACGGGCGTCGTCGCTTCGGGCGAGATCATCGCCGCCGACGAGGTGGTGATCGCGTCGGGCGCCGGCGCTCCGGCGATCGCCGCGACGGCAGGCATCAAGCTGCCGATCGAGACCCCGCCCGGCCTGATCGTGCATTCGCGACCGCACCCAAAGCTGCTCAACGGGCTGGTGCTGGCTGACAGACTGCATATGCGCCAAACCGCCGAGGGCCGCATCATCGCCGGCTCAGATTTCGGCGGCGGCGATCCGGGCGAGAATCCGGAGGCCGCCGCGCAGGCGCTGTTCGCCGCGACGAAAGCGATGCTGCGCGACGCCAACGGGCTGGAATTCGACTTCCACACGATCGGCTACCGTCCGACGCCGGTCGACGGTTTCCCGATCGTCAGCCGCGCGGAAGGCATCGGCGCGCTCTACGTCGCCGTCACCCATTCCGGCATCACGCTGGCGCCGGCTATAGGCCTGTTTGCGGCCAGCGAAATCCTCGGCGACAAGCGCGATGCGTTGCTTGAACCCTACGCGCTGTCGCGTTTCGCTCAGTAGCCAGGAGGCCGGCGAAACCCTCCGGTGAGCGACGCAATCGCGGCTGCAATGCCGAGCAGCCGCGCTTCCGACCATTTCCTGCCGACCAATTGAAGGCCGACCGGCAAGCCGTCGCGGTCCTGCCCACAAGGGAACGCGAGCGCCGGATGGCTGGAATAGTTGAACACCGCGCCATAGGCCGGTAGCATCCAGTAGCTCTCCTCCTTGCCATTGACCTTGAGCGGGCTGCCCGGCTTGCAGTGCGGGAAGGCCGTGGTCATGGCGACCGGGCAGAGCAAGGCATCGCAGCTGTCAAAGAACCGCTCCCAGGCTAGGATCGACCGGTCGCGGCGGGCAAGCGCGGCGAACCAGCGCGACACCGGCGTCGGCTGCTCCGGCGGTTCCGGCTGTGCGGCTTCCAACATCATGCCGATCAATGCACCGCCTTCGGACAAATCGTCGTGCAGGTCGAGCTTCGGCAATTTCGCGCTCTCCACAGCCGCGCCAGCCGAGGCGAGTTTCGCGGCCAAGCCTTCTACGGCGGCGCGGATTTCGGCGGCAACCGGGAAGCCCGGGAAAGATTCGGCCACGGCGATGCGCAACGACTTGAGTTCGAGTTTCGGCATCGGCTCAACCGGCACGGGCGCCAGGTCGGTGTCCGCGCGGTCCGGTCCCGCAATGATCCGATAGATCAGCGCCAGATCCTCGATGTTGCGAGCAAGCGGGCCAACACATGACATCAGCCGCACGCTGCGCGGCATGCCGCCCGGATCAGGAAAGGCGCCGGCCAGCGACACGCGATGTTCAGTTGGCTTCAAGCCATAGACGCCGCAGAAAGCAGCGGGCAAGCGTATGGAATCCTGCATGTCGGTGCCGACTTCGAACGGAGTCATGCCTGTCGCTACTGCCGCGGCCGCGCCACCGCTTGAGCCGCCGGCCGTGCGCGACCGATCCCAGGGATTGCGAGTGCGCCCGAACAGCGGGTTGTCGGACTGCCAGTCGCCCAGCATAGTGGCGACGTTGGTCTTGCCGACCAGTATGGCGCCGGCTGCTTTCAGCCTTTCAACCACAGGGCTGTCCTGCCTAGCCATGTAGTCAGCAAAAGGCGGGAAGCCGGCGGTGGTCCTGATGCCCGCCGTCTCGTGCGCATCCTTCAGCGTGAACGGCACCCCATGCAGCGGACCGAGCGTGTCGCCGCGCGCCGTTGCCGCATCGGCCAGCAGGGCACGTGCCCGCGCCTGTTCGCGATCGAAGATGACGAGAGCGTTGACCGCCCCGTTGTGCCGGTCGATCTGGGCAAGCTGCGCATCGAGCGCCTCGATCGCCGAAATTTTTCGCTGGGCAATGGCTGCCGCGAGCTCGGCAGTCGAGGAAAACCCGATATCCATGTGCACACTCCGGCTGCTTGCCGCGCTTCGCCTTGAACATGGCGGATGAGGGCGCGGCTTCAAGCCGAATTCAGCATCCGAAGCTCGCGAGCGCTTGATCGAAATTGCGCCAAGTGCCGATTTCCCTCACCCTGCCAGAGCCAACTGGATGGCCGCCGGCGCGAAAGGCTTGATGCTGGTGCTGTCGCGGGTCATGGTGACGAAACTCGACTGTGGAATCTCGTGCCAGATCCGGCCGTCGCGATCGAACGGCTCGGAAACGATGCAGCGACCTACTCCCTTGGCGAAGGCGCCGGTATAAAGCGTCGGAGCATGCTCGTCGGTGGCGTAGCGAACGGCGTGAAGCGCCCGACCGTCGCTGAACGCAGCCGTCAGCTTCAGCGACGGTTCGATGCCGGCACCGCGCGCAGCCTCAAGGACGCGACTGGTGGCGCGCGACACCGCACCGTAGGGATCGTCCGAAAGCCCTTCGCCCATCATAAGCTGAAAGAACAGTTCGGAATCCGTGCTGCCTTCGATCTGGTCGAACAACGTATCGGAGAGGGAATTCTCGAGCGCGCGACGGATCTTCTCGAAGCCGCCGATCTGGCCGTTATGCATGAACGACCAGCGGCCCGAAACGAAGGGATGGCAGTTCGCGCGGCTGGTGGCGCCGCCTGTCGAGGCGCGCACATGGGCCAGGAACAGGCCGGATTTTATCTGGCGTCCAAGGCTCCTGAGATTGGTATCGGACCAGGCCGGCAGGACGTCGCGGTAAAGGCCGGGTTCCGGCCGGTCACCGTACCAGGCTACGCCGAAGCCGTCGGCATTGGTCGGCGATTTCGCCTCCTTCGCGCCATGGCTCTGAACGATCAGGGAATGGGAGGGTGCGGCGATGACGTCCTCCAGGAAGATCGCATCGCCGAGATAGGCTGCCCACCTGCACATTGTTTGATCCTCTGTCGATGCGTTCTGGGCGCGCGAATGGATTCGCGATCCGTCGAGCGCCACGGATGACAGGAGGAAGCCTGGGTGTCCTTACGCCGCGCTTACGTTTTGCTGATCTCTGCCTGAATCCGGCAGCCTGGATCTTGCTTCAGCCGACCAGCGCCAGCGGGGCCGCCGCCGGCGCGAACGGACGGATGCCGGTGCCGCCCCTCGTCATGGTGACGAAGCTCGATGGCGGGATCGCCTGCCACTCGCCGCCGTTGCGGTCGAAGGGCTCGGAGACGATGCAATGGCCCTCGCGCTTCGCGAAGGCGCCGGTATAAAGCGTCGGCGCATGGCCGTCGGTGGCATAGCGGACGGCGTACAGCGCCTCGCCATCCGAAAAGGCCGCCGTCAGTTTCAAAGAGGGCTCGATGCCGGCCCGGCGGGAGGCTTCGATGACGCGACCGGTTGCCCGCGACACCGCGCCCTGCGGGTCGGTCGCCAGTCCCTGGTCGATCATCAAGAGGAAGAAGAGCTCGGAATCGGTGGTGCCCTCGCGCTGATCGAAGACCGCGTCGGAGAGCGTGTTCTCCAGCGCGCGACGGATCCTTTCGAAGCCGCCGATCTGGCCGTTATGCATGAACGACCAGCGGCCGGAGACGAAGGGGTGGCAGTTCATGCGGCTGGTGGCGCCGCCGGTCGAAGCGCGCACATGGGCGAGGAATAGGCCCGACTTGATCTGCCGGCAGAGGCTCTTCAGATTGGGATCGGACCATGCCGGCAGGATGTCGCGGTAGAGTCCAGGCTCGGGCCGGTCGCCATACCAGGCCAGACCAAAGCCGTCGCCATTGGTCGGCGACTTGGCTTCCTGGGCGCAGTGGCTCTGGGCGATCAGCGAATGGCAGGGCGCGGTGATGATGTCTTCGAGGAAGACCGCTTCACCAAGATAGGCCGCCCACCGGCACATCGCATTCCACCATCTATCAGGCGCGGTCCAGGAGAGCCTTTGGCTCCTTCACCGCGTGCGAGCCCCTGTTGTGCGTGCGCTCATAGAGCTCGCGAACGATTCGGCTCGCCGTAGTTTCGAACAGAAATGGCAAGAAAGCGTGAACGAGCGCGGCGCCCGCCGCCATCGACAGGCGCGAGCAGAACCAGGCGGCGAAAGCCATATGGCCGAAATAGGTCTCGCCGACCTTCTCCGGGTGAGCCGTGAACAGTGCCGTAAACCGTGTCGTCATGGTGATCCCTCCTGCCGGGATGAGTCCCGATAATGAGTATCGTGCCATACGGCTTTGGTTCATTGGTCCCAAATGGTCCTTGCTTTTCGATGTTTTGTGGGACATTCATCCCAACATGGCGACGGAAATCGATGAAATTGATCGAAGATTGCTGGCTGAGCTGCAACGCGACGGCACTCTGTCGGTCGACCAGCTGTCGGAGCGGGTGGCGCTTTCGCGCAATGCCTGTTGGCGGCGTGTCAAGCGGCTGGAGGAAGATGGCGTCATCACCGGCCGCGTCGCGCTGGTCGATGCCGACAAGCTCGGGCTGGGCCTTTCCGTCTTCATCCTGGTCCGCACCTCCAACCATGATCCGGACTGGCTGCAGAAATTCCGCGCGGCGGTGACCGGCTTTGCCGAGATAACCGGCGTCTACCGGATGTCGGGCGACCTCGACTATGTGCTGAGGGCCCGCGTCGCCGACGTCAAAGCCTATGACCGCCTCTACCAGCGGCTGATCGCCAAGGTGGCGCTATCGGATGTCTCGGCCTCCTTCGTCATGGAGGAGATCAAGGAGACCACGGTGGTACCGGTGGAACTGCGGTGACCGGAACTGCCTTAAAAGAAAGGCGTTGATAGCGTCACGGCCGGGTTGACTGAATCGGCACCCGCGCCGATAGGAGTGGGCTCATGCGCACGGCTGTCCATTCTTCCTCCGTCATCGGCCCCACCGTCGGTTTCGTCAGGCTTCCGCATGGCGAAGACCTGCCTCTACCTGCCTATGAGAGCTCAGGCGCCGCCGGCATGGATTTGCGCGCCGCGGTGCCGGAGGACCGGCCGCTGCTCATCCTGCCAGGAAAACGCGCGCTGGTGCCGACCGGGCTCGTCCTGGAAATCCCGGAAGGCATGGAAGGCCAGGTGCGGCCACGCTCGGGCCTTGCCTTCAAGCATGGGCTCACCGTCCTCAATACGCCCGGCACCGTCGACAGCGACTATCGCGGCGAGGTGAAAGTGCTGCTCGTCAATCTCGGCGACGAGGATTTCTCGGTGACGCGCGGCATGCGCATTGCCCAGATCGTTTTCGCGGCCGTGACCCAGGTTGCGGTCGAGGAAAGAGCATTGGCCGGCGGCACGGCGCGCGGCGCAGGCGGCTTCGGGTCGACCGGCACCGCTTGAATGGCAATCCCCAAGCTCGTTATTTTCGACTGCGACGGTGTCCTGGTCGACACCGAGAACCTTGCCAACAGGCGCCTCGCCGAATGGCTGACCGTCGCCGGGTTTACGACCACCTTCGAATATTGCCGCAAGAACTTCTCCGGCCGCAGCATGGCCTCGGTGCAGAAGGAGATCGAAGAGACGACCGAGGTGCGGCTCGGCGCCGACTTCGTCGAGCGCTGGAATGCCGGCCTGCCGGACCTTTTTTCAAACGGGGTCGAAGCGATCCCTTATGTGCGCGACTTCATCGATAAGGTGCGGGCCGCGGGCATCGCCTATTGCGTCGCCTCTTCGGCGCGGGTCGCGAAGATGCACATCACGCTGGGCCAGACCGGGCTGTTGCCGCTGTTCGAGCATGCGATGTTCTCGTCCACCATGGTCAGCCGAGGCAAGCCGTTCCCGGACCTCTTTCTGCATGCAGCAAGGACGATGGGCTTCCCGCCGGCCGACTGCATCGTCATCGAGGACAGCGTCGCCGGTACCCAAGCCGGCATTGCCGCCGGCATGCGGGTGTTCTCCTATTACGCCGATCCGCTCTCCGATCGCGATGGCCTGGCGGCGGCCGGCGGCATATTGTTCGACGATATGCGCGACCTTGCCGGGCTCGTGCCGATCCGCTGATCGCACCCGGCTGCGCATCGCAACGCGCCGTGCTAGCGTGAGCGCATCCGAGGGGGCGCGGCCGGTGATTTCCACCTTATGCCGTTTCATATTTGCATGCCTGCTGCTGCCATGCGTGTGCGCGGCCGCGATGGCGCAAGCCGTCAGCTTTCCGGAACTGAACAGCGCCGTTCCCGGGCACCAGGACGTCACCTATTTCGACCTCGCCAAAATGATCGTGCCTGATCTCAAGCCCGGCGACGACGGCTTCTACACAGGCGGCGCGCCGATCGAGATGCGCGACATCCTCGGCGGCGACGACGGCGGATCGCCGCCCGAGGCCGTCAACCTGCCGAATGCGGCGGTGCTGGCCATCAAGGCCGGCGGCAAGGACCGGCTGGCGATGCTTCTCGACCTCGGCCAGGCGCAGGACAGCGCCGAAGGGTTTGCCGCGCTGGCGCTCTACGATCTCACCGGCAAGCCGAAGCTGCTCGACGCCGTCAATGTCGGAACCGACCGGAGCACCTATTTTCGCGATCCAGGAAAACTCCCGATCAGTGCGGGCGACGACGCGCTCATCACCATGAGCACACATTTCAATTCGAACCAGGGCTATGTCGGCACGATCCTGATCCTCGTCCGCGACGACCGCTTCGAGCCTATCGACCAGATCAACACGTTCGACGAGAATGTCTGCGCCTACAGGCGCACGCAGGACCTGTCCTTCCGGACGCTCGGCGGCGACAAACCCTACGCCGCGATCAAAGTGACGGTGACCGATGCCACCAAGCCGAGCGGCGAGAGTTGCGAGGAGCCGGCGCCCAAGGCGGTCTCGCACGACATTTCCGTCACCTATCGCTGGAATAAAGCCAGATCGCGTTACGCAAGCAATTCCGACGCTTTCGAGAAATTGTCAGCAGAAAACGCCAAACGCTTCTGAGCCGTAAGCATTCGTTTGCCCGGTTCAAGCGGCCGCTATAAATTCGCCGCACGACCCAACTCATGATTGAGGACCTGCCATGGACGACAAGGGCAAGATTTTTCGCGATCTGCACGCCTCCACCTTCGTCATGCCCAATCCCTGGGACATAGGCACGACAAAGCTTCTTTCTTCGTTCGGCTTCAAGGCGCTGGCGACGACCAGCGCCGGCTTCGCCTTCTCGCGCGGCCTGCCGGACGGCGCCGTGACCTTCGAGGCCATGATCCATCATTGCCGCGAGGTGACGGCGGCGACTGAGCTGCCGGTTTCGGCCGATCTGGAGCGCGGCAAGGGCGACAGCCCCGAACAGGCCGCCGAGACCATCTTCGCGGCCGAAGCCGCCGGTCTCGCCGGCTGCTCGATCGAGGACCACACCGGCGACCCTGGCAATCCGATCTACGATTTCTCGCTGGCGACCGAGCGCGTCGCTGCCGCTGTCGAGGCGGCCCGGGCGCTCAAGCATGATTTCGTCTTCACCGCGCGGGCCGAGAATTTCCTGTGGGGCAAGACAGACCTCGACGACACCATCAAGCGGCTTCAGGCTTTCGAGAAAGCCGGCGCGGACGTGCTCTATGCGCCGGGCATCGGCGACGTCGAAATGGTGCGCACGATCTGCTCGTCGGTGAGCCGGCCGGTCAATGTGATGGCCCGACCCGGCTTCACCATCGCCGACCTTGCCACGGCCGGAGCCAAGCGCATCTCGCTCGGACCGTGGCTGACCAATTTCGCCTATGGCATGCTGGAGACGGCGGCGCGCGAAATCCAGCAGGACGGCACCTTCGGCTTCGCCCGGGCGGCGATGCCGTTCGGCAAGCTGCAGGCGCTGTTCCGCGGCGGCACCGATTAAAGCAGTTCCCGCGCCGAAACCGCCTTGTGCAGGTGCACCATCATGGCGGCGGCGAAAAGCGGCGTCAGAAGGTTGAGCAGCGGCACGGCAAGGAACACGGCGATGACCAGCCCGGCCAGGAACACCGTGCCGGCATGTTTGCGGCGCAACGCCTTGGCCTCGGGCTCGGGACGAAACCGCATGGCGGCGAACTCGAAGAATTCGCGGCCCAGCAGATAGCCGTTGACGATGAAGAACGCGGCAATGTTGATGCCCGGCACCAGCAACAGCAGCAGCGCGACGATGTTGCCGAGGACGACCACGCCGAAGAATTTGACGGCCAGCGCAAGCGAATGCAGCGCCGGCACGGCTCGGCCGGGCAGATCGTTGGGGTAGTCGGTACGTTCGACCACTTCGGCGACATCATCGAGGAACAGGCCGGCGACGATCGCGGTCACCGGCGCGATGAGCAAGGCCAACCCCACAGCCAGAACGATGCCGGCGATGATGCCGCCCAGCCACCCGGCCCAGGACGGCAGGCCTGGAAGCAGCGTTTGCAGCCATGGCCAGGCCAGCCATTCGAGCAGGCTCTCCAAACCGACCCAGAGCGCCAGCAGAGCGAGCAGCGTCAGCCCCAGCGTCTTTAGAAAGACGGAGCGGAATTCGGGAGAGAACAACCGGCTGGCGGCAGCGCGGGCGGCGTCGAGGATCACAGCGTCTTCAATCCCTCATCGAAAAAGACGCTTCGCAGATAAGCAGGCTGGATGCCAGGCGCAATTATTGCGCAAGCCTGGCCTGTCTGGCCGGAATGGTCATCGCCGCGACGCCGGCGACGACGAAGGCCATGCCGAGCCAGGCCGCCGGTCCGAGGCTTTCGCCGAGGAAGACGGCGCCGATGCCGACGCCGATCGGCACGCGCAGATAGGCCTGCGAGGTGGTGCCGACCGAGCCCAGCGTGTGGATGAGGCGGAAATAGATGACGAAGGCCAGCGCCGTCGAGAAGACCGACAGGCCGAGCAGGGCCAGGATCGATGCGCCCGACGGCGCAAGCGTCCATGGCCGGTCGACAACCAGGCTCAGCGGCACAAGGATGGCGGCGCCGCAAAGCATCGAACCCGCGGCGGGTATCATCGGATCGAGGCCCTTGAAGCCGCGGCCGAAGATCGCCGCGCCGGCATAGGAGACCGTCGCGATGACGATCGCAAGCTGCGCCCACAATTGATGGCCAAGCCCGCCAAGCGCCTGCGTGCCGATGATGAGACAGATGCCGACGATGCCGGCGCCGACGCCGAGCAGCTTGCGCGCCGTTACGGGCTCATGGCGCGTGATCAATGCCGTCAGCAGGAAGGTGAAGATCGGCGACGTCGAATTGAGGATGGTGGCGAGGCCGGCATCGACCGAGCGTTCGGCGGCGGCGATCAGCGTGAACGGCACGACGCTGTTGAGACAGGCCTGGAAGGCGAACCGGCGCCATACTGCCGCATCGGCCGGCATGGCAAGGCCGCGCCAGCAGATGATGGTGAAGAGAATGCCCCCGGCGATCAAGGTCCGGGCGGCGATGAAGGTCACAGGCGGGATCGTCTCGACGCCGATCTTGATGAAGGTGTAGGAAGCGCCCCACAGCACCGCCAGGACGCCGAGCAGCGCCAGTTCGGTGGACATTTCGCTCTTCTCGGACATTTCTGCGCCTTCTGCTGCGGGAACGATCCGCTTTGTTGTTACGCAATTGCTGACGGAATACCGCCACTCACTTTTCCTGGAATTGCTTCTAGCCCATGGCGGCGCGGAAATGTTTCGATCGCCGTGAAACCTTAGCGGTGAAGGCCGCGGTCGATATGGGCCAGTTCGACACGAACGCTGCCGCAGCCGGCGCTTCGCAAACAATGGCGATTTTCGGGGTAGGCAAAGCAATGCCAAGTCGCTAGACCCGCGCCCGGCCGGCATGCCAGATAGCCGGGCAGCCCTTGGCGGAGATTTTGATGCCGGAATATGACGTGCTTTGCATCGGCAATGCCATTGTCGACATCATCGCGCAGTGCGACGAAGCTTTTCTCGAGACCAACGGCATCATCAAGGGCGCGATGAACCTCATCGACGCCAAGCGCGCCGAACTGCTCTATAGCCGCATGGGCCCGGCGATCGAGGCTTCCGGCGGCAGCGCCGGCAACACCGCGGCCGGCGTCGCCAGCCTCGGCGGACGGGCCGCCTTCTTCGGCAAGGTGTCGAACGACGCGCTGGGCGAGATCTACACCCATGACATCCACGCCCAGGGCGTGGCCTTCGATACCGCACCGCTCAACGGCGAGCCGCCGACGGCGCGCTCGATGATCTTCGTCACGCCCGACGGCGAGCGTTCGATGAACACCTATCTCGGCGCCTGCGTCGAGCTTGGCCCCGAGGATGTCGAGGCCGACAAGGCCGCCGGCGCCAAGGTGACTTATTTCGAAGGCTATCTGTGGGATCCGCCGCGCGCCAAGGAGGCCATCCGGCAGACGGCGAAGCTGGCGCATGCGGCGGGCCGCGAAGTGTCGATGACGCTGTCGGATTCCTTCTGCGTCGACCGCTACCGCGACGAGTTTCTCGAGCTGATGCGTTCGGGCATCGTCGACATCGTCTTTGCCAACAGCCACGAGATCAAGTCGCTCTACCAGACCGCCTCCTTCGAGGAGGCGCTCGCCGCCATCCGCAAGGATTGCAGAATAGCCGCCGTCACTCGTTCTGAAAAAGGTTCGGTCATCGTGCGCGGCGACGAGACCGTCATCATCCAGGCGACGAAGATCAAGGAACTGGTCGACACGACCGGAGCCGGCGATCTCTACGCTGCCGGCTTCCTTTACGGTTACACGACCGGCCGCAGCCTCAAGGATTGCGGCGATCTCGGCTCGCTGTCGGCCGGGCTGGTGATCCAGCAGATCGGCCCGCGCCCGCGCCAGAATCTGCGTCGCGAGGCAGAGCAAGTGGGGCTTCTTTAGAGCTGCCCAATAAGGACCGTCGCGTCACCGCCAACAGGGTCAAAACCGGCTTGTCTGTCGCGCCCCTGTCATAGAGCGCTCCTACACGCAAACTGAGGCGTACTGTGACTGACATTGCGGCACGCTAAACCAGGGGTGTGAAGATGCATGCCAGCAACCTGCCGGGCCGCGGCGTTCGTTGCCGCCGCAGTTTTTGCTTTCCGCAATAAGAATTTCAGCATCGGCCGGCGCCTGGGAGGAGCGCGGACCGCAAGACAGATTCATGACCAGATTCCAGAACTCGTCCGACGGGATTTCACAAGAGGCATTGGCAGGCCTGGTCGCCGAGGCGGTGCAGCAGGCGCTGACGCAGCAGGGCGTCCTGCTTGACACCGAGGCGCTGACTTCAGCCGGCAAGATTGCCGGCCATGTGGCCGCTGCCCTTCCCTTCCTGCCATCTGCGCAGCGCCTTGCAATCGATTCCTTCAAGGGCGATTGGACCGGCCTTGCCTCCGATTTTCTCCGCGAAATTGCGGAAAAGATAGCGAGCGGGGATTCGACCCTCCCCGACCGCAGCTTCGAGCCCCCGCCGAAACCGGAAGCAGGAAGGCCGATTGCACCGCATATCGCCGAGCGCGCCGCGGATCTCCAGTCGATGCTGATCGAGGATTGGGCCGGCGAAGTCGCCGGCTCCACCTATCTCGAGGACAAGCTCCGTATCCCGCGGTCGACGCTGCATCGCTGGCAAAGGCGCGGCGAGGTCATTGCGCTGCGCAAGGGCGGCCGCAAACATGTCTTCCCATTGGCCCAGTTCGTCGACGGCAGGCCGGTTCCGGGGATCAGCGGCGTGCTTTCGACGATCGCCAATCCGAGGCTTGCCTGGTTTTGGCTAACCCGACCCTCGCCCCAGCTCGACGGCCGCATCCCCATCGAGATGTTACGGGAAGACATGGTCGAGGACGTCGTCCGTGCCGCCCGCGCGCTATCCTGACTCCTGTTGCGCGAAGTCGTTTTTTTCTATGTTTCTCGGCTTTCTTAGAAATTTATCCGGCAAATCGTCCGTCATAAAACTGTAACAATCGGCACATTTGGCACATTTTTCAGATTATCCTGCGTTCCGATTGTACTTATTGTTCCGAATGTCCCATCTTTGCATTTATGTGACGTGATATTTGCGCAACAAGACTTCCGCAAGAGTTCAAAAGGCCGCCTTTCCGACACAATCCCTGTTGTGTGAGGCCAACGATTAGGCCATGTCCGAGGCGAAGAAGCGGCGCCGGTGCGCGCGTTTTTTCAACGATGGGGACGGGGGTGGCAAAGCCGAACGGCACGTCAGGCCTGTCTTGAACCTTTGACTGGAGATTCAAGAAAATGAACATCAAGAGCCTTCTACTCGGCTCCGCTGCGGCTCTGATCGCAGTTTCGGGCGCCCGCGCCGCCGACGCGGTCACCGTAGCCGAGCCGGAACCGGCCGAATACGTGAAGATATGCGACGTCTATGGCGCCGGCTATTTCTACATCCCCGGCACCGAGACCTGCCTGCGCGTCGGCGGCTACATCCGATATGACGCCGGCTTCGGCGACGTCGGCACTTTCGACGGCCGCAAGACCACCGACGTTCAGGACGGCGACTCGCAGAACAGCTGGAACAAGAACGCCCGTTTTAACCTGAAGACTTGGACCGGCCAGGAGACCGAGCTCGGCACGTTGAAGACCTATACCGAGACGCGTTTCAACTTCAAGAATGGTGGCCCGACGAGCACGCCAACGCTGAACTTCGCTTGGATCCAGCTCGGCGGGCTGCGCGTCGGCAAGGACGAGACGCCTTATGACTCGTTCATCGGCTATGCCGGCAACGTCATCCAGGACACGACCATCCCGTACGGCATAAAGGACACCAATGTCGTCAGCTACTACTTCGATGCTGGCAGCGGCTTCTCGGGCGTGATCTCCCTTGAAGAAGGATCGGACGTTACAGGTCTTGTTACCGGCACGGGTACGGGCGTTATCGCAGGCACGATCGACAGCTACGTTCCGCATGTCGTCGGCGGTCTGAAGTATAAGGGCGACTGGGGTGCGATCACCGGCGTCGTTGCCTATGACAGCAACTACGAAGAAGTGGCCGGCAAGGTTCGCCTGGATGTCAATGTCACCAAGGAACTGACGCTGTTCATCATGGGCGGCTACGGTACGGACGATAACTTCCGCGACGCGGGTAACGCCATCAACACCCATGGCCGCGGCTTCTACAAGCCGTGGGGCGGCAACTGGGCTGTCTGGGGTGGCGGCACCTACAAGTTCGACGCCAAGACTTCGTTCAACCTCCAGGCTTCGGCTGACGACGACAAGAACTACGCCGTGGCTGCGAACATCGCCTACAGCATCGTTCCGGGCTTCACGATCACAGGCGAAGTTGATTGGGACCATTTCGGCAGGTTTGACGATGGGATTGGTGACACCAATGTCGTCGACTGGACCAAGGCCGACAAGAAGAACAGCGTCGGCGGCATCGTTCGCTTCCAGCGCAATTTCTGATCGGACTGGCGATCTCAGGGAAGGCTCGCGGCATCGCCGCGGGCCTTTTCCAATTCCAAACGTTGGCGATGTGGGCAAACGCCTCGTCAGCAAACGCCTTCGTCAGTTGCCCGCCGTATAAGCTGCAATTGCCGCCATATTGACGATGTCGCTGTCTTTGGCATTCAGCGACACAATCTGCACCGGCTTGTTGAGGCCGACCAGCAGCGGGCCGATGACGGTCGAACCGCCGAGCTCCTGCAGCATCTTGGTCGAGATCGAGGCCGAGTGGAAGGCGGGCATCACCAGCACGTTGGCCGGGCCGGTCAGCCGGATGAACGGATATTGCGCCATGGCGCGCGGGTTCAGCGCCACGTCGGCCGCCATCTCGCCGTCATACTCGAAATCGACGCGGCGCTTGTCGAGGATACGCACCGCCTCCTGCACACGCTCGGAACGTTCGCCCTGCGGATGGCCGAAGGTCGAATAGGCAAGCATCGCGATCCTCGGTTCGTAACCCATGCGGCGGGCAAAGCCTGCCGCCTCCTCGGCAATGTCGGCGATCTGCTCGGCATTCGGCATGTCGTGCACGGCGGTGTCGGCGACCAACACGGTGCGGCCGCGCGCCAGCACGATCGAGACGCCGATGACGCGGTGGCCCGGCTTGGCGTCAATGATGCGGCGCACGTCGTCGAGCGCGGTGGAATAGTTGCGGGTCACACCCGTGACGATGCCGTCGGCGTCGCCCAGCGCCACCATGCAGGCGGCGAAATGGTTGCGGTCGTTGTTGATCAGCCGCTGGCAGTCGCGGAACAGGAAACCCTTCCGCTGCATGCGCTCGTAGAGATAGTCGGTGTAGATGCCGTTGCGGCGCGACAGCCTGGCGTTGATGATCTCGATGCCCGGCTTGTTGAGGTCGATGCCGGCATTGCGGGCATTGTCCTTGATGACGTCGTCGCGGCCGAGCAGGATCGCCGTGCCGAGCCTCTGGTTCACATAGGAGACGGCGGCGCGCATCACCTGCTCCTCCTCGCCCTCGGCAAAGACGATGCGCTTGGGCTGGCGGCGCACACGGTCGTAGATGCGCTGCAAGGTCGAGGCGATCGGGTCACGGCGCGCGGACAGTTCCTGCGCATAGCGGTCGAGATCGAGGATCGGCTTGCGGGCGACGCCGGATTCCATCGCCGCCTTGGCCACCGCCAGCGGGATCGCCGAGATCAGGCGCGGATCGAATGGCACCGGAATGATGTAGTTGGGGCCGAATTTCGGCCGGTTGCCCTGATAGGCGGCGGCGACGTCGTCCGGCACGTCCTGGCGCGCCAGCTCGGCAAGCCCCCTGGCGGCCGCGATCTTCATCTCGTCGTTGATGGTGGTGGCGCGCACATCCAGCGCGCCGCGGAAGATATAGGGGAAGCCCAGAACATTGTTGACCTGGTTTGGGTAGTCGGAGCGGCCGGTGGCCATGATTGCGTCGGTGCGGATCTCGGCCACTTCCTCCGGCGTGATCTCCGGATCGGGATTGGCCATGGCGAAGATGATCGGGTTCTTGGCCATCGACTGCACCATGGCGGTGGTGAGCGCGCCCTTGGCGGACAGGCCAAGGAAGACGTCGGCGCCGTCCAGCGCTTCGGCCAGGCTGCGCGCCTCGGTCTTGACCGCATGCGCCGACTTCCACTGGTTCATGCCTTCGGTGCGGCCCTGAAAGACCACGCCCTTGGTGTCGCACAGGATGATGTTTTCCGGCGAAAAACCCATCGCCTTCATCAATTCGATGCAGGCGATGCCGGCGGCGCCCGCGCCGTTGCAGACCATTTTTGTGGTCTTCATGTCGCGGCCGGTGATCTCCAGCGCGTTGATCAGCCCGGCGGCCGAGATAATTGCCGTGCCATGCTGATCGTCATGGAAGACGGGAATGTCCATCAGCTCGCGCAGCCGCTGCTCGATGATGAAGCACTCGGGCGCCTTGATGTCCTCGAGATTGATGCCGCCGAAGGAAGGCCCGAGGAAGCGCACGCAATTGATGAACTCGTCGGCGTCCTCGGTCGCCACTTCGAGGTCGATCGAATCGACATCGGCGAAGCGCTTGAACAGCACCGCCTTGCCTTCCATCACCGGCTTCGAGGCCAGCGCGCCGAGATTGCCGAGACCGAGGATGGCGGTGCCGTTGGAGATGACGGCGACCATGTTGCCGCGCGCCGTATAGTCGAAGGCGCGGCTCGGATCCTCGGCGATGGCGCGCACGGGAACGGCGACGCCCGGCGAATAGGCGAGGCTCAGATCGCGTTGCGTCGCCATCGGCTTGGTGGCGACGATCTCCAGCTTGCCGGGCCGTCCCATGGCGTGGAACTCCAGCGCCTCCTCGGGGCTGACGGAGGGGCCGCTGCTTTCCGTTTTCCTGGCCATGTTGCTGACGCTTCTCCCACCATTTCGCGCTCTTGAGGCGCATTGTTTTGAATTACCCGCTTAAGGGTACACGCCGCCGCTGTAAACCGCCAAGCGATCCAGCGATTTTGTTCCTCCGTTGGCAGAGACAAGCTGTCAAATCTTGCCCGATGAGATCGCGGCAATCTCGCGCAGGTGCTCGCGTACCGGGGCCCACCGCGTCAGCCCCGAGGTCCCGGCGAACGGCCATTCGGAGAAAGGCGGATCGTTGCTTCCCATGCGCTGCTTAAGCGCCGAGAGATAGGCCATCAGTTCCAGCCGTTGCGCCCGCACCCTTTCCAGCGTGCGGCCACGAATCTCCTCGCGCGGGATGGCGCGGTCGCGAAGTCGCTCGACCGCGCGGCGGATTGCGGCCGGCTCCGGCTCGGCGATAAGGCAATAGTCCGGATCGAAATAGACATCGCGGCCGCCGATGCTCGGCGTCGAGACGATCGGCAGGCCGGCCAGCAGATACTCCATGCTGGAATACATTGCCCCTTCCACCGCCGACAGGCAGAGCCCGACCGCGGCCCGGTTGTAGACGCGGTTGACCTCGTAAGGCGGCATCCGCCCGGGCAGGCCATCAACAAGCGGATTGGCAATGCTGTGAAGCGGCGATTGCGCCTGCAGCCGGCGGATGAAGGCGCGGTCGCCGGCCGGCGGCAATTCGCCGATCGAGGACGTCACATGGACCAGTCTTTCGATCTCGAAGGCGAGGTGGTGCCGCTTGGTGTGCGAGATGCGGCCATTGTAGACGGCATCGTACTCGACCGGCACGTCCGGCAGCGGCCGGAAGACGTCTTCCGAAATCATCAGATTGTGATTGGAGAAGATCGCTGTGCCGCCAACGCCTGCAATCAGACGGCGCTCTTCTTCTGTGTTGCAGAGGAAGATCAGGTCATGGTTGGGGCAGACCGCGGCGAACCACGCGAGATCCTTGCGTATCTGTTCGACGACGGTAGGCCTCTCCAGCGTCCAGTTCGGCATCAGAAGGAAGGTCGCGCGCCGTGGCACCATGCGCCGGCAGAGGGCAGCGAGTGCGTAAAGCGGGCGCCGGCCGCCGACAGGTATGTAGAGGATCAACGGATCGCGACTGAAGATATGGACGGGTATATCAATGCCGCCGTCGAGGCCGGAGAGCGGCCCGCGCGTCGGCAGGATGAAGGGAAACCGTGTCCGCACCCACGCCCTGATTTTGATTCTGGTGCGGTTGGCGCGGTTGGTGGCAAGAAGCCGCACCCGCCTGAGCGGCGAGCCGACCGGGCCGACCATCTCCTCGAACGTCTCGTGTCCGTCCTTCTTCATCGCCCCGCTATCTTCTCCTGACCCCGAACGATCCATATGTCGGCCGGCGGCATGAGGCAACACGCCCCCGTGCGCCCGTACTGCTGATGGCGGCAACCGCCCACTCGTCCCCCGTTTTTGCAACCGCCGGCATTAAACCGCCCGCCCACATCTGCTAGCGTGCCGGGATGGATATGCGTACCCCGGAAGAACACAACGCCACGGCGGCACCGGCACAGTTTGTCACGGCCGGCGTCACGCCGATGATGGAGCAGTTCATCGAGATCAAGGCGGCGAACCCGGATTCGCTGCTGTTCTACCGCATGGGCGATTTCTACGAGCTGTTCTTCGACGACGCGGAGAAGGCGAGTCAGGCGCTTGGCATCGTCTTGACCAAGCGGGGCAAGCACCAGGGCAATGACATACCGATGTGCGGCGTGCCGGTGCATGCGGCGGACGACTATCTGCAGAAGCTGATCGCGCAAGGCTTTCGCGTTGCCGTGTGCGAGCAGATCGAGGACCCGGCCGAAGCCAAGAAACGCGGCTCCAAATCGGTGGTGCGCCGCGACGTGGTGCGGCTGGTCACGCCAGGCACCATCACCGAGGACAAGCTGCTCGCGCCCTCGGAATCGAGCTTCCTGATGGCGCTTGGCCGCGTGAAGGGGGGCGCGGCCAGCCAGGCCTGCTTTGCGCTGGCCTGGATCGACATTTCGACTGGCGCCTTCCGCGTTGCCGAGACGAGCGCCGAGCGGCTGCTTGCCGACATCTTCCGCGTCGACCCGCGCGAGCTGATCGTCGCCGAGCCGGTTTTCCATGATCCGGAGCTCAGGCCCGTGTTCGACGTGCTGGGCCGCGTCGCCAATCCGCAGCCGCCGTCGCTGTTCGATTCGGCCTCGGCCACCGGACGCATTGCGCGCTTCTTCGAGGTTGCGACGCCGGACAGTTTCGGCACGTTCTCGCGCGCCGAGCTGTCGGCGATCTCGGGCGCCATCGCTTACGTCGAAAAAACGCAGAAAGCGGAGCGGCCGCCGCTGTCGCGGCCCGAGCGCGAGGAGCAGGGCTCGACGCTGTTCATCGATCCGGCGACGCGCGCCAATCTGGAACTTTTGCGCACGCTGTCCGGCAACCGCGACGGCTCGCTGTTCAAGGCGATCGACCGCACTGTGACGGGGGGCGGCGCGCGACTGCTCGCCGACCGGCTGATGGCGCCGCTGACCGATCCAACAGCAATCGCGGCTAGGCTGGATTCGGTGTCGTTCTTCCGTTCCGAGATGCGGCTCTGCCAGGGCCTGCGGACGAGCCTCAAAAGCGTCGCCGACATGCCGCGCGCGCTGTCCAGGCTGGCGCTCAACCGCGGCGGACCCCGCGACCTGGGCGCGCTGCGCGCCGGCTTCGAGGCGGCCGGCGCGATCGCCGAATTGTTCGCGGGGGCCGATCTGCCCGCCGAGCTCGCTGCGGCACTGGCCGCGATCAAGGCCTTGCCCGAGGCGCTTGCCCGCCACCTCAGCGAAGCGCTCGACGACGAGCTGCCGCTGATCAAGCGCGACGGCGGCTTCGTGCGGTCGAGCTACAATGCCGAGCTCGACGAGATGCGGGCGCTGCGCGACGAATCGCGAAAGGTGATCGCCGGGCTGGAGCGCTCGCTGATCGAAGAGACCGGCATCCGCTCGCTGAAGATCCGGCACAACAATGTGCTCGGCTACTACATCGAGGTCACCGCCAATCACCATTCGATCATGACCGGCAGCGACGCCGCCAAGGCGCGCTTCATTCATCGCCAGACCATGGCCAACGCCATGCGCTTCACCACGACCGAGCTGGCGGAGCTGGAATCGAAGATCGCCAACGCCGCCGACCGGGCGCTGAGCATCGAGCTCGCCGCTTTCGACCGGCTGACCGCGGAAGTGGTGGGCGAGGCCGAACGGATCCGCGCCGGCGCCGACGCGCTTGCGGCTCTGGATGTTTCGTCGGCGCTGGCATTGCTTTCCGAAAGCGAGGGCTGGTGCCGGCCGCTGGTGGATTCGAGCCTCGCCTTCGAAATTGCCGGTGGGCGTCACCCGGTGGTCGAACAGGCGCTCAGGCGTTCCGGCGATGGCCCGTTCGTCGCCAATGATTGCGACCTGTCGCCTCAGGGCGGCGCCAAGGCCGGCGCGATCTGGCTGCTCACCGGCCCGAATATGGGCGGCAAATCGACGTTCCTCAGGCAGAACGCGCTGATCGCCATCCTTGCCCAGACCGGTTCCTTCGTGCCGGCGCAAAGCGCCCATATCGGCGTGGTCGACCGGCTGTTCTCGCGCGTCGGCGCCTCGGACGACCTGGCGCGCGGCCGCTCGACCTTCATGGTCGAGATGGTCGAGACGGCGGCGATCCTCAACCAGGCCGGCGAGCGGGCGCTGGTCATCCTCGACGAGATCGGCCGCGGCACGGCAACTTTCGACGGCCTGTCGATCGCCTGGGCGGCGGTCGAATATCTGCATGAGAAGAACCGCTGCCGAGCGATTTTTGCCACGCATTTCCATGAGATGACGGCGCTGGCGGGCAAGCTCCCCCGGCTTCACAACGTCACCATGCGGGTGAAGGAATGGGAAGGCGACGTCGTCTTCCTGCACGAGGTCGGCAAGGGCGCGGCCGACCGCTCCTACGGGGTTCAGGTGGCGCGACTCGCCGGCCTGCCGGAAGCGGTCGTCGCCCGCGCCAAGGAAGTGCTGCACCAACTCGAGGAGGGCGAAGTCTCGGGCAAGACCAATCGGCTGGTCGACGATCTGCCGCTGTTTTCGGTGGCGGTGAAACGCGAAGCGGCGAAGCCGGTCAAAAGCGATGCGCTGGGCGACGCGCTCGGCGCGATCAATCCCGACGAGATGACGCCGCGCGAGGCGCTGGAGGCGCTCTACCGGTTGAAGGGGCTGGCAACGAAGCAGTAGAATCAGGCGTGGCCTTGACTGATTGTACCGATCGGTACAATGTCGGTTATCGACGATCGGAACCGACAGGAGATTTCATGAGCCGTCCGCCATTGCCGCCCTTCACAGCCGAGACAGCGGCGCAAAAGGCGCGCCTCGCCGAGGATGCCTGGAACAGCCGCGACCCGGAACGGGTCTCGCTCGCCTATACCGAGGACAGCAGATGGCGCAACCGGGCCGAGTTCATCTCGGGTCGCGGCGAGATCGTCGATTTCCTCAAGCGCAAATGGGCGCGCGAGCTGGATTATCGCTTGATCAAGGAGGTCTGGACCTGGAATGAAAACCGCATCGCGGTGCGCTTCGCCTATGAATGGCGCGACGGCAGCGGCCACTGGTTCCGCTCCTACGGCAACGAGAACTGGGAATTCGACGAGGCCGGGCTGATGCGCCGGCGCGTGGCGAGCATCAACGACCTGCCGATCGCGGAGCGCGAGCGGAAATACCACTGGCCGCTCGGCCGCCGGCCGGACGACCATCCCGGCCTTTCGGAACTCGGGCTTTAGAGCATGACCCCAAAAAGTGTGTAGCGGTTTTGGAAAAGATCATGCTCGAACAAGAACACTAAGCATGCGGCGCATCGCTCCGGGCCACGACCAGTTGCTGGCGATCGTGGCCGAGGTTTTCCGCGAGCACGGCTATGAGGGCGCCAGCCTGGCCCTGATCGGCGAGGCGGCGGGGCTCGGCAAGGGGAGCCTTTACCACTTCTTTCCGGGCGGCAAGGAAGAGATGGCGAGGGCCGTCATTGCCCATATCGACGGCTGGTTCGAGGACAATGTCTTTGCGCCGCTGCGCGACGGCGGCGATCCGTCGGCCGGGATCGAGCAGATGCTCGCGGCGACGGACAGCTACTTCCGCTCCGGGCGCCGGGTCTGTCTCATTGGCGCCTTCGCACTGGAGGCATCCCGCGACCTCTTCGCCAGCCAGATAAGGGACTATTTCGGCCGTTGGGTCGCGCACCTCGCCGATGCGCTGGCGCGACTTGGGCATGGGAAAACCGAAGCCGTCGAACTGGCGGAGGAAACCGTCGCCGCCATCCAGGGCGCGCTCACCCTTGCCCGTGCCGCTGACGATGCCGGGGTATTCTCCCGTACGCTGCGCCGGCTGCGCACGCGGCTCGGGCTGTCGGCCAAGACCTAGCCCAGTTCCTACAGAGGTTCGAAGCGGTAGCCTGTCTCGGTTCGGGAAATCCGGCCGACGCCCGGTGAATCGAGATGCGCTCCTGCAACGCACCAGGCATTGTCGGCGGCAAGGGCCAATATACGCAACCGGGTTGCCCGTGCCTGTTCCTGATCCGCGTCGAACTCCCACGCGACCTCCGGCCGATCGAACTGAAGCGACGGCACGTGCACAAGGTCGCCCCAGGCCAGCAATGTTTCGCCGTGGCTCGCAACACGAAAGCAGGTATGGCCGATTTCATGACCCGGCGCGGCGATCGCCTCGATGTTCGCACTCAAGTGCTGTCCCGGATCCAGAGGCTGCGCTCGGTCATGGAAGCGGCTCAACCTCGCTTCCGACCGGAACATGTCGAGCTCGGCTCGAGGGACAAGCAAGCGGGAGAGCTGCGGGAAACCGTCCCCGCCATCCGGAAGGATGAGCCCTTGGATATGGTCGAGATGGGTGTGGGTGAAGGCGACAGTGTGTATCCGATCGAGGGCGATCTTCGCTTCGCTCAGCGCCTGCGGCAGAAAGCCCATCGTCGGGTGCCAGGCGTTCGAGGACCCCGTATCGATCAGCGTGATGTCTTCGCCGTCGTCGATGGCAAAGGCATTGACCGACAATCTGAGCGCGCCGTCGAAGAGCGGCACCTGCGGCGGCAGATCGTCGCCGAAAGGCTTGTCTCCCGGCTGGCGCAGTCTCCGGACGGGCATGTCGACGTAACCGTCGCGCAGCGAGGTGACCGTCAAGTCGCCGATTTTATAGGTCGCGTAATGAGGTCCGGCTGAAATTCGTTCCAATGCCTGCTCTCCGCCCGATCGAGGTTTTTCGGCTAGATCATCTCCAGGCCGCGCTTGCGCGTCGGCGGCGGGAAAGCGCGATCGAGCTCGGCAAGGTCTTCCGCCGTCAGAGCGATGTCGAGCGCGGCGGCGTTCTGGCGCACATGCTCCTGGCGGCCGGCCTTCGGGATCGCGATGACGCCGTCCTGCATCATTATCCAGGCAAGCGCGATCTGCGCGGCCGTTGCGTTGTGGCGGGCGGCGACCGCCTCTAGCCGCGCATTGCTAGCCAGCGCGCCCTGCTCCACCGGCGAATAGGCCATCAGCGGTATGCGGCGCTGCCGGCTCCACGGCGCAAGGTCGAATTCGAGCCCGCGCCGCGACAGGTTGTAAAGCACCTGGTTAGTCTGGACATTGCCGCCGGACGGCAGACTGACTAGATTCTCCATCTCGTCCGTGTCGAAATTGCTGACGCCCCAGTGGCGGATCTTGCCTTCCGTTTTTAGCGCCTCGAACGCTTCCACGGTTTCGGAAAGCGGCACGCTGCCCGGCCAATGCAGCAGATAGAGATCGATGCGGTCGGTGGCGAGGCGCTGCAGGCTGCTCTCGCAGGCCCGTTTCACGCCGGCGCGCGAGGCGTTGGAGGGCAGCACCTTGGAGACCAGGAAGGTCTCGTCGCGGCGCCCGGCGATGGCTTGCGCCACCACCTCCTCGGCGCCGCCATCGGCATACATTTCGGCCGTGTCGATCAGCGTCATGCCGAGGTCCAGCCCAAGCTTCAGCGCCGCGACCTCATCGGCGTGGCGCCGTCGATCCTCACCCATCTTCCAGGTGCCTTGGCCCAGCACCGGGACGGTTTCGCCCGACGGCAGCTTCAAGGTTCTGATCAACGAGGGCATGGCGTTCTCCGCGTAAGGCTGGATCGCAGCACAGCCACAGTTGGAAATCCAGACCGACGCCGGCTGGCCGCCCGGATTTCCCGCAGTGACTATTTCGCCGGATGCTTGGACTATTTCGCCGGATGCTTGGCGAGCCAGTCCTGCATCTGCTTGATCTCGGCTTCCTGTGCCGTGACGACGCCTTCAGCGAGCTTGCGTATCTCCGGGTCCTTGCCGTTGGCGATCACCACCTTGGCCATGTCGATGGCGCCCTGATGATGCGGGATCATGCTGCGGACGAAATCGACATCGGCATTGCCGGTGTATTTGATCGTCATGTCCTTATGCATCTTCTTCATCGCCTTCTCGTAGCCGACGGTGGCCGGGCTCTGGGCGCCCATCGCCATCTTGGACATGTCGTGCTTCATCTCCTCCGAAGAGGCCGGCACGCTTTCGAGGAACACGGCGAGCAGCATTCCGGCCGCCATCAAAAGCAGCACGATTTTCTTGGCCAGGGTCATTCAAGTCTCCTTCTGTTGGATTGCGTATCTGGGGGTCTTGCTCAGAGTTTCAACGTTCTCAGCCGCAGCGCGTTGCCGATCACGGAGACCGATGACAGGCTCATCGCCGCCGCCGCCAGCATCGGCGACAGCAGCGTGCCGGTAAGCGGATAAAGCACGCCGGCCGCGACCGGCACGCCGAGCACGTTGTAGAGGAAGGCAAAGAACAGGTTCTGGCGGATGTTGCGGATCGTCGCCTGGGCGAGAGTGCGTGCCCTGACGATGCCGTTGAGGTCGCCCTTGACCAGCGTGATGCCGGCGCTTTCGACCGCGACATCGGCGCCGGTGCCCATGGCGATGCCGACATCGGCGCCGGCCAGCGCCGGCGCGTCGTTGACACCGTCGCCGGCCATGGCGACGCCGGCGCCCTTGGCACGCAGTTCCTCGACCAGCGCGCCCTTCTCATCCGGCAGCAACCCGGCGCGGACCTCGTCGATGCCGAGCCTGCCGGCAATCGCTCGTGCCGTGCGCTCGTTGTCGCCTGTCGCCATGATGATGCGCAACCCCTTGTCGTGCAGCGCCCTTATCGCCTCGGCCGTCGTAGTCTTTACCGGATCGGCGACAGCGACGATGCCGGCGAAACTGCCCTCGACAGCCACGAACATGGCCGTCTTGCCTTCGGCCTGCAGCGCCTCGGTATTGGCCGCTGACGTTGCGACGCGAAGGTCCGCCATCATCGCCGCATTGCCGAGCGCGACCTTCCTGCCCGAAACCGTGCCCGAAACGCCCTTGCCGGTAATGGCTTCGAAATCGACCGCGTCGGCCAGCTTCAGGCCGCGCGCGGCAGCGCCCTCGACGATCGCCTCGGCCAGCGGATGCTCGGAGCCCTTTTCCAGCGCGGCCGCGAGGCCGAGCAGCTCGTTCTCGCCGATGCCCGCGGCCGGAACGACATCGGTAAGCCGCGGCTTGCCCTCGGTCAGCGTACCGGTCTTATCGACGATCAGCGTGTCGACCGAGGCGAAACGTTCCAATGCCGCCGCTTCCTTGATCAGCACGCCGGCATGCGCGCCGCGCCCGGTCGCGGTCATGATCGACATCGGCGTCGCAAGACCGAGCGCGCAGGGACAGGCGATGATCAGCACCGACACCGCCGAGACGATGGCGAAGATCAGGCTCGGTTCGGGGCCGACGAGCGCCCAGGCGATGAACGCCAGGACCGCCACCAGCACGACGGCCGGGACGAAATAGAAGGACACGCGGTCGGCGAGACCCTGGATCGGCGCCCGCGAGCGCTGCGCCTTGGCGACCAGCTCGACAATGCGCGACAGCGTGGTCTCGGCGCCGACCTTCTCGGCGCGCATGACCAGCGAGCCGTTCTTGTTCAGCGTGCCGCCGGTGAGCATGTCGCCTTCCGTCTTCTCGACCGGCAGCGGTTCGCCGGTGATCATCGATTCATCGATCGCCGACCGACCCTCGAGCACGATGCCGTCGACCGGCACGGCATCGCCGGGACGGATGCGCAAGCGGTCGCCCGACTTGACGCTGTCGAGCGGTACGTCCTTCTCGGAGCCGTCGGCGCCGATCAGCCGCGCTGTCTTCGGGGCAAGGTCGAGCAGGGCGCGGATGGCCGAGCCGGTGCGCTCGCGGGCCTTGAGTTCCAGCACCTGGCCGAGAAAGACCAGCGCGACGATGACGGCGGCGGCCTCGAAATAGACCGGGACGGCGCCGTCATGACCGCGGAACTGATGCGGAAAGAGGCCCGGGAACAGGGCGGCGATCACGCTGTAGAGGTAGGCGGCACCGACGCCCAGCGAGATCAGCGTCCACATATTCGGGCTACGGTTGAGGATCGATTCCCAGCCGCGATGGAAGAACGGAAACGCCGCCCACAGAACCACCGGGCTCGCCAGCGCCAGTTCCACCCAGGTCTTCGTGCGGCCGTCGATGAGGGTTTCGAAGCTGAAGCCCAGCATCGGCGCCATGGCAATGATCAGGAGCGGCACGGAGAGCACCGCGCTGACCCAGAAGCGGCGGGTGAAATCGACGAGCTCGGGATTCGGGCCTTCCTCGCCTGTCGGCACGCCCATCGGTTCCAGCGCCATGCCGCAGATCGGACAGGAGCCGGGCTTGTCGCGGATGATCTCGGGATGCATCGGGCAGGTGTATTGCGTGCCCTTGGGCATCGGCTGCGGCTCGGGCCGGCCAGCGAGGTATTTTGCCGGCTCCGCCTCGAATTTGCCCTTGCAACCGGCGGAGCAGAAATAGAAGCCCTGCCCTTCATGGCGAACGAAGTGCTTCGCGCTCGCGCGGTCGACGCTCATGCCGCAGACGGGATCGGTGGCCGTCAAATAGCCCTCGGGCTCGGCCTGGAATTTCGTGCGGCAGCGCTCGCTGCAGAAATGAAAGGTGCGGCCGCCATGCTCGGCCGTCGGCTTGCCGGCCGCCGGATCGACCGTCATGCCGCAGACAGGGTCGCGAAGCACCGCTTCGGTGTCGGGCGCGACATTCTTCGCAGAGCAGCAGCCGCCGCCATGCGCATGATGGTGGTGGTGGTCGGAATGGGTCATCAGCAATACCTCGGAATTCTCGAATTGAGGCGGAGGTAGTCCTTCCAGTAACTGGAAGGTCAAGAGCCGGTTTCGACTTTTGCGAAAATCGGCCGGGCGATTGCGGATTACGCTTCTGCGCGATGGCAATCGCGGCCGCCTGCCCCATACACAGCGCCGCGAAAACAGGCTATAGACGCCGCCGAATGGCAAAGATCTCCCTGAAACTCGACGAAATCATCGATGGCGATGCGCTGCGCCGCGACTTGACCGCGTTGACGGCGGCGAGCGCCGGCGACGGTTCAGGACCGGCTGCCCGCACGGCCGTCCTCCAACTGCTCAAGGCCAGGATGGCCGAAGGGCGAAAGATCGCCGAGACCATGCTCAAGCAGGACGGCGGCGGCAATGCCTGCGCCGAGCGGCTGTCGCATCTGATGGATGAACTGATCCGGGCGCTCTATGATTTCGCCGCCACCCATGTCTATCGGGTCAAGAACCGGTCCGCGGCCGAGCGCATGGCGGTCGTTGCCGTCGGCGGCTACGGCCGCGGCACGCTGGCGCCGGGTTCCGACATCGACCTGCTTTTCCTGCTGCCCTACAAGCAGACCCCATGGGGCGAGCAGATCGTCGAATACATGCTCTACATGCTGTGGGACATGGGGCTGAAGGTCGGCCACGCCACCCGCAACATCGACGAGTGCCTCAGGCTGTCGCGCGGCGACATCACCATCCGCACGTCGATCCTCGAGGCACGCTTCCTGTGGGGCGAGCAGAAGCTCTATGAAGAACTGCTCACCCGTTTCGATCACGAAGTGGTGCGCACGACCGGGCCGGAATATGTGCAGGCCAAGCTCGCCGAGCGCGACGAACGCCACGCCAAGGCCGGCGAAAGCCGCTATCTGGTTGAGCCCAATGTCAAGGACGGCAAGGGCGGACTGCGCGACCTGCAGACGCTGTTCTGGATCGGCAAATATTTCTACCGCGTGCGCACCGGCGAGGAACTGGTCGAGAAGGGCGTCTTCACCGAGGCCGAATATCGCGAATTCCAGAAGGCCGAGGATTTTCTCTGGGCGGTGCGCTGCCACATGCATTTCCTTACCGGCAAGGCGGAAGAGCGGCTGCATTTCGACATCCAGCGCGAGATCGCCGAGCGGCTGGGCTATACGACGCATCCCGGCCTGTCGGCGGTCGAGCGCTTCATGAAGCACTATTTCCTCGTCGCTAAGGATGTCGGCGACCTCACCCGCATCTTCTGTGCGGCGCTCGAGGAAGAGCAGGCCAAGCATGTGCCGGGCTTCAACCGCATCTTCCTCACCTTCCAGCGGCGCAAGCGCAAGCTTGCCGGCACCTCCGACTTCATCGTCGACAATCACCGCATCAACATCGCCGACGACAGCGTGTTCGAGCGCGATCCGGTCAACCTGCTTAGGCTCTTCTGGTTCGCCGACAAGCATGGGCTGGAATTCCACCCCGACGCGCTGAAGCTGCTCACCCGCTCGCTCGGGCTCGTCAACAAGTCGCTCCGGCGCGACGAGGAGGCCAACCGGCTGTTCCTCGACATCCTGACGTCTGACCGCAATGCCGAGCTCAATCTCAGGCGCATGAACGAGGCGGGGCTGCTCGGCAGACTGATCCCCGACTTCGGCAAGATCGTCGCCATGATGCAGTTCTCGATGTACCACCACTATACGGTGGACGAGCATCTGATCCGCTGCATCGGGGTGCTGGCCGAGATCGAGCGCGGCGACGGCGCGAAGGTGCATCCGCTGTCCCACACGCTGATGCCTGGCCTGAGAAAGAGCCGTGAGGCGCTCTATGTCGCGGTGCTGCTGCACGACATCGCCAAGGGCCGGCCGGAAGACCATTCGGAAGCCGGCGCCAGGATCGCGCGGCGCATCTGCCCGCATATGGGGCTGTCGGCCGCCGACACCGAGACCGTCGCCTGGCTTGTCGAGAACCATCTTGTGATGTCGATGACGGCGCAGACGCGCGACCTCAACGACCGCAAGACGATCGAGGATTTTGCTTCGATCGTGCAATCGGCCGAGCGGCTGAAGCTGCTTTTGATCCTCACCGTCTGCGACATCAGGGGCGTCGGGCCGGGCGTGTGGAACGGCTGGAAGGGGCAGTTGCTGCGCACGCTCTATTACGAGACCGAACTGCTCCTGACGGGCGGCTTCTCGGAAGTCTCGCGCGCCGAGCGCACGGCCGCGGCGCGCGAGCGGCTGGCCGAGGCGCTGTCTGCCTGGCCGGCGAAGGAGCGCAAGCGCTATGTCGCGCAGCACTACGAGAATTACCTTCTGGCGGTTGACCTTGCCGATCAGCTTCGCCATGCCGAATTCATCCGCGAGGCGGATGCAGCCGGCAAGAAGCTTGCCACCATGGTCAAGACGCATGAGTTCGAGGCGGTGACGGAGATCACCGTGCTGGCGCCGGACCATCCGCGCCTGCTTTCGATCATTGCCGGGGCATGTGCCGCGGCCGGCGGCAACATCGTCGACGCGCAGATCTTCACCACCTCGGACGGCCGCGCGCTGGATTCCATACTGATCTCCAGGGAGTTCGACCGCGACGAGGACGAGCGCCGCCGCGCCGAGCGCGTCGGCCGGCTGATCGAGGACGTGCTTTCGGGCAAGAGCTGGCTGCCCGAGATGATCGAGAAGCGCACCAAGCCGAAGCGCGGCGCCAAGGCGTTCCGGATTCCGCCGCGCGCCGAGATCCGCAACACGCTGTCGAACCGTTTTTCGGTGATCGAGGTCGAGGGGCTGGACCGGCCGGGCCTGCTGTCCGAGATCACCGGGACGCTCTCCGACCTTTCGCTCGACATCGCCTCGGCGCATATCACGACGTTCGGCGAGAAGGTCATCGACACGTTCTACGTCACCGACCTGACCGGACAGAAGATCGACAGCCCGACGCGCACCGCCACCATCCACAAGCGGCTGATCGATACGCTTGAAGGCAATTCGTCCGAGCGTAACGGCAAGGCCAAGGCGGCGGCCGAGTGACATCCATTTGACGCAATTTTTCTGGCAGTCGTTCCCAGCATGAGCCTAGTCAAGAAATTCGCCACCGTCGCCTCCGGCACGCTGATGAGCCGTGCGCTGGGCTTCGGCCGCGAGATGCTGATGGCGGCAGCACTCGGCACCGGACCGGTCGCCGACGCCTTCAACGCCGCTTTCCAGTTTCCCAACACCTTCCGCCGGCTGTTCGCCGAGGGCGCCTTCAACGCCGCTTTCGTGCCGCTGTTCGCCAAGGAGATCGAGCAGCATGGCACCGACGGCGCCAAGCGCTTCTCGGAGGAAGTGTTCGGCGTGCTGTTCTCCGCGCTTCTGGCGCTGACCATCGCGATGGAACTGGCGATGCCGCTGATCGTGCGCTACCTGGTGGCGCCGGGCTTTGCCGACATTCCAGGCAAGTTCGAGACGACCGTCACGCTCGCGACAATCATGTTCCCGTATCTCATATGCATGTCGCTCGGCGCCATGATGGCCGGGATGCTGAACTCGCTGCGCCGCTATTTCGCGGCGGCGATCGCGCCCGCCTTCCTCAATATCATCCTGATCGGCGTGCTCGCCTATGCCTGGTATCACGGGCTGGACGCGCATGATGTCGGTTTCGGCCTGTCCTGGGGCGTGCTGGCTGCAGGCATCGTGCAACTCGCCATCGTCTGGATCGCGGTGCGTAATGCCGGTATCTCGATCGGCTTCCGCCGGCCGAAGATGACGCCCAACGTCAAGCGGCTGCTGATCCTGGCACTGCCGGCGGCGATCACCGGCGGCATCACGCAGATCAACCAGCTGATCGGCACGGCGATCGCCTCGGCGCAGAACAGCGCCGTGTCGTCGCTCGCCTATGCCGACCGCATCTACCAGCTGCCGCTCGGCGTCGTCGGTGTGGCCGTCGCCATTGTGCTGTTGCCGGAACTGTCGCGGGCGCTGAAATCGGGCAATTTGGTCGAGGCAGCCAATTTGCAGAACCGCTCGGTCGAGTTCACCTTGTTCATGACGCTGCCCGCCGCCGCGGCGCTCTGGGTGATGTCCGAGCCGATCGTGCGGCTGGTCTATGAGCGCGGCGCCTTCGCCGCCAACCACTCGACGCCGATCGTCGCCTCGATTCTGGCGATCTTCGGCCTCGGCCTGCCCGCCTTCGTTCTGATCAAGGCGTTCACGCCCGGCTATTTCGCCCGCGAGGACACGCGCACGCCGATGGTTTTTGCCGCCATCTCGGTCGGCGTGAATGTCGCGACGGCGCTGAGCCTGTTCCCGTCGATGGGCGCGCCGGGCATCGCGGTTGCTTCGGCCGTCGCCGGCTGGGTCAACGCGCTGATGCTGCTCGCCATGCTGATCAGGCGCGGGCATTGGGGCCGCGACGTGCCGCTCTTGCGACGCATTCCCCGGCTGGTGCTCTGCGCCGTGATCATGGCTGTGGCGCTTTACTTCGCGGAGCGCCACTTTGCCACACAGATTGGGCCTGGCTCGCCGCTCGTGGTAAAGGCGACGACGGTGCTTGGGCTGGTCGCCGGGGGCGCCGCGTTCTATTTCATCGCCGCCTTCGGCACCGGCGGCGCCGATTTCGGGATGCTCCGGCGGAACGTGAAGCGAGGCTCAGGCAAGCCGACGCCGCCACCGGTTGCGGAACAGTCTCCAGACCCGTGAGCCGAAAGACGACCCGCGCTGTCGACAGACATCGGACTTCACCTCACAGCTGGTCATAAACTGAACGCGGCAGCACTTTGCGCGCTTGCTCGCTCAATTCTATTCCAAACTCGGCCCTAAGCCGCGCAGCTGTTTCCAAGGGCGTCTCGCCGATGCGCCTGCGCTCCAAGGCCTCCCGCGTCGCCATCATCACCGCCTCGGTGAGGCTGACACCCTCAATCGCTGCCAGGACTCGCGTCAGCCTATCCGCTTCCTTGTTTTTGATGCTGAGGGCCATGCCCTATATCTCCGCGCCAGCTTCGTCGCCGTCTGGCAATTGTCTCACCCGCGCTCCAGAGCCAACCGCGCTCCGAAAGCATGATCGAGGTCTAAAGCGAGTCCGTCATGCTACGCAGGATCAGTCCGGCTTGGCTAGGGAGCAATCCAACGCCGGTTGGCCTCTTGATCGGATGCCGTGCTTCGTCCATAAGCGCGCCGTCGCAAGACTTTCGCCGCGCGCGGTTTCCAGCCGCATGATTGGCTCCAAAAAGTCTGCAACTTTTTGGAATCATGCTTAGACGGCCCTCCACAAGCCATGAGGAATTCATGTCCGCCTTCAAGCCACTCGTCTTTTCGGGCGTCCAGCCGACCGGAAACCTGCATCTCGGCAACTATCTCGGCGCCATCAAGAAATTTGTCGCCCTCCAGGATCAGTCCGACTGCATCTATTGCGTCGTCGACCTGCACTCGCTGACGGCGCAGCTCGTGTATCAGGACCTGGGCGACCAGACGCGCTCGATCACCGCGGCGTTCCTGGCCTCCGGCATCGACCCCAAGAAGCACATCGTCTTCAACCAGTCGCGGGTCATGCAGCACGCCGAGCTCGCCTGGATCCTCAACTGCGTGGCCCGCATCGGCTGGATGTACCGGATGACGCAGTTCAAGGACAAGGCCGGCAAGGACCGCGAGAACGCCTCGCTCGGCCTGCTCGCCTATCCGAGCCTGATGGCCGCCGACATCCTGCTCTACCGCGCAACCCATGTGCCGGTGGGCGAGGATCAGAAGCAGCATCTGGAGCTGACCCGCGACATCGCCCAGAAATTCAACAACGACTTCTCCGAGAAGATCGCAGCCCTTGGCGTCGGCGTCGAAATGCAGGTCGGCGAAGAGACGGTGAACGGCTATTTTCCGATTACTGAACCGGTGATCGGCGGCCCGGCGGCGCGCATCATGAGCCTGCGCGACGGCTCGAAGAAGATGTCGAAGTCGGACCCGTCGGACCTGTCACGCATCAACCTTACCGATGATGCCGACACCATCTCGAAGAAGATCCGCAAGGCCAAGACCGACCCCGAAGCCTTGCCGAGCGAGATCGATGGGCTGGAAAGCCGGCCCGAGGCGGAAAATCTCGTCGGCATCTATGCCGGCCTCGCGGAAATCTCGAAGGAAGAGGTGCTGAAGGAGTATGGCGGGCAACAGTTTTCCGTGTTCAAGCCGGCGCTTGCCGATCTTGCCGTGGAGAAGCTGGCGCCGATCGCTTCCGAGATGCGCCGCATCGAGGGCGACCGCGCCTATGTCGACGCCGTGCTCAAGGATGGCGGCGACCGGGCCCGCGCAATCGCCGAGGGCACGATGAAGACCGTGCGCGACATTATCGGCCTTCTGCAGGACTGATCCAGCGACCTCCTCGGACCATTGCCGCGCCGGCCGGCGGCTTGCCGCCGGTTCGCGGCAGTGGCAGATTGCGACCGAAACCATACCGAGCAGATAGACATGGTCTCCAAACGCCTCAGCCGCGAAGCCGGCCATCGCCGCAAGTTCCTGGCGATCATCGACGACACGCCCGAATGCGAGCGCGCCGTCGCCTATGCCTCGAAGCGGGCGCAAAGCACCAGCGGCGTGCTGGTGCTGCTCTACGTCATCGAGCCGGACGACTTCCAGCACTGGCTGGGTGTGGAAAAGATCATGCGCGAGGAAGCCACGGCGACAGCCCGCGCGGCGCTCGACGGCTACGCCAACAAGGTGCGCCAGCATGCGGGGATCGAGCCGGAGCTGGTGGTGCGCGAAGGCAAGCCGACGGAAGAAATCCACAAGCTGATCGAGGAAGACCAGGACATCGCCATCCTTGTGCTGGCCGCCGGCGCCGGCAAGGAAGGCCCAGGGCCGCTGGTCAGCGCGGTCGCCGGGCGCGGCGCGGCTTTTCCCATTCCGGTCACGGTGGTGCCGCAGAACCTGTCCGACGAGGAGATCGACAGCCTGGCTTGAGGTGCTTCGATATTCAGGTGAGGCCGGCCTGCAAATGGCCGCCTGACCTGAATCTCGATCCACCTCGACATTCGTGATAGAAGCCGAAAAACATTCCGCCAGCCAGCCGTTCCAGCGACGCGTTTCGCTTGAATGTCCAGCCGATAGAGCCTATTTAGAATTATTCCAAACTATCGGCCCGGGAAGGGCCTGGAGATACCCATGTTCATCCAGACCGAATCGACGCCGAACCCGGCGACGCTGAAATTCCTGCCGGGCAAGGAAGTGCTGCGCGAAGGCACAGCCGATTTCCGCAACGCCGAAGCCGCGGCGGAGGCCTCGCCGCTGGCCGGCCGCCTGTTTGAGATCCCGGGCGTCACCGGCGTCTTCTTCGGCTATGATTTCATCACCGTGACCAAGGACGGTCCGGACTGGCAGCACCTGAAGCCGGCGATCCTCGGCGCCATCATGGAGCATTTCATGTCCGGCGCGCCGGTCATGGCCGCGACCGCTCCGGCGAGCGAAGCTGGCGAGACCGGCGAATTCTACGACAAGGCCGACGAAGAGCTGGTGCTGACCATCAAGGAACTGCTCGACACGCGCGTGCGCCCGGCCGTCGCCCAGGACGGCGGCGACATCACCTTCCGCGGCTTCGAGAACGGCACCGTGTTCCTGCACATGAAGGGCGCCTGCGCCGGCTGCCCGTCATCGACGGCGACGCTGAAGCACGGCATCCAGAACCTGCTTCGCCATTTTGTTCCGGAAGTGCAGCAGGTCGAGCAGGTCGCCTGAGAACCCACTGGCCGGCCGCGTCGTGCGGCGAAGCGAATTCCGATCCAAGATCGCAAAAACAAAAAACCGGGCCCCAACAGCCCGGTTTTCTGTTTTTGGACGTCTTGTTGTTGCCTAGACGGTCCGCTTGCGAAAGCTTTTGGCTCCGGCCTTCGTGATCACATCACGATGACCTTGGCGCCGACCGACGTGCGGTCGTAAAGATCGATAATGTCCTGGTTCATCAGCCGGATGCAGCCCGACGACATCGCCTTGCCGATCGAGAACCATTCCGGGCTGCCATGCAGGCGGTAGCCCATGTCGCCGCCCTTGTTGAAGAGATACATGGCGCGCGCGCCGAGCGGGTTCTTCAGGCCCGGTTCCATGCCGCCGGCGAACTTGGCGAGCTCGGGCTGGCGCTTGATCATCTGCGAGGGCGGCGTCCAGGTCGGCCATTCGCGCTTCAGCGCGATATGGGCTGTGCCGTGCCATTCAAAACCCTCGCGGCCGACGCCGATGCCGTAGCGCATCGCCATGCCGTCGCCCTCGATGAAATAGAGGAACTTGTTCTGCGTATCGACGATGATGGTGCCCGGCTTCTCCGACGAGTCGTACCGCACTTCCTGGCGGTGGTACCTGGCGGGGACCTTCTCGATCGGGATGCGCGGCAGCTGATAGCCGGCATCGGTCATCGCGCCATAGTTGTTGGTGAACATTTGCCCACCGATGGTGCTGCACCCGCTGATCGCGGTCGACAGCGCAAGAGCGGCGAGGATTGCAAATGACTTCAAGCGCATGAAAAGGTCCGACGCCCCGCCTCATACCAGCGGCACGAGTCGGCCGCTTTGTTGCCACCATTCATGCTGGCATTTCTTTTGCTTGCCAAGCGCGCACTGCCTATATGCAAGGCCTTACGCGCCGGTAAGTGCCCGACTGCGGCATTTTCGCAACAGGCCTTACAGGATTATGAAGCAAAATCAATGGGGCGGCTCAGGGAGCCGCCTGCGATGCGAGGAGAGCGCCATGAATGTCGGTGATGCCGCGGAGCGTTCCGGCCTGCCGGCCAAGACCATCCGCTACTATGAGGAGATCGGCCTGATCCGCCCGGCGCGGGCCGAGAACGGCTATCGCGATTATTCCAGTGACGATATCCACCGGCTCGCCTTCCTGCGCCGCGCGCGCAATCTCGGCTTCTCAATCGACGATTGCAGGCAGCTGATGGCGCTCTATCAGGACCGCGGCCGCGCCAGCCATGACGTGCGCGAGATCGCCGCCGCCCATGTCAGAGCGATCGAGGAGAAGGTACGCGAATTGCAGTCGATGCGCTCGACGCTGCAGACACTGATCCACGCCTGCCACGGCGACGACCGGCCGGACTGTCCGATCCTGGACGACATGGCGGGCGCGGCCTGAGGTCCGAGGCCTGTCAGCGCTTCCAGAAATCGCGGTGCGGGGCGAGCATCTCGTCCGCGATTTCGGGAAAGGGGCCGAACACCTCGATCTTTTTTTGGCCGGACGCGAAGACGGTGCGCGATGTAAGGTTCATGGTCGGGTTCTCCGCATGATCCCCGGTGAGCGCCAGGAGGCTGGCTTCCTCGACCCCGTAGACCAGACGCCCGATATTCGCCCAATACATCGTGCCGGCGCACATCGCGCATGGTTCGAAGGTCGAGACCAGCGTGCATTGCCACAGGAACTCCGGCTCATAGGCCGCTGCGGCGCGGCGGGCCAACTCGGTCTCGGCATGGCGCACCGTGTCGAGATTGCCCTGCCGCATCAAAATGCGATCGTCCGGCCCGACCAGCACGCAGCCGAACGGATGATGCCCATGTGCCGCCGCCTCGCGCGCGACGGCATCGGCGGACCGGAGGTGGGCGAGCATCTGGTCGCGGGTCATGGGAAAATTCCTTTCATGGCGAGATTGCCGCCATGAGGCATGACCAACAAGGCTAATCTTCTATGAACCACGGCTCAAGCATCTACTTGGCTTTGCGCTCCACCCATTCTGGTTTGGTGCTATTTTGACGATCACCTACAATGAGATTGCCGGATGGCTATCCAGGACGACATCGAACGGGTCGAGCAGCACATCCGCGAGATCGAACAGCGGATCGAGCGCCAGCGCGCGGTCATCACCCAGGCCGAAGAAAACGGCCTGCCGACCGACGGTCCGAGCAATTTCCTGTGGTTCCTGAAAGAGGCATTGAGCCTGAGCCGCGACCACCTGGCCAGGCTTCTGGCGGATGAATTTCGAGCGGGGGACTAGCAGTAGCGGGCCTCGCCGTAGACATCTGCTGTCTTTGCGGCGGTCCGCGTCCATTATGTCTGGCATTGGCAGATCGCAATCGTCGTAGCGCTCACCATAGTTATGAGTGTTGTCTATCCCGCTATCAGAACCCTGATACGCAAGCGTTCTGCTTGACACGGCCCGCCGAAAAAAGGCAGGGGCCGAGCTAGCGAGAAATAAGGTAACATAACCTAAGCGATTCCTGATGCAGTGGGCGCTGCCATACCCGCTTTTCACAGACCAAAACGCGAGCGGGCCGCAGCAAACGGCGGGCCAACCGCTGGTTTGGGGCTGGGCCACGATAGTGCCGCGCTTGTGATTGGTCTTATCTTATCATCTGGGCCCATGGTGGCCTCGGGTCAGTCGTGGCCTGCGGATCGTCTAGAGCCATGCCACAAGACCCCATCCGAATTGACCAGTTTTGGGATAAGAACCCGCTGGTGATGCCATGGATGGAGAAATACCTTCCGATAGATCGTATGTGGCAAGATGCGGTCGCCACCGTAATGGGTATTACTGCTATTACTTGTATAGGCTTGGCGATGCTTTTCCTATTCCTTCCAAATAACGTATTCACTGGGATAATATGCGTATTGCCCGGCGGCTATCTTTTAGGAAGTTTCAATGAGAGAATGTCACGCGCGCAGACGAAATTCTTCCACGCCAAGAGAGACGAGGGAAGAATTGGCAACGCCAATAATGCAACTGGCTCAAACGGCCCCGTTGCGGACAGGTAGCCACCAACCGCAGAGCGTGGGTTTGTCAACCAGATGATCGCCGGCCTGACAGGGGTTCAAACCGTGAACAAAATCTGGCATGGTGCCTCCCATGCCACTCGTTTCCCCGATTCCCCTTAACCCGTTGATCGACGGCCGCCAGTCGGAGCGCGCTATGCTGGTGCGGCGCGGCGTGCAGCGGCTGCTCACCGAGATGGGCGCGCATGTGCTGCCGGAGCTGTCTTTGGCCACCGGGCGGCGCGCCGATCTCGTCGCGCTGACCAGGCAGGGCGATATCTGGATCATCGAGATCAAATCCTCGATCGAGGACTTCAGGGTCGACCGCAAATGGCCGGACTACCGGCTGCATTCCGACCGCTTTTTCTTCGCCACCCATCCCGGCGTTCCACAGGACATCTTTCCCAAGGAATGCGGCTTCATCCTCTCCGACGGCTATGGCGCGGAGATCCTGCGCGATGCGCCCGAACACCGCATGGCAGCAGCGACGCGCAAGGCGCTGATGCTGCGGATTGCCCGCGCGGGCGCCGCGCGGCTCTTGGCGGCCGAGCTTGCCGGCGTCGCCGTGCCGGCGCTGGATGGCGAGAGCGAGTAGTCGTCGCGGTGTGTGGATGCCGGTGCGTACCGCTGGCTTCCAACCTCAGGTCGAGCTCAGGCCAACCCTGCGCCAGGCCAGCGAGAATTTTCTTCCCGCACCGATGATTTCCGCTGAACCCGATTGTCTTCACCTATAGGCGCGTCCGGATGGCCGGCGGCCTGGAAAAAGGTGATCAAATGAAACCGTTGCAAAATCAGAATGTCGTCGTCGTCGGAGGCAGCCGGGGTGTCGGCCGCTCGATCGTGGAAGCAGCGCTTGGCGCGGGAGCGACCGTGCTTGCCGTCGCCCGCGGCGCCGCCGATCTGAAGCAACTCGCCTGGGAACGCCCAGGCTTGAGAACGCTTAGCACGGACGCGACGGCGGAAGGCGCACCGCAAGCGGTTTTCGATGCGCTGGCACCCGACGTGCTGGTGGTCTGCGCGGGCGCGCTCGCCCCTTCGGCGCCGATCCAGGAGCAAAGCTGGGAGGTGTTCTCGGCAAACTGGGAGATGGACGTCAAGGCATCGTTCCTGTTTTGCCGGGAAGCGCTCAAGGGTCGGCTCAAGCCCGGAGCCCGTGTGCTGCTGATCGCCAGCGGAGCCGCCATCAGCGGCGGCCCGCCGAATTCCGGCGGCTATGCCGGCGCCAAGCGCATGCAGATATTCTTGGCCGGCCATTGCCAGAAGGAATCGGACCGGCTCGGCCTCGGGCTTCGTTTCATGGCGCTTTCGCCGGCCCGCATCATGCCGGGCACCGGGGTCGGCGATCGCGGCATTGAAAGTATCGCGGCCTATATGGGCATCCGTCCGGCCGACTTTCTGGCCAGCATGAGCGACATGCAGACGCCGGCCGATGTCGGACAGGCGGTGATCCAGCTCGCGACGGGCAAGCTGCAGGGCAGCTCCTTCACCGTAAGCGGCAGCGGCCTTGCGGCGGCGGCATGAGGCGCGCAGGATGGCGGCCGAATTCAGCTCCCCGGGCTTCCCATGACTGACGCTTCCGGCCCTATCGAGCGGCCAGGCCAGCCGGCCCTGGACCGGCTGGCCTTCGAGCGCCTGACCGTCGCCCATCGTCGCGCGCTGAAGCTCCATTGCTATCGGATGATGGGCTCGCTCAACGAGGCGGACGATCTCGTCCAGGAGACGTTCCTAAAGGCGTGGGGCGCGCGGGCGCAATTCGGCGGACGCGGCTCGGCGCGCGGTTGGCTCTACTCGATCGCCACCAACAGCTGCCTCAACGCCATCAAGGCGCGCTCGTCGGCGCGGCGCATTCTCGAGCTGCCCGGGCGGCCGGCCTCCGCAGGAAAAGCGACCGGCGGACCCGCCGCCGAACTCGCCTGGCTGGAGCCATATCCGGACCCGGAGCTGCCCGACATAGCCGACGACAGACCCGGTCCGGATGCGCGCTATGAGGCCCACGAGGCGGTGCGGCTGGCTTTCGTGGCGGCAATCCAGCTGTTGCCGCCGAGGCAGCGCGCGGCCTTGCTGCTTTGCGATGTGCTCGGATGGTCCGCCATCGAGACCGCGCAATTGCTGGGCGGGTCGACCGCCTCGATCAACAGCGCCTTGCAGCGGGCCCGCGCGACGCTGGGCGAACGCTACCCGCAGGGGCGCCCGCCGCAGCGGTCGCGGCCCAACGCGAACGAAGGCGTGCTGCTCGAACGCTACATGCAGGCTTGGCAGGCCGACAATCTCGACGGACTCGTCGAGCTGCTGCGCGAGGACGCCATCTACCACATGCCGCCATGGCGGGAATGGTATCATGGACGCCCGGCGATCGGCGCTTTCCTGGGCAGCGTCTGGGGCAATTTTGCCGGCTATCGCGCGGTGGCCATCGGCGCCAACACCCAGCCGGCCGTGGGCGTCTACGCGCTCGGCCGCCAGGATTCCGTGTGGCAGCCGCATTCGCTGCATGTCCTCGAAGCCGCCGGCGACAAGATCGCCTCACTGACGATCTATGTCCCGCCGCTCGGCCCTGCCCTGTTCGCGGCCTTTGGCCTGCCGCCGGAACCTCGCGGTTAGTTCAGATCTTCTTCCACTCCGCCGCCCGCCGGCGCCATGAGCAGGATGGCGGCGCCCAAGAGGGCGGCAATCAGCGAGCCGGCGAGGATGCCGACCTTCACCGCGTCCTGCAGCGCCGGGTCGCCGGCGAAGGCAAGCAGGCCGATGAACAGGCTCATGGTGAAGCCGATGCCGCAAAGCAGCGAAATGCCCAGCATGTGCAGCCAGCCGGCATTGGTCGGCAGGTCGGCGAGGCCGAAGCGGATCGCCAGCGCCGACGAGCCGAAGACGCCGACCAGCTTGCCGAGCACAAGGCCGGCGGCGACGCCCAGCGTCAGCGGCTCGACAAGGGCTGCAAGGCTCAGGCCGCCGAGCGAGACGCCGGCATTGGCGAAGCCGAAGATCGGGATGACGAGAAACGGCACAAGCTTGTGCAGGCCGTGTTCCAGCCTATGCAGTGGCGAATGTTCTGTTTCGTGGCCGATACCGGGCGAACGCTCCAGCGGGATGGTGAGCGCCAGGGCGACGCCGGCCAGCGTGGCATGCACGCCCGATTTCAGCACCAGCACCCACAAGACGACGCCAAGCAGGAGATACGGCCACAGCTTCATGGCCTGCATGCGGTTGAGCACGACGAGCAAGGCGATGACGATTAAGGAGGCGGCCAGATAAGCGAGCGACAGGCCGCTGGTGTAGAACAGCGCGATGATGATGACGGCGCCGAGATCGTCGATGATGGCCAGAGCGGTGAGGAAGACCTTCAGCGACGCGGGCACGCGGCTGCCGAGCAGCGAAAGCACGCCGAGCGCGAAGGCGATGTCGGTGGCGGTGGGGATCGCCCAACCGGAGAGCGCTGCCGCATTGTCGCGGTTGATCAAGACATAGACCAGCGCCGGCACCGCCATGCCGCCGGCGGCGGCGATGCCGGGCAGCACGCGGCGCGGCCAGGTCGAGAGCTGTCCGTCCAGCATCTCGCGCTTGATCTCGAGCCCAACCAGCAGGAAGAACACCGCCATCAGCCCGTCATTGATCCAATGCGATACGCTGAGCGGCCCGAGATAGGCGTGCAGGGCGGCGAAATAAGTTTCGGCCAAAGGCGAGTTGGCGACGATCAGCGCAAGGGCTGCGGCCACCATCAGGATGATACCGCCGGCGGCCTCGCCGTCGAGGAATTCACGCAGGATCGATTTCGGCCGTTGATCTCGCATGGTCCCTCCGCCCGTCACCCCGACCTGACGGCCGGAACCTATAACGTATGATGCGCAGCCCGGCTGGCGAAGCAAGCGTTCGAGTTCACATTGACAGATCGCCTGCTTCGGCAGTTGGCCGAAACGCCCGTCGCTTCGTCATCCACGGGCGAAGCAAGGAGCGAAGCGACGCGGCGCAGACCCGAGGATCCATTCCGTTACATCGGAGCGGTGCCAACGGTGCAGAATTCCGCTCCGCTGCGTTCTGCGGCCGGGGTCACGGAATGGATCCCAGGGTCTTCGCGACGGAGCTTCGCTCCTGCTTCGCCCGAGGATGACGACACTTCGTTTAACGCGGCGCGCGCTTTGCCAGTATCCGCTGCAAGGTCCGGCGATGCATGTTCAACCGGCGCGCCGTCTCGGAGACGTTGCGGTCGCACATTTCGTAGACGCGCTGGATGTGCTCCCAGCGCACGCGGTCGGCCGACATCGGGTTTTCCGGGGGCGCGGCGCGCTCGCCGGAGGTGCGGGTAAGCGCGGCGAACACGTCGTCGGCGTCGGCCGGCTTGGACAGGTAGTCGATGGCGCCGAGCTTCACCGCCGTCACCGCCGTGGCAATGTTGCCATAGCCGGTCAGGATGATGGCGCGGGCGTCGTTGCGCTTTTCGCGGATGACCGCCACGACATCGAGGCCGTTGCCGTCGCCCAGGCGCATGTCGACCACGGCATAGGCCGGCGGATGAGCGCGCGCCTTGGCGACCGCCTCTTCCACGCTCTCCGCCGTCTCGACCACAAAACCCCGGGTCTCCATGGCCCGGGCAAGCCGGGTGAGGAACGGCTTGTCGTCCTCGACGATGAGCAAGGAGGTGTCCTCCCCCTCGACCATTGCGCCCGCCGTTTCGTCTCCGTTCATCTTATCGACATCCTACCGATCCAAAGCGCGCCGCGCCGAGACCCATTCTGGCGAAGGCCCTTCAAATCCTTGTTTCCGGGCATGTCGACTTCCTGAAATCGCTGCACAGTTTTGGGCGACATGCCTCACTTTTACGCAGATACAGTCCTGCAAGAGCAATGTCCAATTTTTAGAGCCGGCAACAGAGCTGCCATGCGGTAAATGCAAGGTTTACGCTATCCAGCCAAGGTTCAGGCATTGTCGAACATTGTGGCCGAGGCCTGGTCCTGGTTGAGGAAGACGCCGCGCGGCCAGGCGATCTGCACCACCGCGCCCTCGCCCAGCCCACTCGAATTGCGGAAATCGATGGTGGCGCCCGACCGTTCCAGCAAGGTCTTGGCAATAAACAGCCCCAGCCCCAGGCCGCCGCCGGCCTCGGTGCCCTGGCGCGTCGACACATAGGGCTCGCCGATGCGGTCGATGATCTCGGCCGGAAAGCCCGGCCCGTCATCGGTGATCGAGAAGATGACCTTCTCATTGTCCCAGCTCCAGCTGACCGTGACCGACTTGCGGGCGAAATCGACGGCATTCTCGACCAGGTTGCCGAGCCCGTAGATGACGCCGGGGCTGCGCTGGCCGACCGGCTCGGGGCCGATGCGCTCGCCGGGCCGCAGCCGGATCGAGATCCCGAAGTCGCGATGCGGCGCCGTCACCTCCTCGACCAGCGAGGTGAGCGGCATGCGCGACAGGTGCGCTTCGCCTTCCGAGGAAAGGCTGGTCAGCCGCTTCAGGATCTCGCGGCAGCGCTCGCTCTGCGAGCGCAGGAGCTTCACGTCCTCGCCGTATTTCGGGTCCTTGCCGAGCGCCTTTTCCATCTCCTTGGCGACGACGGTGATGGTGGCCAAGGGCGTGCCGAGCTCGTGCGCGGCCGCAGCCGCCAGACCGTCCAGAGCCGACAGATGCTGCTCGCGCTGCAGCACGAGCTCGGTGGCGGCCAGCGCGTTAGCGAGCAGGCGCGCTTCCGCCGCTACGCGGAAGGCATAGATGGCGGTGAACGCGATCGAGGCGAAGACGGCCATCCACATGCCGGCGACATAGATGAACGGCATCGGCAGAGGCGCGTGCTCGTACCAGGGCAGCGGCAGGTGGAAGAACACCAGCAGCGTGGCGGCTATCATGATCAGCGCGCCCAGCACCGCGGTCATGCGCAGCGGCAGCGAAGCGGCCGAGATGACGACCGGCACGGAAAGCAGCACGCAAAACGGATTGGTGAGGCCGCCGGTCATGTAGAGCAGGCCGGTGAGCTGGACGCCGTCGAAGGTGAGGATCGCGAAGGCCGAAAGCGGGGTCAGCCGATGCGCCGCCGGATAGCGGAAGGTGAGCCACAGGTTCATCCAGGCCGAGCAGGCAATCAGCGCAAAGCACATCGACACCGGCAGCGGGAATTTCAGGCCATAGGCGACGACCAGCACGGTCAGGCTCTGGCCGACGATGGCCAGCCAGCGCAGACGGATCAGCGTGTTGAGCCGCAACCGCTGGCTTTGCTGGGTATCGGGCGCGCGCAGGATATTGATCATCGACTTACGATTATAACCGCGGGAGGGTAAGCGCTAGTAGCCCCATAAGAGCGACTTGACCGGTTGGCAGCCGGTATTTCATCGTTTCTCGGCCCATTGGCCGAGCTTCGCGCCTTCGTCATCCACGGGCGGAGCGACGCGAAGCGGAGCGCAGACCCGAGTATCCGTTCCGTTACCTTGACCATGGAATGCGGCGGAGCAGAATTCTGAACCGTCGCAACGCTTTGAAAGCACGGAATGGATCCTCGGGTCTGCGCGCGTCGCTTCGCTCCTTGCTCCGCCCGTGGATGACGACGTGATGAGCGTTTGCGCCAATCGCAAAGGTATGCGGTTCACTGCCGTGAGCCTGCCACTACGTCCCACGCGGTTTGGCGCGGCTGGTGGCGGCGGCCAGCAGCGGATTTTCCGGCCAGACATGCTTTGGATAGCGGCCGCGCATGTCGGCACGCACATCCGCCCAGGAGCCACGCCAGAAGCCGGGAAGATCGCGCGTCGTCTGGATCGGGCGGTGTGCCGGCGACAGCAATTCGAGCGTCAGCGGAACGGTTCCGTTTGCGATCGCCGGATGACGGTCGAGGCCGAACAGTTCCTGCACGCGGATCGAAAGCACCGGCCACTCGCCGTCATAGCGGATCGGCACGTGACTGCCGGACGGCGCCTCGAAATGGGTCGGCGCCAATGCGTCGATCTTGCGCTGCAGGTCGTGCGGGACCAGCGCCATGAGCGCCGACGACAAAGTCGCCGGCTTGATGGCTGCGAAAGAGGCATCTCCGGACAGAAACGGCAGGAGCCAATCGTCGAGGCCCTCGATAAGCGCTTCGTCCGAAACGTCGGGCCAAGGCGCCCCCAGGCCGCGGTGCAGCCAGCCGAGCCGCTGGCGCAGCGCCTCCGCTTCCTTGCCCCAGTCGAGCAGCGACAGGCCGTGCTCTCTCAAGGCGTCGAGAATGGCGCGGTCTGCATCGGCGCCGGACGGCGCGGGCAGCATCCGCTCGGAAAGCGTGATGGCGCCGAGACGCGCGGTCTCTCGCGCGCGCACGGCGCGGCGCTCGCGGTCGAAACTCGTCTCACGCTTTGTCTCGATGCGGTCGGCCAGGGCGGCGCGGATATCGGATTCGCCGACCGGCGCGGCGGCGGTGATGCGGGCGTTCTGCGCCTTGCCCTGCAGGTCGGCGACCACAAGCCAGGTTTCATTGGCGAGCGGATCGGCGGCATCGACCATGGCGCCCGAACCATTGGCGAGCACGAAGCGGCCGCGCTCGCCGCGCGCCCTTGCCACGCGATCCGGCCAGGCATGAATGAGGAGCGAGCCGGCGCTGGCCGTCTCGCCGCCCTGCCCGCCGCCGGCCTGCCTGGCCAAACGCTCGGCGAGCTGCCTGGCGGCGTTGGCGCGAGGGGATTTCTCGCCGCGAAACCGGATCAGGCGCCGCTCCAGATCGGCGCTGTCGCCGCCCAGCCCACGCTCGGTCAAGAGCACGGCAAGCGTCGCCGCTTCCCGTGCACGGCCCGTCTTTGCCGCTTCGGCCACCATATGCGCCAGGCGCACCGGCAGCGCCAGCTTGCGCATGGCGGCGCCCGCCTCGGTCAATCTGCCGGCATCGTCGATGGCATGCAGCGCCTTGAGCAGCACCCTCGCCTCGTTGAGAGCGGGCGCCGGCGGCGGATCGAGGAACGAAAGGCTCGACGGATCGGCGACACCGAAGGCGGCGCAGTCCAGCAGCAGTCCAGACAGGTCGGCCTCGAGGATTTCGGGCGGCGTGAAGGCGGGAAGCGACGTGGTCTGCTCGGCCCGCCACAGGCGCACCGCCACGCCGGCTTGAGTGCGGCCGGCGCGGCCGGCGCGCTGGTCGGCCGATGCCTTGCTGACGCGCACGGTTTCCAGGCGGGTCAGACCGCTTGCCGGCTCATAGCGCGGCAGCCGCGACAGGCCGGAATCGATGACGACGCGCACGCCGTCGATGGTGATCGAGGTCTCGGCGATCGAGGTCGCCAGCACCACCTTGCGACGGCCGGCCGGCGCGGGCCTGATCGCCGCGTCCTGCGTCCTGTTGTCGAGCTGGCCATAGAGCGGAACGATGTCGGTGTCGCCGGCGACGTTGCCCGCGAGCCGCTCGGCGGTGCGCTCGATCTCGCGCTGTCCGGGCAGGAAGGCAAGCACGCTGCCCGGCTCGCCGGCCAAAGCCGCGCGCACGGCCCTGGCCATGGCGTCCTCGATCGCCGTGCCTGCCGGCCGCTCGTCGTAGCGGATCTCGACCGGATAGGCGCGGCCCTCGCTTTCGATCACCGGCGCCTCCGACAAAAGCTTCGCCACGCGCGCGCCGTCGAGCGTCGCCGACATGACCAGCAGACGCAGGTCCGGCCGCAGCGCACCCTGCACGTCGAGCGCCAGCGCCAGGCCGAAATCACCGTCGAGCGAACGCTCGTGGAATTCGTCGAAGATCACCGCCGAGACGCCGGGCAGCTCCGGATCGTCGAGGATCATGCGCGAGAGCACGCCTTCGGTGACGACCAGGATCTTTGTCCGCGCCGAGGTGCGGTTCTCCATGCGCATGGCGTAGCCCACCGTGCCGCCGGGCTCCTCGCCCAGCAATTCGGCCATGCGGCGGGCGGCGGCGCGGGCGGCGAGCCGCCGCGGCTCGAGCAGCACGATCCGGCCCTTACCGAGCCAAGGCGCGTCGAGCAGCGCCAGCGGCACCAGCGTCGTCTTGCCGGCGCCGGGCGGCGCCACCAGCACGACGCTGCTGCGCCGCGCGAGCGCTTCGCCGAGCGCCGGCAGCACGGCTGTGACCGGAAGGTCCGGCAAGGGTTTCGTCGTCATTTTGCTCGCATATCAGCGGTCGCGGTCGCCGTGCAACGTGTCGGGCCCATGCGGCTCAAAGCCGCGCACGCGTAAACGGGTTCCAGCGCACTGTGCCAAGCCGCACTTCCTCGCGCACCATGGTGAGGAGGCCTGAGGCGCCGACGACGGCAAGGCCGGCCAGCGTCATCGCGTCGGGATATTCCCTGAAGAACATCGCGCCAAGGATAACGGCCCAGACGATCTGCGAATAATGCGTCGGGGCGATGCGATTGGCCGGGGCATATTTGGCCGCCAGGAGATGCAGCAATTGGCCGCCGGCGGTGAACAGACCGCCCAGGACCAGCCAGCCCAGTTGCCACAGATTGGGAAGCGTAAATGACGTCGCGACCGCGCCGACCCCGTTGAAGAGCAGACCATAGCCGATCAGCGAGCCCAACATGGTCGTGCGCTTTTCCTGCTGGGCAAGCGAGCGCATCAGGATGACGATGGTTGCCGCGACGAAGGCGTTGGCGAAGGCGGCGAGATGGCCAAGATGCAATTCGCGGAAACCCGGCCGCACCACCAGCATGACACCGGCGAAGCCGGCGACCACGGCAAGCCACCGCCAGGGGCCGACCTCCTCCTTCAGGATGACGGTCGAAAGCACGGTGACGAGCAACGGGGCCAGGAAGAGCAGCGCGTAAACCTCCGCCAGCGGAATGGTGGTGAAGGCATAGACGCTGAGCACGCCCGAGGCGATGCCGGCCCAGGCGCGTGCCTGTACGGCCCAGGGCCGCCCGGTGCGCCAGAAATCGCGCCAGCGCTCCTCCTTCGGCCGGGTGAAGAAGAGGAAACAGCCGGCAAACAAGGTCATGAAGAAGCCGATCTCGAAGACGGTGAACTGCCCGCCCAGACCCTTGATGACGGCGTCGCTGAACGAATAGTTTGCATAAGCGAGAAGAGCGAGCAGGATTCCGTTCGGCACGATTCCATTTCCGGGAGAGAGACGTGAAGGTACTGGCGCTGGGGGCACATCCCGACGATATCGAGATTTTCATGTTCGGTACGCTGGCCGCCTATGCCGCGCAAGGCGCAGAACTGACTTTCGCCATAGCCACCGACGGCGCCAGAGGTGGCACAGGCGACCCGGCAGGGCTTGCCCGCTTGCGGCGCAAGGAAGCGGCCAAGGCGGCGGGTCTGCTCGGCGTCGAGCCGCGCTTCCTCGACTTTCCCGACGGGGAGCTGGTCGCCGATGCCGCGTTCATTTCGGCGCTGAAAGCGCTGATCGGCGAGGTGGGGCCCGACCTCGCCATCACGCATGCGCCCTCCGATTATCACGGCGACCACCGCGCCTTGTCCGACGGCGTGCGGCTCGCCGCATCCTTCGCGGTGCCGGTGCTGCATGCCGACACGCTCGGCGGCACCGGTTTTTCGCCGACCCATTATGTCGAAATCTCGCATCATTGGGACATCAAGGCGAAAGCGATCCTCGCGCACCAGTCGCAGGGTCCGGAGCACTATGTGCACAGGGCGCGCCTCCAGAACGAGTTTCGCGCCGGACAGTGCAACGGCGCACCCGGCGCGCTGGCCGAGGCTTTCCGCTTCGAGCCGACCTTCCCCTTCGCCGACATACGTGCGCTCCTGCCGCCGGCTCCGCCGATCCGGCCGGTGTGACGACAGGTCCGGGCCCCGCCAACGCGGCCAGCTGACGTCAGCAGGACCCAGATCCGGCGATCATTTCCCAATGATTTCAATGACGCATTTCGCCATGCTGCGGCGCAGCAACGAATTCGCTTGCGTTGTTTAGTAAAAAGCGCATCACTAAACAAATTACTAAACATCGGGCGGCGCATTCGCCGCCGTGTTTGGGCCCCTCGGAGGAGCGAGGGTTGAGGGCTCTTGAAACCGTCATCCGGACGCGTTTCGCAAATGGGAGGTAAGGCATGAAATCGACCTTGAAACTGGCGTTGGGACTGGCCTCGGCGATCTTTGCGTCGACAGCCGTCTCGAACGTCGCGCATGCGGAAGACCTGACGCTGTGCTGGGCGGCCTGGGATCCGGCCAACGCGCTCGTGGAACTGTCCAAGGACTTCACCAAGGAAACCGGCATCGGCATGAAATTCGAGTTCGTGCCATGGACCAATTACGCCGACCGCTTCCTCAACGAGCTCAACTCGCACGGCAAGCTCTGCGACCTGATCATCGGTGACAGCCAGTGGATCGGCGGCGCCGCCGAGAACGGCCATTACGTCAAGCTGAATGACTTCTTCGACAAGGAGAAGATCAGCATGGACGACTTCGTGCCGGCGACCGTGGTCGGCTATTCGGAATGGCCGAAGAACACGCCGAACTACTGGGCGCTGCCGGCCATGGGCGACGTCGTCGGCTGGACCTATCGCAAGGATTGGTTCTCGCGGCCCGAGCTGCAGAAGGAATTCAAGGAGAAGTATGGCTGGGACCTCGCCCCGCCGACCACCTTCGACCAGCTGAAGCAGATCGCCGAATTCTTCCAGAAGCGGCAGATCGACGGCAAGACCGTCTACGGCGCCTCGATCTACACCGAGCGCGGCTCGGAAGGCATCACCATGGGCGCCATGGACGTGCTCTACAGCTACGGCTTCCAATATGAGAACCCGAAGAAGCCCTACGAGATGGAAGGCTTCGTCAACTCCGAGAAATCGGTGAAGGGGCTGGAATTCTACAAGGCGCTCTATGACTGCTGCACGCCGCCCGGCGCTTCCAACAGCTACATGGGCGAAGGTGTCGACGCCTTCAAATCCGGCCAGGTGGCGATGCACATGAACTTCGCCTTCACCTGGCCCGGCCTGCAGAAGGACGAGAATGTCGGCGGCGACAAGATCGGCTACTTCGTCAATCCGAAGGGTCCCGACGGCGACCAGTTCGCGCAGCTCGGCGGCCAGGGCATTTCGGTGGTTTCCTATTCCGACAAGCAGGAATCGGCGCTGAAATACATCAAGTGGTTCGCCAACAAGGACGTGCAGGCCAAATGGTGGTCACTCGGCGGCTATTCCTGCCTGAACTCGGTGGTCAAGGATCCGAAATTCCCGTCCAGCCAGCCTTATGCGCAAGCCTTCCTCGACTCCATGGCGATCGTGAAGGACTTCTGGGCGGAACCCAGCTACGCGCCGCTGCTGCAGGCCTCGCAGAAGCGCTTCCATGACTATGTCGTGGCGGGCCAGGGCTCAGCCAAGGACGCGCTGGACGGCCTGGTCAAGGACTGGACGCAGGTCTTCCAGGACGACGGCAAGATGTAAGCTCCTCCCGAGCTTGATCCACGCGTCCCGTGCCGCCCTTGGCACGGGACGCAGTTCAGATAAATTCCACAGTCGAGACTTACCCGTGACCGAAGCAGGACTTACCATGCTCGATCGGACTGCGGACAACGTTGCCCGGGCAACACCGGAACCGTTGGCCAAGAAGATCCGGGGCATCAGCGACAAGGGCCTCGCCTGGCTGTTCATCTCGCCGACGATCCTTTTGCTGTTGGCCATCAACATCTTCCCGCTGTTCTGGGCGATCTATCTCTCCTTCACCAATTTCCGCGCCAACCGGCCGAACGAGGTGGTGAAGAATCTGGGGCTCGCCAATTACCGGCGCATCCTCGGCGATCAGGACATCTGGATCGCCATGCAGACGACGGCGCATTTCGTGTTCTGGACGATCCTTCTGCAGACGGTGATCGGCTTCACGCTGGCCTGGCTGATCGACCGAAAATTCCGCGGCCACGCCTTCTGGACCACCATCATCCTGGTGCCGATGATGCTGTCGCCGGCGGTGGTCGGCAATTTCTGGCGCTTCCTCTACGAGCCGCAGATCGGGCTGTTTTCCTATGTCGTCTCATTCGTCACCGGCATTCCGCCGACGAATGTGCAGATGCTGTCCAATGTCGAGCTGGCGCCGTGGGCGATCATCATAGTCGACACCTGGATGTGGACGCCTTACGTGATGCTGATCTGCCTCGCCGGCCTGCGCTCGATCCCCGAATACATCTATGAGGCGGCCGAGGTCGACCGCGCCTCCAACTGGCGGCAATTCTGGTCGATCACGCTGCCGATGGCCCTGCCCTTCATCATGCTGGCGGTGCTGTTTCGCGGCATCGAGAACTTCAAGATGTTCGACATGGTCAACCTGCTCACCGGCGGCGGACCCGGCTCGACCACGGAGGTCGCCTCGATCACGCTGAAGCGGCAGGCCTTCGAGAGCTGGCGCACCGGTTATTCCTCGGCCTTCGCCATCATCCTGTTCGTGGCCGTGTTCGGCCTCGCCAACATCTACGTCAAGGCGCTCAACAAGGTGAAGCAGAGATGAGCCTGACCACCGCCCATTCCGTCGTAGCACCCTCGTCGAACGCGAAGCTGATCGCCGGCACGATCATCATAGCCTATGCGCTGATCTCGATCGTGCCGCTGCTGTGGATCTTCGCCACCAGCTTCAAGACGCCGCCGGATTCGATCGCCTATCCGCCCAAGATCGTCTTCCAGCCGAGCATCGAAGGCTATTGCAACCTCTTCACGACCCGCACAAGGCAGACGCCGGAATATATCAATTCGCTCGGACCGGCGACCGGCTTCTGCGACGAGACCGTGCGCAAGCGCAACATGGTCATTGCCGGCCCGTCGAACTTCCTGCCGCGCTTCGTCAACTCGCTGATCATCGCCTTCGGCTCGACCTTCTGCGCGGTGTTCCTCGGCACGCTCTCGGCCTATGGCTTCTCGCGCTTCAAGGTGCCTTTGGCCGACGACCTTCTGTTCTTCATCCTGTCGACGCGCTTCATGCCGCCGATCGCGGTGGCGATCCCGATCTACCTGATGTACCGCGAGCTCGGCCTCTCCGACACCGCACTCGGCATGATCCTGCTCTACACCGCGGTCAACGTCTCTTTGGCCGTGTGGCTGCTCAAGGGCTTCATCGACGAGATCCCGCGCGAGTATGAAGAGGCCGCGATGATCGACGGCTACACCAGGCTGCAGGCCTTCTGGCGCACCGTGCTGCCGCAGGCAACGACCGGCATCGCCGCGACCGCCATCTTCTGCCTGATCTTTGCCTGGAACGAATACGCGTTCGCAGCGCTGCTCACTTCCGGCACGGCGCAGACTGCGCCGCCCTTCATCCCGACCATCATCGGCGAGGGCGGCCAGGACTGGCCGGCGGTTGCCGCCGGTACGACCATCTTCCTGGTGCCGATCCTCGTCTTCACCATCCTGCTCCGCAAGCAGCTCTTGCGCGGCATCACCTTCGGCGCGGTGCGCAAATGACTAGTGTGGGAATAAGTCGACCCCCACTCCGTCGAGCTTCGCTCGACACCTCTCCCCCGATCGACGGGGTAGAGGAAGGGCGCGAACTTCATTCAGCCAGGCTCCCTTCCTCTCCCTCCGGAGGGGGGAGAGGTGGCGCTGCGAAGCAGCGACGGAGTGGGGGAACCACCTGGCAACCATCTCTCCCCTTGAACGAGAAGGAAGGGAGGAACGCATGAACCGCTCTGTTGCCTCCAAGCGCTCCTCTTGGCCCGTCTGGGCAAGGCGCGGCCTGATGGAAAACATCGCGACCGCGATCATCGCGATCGGCTTCCTGATGCTGTTCCAGCCCTTCGCGCTGTCGCTCTATACCTATTCCTTCATCACCATGCTTGCCGGCACGGTGATGTTCATCATCGTCTCGAAATTCCCGGAATAACGATGGCCGAGATCCGTGTTCAGAATCTGAGGAAGGCCTTCGGCGCATTCGTCGCCGTGCAGGATTCCAATTTCGTCGTCGAGGACGGCGAGTTCTTCGTCATGCTCGGACCGTCCGGCTGCGGCAAGACGACGACGCTGCGGATGATCGCCGGTCTCGAGTTGCCGACCGGCGGCAAGATCCTGCTCGGCGGCGAGGACGTCACCATGCGCCGGGCGCGCGAGCGCGACATCGCCTTCGTCTTCCAGCTCTTCGCGCTCTACCCGCACATGAATGTGCGCAAAAATATCGGCTTCCCGCTGCTCGCGCAGGGCATGCCCTCGGCCGAAATCCGAAGCCGCGTCGAGGAGACAGCAAAGCTGCTGCGCATCGACCATCTGCTCGACAAGTCCGTTTCCGGCCTTGCCGGCGGCGACCGCCAGCGCGTCGCGCTCGGCCGCGCCATCGTGCGGCGGCCGAAATGTTTTCTCATGGACGAGCCGCTCGGCACCCTCGATACCGAGTTCCGCGATCTGATGGTGCATGAGCTGCGCGAGCTGCACAACCGCATCCATGCCACGACGGTCTATGTCACGCACGACCAGATGGAAGCGATGTCGATGGCCGACAAGATAGCGGTGATGAACCATGGCGTCATCGAGCAGTTCGGCACGCCGCGCGAAATCTACGACCGGCCGGCAACCATGTTTGTCGCCGATTTCATCGGCTCGCCGCCGATGAATTTCCTGAAATTCGGCGGCGGGCTTGCCAGGGGCGCGAAGGAGATCGTCGTGCAGGGCGCCAAGGTCGCGGTGCCGGAGGTACGCGAGGATGTGGCACCCGCCGACATGGCGCTCGGCATCCGGCCCGAGCACATCCGCTTCGACGATGACTCGAAGCTGCGCGGCGCGATCTACGGCACCGAATATCTCGGCACCACGCAGATCGTCGCCGTCGAGACGGCCGACGGCATCATCAAGGCGCGCGTGCCGGCGGGCATCCATCTCAGCCCCGGCGAACAGGTCGGGCTGGCGCTGAACGGTGCGAGGCTGTCGCTGTTCGAGAAGGGTTCCGGCCGCGCGGTCAGGACCGCCATGCATGATCAGGCAGCGGAGGCGCGCCATGGCTGACGTTCACATCCAGGGCGTGACCAAGAGCTTTGGCGACACCGTCGCGATCGACGATCTCGACCTCACGATCAAGGACGGCGAATTCGTCGTGCTGCTCGGGCCGACCGGCGCCGGCAAGACGACGACGCTGAGGCTGATCGCCGGACTGGAACGGCCGGACAGCGGCACGATCCACATCGGCGGCCACGACGCGACGACGCTGTCGCCGGCCGAACGCGACACCGCCTTCGTCTTCCAGCAATATTCGCTCTATCCGCATCTTTCGGTGTTCGACAATCTCGCCTTCCCGCTGCGCTCGCCGGCGCGGCGGTTTCCGGAAGAGGCTGTGCGGCGACGCGTCGAGGACGTGGCGCGCATGGTGCGCATCGACCACAAGCTGGACAACCGCTCGACAAGACTGTCGGGCGGCGAGATGCAGCGCGTCGCCATCGGCCGCGCCTTGGTGAGGAAGCCCGCGATCTACCTGATGGACGAGCCGCTGTCCTCGCTGGACGCCAAGCTGCGCGCCGATCTCAGGCTCGAGCTGAAGCGCATCCAGTCCGAGCTCGGCGCCACCATGCTCTATGTCACGCACGACCAGATCGAGGCGATGACCATGGCTGACCGCATCGGCATCCTCGCCGATGGCATGCTGGTGCAGATCGGCACCCCGCGCGCGATCTATTCTGAGCCGGCAAATCTTCATGTCGCGGCGCGCCTCGGCCAGCCGGCTATCAACCTTCTGCCGGCCGGACTGCTGCCTGACGGCGGCGCGCCGACCGGAACGATGACGATCGGCGCGCGCACCGAGCATCTCGCGATCGAGAAGGCGATGAACGGCCATGCCGACGGGGTCGTCGACTGGGTCGAGCATTTGGGCGACCAGAACCACCTGCATGTGACGGTTGGGCCGAAGAAGCTGGTGACGCTCACCGATCCGGACACGCCTTTAGCCAAAGGGGATAAGGTGACGATCCGCTACCTGGCGCCGCTCTATTTCGGCTCGGACGGGCAAAGATTGATGTAGCCGGCTCGCGCGACAAATTTGCACACCGATTGACGACCGCAGATACGGACGGGACGAAATCCATGAAGCACTTTTTCAACCGCAAGGACACGATCGTCACCGAGGCGCTGGACGGCTTCCTCGCCACGGCGGGATCGGGCGCGCTGGCCCGCCTCGACGGCTATCCCGAGATCAAGGTCGTGCTGCGTGCCGAGTGGGACAAGACGAAGGTGGCGATCGTTTCGGGCGGCGGCGCGGGGCATGAACCCTCGCATGCCGGCTTCGTCGGCGCCGGGATGCTGACGGCGGCCGTCTCCGGCGAGATCTTCGCTTCGCCGAGCGTCGAGGCGGTGCTGGCGGCGATCCGCGCGACGACGGGACCGGCCGGCTGCCTGCTGATCGTCAAGAACTACACCGGCGACCGGCTCAATTTCGGACTGGCGGCGGAAAAGGCGCGCGCCGAGGGCCTTGCGGTCGAGATGGTGATCGTCGCCGACGACATCGCGCTTCCGGACATCGCGCAGCCGCGCGGCGTTGCCGGCACGCTGTTCGTGCACAAGATCGCCGGTCATCTGTCCGAAGCCGGTCACGACCTGGCGTCGGTTGCCGCAGCGGCGCGGGCGGCGGCAACTGATATCATCTCGCTCGGCATCTCGCTTTCCTCCTGCTCAATTCCCGGACAGGCGCATGAGGAGCGCTTCGGCGCGAATGATGGCGAGCTCGGCCTCGGCATTCATGGCGAGCCGGGCGTCGAGCGCATCGCGCTGCAGAGCGCCAGCGCGTTCGTCGCTGTCATGGCCGAGCGCCTCGCCGCGCAGCTCGATCCCGGCAGCCATTATGCCTTGCTGATCAACAATCTCGGCTCGGTGCCGCCGCTCGAAATGTCCTTGATCGCCAATGCGGTGCTCGCCTCACCGCTGGCGAAGGCCGTGGCGCTGACCGTCGGCCCCGGTCATCTGATGACGGCGCTCAACATGAACGGCTTCTCGCTGTCGCTGCTCAAGCTCGACGCGGAGCGCGAGGCGGCACTGCTGGCGCCCGTCGGCCCGCATGCCTGGCTGCCGGCAAAACCGGTTCGTCAGCCGGTCGTTATCGCGATGGCCAAGCGCGCCACCGGCGCAGCCACGAAGCCCGCCAGCCGCGATGCGGCCGCCGAGCGGCTGATCAAAGCCGTCTGCCAGAAGCTGATCGCGCTCGAAGAGCCGCTCAACGCGCTCGACGCCAAGGCGGGCGACGGCGACACCGGCTCGACCGTGGCGATGGGCGCGCGCAGCATTCTCGAGCGCATCGAGATGCTGCCGCTCGCCGACAAGGCCGCGACATTTGCCGCAATCGGCGATACGTTGGGCACCTCGATGGGCGGCTCCAGCGGCGTGCTGTTGTCGATCTTCTTCACCGCCGCCGCACAGACTTTGCGTTTCGGCGCAACTTTACCCAAGGCGCTGCTCGCCGGGCTCGACCGCATGACTTTCTACGGTGGCGCCAAGGCCGGCGACCGCACGATGGTCGATGCGCTGGAGCCGGCACTGCGGGCGCTTGATGCAAGCGGGCTGGAAGCGGCGGCAGAAGCGGCGCGGCAAGGCGCCGAGGCAACCGCGGCGATGCAGAAGGCGAAGGCCGGGCGTTCCGCCTATATCGGCAGGCAGCTTGACACAGCGGATCCCGGCGCCTTCGCGGTCGCCGAGATTTTCGCCGCCGTGGCGGCGCTGTTCGCCCCGGCATGAAGGACAGGAAATGGCGCCAGCCGATTTCTCCCGATTGATCGCGGCGGCCGCCGACACGATCGCAGCGCATGCCGAGGAGTTGACCGCGCTCGACCAGGCGATCGGCGACGGCGATCATGGGCTGAACATGAAGCGCGGCTTCGAGGCGGTGCGCGCCGAGGCTGACGCCTTCGCGGCAAAACCGCTGCCCGAGGCGCTGAAGGCGGTCGGCACCAAGCTGGTGATGACCGTGGGCGGCGCTTCCGGGCCTCTCTTCGGCACGCTGTTCATGGCGCTCGGCAAGGAATTGCCGGGAGCACCCGATCGAAGTGGCTTATCCGCGGCACTGGGCAAGGCGATCGAGGCGGTTGCCGCGCGCGGCAAATCGCAGCCGGGACAAAAAACCATGCTCGATGTGCTGGCGCCGGTGTATGAGGCATTGGCGCAAGGCAAGACGGCAAGCGAGATCGCCGACGCCGCCGACAAGGCCGCAGAGGCCACGGTGCCAATGAAGGCCCTGCGCGGGCGCGCCTCCTTCCTGGGAGAACGCTCGATCGGGCATATGGACGCGGGAGCGCGCTCGACCGCGCTCCTGGTGCGCGCAGTCGCCGAAACTGTCGAGGGCATTTGATGAGCAATGTCGGTATCGTCATCGTGTCGCATTCGCCCCTGGTCGCCGAGGGCACGGCCGACATGGTGCGCCAGATGGTGGGCGACGAAGTGCCGCTTGCATGGTGCGGCGGAAACGGCCATGGCGGCCTCGGCACCAGCGTCGAGGCGATCATGGACGCGATCGACAAGGCCTGGTCGGAAGCGGGTGTCGCCATACTGGTCGATCTCGGTGGCGCCGAGACCAACTCGGAGATGGCGGTCGAAATGATCGGCGAGCCGCGCTCCCACAGAATAGTCGTCTGCAACGCGCCGATCGTCGAGGGCGCGGTGATGGCGGCAACCGAATCCTCCGGCGGCGCCTCGCTCAAGGAAGTGGTGGCGACGGCGCATGAATTGTCGCCGTCGTGAACGAACGGGAACCGACTGAATGTCCGCATCCGCCGAAGCAACGGTCCTGATCACCCACGCGGTGGGGCTGCATGCGCGCCCTTCGGTGAAGTTCACCAAGCTTGCCAAGTCGTTCGCGGCCGAGGTGGAAGTGGCAGTGGCGGCAAACGGTCCTTGGTTCGACGCCAAGAGCATCGTCAAGGTGATGGCTGCCAAGGCGCCGAAAGGGACCATGCTGCACATCCGCGCCAAGGGCGACGGCGCGACCCAGGCGGTAAAGGCGCTGGTCGATCTGGTGCAGCGTGACTTCGACGAGGACGCGGATCATGCCCGGTCCGCTTGAGACCGATCTGAATGTCGCCAGGCCCGCAGGGAATGCGAGCCATGCGGGTTGAGGGTATCCCCGCCTCTCCCGGCTACGCCGAAGGCCCGCTGTTCGACCTCGACCAGCCTCCGGCCAGCTACAAGGCCAAGGCGAGCGCCGAGGAAGAACAAGCGGCATTGGTGAGCGCAATCGGCAAGGCCGTCGGCCGGCTGGCGGCGTTGATCGAAACCGCCACTGGCGACGCCGCCGGCATTCTCGAATTCCACATCGCCATGCTGGAGGACGACGCGCTGAGCGGTCCGGCCTTTTCGGCGATCGGTTCCGGACAGCCGGCGGACGCCGCCTGGCGCGCGGCGCTGGACAGCGAGATCGCCGGCTATGAAGCGTCGGACCAGGACTATTTCCGTGCCCGCGCCGCGGATTTGCGCGACATCCGCGACCAGGTGCTGCGGGCGTTGAGCGAGGACAGCGAGGCCGCGACGCCCCCGGGCGCGATCCTTTATGGCGACGACATCGCGCCGACGCGCTTCCTCGAAACCGACTGGAGCAAGGGCGGCGGCATCGCGCTCAAGCGCGGCAGCACCGCCAGCCATGTCGCTATGCTGGCGCGTTCGCGCGGCGTGCCGATGGTCGTCGGTCTCGGCGACGAGGCTGAAACGCCCACCGGTGTCGCGCTGCTCGATGCCGAACGCGGCGGAATCATCTTTTCGCCTTCGCCGGCCGAGATCGAAACCTTCCGGCGGTCCGCCTCCACCTTCGCCGACCGCCAGGGCGCTGCGCGGACGTTCCTGACGGAGCCGGCGGTGACCAAGGCCGGCACCTCCGTGCGCGTCCAGGTCAACATCGCCTACCCTTCCGATGTCGACGGCATCGAAATCGAAAGCTGCGACGGCGTCGGCCTGATGCGCACGGAGTTCCTGTTCGGCAAGACGTTGCCGGACGAGGAGACGCAATACCGTGCGTATCGCAAGGTGCTGGAATGGGCAGGCGACAAGCCGGTGACCATCCGCACCGTCGACGCCGGCGGCGACAAGCCGGTGCCGGGTTTCACCGTCGAGGAAGCCAACCCGTTTCTCGGCCTGCGCGGCATAAGGCTTTCGCTCAAGCGGCGCGACATTTTTCGCGTGCAGATACGGGCATTGCTGCGCGCCGCCATCCACGGCAATCTGAAGGTGATGTTCCCGATGATCGCCACGCCCGAGGAGTACAGCCAAGCCGCCGCGCTGTTCGCGGAAGAACAAGCCGTGCTTGCCGCGCAGGGCGTCGCGCACCGGCTTCCGCCACTCGGCATCATGGTCGAGGTGCCGTCCGTCGCGCTGACGCCGGAGGGTTTCGCCGATGTCGCCTTCTTCTCGATCGGCTCCAACGACCTGACGCAATATGTGATGGCGGCGGCGCGGGACAATGCGGCGGTCGCGCATCTCAACGCCGTCCGCAACCCGGCGGTGCTGCGGCTGATCGCTGCGATCACGGCCTTCGGACGGGAGAGAGATATTCCGGTCAGCCTATGCGGCGATGCCGGCGGCGATCCGGCAGCCATCCCGGCCCTGCTCGAGGCGGGTTTGCGCGACCTGTCGGTCGCCCCTGCGCAACTCGCCATGGCCAAGGCGGCCATCGCGGACATTCCAGTGTAGACGCGGCATGGCCAGGACCGAGAAGATATCGGAAACAGGCTCGGAGGAGGCGATCCGTGCCTACAAGACGATCCTGTCGCAGGTGATCGACCAGCGTCCGTCGGGTATGCGCCAGCGTCTTGCCGACGCGCTCGGCAAGCACCGCAGTTTCGTCACCCAGATTTCCAGTCCGGCCTATTCGATCCCGATCCCGTCAAAGCATCTGCCGTCGATCTTTTCGGTCTGCCATTTCAGCCAGGCCGAGCGCGACCAGTTCATGGCCGCCTATCACCAGGCACATCCCGGAAAAGTTCCGGCGGCCCCCGGTCTGCGCAGGACACGCCATGTCTCGCTCATCGTGCCGGATTTCGGCGACGACAGGCAGAACGCCGCGCTCGACCGGGCGATCAACGAATTCATCCAGAAAATAACCAGCATCGCCGGCAAGGGCAGCGGCTGAGCAAGAGCAATTCCAGGAAAGGTATCCAGCGGTTTTTCCGTTCGGAATTGCATAAAACAAGACGTCGGGAGGACTGCCATGAAGAAATTCATCAACTCGGTGGACACGGTCCTGACCGAAAGCCTCGACGGTTTCGCGGCCGCTCATGCCGACATACTCGTGCTTGGCGACGACCACAAATTCATCCGCCGCAGGGCGTTGAAGCCAGGTAAGGTCGCGCTGATCTCGGGTGGTGGATCCGGTCACGAGCCGCTGCATGGCGGCTTTGTCGGCCACGGCATGCTGGACGCCGCCTGCCCCGGCCAGGTCTTCACCTCGCCCACGCCTGACCAGATGCTCGCGGCCGTCCAGGACGTCGAGACCGGCGCCGGCTGCCTGTTCATCGTCAAGAACTACGAAGGCGATGTGATGAATTTCGACATGGCGGCCGAGATGGCGGACCGCGTGCTGCAGGTGGTGACCAATGACGACGTCGCGGTCGAGAACTCGTCCTACACGACCGGACGGCGCGGCGTCGCCGGCACGCTGGTGGTGGAAAAGATCGTCGGCGCCGCCGCCGAGCAAGGCATGCCGCTGCCCGACCTCAAGGCGCTGGGCGACCGCGTCAACGCCGCGACGCGCTCGATGGGCGTGGCGCTGACCAGCGGCACGGTGCCCGCCGCCGGCAAGCCGACCTTCGAGATCGGCGACGGCGAGATGGAATTCGGCGTCGGCATCCATGGCGAGCCCGGCCGTCGGCGCGACACGCTGAAGAGCGCCGACGCCATCGCGGAGGAGGTCTGTGCGGCGATTGCCGGCGACCTCGGCGATCGCGCCAAAGGGCCGGCACTGCTGTTCGTCAACGGCTTCGGCGGCACGCCGTCGATGGAGCTCTATCTGATGTACAACAGCGCCCGCAGGGTGTTCGAGAGGCAGGGCGTGACGGTGGTCCGCTCGCTGGTCGGGTCCTATGTGACCTCGCTCGACATGGCGGGGTGCTCGATCACGCTGACCATGCTGGACGACGAAACGTCAGCACTTTGGGACGCGCCGGTACACACGGCGGCGCTGCGCTGGGGGATGTAGCCGGCTTCAGCCAAGACCGAAGCCCGACGCCTCAAAGCGTCTTTGACGCCACGGCCACCACGCTGGAGAGTTTTCCAGCCTTGCGCAGCAACGGCGCCTCATATTTCTTCTTCGTCATTTCCAACACCCTCCGGATCAATCCACAGAATGGACGATCCGCGCGGAAAGTCAAACCCACAAGCCGGCTTTGCCGCCGCGCACTGGTTTCCAGTGTGCTTTTCTGTAAGCATGGGCTTGTTCCTATCATTCGAACGCCGTCCGGGTTAATGCTGCCTTCTCTTGCGCCTGCCGATGAAAAACTGCTGCTGACCTTCGCCGACCCAGAGGCATCGGCCGCCATTGGCGATAGCACTGCGGCCGCGACCCTGCTGGCGCTGCTCGCCAATGCGGAGTTTCACGGCGTGCTGCCGATCATGCTGCGCAAACTCCGGGAGATCGGTGAAGCCCGACTGCCGCAGGACGCAACCCTGCAGCGGAGACTGTCGGAGTTGCGCGACGAGGCAACGATGGCGGCCGGCCAATCGATGCTGCTGCAATACCATGGCGACCGCATCATGAAAGCGCTGGCGGCAAAGGGCGTGCCGGCCCGGATCGTCAAGGGGCCGGTGTTCGCGCGCAAGCTTTACAGCCAGATTGCGGACCGTCCCTTCACCGACATCGACATTCTCGTCGACCCCGCCAGCATCGAGGCGGCCAACAAGACCATCGGCGAATGCGGCTTCGAGCTCGGCAGCGACGAGGCCAAATCGCACGAGCTGCAGGAATTCAAATGGCTGGAGAAAGAGAACTCCAGCCTGCTGATCGAATTGCATGGCAATCTGGTGCACGACACCGGCATGCGCAGACGACTGTCGCTTGGCTTCCGCGAGTTGCAAGCGATCGACGGCGGCGAAACCGACACGCCGGCCGCGCTGCTCACCATCGCCATCGTCCATGCCGCCGGCGGCCACAAGTTCCACCGCCTGCAGCTCTGCGTCGACGTGCTGCAAGGCGTGCGGGCGCTGAAATCGTCTCAAGAGGAAGCGCGGCTGCTCGATGCCGCCCGCATGACCGGCATCGAGCTCGAGCTGGCCACAGTCCTCAACGTCACCGGACGCCTGTTCGGCGCGCCGCGCGCGATCGAGCTTGCCGACCGCATCAAGCCGGACCTCTCGATACGGTTGGCGAAATGGCTTATCACCGGCAACATGCTGCTTCGGGTCAATTCCCGCGAGAAACTGCGCTCGCGCCTCAGTCGCGATGCCTTCCGCTGGGTGCAGAGGCTGGCGCGGCCGCGACCATGTCCAGCCTGAGCTCGGCATGGAGAACCCGCTCTCGGCCGTATTCATCACCGAGATTTCGTCCGTCACCGCGCCCATGCTTGCGCGCTGGGCAGATAACGGCCATCGCGTTGCTGCCGTGGTCGTGCCGGGCCCACTTGCCGGCAAGCGCTTCAGCTTCAGTGCCCTGCGCCGCCGCCTGCGGCGACGGTTTGCTTTGAGGTCTCATCTCGGCCACGCCATGCCCCCATTGATCGAATTCAGCCCGCCCCATGATTGGGATGCGCTTGGGCCGCGGCTCAGCGCGGCCCGCGCCGATCTTTTGATCTGTTTCGGATACAGCAAACTGATCCCGCAAACCGTGCTGGAGCTGTTTCCGAAGGGCGGCCTCAACCTGCATCCCGCGCTTCTGCCGCACTATCGCGGTCCGCATCCAATGCACCGGCTAATTATCGACCAGATGCACGAAGCCCATGGCGGCGTGACCTTGCACAAGATGACATCCGACTTCGATGCGGGCGATATCCTCGCGCAGGTTAGCTTTGCAGCAGAGGATTGGCGTTCGGCCGCAACGGTGAACCAGGCCCTGGCCAACGCAATGGCTGTGCTCGCGACGGATGTTGCGCCTGAGTTTTGCAGGGGCAGGCTTGCCGGAATGCCCCAGCCGGATGGGGCCTATGTCTGGGCGCGCATCGAGCGCGGCCCGTTTGTCGTCGGCAAACAATTTTCAAGCGAGCATGTCGCGCGGCTATGCCGGATCGTCGGGTCGAGTGTTCCGGTCAGTGTCCTGATCAATGGCAGACCGGTCCGGCTCGCTCAGCCGATCCGCCGCCTGGGACCACCCAGCGGCGAAGCCGCGAAATGCCGACGGGGACTTGTGGAATTCGACTGCGCCGACGCGCGCGTCGTGCATCTGGTCTACAACAAGCTGTCCCGGCTGTTCTTGCGTTGGCAGTCAAAACCCCGCCACCGCGGTCGAGAGCAGCCATCCTTGCGAAGGACTGAGCACGCGTCAACTTGGCAGCGCAGCCTGGATCAGCGCCGCCGCCTCGGCCGGCCTTGCCCCGACTTCGAGCGTGAAGGTCGGCACCGCCTTCACCAGTGCCGCGATCGTCGCCATGCGCCTTTTCTGCAGCGAAAGCAGGCCGGTCATGCCGGTCCTTACATTGTCGGTTGCCAAAGCCACCATGGCGTCTGTCCTGGCCATCGGCAGCAGCCGGGTCTCGGCGTCTGCCGAGCGTGCAAGGTGCAGGAGCGCTGTGACGGGCCTGGCGCGCACATCCTCGACACGGATGATGTCGCCGAGGCGGTCCAGCGAAACGGATTGCTCGCCCCCGGCGTCCCACTTCTCGCCCAGGCAGGGTGCGATGAAGGGCAGCATCGCCGCCGTGTTGCGGTGGACCTTCACCTTGCGCGGCATGCCCCAGGCCGTGATGCCCTGCGGGCTTGCGTTGAGGATCATCACGTCGTCCGAGCAGAGGCCGAAGCCCCGCGAGGCAAGCGCGAGCGATGTGGTGGACTTGCCCGTGCCGCTTGGCGCATGGATGAGGACCAGGCCGTCCTTTCCAGGCAAGGTGAGACCCGCAGTGTGCAGCATATGCTGGCCGTCCGCGTCGAGTGCTGCATCCAGCACCATCATCAGCAGGGTCCACTTGATCTTGCTGTCGGGATGAAGACGGATTTCGGCCCGGCCCTCGCCGTCGTGGATCGATAGCGTCTGCTGGCCCGGAAAGACGAGATAGAAGACGCTTCCGGCGTCGATCATGCGGCAATGGCCGTCTAGCGGCACGTCGCCGTCGAAAGCCAGCTTTCCTTCGGGGTTTTCGTGCAACTGAAGCGTTTCGACAATGTTGACGCGAAAACCGGGTTGGACAGGCTCGTTCATACGCAGGGCGCCGAGCATCAGGTCGAAGCTCGGCCACAGGTCGGCACGCGCGGCGGTGATGCCTATGACCTGGCCGTTGAGATCATAGCGGAAGGTCTGGTCGCTCAAGCGGCTGGCGCCTTCATGCTGGCCGGGTGGCGGTAGATCTCCACCATGCCGGGCTGGCTGTCGCTCACCACCGGCTTGCCGTCGAGGCAGACCCAGCAATGCGCCGACAGGCGAGGCTCGCGCATCGACCTGGCGTCGACGCCGAAACGCAGCTCTGGATTAAGACCGGCCATGCGCAGAAAGCGGAAGCCGAGCAGACCTTCGCGAAGGCATCTGCGGTCGCGCATCAGCCAGGGGCGTCGCACCGTCCGCTTGACGCGATGGACGATGTAGGTCCAGGGCAAGTCGCGATAGGGTGCGGGCGACTGCAGCGGCGCCAGCTTCAACACGCTTTCGAAATCTCGCCGGCCGACCAGCACCGGCATCAGCCGGGCGCTGAGCCACAAATGAACGCGGAACAAGGCGCGCAGGACCGGTCCGTCGGCCATCACGCGTCCGGGTCAGCGAGGATGCCTTCAGCCACCAGCTCGGCGGCCAATTCGGCCATGTCCTGATCGAGCGTTGCCTTGTCGACCTCGAATTCCTCCGACAGCAGATCGACGATCTGGTCGAGCTTGAGCGCGCCGTTCACCTTGTCGAGAAAAGCCTCGGTCGTGTCGTTGCAGGTGTAAAGCTGGCCGCTGCGCGCCAAAAGCACGACCGCGCCATCGCCGACATGCTGCACGGACGCATCGTCCGCCATGCGCAGCACCGTTTCAGAGCCGATTTCAGCCATCCGCCCGCTCCCTTCGCTGAAAGAGCAATTAGCGCGGCGCCGCGAGGCTGTCCATCGCAATGGATGGCGAAGGGGGGACGATCGGCGCCGCAGGTGTCTGCCCGCTACCAAGCGAATATTAGCGAAGTCTTGCCTTGCTTCCCCCGAGTAAGCTATGAGTCCGTCGGGCTTTGGGGAGTGATCTGTATGCGTTACAATTGGGAACGGGCTCCGACGGCGTTCGAGCGCCATCGGAAGGCGCTTGCGGCGGCCATCCTGATCGCCGGCGGCGTCGGGCTGATGCTGGCGGCGCTGCCGCTTTAAGCCGGCTGATCTCTCGGACCGTGACGGCGACGCCTCACCGAAGGTGCCGGACGGAGCCGTTTGCCGGCGATGTCGACCAAAATGCAGGAAGACATGGCCGCCACGCGCGGCTTAGTCTATGGCAAGGCGGCAGAACGTTTCTTGGGAGGAAGGCGGATGGCCTCACGCTATCACGAAGTCTATGAGGGCTGGAAAAGCGACCCCATAGGGTTCTGGGCCGAGGCGGCGAAGGCGATCGACTGGTATAGGCCGGCCGAAAAGGTCTTCGATCCGGAAGCCGGCGTCTATGGACGCTGGTTCACCGGCGCCACCTGCAACACCTGCTTCAACGCCATCGACCGCCATGTGGCGGGCGGCCGCGCCGACCAGCTGGCGCTGATCCACGACAGCGCGATCACCGGCACGGTGCGGAAATTCACCTATGCGGAGCTAAAGCGCGAGGTCGTCGCGCTGGCTTCGGTGCTGAGGCATCGCGGCATCGGCAAGGGCGACCGCGTCATCATCTACATGCCGATGGTGGCGGAAGCCGCTATCGCCATGCTTGCCTGCGCGAGGCTAGGCGCCGTGCACTCGGTGGTGTTCGGCGGCTTCGCCTCGCACGAGCTCGCCACCCGCATCGACGACGCCAAGCCGAAGCTGATCATCACCGCCTCCTGCGGCCTGGAGCCAGGCCGCGTCGTCGCCTACAAGCCGCTGCTCGACAAGGCGATCGAGATGTCGAAGCACAAGCCGGACGCCTGCCTCATCCTGCAGCGCGAGCAACTGCGCTGCGAGATGAAGGACAATTACGACTTCGACTATGCCGATGCGGTTGCGCGCGAACGCGCCGCCGGCGCCAATGTCGACTGCGTGCCGGTTTTAGCCACCGACCCGCTCTACATCATCTACACCTCCGGGACGACCGGGCAGCCGAAAGGCATCGTGCGCGACAATGGCGGCCACATGGTCGCGCTGAAATGGACCATGGATAACGAGTTCGGCGTCAAGCCGGGCGAGGTGTTCTGGGCGGCTTCCGATGTCGGCTGGGTGGTCGGCCATTCCTATATCGTCTACGGACCGCTTCTGCATGGCTGCACCAGCGTGCTGTTCGAGGGAAAGCCGATCGGCACGCCGGATGCCGGCACCTACTGGCGGGTGATCTCGCAGCATGGCGTGGTGGCGCTGTTCACCGCGCCGACCGCGTTCCGCGCCATCAAGGGGCAGGATCCCAAGGGCGAGTTCGTGCCGAAATACGACCTGTCGAAGTTCCGCACTTTGTTCCTTGCCGGCGAGCGCGCCGACCCCGAAACGATAAAATGGGCGGAGCAGAAGCTCGACCGTCCCGTCATCGACCATTGGTGGCAGACCGAGACCGGCTCGCCGATGACGATCAATCCGGCGGGGCTCGGGCTTTTGCCGGTGAAATACGGCTCGCCCGGCGTGCCGATGCCGGGCTACGACATTCGCATCCTCGACGATGCCGGCCACGAGGTGGCGCGCGGCACGCTCGGCAATGTCGTGGTCAAGCTGCCGCTGCCCGCCGGCTGCCTGCCGACGCTGTGGAACGCCGACGCCCGTTTCCGCCAGGCTTACCTCGAGGAGTTCCCCGGCTACTACAAGACGGCTGACGCCGGCATGATGGACGAGGACGGCTACCTCTATGTGATGGCCCGCACCGATGACATTATCAACGTCGCCGGCCACCGGCTCTCGACCGGCGCCATGGAAGAGGTGCTGGCGGCTCATCCCGATGTCGCCGAATGCGCGGTCATTGGCATTGCCGATGCCATGAAGGGCCAGGTGCCGCTCGGCTTCGTCGTGCTCAATGCCGGCGTGTCGCGCGATAGCGGCACGATCGAAAGTGAGGTTGTCGGGCTGGTGCGCGAGCGGATCGGCCCGGTTGCGGCCTTCAAGACTGTGGTGACGATCAAGCGGCTGCCCAAGACCCGCTCCGGCAAGATCCTGCGCGGCACGATGCAGAAGATCGCCGACAAGGAGGAATGGACCATGCCGGCGACGATCGACGATCCGGCGATCCTGGACGAGATCACGGCGGCGCTGAAGGGACGCGGCATCGGGGTGTAGTCGCCGGTAGACGACCGCGTTAAGGATCAATTTACCAATTTGTACCGCACTGCAATCGCTTATTGTGCAGCGCAGCAATAAACTTTAAAGTTTGCTTGGGGGGCCATACCGAAGGCACCGCATGGCCCAGCACAAGACGACATTCGGCGGCGTCGATATACCGCGATTCCCGGCTGCCGTCCTGGTGATGTTCTATCGCAGTCTGGCGGCTGTCGCGCTGATGGCATTGTCGCTGCGCCTCGACCTTTCCTGGCCCGGCTGGCGGATCGGGCTGATGACCTATCCGCTCTATCTCATCCATGATGTCGTCGGCGCGGCCATGATCGCGGTAAGCTGGCTGATCGCGACCGAGGCCGAGCCGCGCATCCGGCTGCTCTTGGACCACTCGCTGTTCCGCTATCGGTTGAAAGCCGCCTGACGACGCGACTGCCGATCGCGCGCCGGTGTGGAATTGTTTGCATTCGGCATGATATCGAGGCGCAGATCAGTGCAAGTAGCCGAGCCTCAATCCGTGAATCTTTTCCAACGATCGAGACGCCCTCGACCCGCGCCACGCGAGCGCCTCGTCATGGACATGCGCGACATGGTCGTCTACGCAATCGGCGACGTGCATGGCTGCCACGACGAACTGCGCGCGCTGGAGCAAAAGATCCAGATCGATGCGCAGCGCTTCAGCGGTCGCAAGATCATCATCATGCTGGGCGACTATATCGACCGCGGGCCGCATTCGCGGCGCGTGATCGACCATCTGATGGCGCCGCCGCCGAAGGGCTTCCAGCGCATCTGCCTCGTGGGAAATCATGAAGTCGCGCTGCTCCTCTATCTGGACGGTCATCTCTCGCGTGAAACCTGGCTCGGCTATGGCGGCCGCGAAACCCTGTTCTCCTACGGCGTTGACCCTGACCGGCTGATAAGCCTCTACGGTTCGAGCGAGCAGGCGGATGCGCGCATACGCGAGGCCATTCCAGCCAGCCATGTCGACTTCCTGCGCACGCTGCCGGCGATGGTCTGCTCCGAGCATTTCGTCTTCGTGCATGCCGGCATCCGTCCCGGCGTCGCGCTCGAGGCGCAGGACGAGGGCGATCTGCTCAACATCCGCGAGGAGTTCTTCCAGGCGGCGCACCGCCTCGACCGCTGGGTGGTGCACGGACACACGATCGTGGATGTTCCGTCACTCGACGGACGCCGGCTCGACATCGACACCGGCGCCTTTCAAACGGGACGACTGACGGCGCTCAGGATCGTCGGCAAATACGGCCGGCTGCTGTCTTCGCGGGATTAAGGACGGTTCACGCTCCTAGGCTGAACCGCCCCCGATCTCTGTCTTTCCGAACGGAACCACCCCTCAGGCGGCCTGCTTGGGGCGCTGCTCCGATTTTTCCAGATAGTAGCTCGAATAGCGGTCGAAGAACCTTTCCGAGCCGCCGAGCGAGCCGTATTTCGCCAGCTTCTTCAGATCGACCTTGTTGAGCACCGCGCCGATCACCTTATTTGCGATATAGGGCTCGGATTCCAGCATCGAGCGCACCATGTTGCGGGGCGTGCGGCCCCATTCGGTGACCAGCACAAAGCCGTCGACCAGCGGCGCGAAGGCCTTGGCGTCGACGACGGGTCCGAGCGGCGGCAGGTCGACGATGATGTATTCGAACGTCTCCTTGGCGTTTTCGACGAAGCGCCGCATGCCGGCCGAGCCCAGAAGCTCGCTGGTGTGCGAAAACTGGCCGCGCAGCACGGCGGGAATGATCGCCAGCTTGGTCTGGCGATCGACCTTGCCGACCGACTGCCAGCTCTGGCCGTTGACCACCGCTTCCATCAGGCCCTGCTCGGCCTCCATGCCGAGGCTGCGGCTCAGGCCCGGATTGCGCAGGTCGCCGTCGATGAGCAAGGTCTTGGCACCGTTGGCCGCGAGCAGGCCGGCGAGGTTCGCGGCCACCGTCGACTTGCCTTCCCCAGGCAGCATCGAAATGACGCCGATGACCCGGCTGCTGCGGTCTTCCATCACCACGTCGAAGGCGATCTTGGCGTTACGCAGCGTCTCGGCGAACATCGAGGCCGGGGCGTCGATGCTGACGCGCATGCGCGCCCGTCTCTCAGCCGCGGAGAGGCTGGCCACCTTGCCGTCGGCCGGCAGGTCGTCGGCTTTGGTATCCTTGGCCTTGCCGCCGCCGATCGTCGGCAGATAACCGAGGAATTTCAGGCCGACGCGGTCGCGAACGTCCTCGCCCGTCCTGAAGAAACGCTCGTTGAACTCGTTGAGGCCGCCGAAGCCGGCGCCAAGCATCAGGCCGAGCACCAGCGAGAGCGCCAGCACGCGCAAGGTGCGCGGGCTGGAAGCCGCGAGCGGCATCGTCGCGTCGGAAATGATGCGGACCTTGCCGACCGGGAAGGATTGCTGCTGCGAAGCTTCCTCATAGCGGCTGAGGAAGGTCTGATAGAGCGTGGTGAGCGCCTGTGCCTGCTGGTCGAGCTCCTTGAGCTTCACCTGCGACTGGTTGTCGATCGAGCTCTTGCCGGCGGCGGTGGAAATCTTGTCGCGCAAAGCCGTTTCGCGCGCCTGCGCCACCTCGAAATCGTTGCGGTAGCTTTCGGTGAGCTGTTTCAACTGGCCGAATATCTGCGCCGAGACATCGGCCTTTTCCTTGGCCAGCGCGACCGCTTGCGGGTGATCCTTGCCGAAATTCGTCTCGATATCCTGCAGGCGCTTGGCAATGGCCAGATAGCGGGTCTTGAGCGCGATGATGACCGAGCTGCTCGGCTGGTCGGCGCCGATGGCCGAATCGTTGAAGGCGCTTTCGGAACCGCTTTCGACGATCGCCTTGTATTGTTGATAGCGGGCGCTGGCTCTGGCGGTATCGGCCTGGGCGACGATGAGCTGCGCGTTGAGATCGGCGAGCTGCTTGTCGCTCAGGAGCTGGCCGTCGCTGTTGGCAGACAATCCATGTTCGGCCCTGAACTTCTCGACGGCCAAGGCTGCCCGCTGAGAGCTCTCACGCAACTCCGTGAGCCGGCCCTGCAGCCACAAGGCCGCGCGCTCGGTGGCGTCGAAGCTGGCGTTGAGCTGGTCGGCCAGATAGGCATCGGCATAGGCCTTGGTGATGGCCGTGGCGAGTGCCGGATTTGTCGACTGATAACCGATGCTGATGACGTTGGCACGGCCGACGCGATCCGCCATCAACCCGGTCTGCAGCATGAGAACCGCGTAATCGTGGGTCGCGGTCTTGATCATGGCTTCGCGCGTCGCGGCGTCGACATTCTCGATGCCGGGGAGCTCGTTTGCCGAGCTGCCGCGGAAATAGCCGACAACACTGCGCAGGAACCCTACACCTTTGGCCAAAGCCGACTGCGGCGGGCTCATGAAGTCCGGGTTTTGATCGAGCTTCAGCTTGTCGACCACCACAGACGCCAGCCGTGCCGAGTTGAGAACCTCTATCTGGCTGAGAATCGTCGCGTCCGTTTGCACCGTGGCGCTCGCAGCCGAGATGTCGTCGACGACCTTGTTCAGCCCTTCATCAATCAAAACGCTGGCGACCGCCGTATACTGCTTGGGCGTAGTCTGCAGATAGATGACGCCCAGGCACAGACCGATAATGGCGCAGACCGCCACCACCTTGGCCTGTCGGGCGGCCATGCCAAGCAGACGCTCGACATCGATGAAGTCTTCACCCTTTTCCGGATCGGTGCTGGGCAACGGCATCCTCTTGTCGAGGGGGAAGGTGGCATAGTTCATTTTCGGTCCAATTCCAGGTTGCAGGCGCTATCGGCCTTGGTAGATCGGCGTCGTGACCAGAAAAGACCGCGCAACGTTGCTGCCAGGATGCGCCGGGCCGGAAGGCCCGGGCGCTGGTGTGGCTGTCGCGCCATCGCGAAACCGCATATGCACCCGAAAGATGGGCATTATGCGGCCACTTCCCGGCGCTCATGCGACCGGACAAATTGCTGCAGCATCTCGAAGACAGGGCCCTTCATGTCGTCGCGCGCCAGGGCGAAAGCGATGGTGGCCTCGATAAAGCCCTCCTTGGAGCCGCAGTCGAACATGCGGCCGTCGAAAGGCCGGGCGTAAAAAGACTGGCTTTGGGCCAGCCGGACCATGGCGTCGGTGAGCTGGATTTCATTGCCCGCGCCGCGCTGCTGATTGCCGAGCAGGGCAAAGATCTCCGGCTGCAGAACGTAGCGGCCGTTGATGTAGAAATTCGACGGCGCATTGGCCGGCGCGGGTTTTTCGACCATCGCCGTCACTTCGAAGCCGGATGCCACGTCGGCGCCGCGGCCGACAATGCCGTATTTGCTGGTTTCGGCCGGGTCGCAGCGCTCGACGGCGATCACATTGCCGCCGGTCCGCTGATAGAGATCGACCGTCTCGGCGAGGCAGCCGCGCGCGCCGAAGGACACCATGTCGGGAAGCAGCAGCGCGAAAGGCTCATTGCCGATCACCTCGCGCGCGCACCATACGGCGTGGCCGAGGCCCTGCGGCGACTGCTGACGGATGAAGGAGGTGGCGCCGGCCTCCGGCAGCAGGCTTTCCAGCGCTTCGAGCTGCGCTTTCTTGCCGGTCTGCTCCAGCGTGCCGATCAGTTCAGGATGCAGGTCGAAATAGTCCTCGATGACCGCCTTGTTGCGGCCGGTGACGAAGACGATGTGCTCGATGCCGGCCTCGAACGCCTCGTCGACGGCATATTGCACGACAGGCTTGTCGACGACGGGCAGCATCTCCTTCGGCATCGACTTGGTCGCCGGCAGGAACCGCGTTCCGAGCCCCGCCACCGGGATGACTGCCTTCCTGACTTTCTGCATCTGCTCTTCCTTCTGAGAGAAAAGATTTCTACCTGTCGCCGGCTATCAAATCGCCCGCATGCTTCATCTCCCCACCCCCACGGCGAACTTGCGCCGCAAGCCTTCTGAGCCGGACGGCGATCGGCATCGACATATGCCCGATCGCCGCCGGATCCCTGAGCGCCGCGCCGATCGCCTTGAGCGGGGCACGTGCCTTGATGTGCCGAACCAGGGACAGGAACGACGCCGCCTTGCGCAGGCTGCGGCCACGCTTGGCGAAAGCCGCCTTTGCGTCGCTGTCCATGGGATATGCCGCCGCGAACCTGGCATCGGCGCGCGTCATCGCCTCGACGTGATGCAGTTCGAGCACGCGCGAGATCGAGCCGGTGCGGATGTGGTAGGCATAACCGACGGTCGGCTCGACCACGCAACGGCCGCCGCTGGCCAGCGCGCTTGCGAGCAGAATGTAGTCCTCACCAATGCGCAGCTTCTCGTCGTAGCGCAGCTTGTTGTCGTCGAGGAACCGGCGCTGGAAGATCGGCTTGAGATAGCCGAAATTGAAGCGCGATTCGAAGACCAGATTGCCGGCGATGTAGTCGGCCAGCGAGATTTCGCGCAAGCCTTCGAGATAGCCGGCCGGGAACATGGTGTCATCGGGCGTGCCGTCCTCGCGCACGATCTGCACATTGTCGACCGCAATCTGGGCGCCCGCCGCTTCGGCGCGGGAGATCATCGTGGCCAGGCGGCCGGGAAGGACCGCGTCGTCGGAATCGAGCACCGCCACCCAGCGGCCGCGCGCCAGGTCGAGGCCGGCATTGCGGGCGCCGCCCGGACCGCGATTGGCGGGCAGCGCCACCACCTTGACCACATCTTGCGGATAAGCACGCGCCACATCCAGCGTGCCGTCGCGCGACTGGTCGTCGACGACGATGACCTCGACGGTCACGCCGAGTTGCGCGATCGCGCCGGCGATGGCGCGGTCGAGAGTCGCCTCGGCGTTGTAGGCGGCGATGACGAAGCTGACGTCAGGCTGCACGCTTGTTCCCTTGTTCTGGCGACGTGAGGCCGTATTGGCGGATTTCACGGACGCCGACCAAACCGCTGACGACACCAACGTGCATAATGCCGCGCAGCACGCTGCGGTTCCGCTGCACCGGGCTGATGGCGGTCAAAATAGCCATGCCGAAGCAGTAAGCAGCCTTGGCCGAAGCGAGCCCGACCTGACCGGCGCGACGCAACCCGCCGGCGCCGTGTCCTATCAGGTGGCCATGCGTCTGGCCGAAGCGGAAGCGGCGGCGGCGCAGCCAGTCGAACGCGGCCCTGGCACGCGGCACGACCTCGTCGACGAAGGCTTGCGGAGCAAAGGCGATGCGGCCGCCGGCCTTGACCATGGCATCGAAGAACTCGGTGTCCTCGCCACCGGTCTGGCCGCGCGCCAGGCTGAAGCGCCGGCCGCAAAGGCTCGCGTCGGCCATTTTGAGCAAGACGTTGCAGGTGTAGCCGGTACGGATCTCGCCGCGCACCCAGACCGGCAAGGTGGAATGGAAGTCGCCCTTCTGCATCCAGTCCGGCGCGTCGGGGCGGTAATGCGCCCGCACCGGACCGAGCACCGCCGCAGCGCCCGTGGCATCGGCCGCCGCCATCAATTCGACCAGCCAGCGGGGCGACGCCGTCTCGTCGTCATCGATGAAGGCAACGAAGTCCGACACGCTGGCGTCGAGACAGGCGTTGCGGGCAATCGAGATGTTGCGCGCCGGCGCGTGACGATAGCGGACCGGCAGCTTCAATTCCTCGGCCAATGCTTTCACCAGCTTCTGCGCGCCGGGCTCATCGTCATTGTCGGCAACGACGATGCCAATCTCGGCTCCCGCCGGCTTCTCCAGCGCGGCGACGGAGCGCAACGTGTCGGCCAGCTCCGGCCGACGGAAAGTGCAGATGCAGATGTCGATCGAGCGCCCGGTCATCATGCCACCTTGCGCTGCAATCGAGACGCCAAAAGCTGCTGCCAGAAACCGGCCGACCAGCCGAAATGCATGACCATCGCCGAAACCCCAGCCAGCGCTATGCTGGCGTTGCGTTGGCGTGTCGCGGTGACCGCGCCGTAGCCGAGGCACACCGCCGCCCATAAGAGGAACGGCACCGCCGCCAGCCAGTGGACGAAGGAGAACAGGGCGAGCAGCACCACGGGCGCAACCAGCAGCGGGATCATCTGCCGAACCTTCGGCACCATGCGGTGCTTCAGCACGTTCCTGGCGCGACCGCGGCCATAGCCGAGATACTGGAAATAGAGGCTCTTCAGCGTCGAGCGCGGATAATAGACCATCTGCGTCCTGCCGCTCATCCAGATGCGGTAGCCGGCCTGACGCAGGCGGTAGTCGAGCTCGGCGTCCTCATTGTGGCTGAAGCTCTCGTCGTAGCCGCCGACATGCCTGAAGGCGGCGACGCGCATCAGCGCGTGGTGGCCGTGGTCGACCCATTCGCCTTCGGACATGTGCCGGTGCTTCGAGCCGCCGGTGCCGAGCTTGGAATTCTGCGCCGCCGCGACCGCCTTCTGCACGGCCCCGGTGCCGGCGGTCAGCATCGAAACGACGACCGAATCGGCGCCGGTGGCAAATGCCTCCCCGACCAGCCGGTCGCAGTAGTCGTCCGGATAGCCGCCATGCGCGTCGATGCGGATGAGGTAGTCCGCGCCTTCGCCAAGGGCCGTCACCGCGAGATTGATGGCGGCGCTCTGGAGGCGCTTCGGATTGGCGAGCAGGATGACCCGGGGATCCTTCGCCGCGACGTTTTCGACGATGGCTTGCGTGCCGTCGGTGCTGCCGCCGTCGGCGACGACGATGCGGCCGCCGAGCCGGGCCGCCGCGGGCCGCAATTGGTCGAGCAGGCCGCCGATATGGGCCGCCTCGTTGAGGCAGGGAATGACGATCAGGATCGATGGGATAGCCTGCGTCAGTGGTTGCTGCACGTCCCCTGCCATCACGCCGCGGCCTCTGTCGTCGCAAAATTTGAAGGCATAGCGGCGAGGCCGCTCAGCTTTTCGACGAAAGCCGCGCAGTCGCTGCGGTCGTAGCTCCAGGTCCGCGGATTGCGCGCCAGCACCCGCGACTTCAGGCCGCGATATCGATCCTGATCCATCCGCCCGAGCACCGCCTCGATGCCCTCGGGCGTCGCTTCGGACAGAAGCACGCCGATATCCTGCCGCTTCAGGAAGCGGCCGGTTTCGGTGCTCGCCATCGAGATCGGCACGGCGCCGAAGCGGCAGCCCTCGTAGAGACGGTTGGGAAGCAGCCATTCCGAATTCTGACCGGCTTCAAAGAAATCGATCGCCCAGGAGAAATGAACCTCACCGTAGATGGCTGCCATGTCCTCCGGATTGCGGTAGGGGCCGCGGAAGGAAAGCCACGGCTCGGCCTCGACGAAACCGTGAAAGTCCGGAAATTCGGACAGCGCCGGACGGCCCCTGAGCACGACTTCGAAACGGCCCGCCTGCCGGCGGGTGAAATCGGCCAGCAGCTCCAGCGAGCGGCGGCAGCGCAGCGCGCCGAACCAGCCGATACGCCAGGGCGGTGGCAACGGGCTGTCGTCCTCGACAGAATGCGCGGCGACAACGGATGCTGCCTCGAAATATTTGTTCTCTATCAGCTCGACAGGTGCGACGATCTGCCCGAAAGGCTCGAAGTAATTGGCGATGAAGGCCGGCGAGCTCGTCACCAGAAGCTTCACGTCGCGCGCGAGATGGCGTTCGGCGCCACGCAGCGTCCTGCCGACGAAGTCGTCGCGCAGCACCAGGCGATGGATATCGAGGCATTCATAGACGATCGGCACGCTCGCCCCGAGCGCGCCGTTGGCGCGGCGGGCCAGCGCCAGCATTTCGAGGTTGCGCGCGATGATGAGATCAGGCTTGGGCACGGCGCCCAGCTTCGCGCCGATCGACATGGCTGCCTTGGCGACAGCGCCGATGCGCTGCGCGAATCGGCCGTCGCGCGTCGCGCCAAGGTCGACAGGCTCGATGCCTTCGATCTCGGCGACCGGGCTGGTGGTGCGGCGGAAGCCCGCCAGGGTAACCCTGGCGCCGCCTGCCTTGAGCATCTGTATTCTCCGGCGCACCGCCGGGTCGGATACGTCATGCACAAGGTACAAGACATGCAGCATGTAACTCGACCGCTGTTGGGCCCACCCATCGGGGATGCTAGTACAGCTTTTGCTGCATCGCAACAATTTTGGTGCGGCGTAGCAAGCGCCCGCACATTTTTTGTTGCACTGCAAAAATCATAAGCTACTCTCAGCCTGCTTGGCGTCGATCCGGATTTCGCGTTGGCTATCAGCGCGGAGCAGCCCGCCAGATCGCGACGCGGATCGCGTGTAAACACTCCGGCAAACATGCCGTTTTAACCGACGTGGCCCGCCACGGACGCGAAACGAGGTTCCCATGAAAGTCGTGATCGAAAACACAGTGTGTCTGAACACTGGCGATGCCGCGATCCTTTTGGCTATCCGCCATATTCTCAGATCGATCGTCGGCGGCGATGTGCAGTTCCTGGTTTTCGACAGTCAGCCCGACGTCGCGGCCAGGCTTTACCCGAAGAAAGATTACCCGGATCTCGAATTCCACAAGCTGCTGTCGGAATCCCTGTTCAGGGATCAGCATGGCGGCGGGATAAAGGGCCGGCTCAAGTCGATCTACAATCGGGGAGTCTTGCGCGCCTTGCGCCGCTTTGCCCAAAACGGCGCCAGCAGCGTGTTCTTCAGCAGAAGCGACCGCCACGGCCTTGAGGCCTATGCGAGCGCCGACCTGGTGGTCACGACAGGCGGAACCTATCTCGTCGAGAACTACGATCTTGAAAAGCGGCTCAATCAATTCCGCATCGATGCGATCTTGGGCAAGGACCCGATCTTCTTCACGCAATCGCTCGGCCCGTTCAAGAAAAGTTACAATCGCCAGGAGCTAGGCCCGATCTTCGATCGGGCTCCGCTCATCCTGCTGCGTGATGAGCGATCCAGAAATCACCTACTGGATCTGGTGAAAGACCCCGGCAAATGCCATGTGGTCGCCGATGCCGTCTTTGCCCTGGCTGATACCGACAGGATCAAGAAACATCTCGGCAGCGCACCGGCGCCGACGGGCCGAGTCGCTATTTCCGTCCGCCACTGGAGCTTCGTCAGCGACGGTGAAGATGGCATGCGCCGCTATCTCGATTCGATCCGGGAGATCGCCACAATTCTTGTCAGGGACCACGCCAAGCAGGTGACCTTCATCTCAACCTGCCAGGGTGTGCCGGAATATGCCCATGACGACGCCAGGACTGCGCGGGCGATCGTGGCCGAGCTCGACCCGGAAATCGCCGAACACGTCAATATCGACGCCGCATTTCACACGCCCGACCAACTGATGGCGCTGGTGAAGGATTGCGACTTCGTCGTCGCCACGCGCATGCATATGATGATCATGTCGCTTTGCGTCGGCACACCGGTGCTGCCGATCGCCTATGAATTCAAAACCAAGGAAGTCGCCAAGCGCATCGGTGTCGACGACCTTCTGCTCGACATTGATACCGTAACGCCGTCGGAAGCAGCCGAAAAACTCGGCAGATTCATCGCCAGTCTTGACCACTATCGCCGGGCGAGCCTCGAGGCCGTGCTGGAAGAGCATGCGTCGGCAATGTCGGCAACCAGGCCGCTGTCCTCCTTGATAGGCAACCGCTCACCCAATGTTGCTGGCGACGTTGGCAAGAGTGGCGAACAACGCCTTGCGCGACTGCGGAACAGCAAGCATGAGGGCCAAGGCGAACCCGTAGTTTAGGACGACCGCCACCAGGATCGTGAGCAGGTCCGACTGATTGGTCAGCAGCGCCGGCAGCGACAGATACGAGAGCCAGGCGAGCAGGGACGAGACGATGAAGAGCCCCTGTATGCCCAGAAAATCGCCGGCGGTCACCGGGCCGACACGATGGATGAGGGCGGCAAGCACCGGGATACGCAGCACGTAACCGCTGATGGCATAGGCCGCCGCGACGCCGATGGCACCCCAATGCAGGCCGACGATGAAGGAGGCGACGGTCGTCAAAGACGAATAGATGCCCCAATGAAACATCGTCTTCGTCTTGCCCTGGCAGATGAATATCCACCCCGTGGTGCTCGATACGGACTGCATCAGGCCGGCGATGCCCAGCCAGGCGAAAATCGGCGCCACGGCCATCCAACGCTCGCCGAAGAGAAGCCTGACCACCTGCTCCGAAGTCAGTGTCAAAGTCGCAATGCCGGGCATGGTGATGACGGCCAGCAGCCAGTTTGTCCGGACGTAGATGTTTCGAAATCGCTGCTTGTCCTCATGGATGCGGCTGAGCAGCGGCACCATGATACGCGCCAGCGGCTGGTTGATGTTCTGCAGCGGAAAGAGCAGAAGCTTGTACGCGCGATCATAATAGCCCAGCTCGACCGCGCCGGAATATTTTCCGATGAGAATGTTGTCGAGGTTGCGAGACAGAAAATTGACGAGATTGAAGCCGGTGAGATTCGCCCCGAACCTGAATATGTCGGCGTCGACCTTCAGATTCGGCCAAGACGGCGTCCAGCGCGTCACCAGCCAGCCGGCAACCAGCGCTACGACAGCTGACACAGCTGGACCCAAAACCAGAGACCAATAGCCAAGCCCTAAATACGCCGCGGTTGCGGTAGCGAGCAGCCCTACGGCCGCGGTGATTGCGTCGTTGAACGCAAGCTGGCCGAATTGCAGATAGCGGTTCATCAGGGCAAGCGGCACCGCGGCAAGACTGCCAAAAAGCAGCGGCACGGCGGAAGCAAGTGTTATCCCCCACATTCGCTGATCGCCGTAGAAAGCGGCAATGGCGGGGGCCAGGCAAGCCACGACCGCCCCGGCGCACAGGCCGACAACCGCGCTCAGCCAGAAGACTTGGTTGAGTTGCCGTTGATTGATCTCCTTGCGCTGGATGACCGCCTGCTGGAGGCCCAGATCCTGAAGCAGGCCGACGAAGGCCACGATCGGTCCCACGGAAGCCACCAGACCGAAATCCTCGGGGACGAGCAGCCGGGCAAGGATGACGACCGAAAGGAACTGGATCGCTATCTTGAAGCCTTGCGCGCCGGCCGTGACCAGCCCGCCGCGCAAGGCAACGCGACCAAATTGCGGGGGCGGCGGATTGGCATTCATGTGACGGATCCGGTCTCCCCTAGCCGCGCAACGATCTGCGCAAAGCGTTCATTCAAGCTATCGGCATTGAAATCCGCCTCGACCTTCCTTCGAGCGGCAAGCGCTATCGGCTCGCACAGGCCCGGGTTCTCGGCGATCCAGGTGAGTTTGCCGGCAAGCGCGGCGACGTCCCTTTCGGGCACGAGGAAGCCAGTCTTGCGATCCTCGATCAGCTCCGGAATTCCCGAATGGTAGGTGCTGACAGCGATCAGGCCGCCGGCCATCGCCTCCATGAGCGCAACCGGTATTCCTTCCAGATCGCCGTCTCGCCCGGCGACGCTTGGCAGCAGGAAGACATGGGCGTCGCGCAGGCGCTGCTTCACCTCGCCGTGCGGACGCGGTCCGAGGAAGGTCACCCTGTCGGCAATACCGAGGTCGACGGCGGTAAGCTTCAATTCCTCCAGCAATTCCCCGCCGCCGATCACGGAATAGGTCCAATCGCGGTGCGGCAGGCAAGCGAGGGCGCGAAGCGCATATTCGGTCCCCTTTTTCTCGGTCAGCCGGCAGACCGAGATGAAAGACAGCGTACGCCCCTGCCAGGAGCGCCAGCGATATTCGATCTCGCTTGGGCGAATGCCCATGTGGTGAACCGCGACTTGTGCCGGCGCGGCACCGGCATCGATCAGGGCCTGACGGAAGAATGCGTTCACAGGGAGCTGGAGAGCCCCTTGTTCGAAAACGGGCCTGTACTGGTCCAGAGTGCCGTCATGCAACGGCCTGCCGACATCGGTGCCATGGAATATGGTCACTAAAGGCGCGGAAATCCTGTGCCGCTTCATGACGCGGGCGACGCGCAGGCCGTTATGGCCAAAATGCGCCACGATCACATCGACGTTTCGCAGCTTTTGTGCGTTGGCCAGGTCGATAAAGGTCGAAAGCTTGTCCCAAAATCTGCCGGACCATTTCCGGAGCAGTGAGCGGTAGCGATTCAGGCCACCCCACCAGGAAACGACAGGGCCGGGCAATGTCTGCCAACGTGCATCGTCCACATTGCTATCCTTGCCAAAAGCCATCTCGTTGCAGACGACGCTGACTTTCATTCCCCTTTCAAGGCATCCGGCAATCTGATCGAGCACGAATGTCTCGGACAGAGTGGGAAATTTGTCGACTACGAAGCAAATCCTCATCGGCAGGATGTTCTCGCCCAGATCAGGCTGGAAACATCGCCGGCAGGGCCTGACGCATGCGGCATGAACTTTGACTCCTGTCGCCCCAACCTATTGCAGGTTTTGCCGCATCGCAACATTTTTGGTGCAGCGCAGCAAACGGTTCCCTCTCCTTGCTTGTAAGCTACGCAGCGTGGCGGACGCCCTGCCGAGCCGCTCTTTCGAGCAGATCGAGAAACACCACCAATTGCCGCGCGGGATCGAGCTCCGGGCGCTTGGAGAAGGCCAGAGCCGAGGCCGAAAGCCGTTCGTATTCCTGGCGATCATTCCAAAGGCGCGTCACCGCCGACGCCCAGTCGATAAGCGGGGCGTCGTAGTCGAGCACCACGCCGCCGGGACCAATGGCTTCGGGCAGGCCGCCGCGCCTCGAGCCCACGACAGGGATGCCGCTGCAATGCGCCTCGGACGCCACGCGGCCCCAGGCTTCCTCCCATTTGCTCGGAGCAAGCAGGATCCTGGTGCGGCCATAGACCGTCTTCATGTCGTCGGTGCGGTTTTCCAGCGTGACGTTCGAGAGCGGCGCGATGGTCTTTTCGATGCGGGCACGATGCTCGTCCTCCAGTTTCCAGCTCTCCACGAAGAGGAAGGGAATCTCCGGGCAGGCGGCCGCAATCCTCACCGCCAGATCGAACCCCTTCTCCTCATAGGGATTGATCATGGTGACGAATTCGCCGGTCGTATGCGTGCAGTAGAGCGCGTCGTTGATGGTCGGCGGAAGCACGGTGGACTCGATGCCGAATTTTTCCTTGTAGGTGCGCGCCGTGAATTCCGAATTGGCGATGTACAAAGCCGAATTGAGTTCGCGCGGATCGCCGGCGAGTTCGTGAAATTCGACATTATGCAGATAGACGACCAGCGGCACGCCTTCGGCAAGAAGCGCCTTTCCGAGCAGGACGGATTTGTGGCACTGCACGACCGCGACATCCGGTGTGGCCTTCTCGACGGCGAAGCCGGCCGCCTCCCAGGGGAACCAGGCGCGCATCACCGGGTAGCCGGGGAAATTGTCGACAACCGCGGGCTGCCGCAGCAGCTTCATCTTGGCACGCGCCTTGAGGCCGAACATGCCGTCGCCGAACAGCGAGGCGAGGACCGACGCCTGATGGCCGTGCTCGATCAGCTGTTCGACCAGGTGATGCGTGTTGGATTGCACGCCGCCGGTGAACTCGGGAATGTACCCGTTGCCGCTTGCAAAAAGCACTTTCATCGTTCTGCTCCTAATTCGGCCCGGGCGAGTATCCGCAAGCCACGGCTCATCAGCTTGCGCCGCGCGCCAAGGGAAGCTTCGACGTCATCGCCCGACACAGCCGGCCGAGCGAAGCGGAAAGCGACAGCGCCGAATACTCCCGCAACAATTTTGAAGCCGGGATCACCTTTCCCGCCTTCAGGTCCCGCGCCAGATAATGCGGGAAGGAATGCATGTATTCCCTGACGAGGTCGGCCTTCAGCGGTCCCGACCTCCATGCCTTCACCGCCGAGACGAATTCGTCGGCCGGGGCGGATGCCAAACCTGTATCGTAGGCTTCGAACGTACGCCGCACGATGGCGCGTTCCTTGTCGCTGAGCGACGTCTTTCCGGCTCCTTCGGCAAGCAGGGCGTAGCGGCGGATGTCCTCGGCCGCGTGATGCCACAGACCCTTCCTGGCCATGATGCTCGACCGCTGCAGCAGCGCCTGCATCTCGAGATCGGCCGTCCTCGGCAGGGCCTGCTCCGAGCGATCCAGATACTCATGCAGATCGACCGACTTGTAGACCTCTTCCATGATCGCCCGGTCGTACGCGCCCCAGGCCTTGATCCGGTCGGTGTAGGAAATGACCACCTTGGTGCTGCCGCGGACCATGTCGTGCTGGCGCTGGAAGAACATCAAGCCATCAACCCTGATGCCCTTGAACCGGCGTGCAAGCCTCAACATCATCTCGTAGTCCTGCGACCGGACCAGGGTCTCGTTGAAGCCACCCACCTCGTCGTAGCATTTGCGGCGCACCAGGAGACCCGGCTGGTGGACGTGGCAATATTCAAGATGCGACGGGAAGAAATTGTCCTGGCTGACATGGCCGAAGGCGACGACCTCGTAATCCTGCTCATCGATCTGGGCCGAACGCTGGAAACGCGCATATTCGCCGAATGCGAAATCGGCGGCCGGCTCCCGCTCGAAGGCGGCGAGAAACCGCTCAAGCGCCGTCGGGTGCGCGACGTCGTCGTCATCGAATATCCAGACGAAATCTCCTGTGCAGCGCTTCAGGGCAAAATTCAGCGCCGTCGATTTCCCGCCATTCTCCTTGCGGTGGTATTCCACCGGCGCCGGGAAAGAGGCCGCCACCGCGCCGGTATCATCCGTCGAGCCGTCGTCCACGATCAGGATCTGATCCGGCACCACGGTCTGCCGCAGCAGGCTGCCGATGGATTCGGGCAGGAATTTTTGCCGGTTGAAGGTGGGGACGATGACGGTGACCGTCGGTTTGCGCTGCGCAGCCATTGATGACCTCATACTGTTGCCGATGCTCCGTTCGCCGGCATGAGTCCACAGCCAAGGCGACGGCCATTGTCCTTGAGGCAATCAGCCCTCATGCCGCCATCCTGCCGATCGAGAAATATTCGATGCCGTAGCGCGCGATCACCTTGGGATCGTAGAGATTGCGGCCATCGAAGATGACCGGCGTCGTCAGAGCATCCTTGAGCGCATCGAAGGACGGCGCGCGGAAGCTCTTCCATTCGGTGCAGATCAAAAGCGCGTCGGCGCCGCGCAGCGCCGCTTCCTTGGTGCCGCACAAAAGCAGATCCTCGCGCAGGCCGTAGATCGCCTGGCACTCCTGCATCGCCTCGGGATCGTAGGCCTGCACCTTGGCGCCGGCCGCCCACAGCGCTTCCATCAGCGTGCGCGCCGGCGCCTCGCGCATGTCGTCGGTGTTGGGCTTGAAGGCCAGCCCCCAGACGGCAAAGGTCTTGCCCCTGAGCGCGCCCTTGAAATAGTGGTTGACCTTGTCGAACAGGACCGACTTCTGCGCATTGTTGCGCTCCTCGACGGCGCGCAGCAGCTTGGCGTCGAACTTGACGCCCTCGGCGGTCTTGATCAGCGCGCGCACATCCTTGGGAAAGCACGAGCCGCCATAGCCGAGGCCGGGATAGATGAAGTGGTAGCCGATGCGCGGATCCGAGCCGATGCCCTTGCGCACCTCCTCGATGTCGGCGCCCAGCTGCTCGGCGAGATTGGCCATCTCGTTCATGAAGCTGATCTTGGTCGCCAGCATGCAATTGGCGGCATATTTGGTGAATTCGGCGCTGCGCACGTCCATCACGATCATCTTCTCGTGGTTGCGGTTGAACGGCGCGTAGAGCTCGCGCATCACCATCTCGGTGTCCTCGCTGGAGGTGCCGACGATGATGCGGTCCGGCTTCATGCAATCGGCGACCGCCGAGCCTTCCTTGAGGAATTCGGGGTTCGAGGCGACGTCGAAGGCGAGATCCTCGCGGCCGCGCTTCTTCAGCGTTTCGGCGATCCTGGCCTTCACCTTCTCGCAAGTGCCGACCGGCACGGTCGACTTGCCGACGACGATCTTGGCGCTGTCCATCTCACGGCCGATGGTCTCGGCGACGGCCAGCACATATTTCAGGTCGGCCGAGCCATCCTCGCCGGGCGGCGTGCCGACCGCGATCATCTGGATCTGGCCATGCCTGACCGCCGCCGCCGCGTCGGTGGTGAAGCGGATGCGGCCGGCCGCGTGGTTTTCTCTGACGAGGGCCTCCAGGCCCGGTTCGAAAATCGGGACCAAACCCTGGTTCAGCCGCTCCACCTTCTTCTCGTCGATATCGACGCACACCACCTCATGGCCGACCTCGGCCAGCACAGCGGCCTGGACGAGACCGACATAGCCAATCCCAAACACCGTCAAATTCATTTGGTTCTATTCCTGTCAAAGGCCGGGCCGCAAAAGCGGTCCGGCCGGTTCAGATGTCCCCCAGGCCAACGGCCCAGTTGGTTCGGCATGATCCTATCCCAAAATCGGTTCCACTTTGGGGGATCATGCCTAGTTGGAATTGCTAATGCTGCATGCCAGCGATTCCGGGAATTGGCATGGCTGGCCCAAAGCGGTGAAAGCGACGCGCTTGACCTCCATGGTCACCTTGCTGCCGGGATCGACAAAGGCGCCCATCCAGTTGGTCAGCTTGTCGCTGCCCCAAAGGCTGAAGAAGATTTTCTGCGAATGCTTCGGCAACTCGTCGGGGTTGGTCACCTCATGGACGAGCTTGCCGTTGACGTACCAGCGCAGCCGGTCCTTCTCCCAAACGAAGCCATAATCGTTGAAGCCCTTGTCGGCGCCGCCTTCGACGTCGACAAGCTTGCCGTTCTTCGGCTTGCCCTGAATGTAGCTGTTGACCTGCACCTTCGACGGATCCTTGGTGAGGACCTCGAAGTCGATCTCGTCCCAAGGCTGTTTGTCCTGCGGGCCGATATAGGAGAAGAAGGCGGCGTTGAGGCCGGAGCCGGTGCCGGTCTTCATCCGTGCCTCATAGACCCCATAGCCGTAGCGCTGCTTGGTCTGGATCTCGGCGCAGGCGAACTCGCGGTCCTTCAGCTTGCGCTTTTCGAAGCCCAGCGAAAGCACGCCGTCGGACAGCCGCACGAGATCCTTCGACCACGTGCAGTTCTGATGTGCGCCATTGGTCCAGCCGTCCGAGACGAACCAGCGGGACTGGTTGAAATTCGAGAAATCGTCAACGAAGGACGGCGCGCTTTGCAGCTCTTGCTGCGCCGCTTGCGCATGCGCGGGATGCGGGCTCGCCGTAAGGGCCGCAGCGACCGCAAACAGGGCGCCGACCACGCCAAGCCTCAGGCTGGTTAATCCGCTCCCTGGCGCCTGCGATACCTCGCAAGCCGCCTCGGTGGAGGTGTTGTCCGGATTTGCGTTCATAACAAACTCACCTTGTGTTGTCCGCCCAACCCAAAGTCATCCTCGGTTCGCATGAGCGAGCCGCTTCCGATCTTCCGCCCTGTGAACTCCTCTAATGTCCTGTAACGTCTCGTACCGATGACGGCGCCTGACGCGCCGTCAGCCTCTTGCCGTCGCCTGCGCAGCAGACCGGTCGGCACCATCCTCGACGATCGCGTCGAGCGAATGACGCAGTTCCTTCACCAGGCCTTTCTGGCGAACAAGCTCCGCAATGCGCCGCTCGCAGTTCAGGATCGACTTGGTCATCGCGGCGACATCCGATCCCTTGCTGGCCGACGCCGAACCATTCTCCATCGCCTCGACCAGAAAGGCGGCGTTGGCAGCCGTCGACTTATAACGATTCTCCAGTCCGATTTTCTCCGCCTCGATCTCGGCCGCGATCTGGTCGAACAGCTTCGCCAGCCGGTCGAAACGCTGGAGATCGGTCTGCCGGTCGCGAGCCGGATCCCGGGATCTGAAGCTAAAAATCGAAGCCATCCTATCGGCCTTTCGAAATTGCTGCATTGCAACATAGACTGCCATTCCAGCAGCGACTAGGCAACATCATAGTTTTCGGAATGCGATTTTTTGAGGGACGGCGGTTTCCGGGACAATGCGCGATCACCCGTTTGCGGCGCTGGTTGCCGCCATCAGGAAGCGCGTCGGCGGCATTTGCTGCCGCGCAACAATCCCGGTGCGGCGGAACAGCGCGTCGAGCTTGTCGGTGGCGACGCCGCGCACGATCGGGATCAGATTCGATTGGCTTGCGAAAGCGTAGGCCGCGGCCGATGCCAGCCCACGCTCGGCCTTCACATCAAGGAAGTTGCGCAGCCGGTATTTGTCGCGGACATGGCGCTCATGGCGCCGCAAGGCGGCCTTCGAGCGCTCCGGAAGGCTGTCTATCTGGAGCAGCGCCAGATCGGCATCGGCAAGGCGCTTCAAATCCTGCGTCCTGTGGCGGCCGCTCAGCGAATCGGCGCGCACGATCGCGCCATAGCCGCAGGATTTGATGATCTTGAACCGAGCCCCGTAAGCGACAGCGCGCGCGTAGAGTTCGTAGTCCTCGCCAAGCCTGAGGTTCTCGTCGTAGCTCAACCCATGCCGCTCGAGGAAAGCCCGGCTGATCACCGGCTTGAGGAAACCGAGCTCGCCGCGCCGCACACGGCGGCGCGAGATGTTGCCGTCGATGAAGCGCTCGAAATCGAGAAATTCCGGCTCGGCCGCGAAAGGCGGGGCGGCGACCTTGGCGAGATCGGTCGCGGCATCGTCGCGGATCAGCATGATGTTGTCGGCGGCGAAATCCCAGTCGGTGCTGGCGAAAAGCCGGCGGAAGCGGCCTTCGAGGAAGAAATCGTCGGCGTCGAGGATGCTGATGAAGGGCGATTTGGAGGCCTGGATAGCGGCGTTGCGCGCGGCGGAAGGACCGCGATTGACGTCGAAACGGATGACGGCAAGCCGGCCGCTGCCATCGTCGGCGGCCAAAGCCACATCCCGGGTGTCGTCGGTGGAGGCGTCGTCGACCACGATGACTTCGGCGACTTCGGCCTCGCGCAGCGCCGAAGCGATGGCGCCGGGAATGGTGCGCGCCGCATTGCGCGCGGCGATGATGACGCAGACCCCCGAGGTCGTTATGGGCGTCGTCACGGGCATGGGCTCACCTTTCGCTTGCATGATTGGCCGCCCCGCCCACGATTCTGATCATTTCGCTCCGCGCCGGCCCGGCCGTGGCCGGGCGCTCGAAGATGCGCCGGCTGAGGTCGGCGGAGGCCGCCCAGCCGGCTTCAGCCAGGTAGCGGACCGGCTCGCGGCCGCAGAGTTCCCACAGCACATGGCGGCGCTGCGGCCAGCGCAGGGACGCGAGCCACGGCGCCATGACCATGTGGAAGAGGTCGGCGTTGTCGATGCGGGCCAGCATGCGGGTGGCGCGATCCGAAAGCAGCGTGCCGTCGCCGCCGAGCAGCACGTCGGCGGCGCGCAATCCCAAGAGCAGCGTATCCGCCAGGCCCTGTTCGGCGGCGTGGTCGAGCACCCTCCGCTGCTCGGCCTCGCTCAGGCGGCTGACGCTGGCCCTGACGTCACAGACATAGCCGGCGCAGGGCTCGCGGTTGAAAAAGGCCTTGGCGACGCTGATCGAGGACAAAAGCAAGGTGTCGGCGGCCGAGATGATCGGCATGGCGGCGCCGGCCAACTCGACTTCGCGCTTGCGGCGCAGGAAGCCGTCGGTGTCGCGCGGGCTGGGCGAACCCGGCTGCTGCAGCCGGTGGTGGAGGTCGACTGTCGAGGCCCTCGCGCCGTCTTCGCGCACCATATGCTGCTCACCGAGGAAGCGCACCCACCAGACCGAGCGCGACTTGCCGGCAACCTCATAGCCCATCGTGCGCAACGCATCGCGGGCCTTGGCGAAACCGGTCGGCGAAACCAGTATATCGACGTCGCCGGATGGCTTCATGAAGTGGTCGCCATAAAGCAGATGCTGCTGGAGCGGCCCCTTGAGGAAGACGAAATCGACCTGCCTGTCGCGCAGCACACGAGCGATGGCCACCGAATCGCCAATGCAGGCGACATTCATCGACATGGTACGCCGGCGGTAGCTGTCGAGCCAGCCAGGCAACTCCGCAGGCGCGGCATTCGCGGGCGCCCGCGCGAGCGCCTTGAGCAGGAAGACGGCGACCTTGTTCAGCCTGGCGATGTCGGCGACATTGGTTGCCGAAATTGGGGCCGCCGGGATCGGGGTGGCCGACGCCGTCGGCGCGGGCACATCGACCCGGCCATCCGTGATGTTGGCTCGTGGCGCGAAAAACAGCCTCAGGCAGGCCTGCACATAAGCGACTTCGTCGGTGCAGCCAGCGGCGCGCAGCCTTTCATAGGAGCCATCCTGCACCGCCATGCCCGATGTCGTTCTCCGCAAAATGCCGCCCAAAGGGTTTATACTGCACCTGCGAAGAAAAGCATCGGAAAAATTGACGCGCTCACGCCAAAAGCGGCTGAGGCCGCCTCCTGACCGCAACCCCAGCGTTTAAAATCGCTTCGCGTTCAATCACTTTTGAAGACAATTCCGGGGGCGTCCCGGCTGGCCGGAAAATGACGATTTTTTGTGACAAATTCATCGCAATTGCGAGATGTCTTTTTCGCCTGAAAAATTATCGCAGATAAATCAACCGCTTATCTAAACGACACGGACCTACGGTTGAATTCCTGGATGGGTGAGGTTTAGGATGACGCTGCCTAGGCCTTGATTAACAACGGATACGAGCGCAACCAAGAATTGATTAATGCTTGGTAAATCAAGCTTGACTCATGGATGTTGCCATGCAGCAATTGCGCTGCAGCATAGCGATATGTTGGCGGCATTCTGCAGCCGCTTCCAGTCCTTAATTGGAGAGTACAATGGAACAGAATGTTGAAAAGCATGAGTATGAAACCCCCAGCCTGACGGTTCACGGTTCGATTGAAACTATCACGCAGGGCGGTGCAGGCACGACGGCGCTCGACGCGAGCTTTCCCGCGCACACGCCGGTCGGCGAGCTGACTTTCTCTTAAAACTCACACAGGTGTCCGGGTGTCTGAGTTGGGGCTCCGGATGCTCTCCAACAGGTGAGCCGGGGGGCGTTGTCCCCCGGATTCCTGCCGAGGATCGCAGGCAACCGATCCCGGTGGAAGCCAAAGGGCGCGACGGGCCAGCAACGAGGTTTTAGGATGCACTGGAACCCTTCGGACCATGACCGCGTCGTCGCGACGAACGAGGCGGTGGCTTGTGAATTCGGCGCCGGACTGGCGCTGCTCCACCTCAAATCCAATGTCTATTACAGCCTGAACGGCGTCGGCGCCTTCATCTGGGAGCAGATCCAGGAGCCGCGATCCATGCTCGATATCCGCAGCGCCGTGCTTGCGCGCTACAATGTCGATGCCGAACGCTGCAGGGCCGATGTCGAGGGCTTGCTCAAGGGGCTGAGCGAAGCAGGGCTTGCGAGGCTCCACAATGAGGAACTGGTCTAGGCTCCGCTCGCTGAGCGCCTGGGAAATGCTGTTTCTGGCGCACTGCCTGATGGTGGTGAGCGTTGTGCGGCTCGCGCTGACGCTGTCCTCCTATCACCGTGTCCGTAGCCTGGTGACGGGAATGCACGCCAGACGCGACGCCAGCGTCGCCGACCTGCGGCGTGTCGCATGGGGCGTCGCCGCCGCGGCGCGGCTCGTGCCGGGCGCCAGCTGCCTGACCCAAGCGCTGGCAGGACAATATCTGCTCGCCCGCCAGGGCAGCGCATCGAAAATCTGCATCGGCATCGAACGAGGGACCGGCAGCGAGCTCAAGGCGCATGCCTGGTTGATGAGCGGCAACCACATCGTGCTTGGCGGCTCGATCAAAGGATTTGCCCATCTGGTCGACCATAGGTCGTGAGCGATGAGCGGCGTCGCTGGAATCGTGCTCAGCGATAACGGCCGGCCCGCCGCGGCCGGCGATATCCAAGAGATGCTTTCGCGCATGCGCCACCGCGCCCGCGACGGTAGCTCATGGTGGACGGATGGCAGCGTGGCGCTCGGCCATGCCTGGCTCGACACGACCGGTGAGAAGGGCCCCGGCCCGCTGACGATGGCCGGCGGCAAGCTCGCCATCACCGCCGACTGCCGGCTGGACAATCGCGACGAGCTTCTGGCGCGGCTCGGCATGCGGGACCGGTCGGTCGCCGACGCGGTGCTCATCATGCGCGCCTACCTTAAATGGGGCGAGGCCTGCCCGACCTATCTGCAGGGCGATTTCGCCTTCGCGATATGGGATGGCGAGCGCCGGGCGCTGTTTTGCGCGCGCGATCATTTCGGCGTCAAACCTTTCTACTATCATTCGACCGGCAGGCGCTTCGCCTTTGCCTCGGAGATCGGGCCGATCCTGGCGCTGGACGGCGTCGGCAGGCGGCTCAGCGAACACCAGATTTCCGGCTTCCTCGCCGGCTTGACGGACGATCCGCAGGCCACGCTCTACGCCGAAATCTTCCGCCTGCCGGCGCGGCACAGCATGACGGTCGCCGACCGCCGGGTAGTGCTGCAGCGCTACTGGCAGATCGAGCCTTCGCAGCGGCCGCCGCACCCGGACGCGGCCGAAGAATTCAGGCATCTCTTTGCGCAATCGGTGGAGAACAGGATGCGCGGCACGCCGGCCGTCGGCGCGATGCTGAGCGGCGGGCTCGATTCCTCCTCGATCGCTTGCGTCGCCGGTCTTCGCGCGGCGGCGAGGCGCAACCCGAAGCTCAAGACTTTCTCGCTGGTGTTCGACAAGGGATCGTCGATGGACGAGAAGCCGTTCATCGATGCGGTGCTCGACGACAATCCGCTCGATGCCACGCTGATTGCGGTGAGCAATTACGCGCCCTTCGCCGAGTTCGAGCGCATCCTGGAGGAACAGGAAGGCACGTTCCTGGCGCCCGGTCTGTCATTGACCCGCGACCTTTACCGCACCGCGGGCGCAAAGGGCGTCAAGGTGCTTCTCGACGGGCATGGCGGCGACGAGGTCGTCTCGCAGGGCCATGGGCACCTCCATGAACTCGCCAATGCGGGCCGTTGGCTCGAGCTGTGGCGCGAATTGCACAGCGCCGCCAACACCTATGGCGAGGGCATGTTCTCCCTCTATTTCAAATTCCTGACCATTTATGGACCGGCTTGGCGGATCGCCCGGATGAGATCGATGGCCAGACGCCTTGTCGGCAAGGTGCGGCAGAGGCCCGCATCGGCGCCGCGCGCCTGGGCGGGCCTGGTCAATCCGGACCTTGCCAGGCGCACCAATCTTGCCGAGCGGTTTCATCGCAGCGGCTACATGCCCGCCGCCGTGAGCGCCAGCGAAGCGCTGACGCATCGCTGGCTGCTGTCCACCGGGCTGGTGCCGCACGCCTTCGAAGTGCTCGACAAGGCCGCCGCCAATTCCGGCGTCGAGCCCCGCTATCCGTTCTGGGACAAGCCGCTCGTCGAGTTCTGCCTGGCGCTGCCCGGGGAGGAAAAACTCAGGGACGGGTTTGCCCGCCACGTGCTGCGCCGGGCCATGCAAGGCGTTCTGCCGCCGGCCGTGCAATGGCGGCGCGACAAGATCGATTTCACCGCTAACCTGGTCAAGGGCATGCTCGGCAACCACCGCGAGCTTCTGGACAGGCTGCTGATAGCGGACGGCGAGCGGATCGCGCCCTATGTCAACCTGCCTGAAGTGAACGCCGTCTATGAGCGCCTGCTCAGCCAGCCCGAGCAGGCAACGCTGCCCGACGTCCAGCATGTCTGGCGTTCGGTTTCGCTATCGCTGTGGCTGCGGCAAGTCCAAGGAAGCCCCGCATGAAGCTTCCGACCGCTTCCCTTGCGCGACCGGGGCCCGCCACCGGGACAATGGCGCCGGGCGGACGTGTCCGCCATTTCTACAAGGCCTACGGGCTGATCGTCAGCTCGGACGTGGCGTTGCCGGAACTGACGCTGACGGCGCCGGCGACGCCGGACCTGGAGATCGCGGTCGGGCCGATCGACTTTCCCGACGGCGCATCGCATGGCGCCACGGGCTTTCGGTTCGAGGCGACCCGCCAATATCTTTCCTGGCAGGCGGTCGGCACCTTCATGATCAGCGACGGCAGGCGGATCGATGTCGATCCGGCGCCGGGGATCGACGACCCGCTGCTTGCCTTTCCGCTGCTCGGGCCGGTGATGGCTCTTGCCCTGCATCGGCGCGGGCTGCTCGTCCTGCATGCCAGCGCCATTGCCGTCGACGGCAAGAGCGTGATCTTCATGGGCGACAAGGGCGCCGGCAAGTCGACGACGGCGGGCGCGATGATCCGCGCTGGCCATCGGCTGCTCACCGATGATGTCGTCGCGCTGGATTTGTCCGACCCTGGACGAACGATGATCCTGCCCGGATTTCCGCAGCTCAAGCTGGCCGCCGACGCGGCCGGCGCCATTCGCCTCGAGCAGGCGGAAGTGCGCCCGCAGGTGCATCCGCAAATCGACAAGGCGCAGCATCGGCTGCACGACGGATTTGCCGCCGAGGCGGTGCCGGTATCGCGCATCTATGTGCTCGAGCGCGGCGAACGCGCGGCGATCTCGCAGCTTGCCGGTGTCGCCGCGCTGCCGGCGATCATTAAATTCTCATACATCACGCGCTTCGGCCGGCAGGCGTTGACCGGCGATCTCGCCGCCGCGCATCTCAGCCAATGCGCTAAGATCGCCGGGCTGATCGGCGTCAACCGCCTCGAAGTGCCGGCCGGACTCGCCAGGCTCGATGAAGCGGTCGCCGCGATCGAATCCGACCTGGCGTCCGGAACAAGGTGATCCAGGGTATGGGCTGGTCCTCGAAGTTTCGCCTGTCGCTTTTGCGCGATGTCGCCGGTTTCGGCGCCATGGTGGCGCATGTCGGCGGACGGCGCACGGCGACGGCGCTTGCCTTCCTGATCCTGGGGAGCCTCACCGAAGGCATTTCGATCCTGCTGCTCGTTCCGCTGCTGCGCCTGATCGGCAAGCCCGACCAGGACTATGCGGTGCGGGTGCCGGAGGCCTTGCATCGGCTGGTGCCCGGCGGAACGCTGTCGCTCGCGAGCGTGCTCTCACTGCTCGTCGCGCTGGTGGCGCTGCAAGCGATGTTCAACCGCTTCAAGTCGGTCTACATGGCGCGGTTGCTCTATGACTTCGTCAACCGCGTGCGCATGAACCTGTTCGAGAGCATCGGCAAGGCCCGCTGGGGCGTTTTCACCCGCATCCGCAGCTCCGATCTGGACCATGCGCTGAACGGCGACGTCGACCGGGTGCAGGTTGCGGCCTTCTCGCTGCTGATGCTGACCCAAGCCACACTGCTCCTGGCCGGCTATCTCATTGTCTCGCTGTTCATCTCGCCGGTGATGACGTGCTTCGCCATCCTTGTCGGTCTGGTGCTGCTGGTTGCGCTGCAGCCGTTCCGGGCGCGCGCCAGCGCCTATGGCCGCACGCTGACCGGCAATCGCCAGGACCAATACCGCACGGTCTCCGAGTTCCTCGGCGGCATCAAGGTCGCCAAGAGCCTGAACGTCGAGGCAAGCTATTTTGCCGAGCTCGGCGCGACGCTGGACAGGATGAAGGCCGACAACATCGCCTTCGTCCGCAACAGCTCGCTCGGCACCGCTCTGTTCCAGGTTACGAGCGTGATCGGGCTGAGCCTCTTCATCTATATCGCGCTGGTTCGCTTTCACCTGTCGCTGGCCGAGATCGTCGTGCTGCTGCTGGTCTTCATGCGGGTCGCGCCGCGTTTCATGGACATGCAGCTTCAGACCCAACAAGTGCTGATCAACCTGCCGGCCTATGCTTCGATGCAAAGCCTCCAGGCTCGCTTCGATGCCGAGCGCGAGCCGGAAGAGAACGTGACCGAACAAGGCGCAAAACTGTCGCTTGAGACCGGCCTCAACATCCGCGATGTGGCGTTCGCCTATGGGGAGGGCGACGGCAAACCGGTGGTCAGCGACATCACCTTCGGCCTGCCGGCGGGCAAGGTGACGGCGCTGATCGGCCCTTCGGGTTCCGGCAAGAGCACGATCGCCGACATGCTGCTTGGGCTGCTTGAACCCACCCAGGGACGTATTCTGGCCGACGGCGTCGAGATCACGGCGCAGAATCGCAGGGCCTGGCGCGATCAGGTCGCCTATGTGCCGCAGGATGTGTTCCTGCTGCACGACACGATCGCCGCCAATCTGCGCCTTGCGGCGCCTGAGGCCAGCGACGAAGAATTGTGGGCGGCCCTGCGAAACGCCCATGCGGCCGATTTCGTTGAGCGGCTGGACTCGCGGCTCGATACGGTGGTGGGCGACCGCGGCGTCCGCCTTTCCGGCGGCGAGCGGCAGCGCATCGCATTGGCGCGTGCGTTGCTGCGCAAGCCCTCGCTGCTGATCCTCGACGAGGCGACAAGCGCGCTCGACTGGCAGAATCAGTCGCTGATCGCCCAATCGATCGAGGCGCTGCGCGGCCGGATGACGATTTTGACCATCGCGCACCGGCCGTCGATGATCGCCTTCGCCGACTGGGTCGTGGCCATCGAGAACGGACGCATCGTCGAGGTCGGACAATATCGGCGGTTGAGGGCGAAAGCCGGCAGCCGGCTTGCAAGGATGCTGTCCGGCGAGCAGGTGGAGCGCGAAAGCGCGCCACCGATCGCGGCCGGGCTGACCTCCGCGCCGGTCGAACGTTCAGTGGAGGCTACGTCTGGCGCTTAGCTTTTCGCCTTCGGCGACCTTGCTCAGGATCGGGCCGCGGTCCGCCTCGCGGGTCTTGTCGGCCGATGTCGGCGTGGCTCCCCCGATCATTGCAAAGACCAGAAGGAAATAGCCGGCCTGGATAATGACGGCGCAGACGATGGTGCGAAGCAGGATGGTTCCCGCCGACACGCCATCGAAATAGGACCAGCCGATGACGATCGCGAGCGCGAAGATCATACCGACGATGAATTTCGGCAAAGACATGACCGCCGCCCTCTCAACCGAGACGAGCATGCAGAAGCTGCGACTTACCCACCCGCGTAACTCCCCGTTGCGCCAAAGAGCTCTTTCTGGCTGCCCAATCCGGCCGGTTGCTTCCGACCTTCCTTACCCGTGCAGACTATGACAGGAACAATTTGCGACTCTATTAAGGCCGGCCTGCCGGAGCAAGGCCGTGCAGGTATGGTTTCCAACGATTTTACGAGATCGACTCTGCCATGCTGCGCCGCACACTCTGGCTCCGAGAGCTATTCAATGAGACGTCTGCCGCTTCAGTTAAACTCATCACTTTGATTAGTATTTTATGTGAATAACTTACCATTGCGAGTGCTTCCAGCGGCCTGCAACCGCGTTTCTTCTGCAGCAAAGAATGCACTGTCCAAAAATGGCCCGAAAAGCGGACTACATTTTCCTGGTTTTCTCTCACCTTGTCATAAACGTGCCACAAAGGTGAAAATTTGGGCAAGGCAGGTTTATTATTTAATCAATTCATGACGTGAACATTTCAACGCGATGGGAAATTGTGTGTTGCGCTGCAGCATTTTTTTGGTATCTTGCCGTAAACCATCCGTTCAACGTATGGAGCTTCTGCATGAGGGACGTCGCCAAGTCGGCAAATGCGAGTTTTGCGCAGGCCGGCGTTGATTTTCCACCCCCCATCGGCGGTCTGCTCAAACGCAGTTTCGATGTCGTTGGGTCCCTGGCTGGGCTGATCCTGCTGAGTCCGCTCTTCCTGATGGTCGCGCTGCTGGTCAAGCTTTCGGATAATGGTCCGATCTTCTATGGCCACAAGCGTATCGGCCGCGGCGGCAGGATTTTCTCTTGCCTCAAATTCCGTACCATGGTGCCGGATGGCGAACGCGTGCTCGCTGCGCATCTGGCGGCCAATCCGGAAGCCAACGCCGAATGGATCGCGACGCGCAAGCTGAAGAACGATCCGCGCGTCACCCGCGTCGGCCAGGTGCTTCGCAAGCTCAGCCTCGATGAGCTGCCGCAGATCCTCAACATCCTGCAGGGCGACATGAGTCTTGTCGGCCCGCGCCCGGTCGTGCGCGACGAATTGGAAATCTACGGCAGCGCGGCGGTCTATTACCTGAAGTCGCGCCCTGGTCTCACCGGTCTGTGGCAGGTGAGCGGCCGCAACGACGTATCCTACGACACGCGCGTCGCCTTCGATCGCCATTATGTCGAGAACTGGTCGTTGTCCGAGGATATTCGCATCATCTTCAAGACTGTTCCTGCCGTGTGGATGTCACGCGGCAGCTATTGACCGACGGGCCTGCTCCGCCAGATTCGGGGCAGGCATCCGGCAGTGATCTCATCGGGCGGATGGGGCCAAAGCGAATCGGAAAACGTATTTGACAAAAGACCTCTTCGGACTGCCCTTCGCATGCAGTCTCATATCCAGGACCACAGCCCGCTTCGGCGGCGTCTTGCTTGCTGCGTTGCTGGTCATGCCGCAGGTCGCTGCCGCCAGCGACTATCGGCTTGGACCGCTGGACAAGCTCAACATCCGGGTCGCCGAATGGCAGACTGTCGACGGCACGTTCCGCGATTGGTCGGCCCTCAATGGCGAGTATTCGGTCGGCCCGGGCGGGATGCTCTCGGTGCCGTTCGTCGGCGACATGCAGGCCGCCGGCAAGACGACGGCCGAGATCGCTTCAGCGATCGGGCTCGCCCTGCAACGAAAGCTGGCGCTGCCCGACAAGCCGGAAGCCTCGGTCGAGATGGCGCAGTTCCGGCCGTTCTACATTTCAGGCGAAGTCCAGAACCCCGGGCAGTTTCCCTTCGTGCCCGATCTGACCGTGCTCAAGGCAATCAGCATTGCTGGCGGTATCCGGCGCAATGCCGACTATGGTCCGCAGCTCGAAAAGGATCTGATTACCGCCAAGGGCAGCTATGAGATCTATGACGACCAGCGCTTGCGGCTGATGGTCAAGCGAGCCCGCATCGACGCCGACCTCGCCGGGAAGACGACTTTCGAGGTGCCTCAGGAAATTCAAGGCGATCCGAGATTGCCGACCATCGTCGCCGACGAAACGGCGATCCTGGTCTCCGACCAGAAATCGCTGAAGCTGAAGCTCGACGCACTCGACGACCTGAAGGGTGTTCTGCAGTCGGAAATCGAATCGCTGCAGAAGAAGATCGCCAACCAGCAGAAGCAGGTCGATCTGGCCTCGAAGCAGGCCGACAGCATCGGTCCGCTGGCGCAGAAGGGCCTGGTCGCCAATGCGCGCCTGCTTTCCTCGCAGCAGTCGGTCACCGATCTGCAGGGCAAGATCCTGGATTATGAGACGGCCATCCTCACCGCCAAGCAGTCGATCAGCAAGGCGGAGCAGGACGCTATCGATGCCCGCAACACACTGAGTTCGAGCCTCACCGCCGATCGGCAGCAAACGGAAGCGAACCTTAATGAGGCGGCCTTGAGGGTCGGCATGCAGAAGGGCCTAATCGCACAGGCATCGGATCCGGCAACGGCTGCCGCCTACACCGGCAATGAAGAGCCAGCCCTGCTCTATTCGCTGGTGCGCGTCGTCGACGGCAAGACCAGCGAGGTCGAAGCCAAGGAAGACACGCCTATCCTGCCGGGCGACGTGATCAAGGTGAAGCTGGCGCCGACGGCCAGCCAATAACGCCGCCGGCCCGGGTTTGTCCGAAGCGAACCGGGAACGGAGGCGGGAGGGACAAGCCAGGCTCGTTCGCGCGCAGCGCGGGCGAGCGATCTGTTTGGACCGCTTGAAGGCATAACATGCAGCCCGCAGCCCAGCGTCACGTGTATCTGAACCTCGACGCCATCCGCGGCGTGGCGGCGATCAGCGTCATGATCTACCATTTCTCGCCATTCCTCGCCGACGGCAAGGTGCTGCCGTCGAGCTATCTCGCGGTCGATCTGTTCTTCCTGCTCAGCGGCTTCGTCATCGCGCATGCCTATGACCGCAAGATCGAAACCGGCATGGGCTTCGGCACTTTCGTGGCCATCCGCCTGATCCGGCTCTATCCGCTCTATCTAGCCGGCACGCTGCTCGGCTTCTTCTATCTGCTGGTCAAGAACAGACTGATGCCGGCGGAATACATGCCGCTGTCCGAGATCGGCATGCAGCTGACAACCGGCATGCTGTTCATCCCGCTGGTCAGCGACGCCTATCATACGATCTTTCCTCTCAACCCGGCATCGTGGTCGCTGTTCTTCGAGCTCATCGTCAACATTGCCTATGTCGCTGTCTTCGTGCTCTTGTCGCAGCGGGTGCTGACGGGGATCGTCGGCGCCAGCCTCGTGCTGCTCGTCGTCGCCTCGGTTGTCGCCGGCACGCTCGATTTCGGCATGACCGGCAAGACCATTGTCAGCGGGCTGCCGCGCGTAACCTTCTCGTTCTTCCTTGGCGTGCTGCTCTGCCGATCGATGGCGCGCTGGCAGGGCAACTTCGGCTTCCTGCGGCGCGGCTTCTGGGTCGAGGGCGCGATCCTGCTCACGCTTGCGGTCTTCGCCATCGCCCCGGCTGCCGGCGGCGCGCGGGTTGCTTACGACCTCTGCGCCATCGTCATCGTCTTCCCGATCATGGTGATGACGGGCGCGGTGGCGCCGACCGCGCCGCGACTGTCAGGCGTCTATGGCTGGCTCGGGCGGATTTCCTACCCGATCTACATCATCCACACGCCGATGCTGATGATCATCGCCGGGGCCGGCAAGGCCTTCTCGATCGATCCGTTCGCGCATCATCCCTTGTTCGGCATCGTGATGGCGGCGATGGTTGTCGTCATCGCCGACATCGCCACGCGCGTCTATGATGAGCCGGTGCGGCGCTTCCTGCAGCGGCAGATGCAGCGCGCCCGGGCCGTGGCTTAGCGCGGGACAAAAAGGCCGGTATGAAGATTCCGAAATCCATCCTGATCGATCCCGATCGCAACGAGACCTACGGCATTTTCGCCGTCGCGGTTTCCACGCTCGCCTTCGCCTACTCGCCCAATTTCGGCCAGATCCTGATCCTCGCCTACTACGCCGTCTGGCTGCCACTGCTGTTCGTCGACTACCGGCGCTTCACCTGGAAACTCTCCAGCGCCTGGCTACCCATTCTGCTTGCGGCCTATGTCTGCCTCTCGGTGTTCTGGTCGCAGGCGGCGGGCATCAGCGCGCGCGCGGCGGTGCAATATTCCTCGCACATCGTCTGCGCCTATGTCGCGGCGCGCACCATCAGCGTGCGCACGCTGGTGGTCGGCTCGCTGATCGGCATCTTCTTCGTGCTGCTCTATTCACTCGGAGTCGGTGGTTACGCGCTCGACACGATCGACGGCACGGTCAATTTCGTCGGCGCCTTCGGTTCCAAGAACCAGGTCGGCTTCTTCTCTTCGCTCGGCATCTTCTTCTGCCTGGCGTTCCTTGTCTTCTACCGGCGCAACTGGCTGGGCTTCGTCTGGACCGCGCCGATCATGCTTTTGTCGGTCTATATGCTGGCAATCGCCCATTCGGCGACGTCGGTGGCCTCGCTGCCGGCGGTGATCGGCATCGTGATGCTGCTCACCATGACCAAGGTCCTGTCGCGACGCTATCGCCGGGTGCTGTTCGTCGTCGGCGCCGGGGCGCTGGTGACGGGCGTGGTGGCAGCGCTCAACCTCGGGCTGCTGGATGTCGTGCTCGGCATATTCGGCAAGGATTCGACGCTCACCGGCCGCACCTATCTGTGGGAACAGGGCTGGAAAGCAGCGCAGCAGCGTCCGCTGCTCGGCTATGGCTATGCCGCCTATTGGGTGCAGGGTTTTGCCGATCCGGAGCGGCTGTGGGCGGAATTCTATATCTCGACGCGTTCCGGCTTCCACTTCCACAACACCTATGTCGAGACGCTGGTCGAAATCGGCTTCATCGGCGTCACCTTGCTGGCGCTGGTCATCCTGCGCGCCTTCTACGGCCATGTATCGAAGGTGGTGTTCGGCGGGTGGAGTGCCGATTCGGTGGTGCTTGCCGGCGCGACCGGGCTGATGCTGATCCGCTCCTTCTTCGAGGTCGAGATGCTCGGCCCCTATTTCATGGCGTCCTTCATCGTCTATTACGGCCTGTTCAAGCTGAACCCATTGCCGGCTTTCCGGCGCCGCCAGATGGCCGTTGCCGCCGAGGACGAGAGGCCGGCCATCGGCCGCATGCCGGCGCCGACCTGAGGGGCTTTTGGCGTGCTCGCCAACGATCTTGGAATCCGCCCGAGCGGCTTGCCCAAGCCCGAAATCCTGCACGTGCCGTGGTAAACGCCTATGTTACATCGGCCTGCCGCGCCAACCATTCGACGGACACTGGGCATTGCGGCGTGGCCGCAATGTCGGTCGGTTCGTTGAAGCAGCGCGTCCAGAACAGGATCAGCGGAGTATCAGACGGCTTCGGACCCTTCCGCTCTGGCAAGGCGCCGTCTTACCTTATCGCGGCAATCGCGAAAGAACCACGCGGTTCCGCACTCACCCATGCAGGTCCCTTGCAATCGCCGGCCCGATCGTGAAGCCGGAGAAGGTCGCCTCAAAGCCTTCGCGCTGCGGCGAGCAGCACATCATGCCGACATCGACCGTTTTCGAGATCGGGAAATAGGCCAGGCGCACCGGTTTCCAGTGGCCGCCCGAGGCGTCCAGATACTGGATGCGGATCGCCTCGGCATGGCGGGTCAGGCGGATCCTGACGCCGTCCTTGCCGGCGGCAATGGCGACCAGCGACCAGTCGGAGGTGTCGTTGGTGACAACGACGGAGAAGTATGCCAGCCCGTCGGTGTATTCGATGCCGGCCTTGATCCAGTGCGTTTCGCTCAGGCGCAGCATCAGCCCCGCCTGATCGTAGAGCACCTTGTAGTCACCCTTGACGGTGACTTCGGCGCTGAAATCACCCTCGACGGAACGGTAGAGGAAATGGCCGTTGTCACGCCAGAAGCCGTAGAAGGTCTCGCGCCAGAAGTCGGTGTCCTTGCCTGTTCGGACGGTGAGCGTGCCGTCGCCGACCGTGTGCTGCGGTGGCGGGTTGAGCCATGTCATGTCGGCCACGCTCATCGATCTGCTCCCGGATTGGACTAGTGCGTTTCACCGTTTCATGGAAACGGCGAAACGCCCTATCTCCTTGTTTTTGCGCAATTCCGGACGGAAAACCGCCAACACTTTTCCTGGAACTGCTCTAGCCGGCGAATGTATAGGCGGTCTTCACCGTGGTGTAGAACTCCATCGCGTAACGGCCTTGTTCGCGCGGGCCGTAGCTCGAGCCCTTGCGGCCGCCGAACGGCACGTGGAAATCGACGCCGGCCGTCGGCAGGTTGACCATCACCATGCCGGCCTCGGAATTGCGCTTGAAATGCGTCGCGTGCTTCAGGCTGGTGGTGCAGATGCCGGAGGTGAGGCCGAACGGCGTGTCGTTGGCGACAGCCAGCGCTTCGTCATAGTCCTTGACGCGGATGACATTGGCGACGGGGCCGAAAATCTCCTCGCGCGAGATGCGCATCGCGTTGGTCGAGCCGACAAACAGCGCAGGCTGCAGATAAAAGCCAGGCGCGCCGCGCTCAAGCCGGTCACCGCCGAAGGCGAGCTCGGCGCCTTCCTGGCGGCCGATGGCGATGTAATCCTCGTCCTGCTTGAGCTGGTTCTGGTCGACGACAGGACCGATCTGGGTCTTGGCATCGAGCGCATCGCCGATGACGAGCTTGTCCAGCCGCTCCTTGATCGCGTCGACAAAACGGTCGTGGATGCCGTCGGTGACGATCAGGCGCGAGGACGCCGTGCAGCGCTGTCCGGTCGAGAAATAAGCGCCGTTGACCGCGCAGTCGACGGCCACCGCGAGATCGGCGTCGTCGAGCACGACGAGCGGATTCTTGCCGCCCATTTCGAGCTGGAATTTGCGCATGTGCTCCACACTTGCCGCGGCGACGCGCTTGCCGGTCCCGACCGAGCCTGTGAAGGAGATGGCGTTGACATCGGGATTGTCGAGCATCGCCTGGCCGACCACCGATCCCTTGCCCATGACGAGGTTGAGCACGCCCTTGGGCAGGCCGGCGCGGTGCAGGATATCGACGATGGTCCAGGCGCTTTCAGGAACCAGCTCGGCCGGCTTGAAGACGATCGTGTTGCCGTAGGCCAGCGCCGGCGCGATCTTCCAGGCGGGGATGGCGATGGGGAAATTCCACGGCGTGATGATGCCGACGACGCCGACGCCTTCGCGCGTCATCTCGACGCCGACGCCAGGCCGAACGCTCGGCACCATCTCGCCCGACAGACGCAGCGTCTCACCGGCGAAGAAGTCGAATATCTGCGCGGCGCGGATCGTCTCGCCGACGCCCTCTGCCAGCGTCTTGCCTTCCTCGCGCGCGAGCGACCGGCCGATCTCGTCCTTGCGTGCCATGATCTCGTCGGAGGTTTTCTTCAGCACGGCATGGCGGGCAAGAGGCCCGGAGCGCGACCAGGCGGGGAAGGCCGCCTTGGCGGCGGCGATAGCCTGCTTGGTTTGCTCAGGCCCGGCCGAAGCATATTCGCCGACGACGTCGTTGGTGTTCGACGGGTTGATGTTGCGTGAGCCGGCCTCGCCAAGCCACTCGCCGTCGATCAGGTTCTTACGCAGCACGGTCATTGTCTTGTTCCTTGAAGCTGGGGTAGTGGCAGTCCGTCGGCCGGTCAATTGTCGGACAAATGATATAATGATTGTCCCGTGGCAGGTCTACCGGCCTTCTGCGACAAACCTAGGGCCTTGCCGCGTCAGGTCGAGAACGACCAGAACAGGCAGGCGAGCGTGACCGCGCCGAAGGCGACGAAGAACAGGCTTCTGAGCAGGACGTTGCGGCGAAGCTCGTTCATGGTGAGATGCGCCGCAACGATCACTGCCACGAACAGGAAACGCCAATTGAAAAGCGCCCAGAGCACCTCGTGCTGGCCGAAGGCCCATCTGGCAAGCAGCGAGCCGACGATGGTCGCGAACAATACGATCGTCGCCCAGAAGATCGCATCGGCCGCGTGAGTCAGGACGACGCCGGCGGCGCGGATGGGCAGGATCATCATCAGCATGGCAGCGAAGAAATAGACGGCGGCGATCGCCAGGAACGAGCCGGCGTCGGCGATGCCGTCGAGACGCTTCACGCCGAACGCGCCATAGGGATAGCCGTGCCTCGCCACGGCCAATGACAGCGCCATCAGCAAAGCGCTCAAAACCGTGACCAGTGCGAATGTGCCGAGGGCCTTGCTCATGCCTTTTCCTGTCGAGACGAATCAACAGGAGTCTAGCAGAGCATGGCCCTCGAAAGCCGCAATTCACTGCTCGACATTCTCGAAGATGTCGGCGCTTAAGCGATCAAGTTGGTTGCCATGACAGCGAGACGATCGCGCCTGAGTTGAACACCCACATCTGCGGCCGGTGAGTTGCTGGCGGAGCGTTCCGATGACGCGCCGCTGCTGGCCAGCTATCCAATCCGGTTTCCGCTCACCGGATCGAACAGATGCAGCGCAGCCGGATCGGCGGCGAGGCGGATCGTGTCGCCCGGCCTCACATCGCTGCGGCCCATGACGAAGACGCAGACCTGCTGGTTGGCCAGCCTGACATAGAACTGCGTCGAGAGACCGAGCGGCTCGAACACCTCGACCTCGGCCTTCAGCGCGCCGTCTTCGACCAGCTTGATGTGTTCCGGCCGCAGTCCGATGGTGAGGTCATCGCCGTCGCTGAGCGGCAGGCCATCCGGCAGCCGCAGCTTCTGGCCATCGGCGAGCACGGCATTGACCTTGCCACTCTTGGCGACCTTAGCCGGCAGGAAGTTCATGCCCGGCGAGCCGATGAAGCCGGCGACGAAGGTGTTGACCGGACGGTCGTAAAGCTCCAGCGGACGACCGACCTGCTGCACATAGCCGTCATGCATGACGACGATGCGGTCGGCCATGGTCATCGCCTCGACCTGATCGTGGGTGACATAGACCGACGTGGTCTTGAGCTGCTGGTGCAGCGCCTTGATCTCGGCACGCATATGGACGCGCAATTTGGCGTCGAGGTTGGACAGCGGCTCGTCGAACAGGAACACTTTCGGGTCGCGCACGATGGCGCGCCCCATGGCGACGCGCTGGCGCTGGCCACCGGAAAGCTGGCGCGGCAGGCGACCGAGATAGGGGTCGAGGCCGAGCCGCTTGGCGGCAGCACCTACCCTGCCGTCGATCGTCGCCTTCTCGGCCTTCTTCAAAAGCAGGCTGAAGCCCATATTGGAGGAGACATCCATATGCGGGTAGAGCGCATAGGACTGGAACACCATGGCGATGTCGCGGTCCTTCGGCGCAACATCGTTGACCAGCCGCTCGCCGATATGGATCTCGCCGCCGGTGACTTCTTCCAGGCCGGCGATCATGCGCAGCAGCGTGGACTTGCCGCAGCCGGACGGGCCGACCAGCACGACGAACTCGCCATCGGCGATCTCGAGATCGACGCCGTGCAGGATGCGCAGCGCGCCGTAATCCTTCTCGACGTTTTGCAGCGTGACGGAAGCCATCTTTTATCCTTTGACCGCGCCGGCGGTGAGGCCGGTGACGAGATAGCGTTGCAGGAAAGCGAAGAAGACGCAGACCGGGATCAGCGCCAGGATGGAGGCCGCCATCATCTGCCCCCAGTCGACGGCGAACTTGCCGATGAAGGTGAGCAGGCCGACGGCGAAGGTCTTCTGCTCGTCGCTGGAGATCAGCATCAGCGCGAACAGCAACTCGCTCCAGGCGGCGGTGAAGACGAAGCCCAGCGTCGCGCCCATGCCGGGCAAGGTCAGCGGCACGATCACCCGGCGCATCGCCTGCGCGCGGGTGCAGCCGTCAATCATCGCCGCTTCCTCCAGGTCTTTCGGGATGCCGTCGAAGAAGGACTGCATCAGGAAGGTTGCGAAGGCGGTGTTGAAGGCGGTGTAGATAATGATCAGGCCGATCAGGCTGTTGGTGAGGCCGAGGTCGCCCATGATGCGGTAGATCGGCGGAATGACCATGACCAGCGGGAAGGTCTGGGTGAGCAGCAACAGGATCGCCAAAGTCGCCTTGCCGCGGAAAGTGAAGCGCGACATGGCATAGCCGGCAAGCGTGGCGATGACGGTGACAAAGGCGGCCGTCGACACCGAGACGATGACGCTGTTGAGGAAATAGCGCGGAAAGTCGGAGGCCTCGAGCACGGTGGCGAAGTTCTGAAAGGTCGTCTGCGACGGCCAGAAGGTGATGCCTTCGGAATAGAGCAGGCGTTCGGGCGTCACCGAGATCTTCAGCGTCCAGAAGATCGGAAACAGCGCGAAGATCACGTAGGCCGCGATAGCGCCGTAGAGACCGATGCCGCCGAAGATTCGCGAAGTGGTGGAGCGACCGGCGATCATCAGACGTGCCTCACCAGGGTGCGGCGGATGGCGATCAGGCCGATGGCGTAGGCGATGAGCAGCACCAGAAGCAGCACCGCAACCGCCGAGGCGTAGCCTTTGTCGAGGGACTTGAAGGCGCTGACATAGATGTAGACCGGCACCGTGCTGGTCGAGCCCGCCGGCCCGCCCTCGGTCATGACGAAGATCAGATCGGCGAAGGTGGCGATCCAGATGGTGCGCAGCATGACGGTGATGACGATGGTCGGCGCCAGGAAGGGCAGCGTCACCTTGGTGAAGCGCTGCCAGGGCGAAGCGCCGTCGATGGCCGCCGCCTCATGCAACTCGGAGGGGATCGACTTCAGCGCCGCCAGCAGCGTGATGGCGAAGAACGGGATGCCGAACCAGATGTTGGCGACGATCGGCCCCCACATGGCGGTGGCGGGATCGGACAACACGTTGGTCGGCTCCGCCTTCAGGCCAAGCGCGAACAGCCAATGCGGCAGCGGCCCGATGATAGGGTTGAACAGCCAGGCCCAGGTGAGGCCTGAGAGAAAGGACGGCACCGCCCAGGGCAGGAATACCACCGCCTGGACGACCTTGCGGCCGTAGAAAGGCTTGTCGAGCAGCAGCGCGAGACCCAGGCCAAGGAAGAACTGAAAGAACAGGCTGGCGACCGTCCACCACAACGTGTTGATCAGCGCCTGGCCGAGCACCTGGTCGGAGAGCATCGCCTGGTATTGGGCGAGGCCAACATATTGCGACTTGAAGGCCGAGAATTTGCGGAAGGAATAGCTGATGCCGATGATCAGCGGCACCAATAGCACCAGGACCAGCAGGACGATCGCAGGCGATAGATAGAGCCACGGCTCGATCGCGGCCTTGCTCAGCCGTTGCTTTCGCGGCCGGGCGGCGGATCGGATTTCGGAGACGGCGTAGGTCATAAGTTTTTGGCTCTACGGTGGTGAGTGGGTGCCGGGGACGGCGACAGCGTCCTTCTCCCCGTTCAACGGGGAGAAGATGCCGGCAGGCAGATGAGGGGCAGCGCGAACTTATGAAGGTGTGGCGCCGCCCCTCATCCGTCACTTCGTGACACCTTCTCCCCGTAAACGGGGAGAAGGAAAGAAGCTCACTTCTTGTTTTTTGCCAGCCAGTCCTGCTGTTCCTTGGTCAGGAACTTCGCCCATTCGTCGGCGACATCCTTGGCCGGCTTCTGGCCGAGCAGCACTTCCTGAAAATTCTTGATCGCCACCTGGTCGACGAAGTTGCCGAGGTTCTCCAGATGCGTCGGCGGCGTCACCATTTCGTATTTGGAGCTGTCGCTGAGCTCGGTGAACCAGCCCTTGAACTGCTCGGTCTTGAAATGGGCGTCCTGGTCAGCGCCGTTGTGGATCGGCACGACGCCGACTTCCTTGGCCCATTCCAGATTGTCCTTGGGCGACAGCAGCGTCGCCATCAGTTTCCAGGCCTCATCCTTGTGTTGGGAATTGGCGAACATCGCCCAGCCGGCATAGCCGAGCGTCGGGTAGGATTTGCCGCTCGGACCCACGGGGAGCGGCGCGACCGCGAAGTCGTCGGCGCTCATCTTGTCGGCGATGCCGAGCAGCGCGTCCGGATCCTGGTTTAGCATGGCGCAGGTGCCGGAATAGAAGCCGGTCACCGTCTCGTTGAAGCCCCAGCTCACGGAATCTTTCGGCGCCAGACCGTTCTTGTACATGTCGGCCAGCATCTGCAGACCCTTGACCGAGCCTTCGTCATTGATGGTCGAGACGCCGTCGTCGGTGAAATAGCCGCCCTTGCCGTCGGCGATGTTCATGAACATGTGCATGCCGTTGAAGGCGCCGGGACCCCCGCGCAGGCAGTAGCCATATTTGCCGGGAATGGCGGAGATCTTCTTGGAGAAGGAGACGAACTCGTCGAGGTTTGCCGGCGGACGGTCCAGTCCGGCTTCCTTGAACAGCTTCTTGTTCCAGAACAGCGCGTTCACATAATAGCCATAGGGGATCATGAACTGGGTGTTGTTGACGGTCGAGCCGAACTGCTTGGCGCGATCGCCGAGCGTCTTGGCGTCGGGCCATTTGGCCATGAAGGGACCGAGATCCTCGAGCTGGCCGTTGTTGGCATAGAGGCCCATCCAGCGTTCCGGCATCTCGACGACGTCGGGCGTGTCACCGGCCTGTACCATGGTGAGAAACTTCTCGAAGGCCTGGCCCCAGGGCAGCGAGACCACCTCCACCTTGATGCCCGGGTTCGCCGTCTCGAATTCGGCAATCTGCTTCTTCAGGAATTCGGTGCGCGGCGGGCTGGTGATGACCTCGACCAGCTTGATGGTGGTATCGGCCAGCGCGCCGCTGGCGGAAATCGCCAGGCCGGCCACGGCGGCAAACAGGAAGGTCAGTCTTTTCATCTTCGGGACTCCCATTTTTGGACGACTATTTTTTTGATTTGTCGAAGGCTTTACTTTTGTCGAAGGCTTGGGCGATGTCGGCCCAGAGGTCCTCGACATTTTCCAATCCGACATTGAAGCGGATGGTTCGGGGGCTGACGCCGAAGCGCGCCATCGAATTGATGCCCGGCGTCTGCTCGAGCGAGGCTTTTGCCGGCACGACCAGGCTTTCATGGCCGCCCCAGCTGACGCCGATGCGGAAATATTTCAGCGCGTCGACGAAGGCCGGGATGTCGACATCCTCGGTGACCTCGAAGGAGAACAGGCCGGCATAGCCGGCTAAAGTCTTCTTGCCGGGGTGGTTGGAATAGGCGGGGTGGTTGACCCGCTCGACCTTGCCATGCGCCTTCAGCCGCTCGGCAATGATGAGGCCGCTCTTCATGTGATGCGGCAGGCGCAGCGGCAGCGTGCGCAGGCCGCGCAGCAACAGCCAGCCTTCGAAGGGCGACAGCTTGCCGCCAAGCTGCGAATAGGTCTGTTCGTTGATGTGCTTGATGTGGGCCGCCGAGCCCGCCACCACACCTGCGACGGTGTCGCTGTGGCCGCCCAGATATTTCGAGGCCGAATGCAGCACCAGGTCGACGCCATGCGAGATCGGCTTCTGGAAGACGGGGGTGGCCCAGGAATTGTCGATGGTGGTGACGATGCCCTGCTCCTTCGCCAGCCGCGTCAGATGCTCCAGGTCCTGCAGCTCGAACATCATCGAGGTCGGACTTTCGAGGTAGAGCAGCTTGGCGCCGGGAAGTGCCGCGGCAACCGCGTCGGGATCGGAGCCGTCGACATAATCGACCTTGATGTGCAAGCGCGGGAACAGCCGCTCGAACAAGCGGTAGGCGTCGCCATAGCAGTTGCGCACGGCAACCATGCGCTCGCCGGCGCCGACAAAGGCGAGCACTGTGGCGCTGATCGCCGCCATGCCGCTGGAAAAGCCGCGCGCGGCCTCCGCGCCTTCGAGCGCCGCGACACGCGCTTCGAATTCCATCACCGTCGGGTTGTCGCCGCGCGAATAGATCGGCTGCTTTCGCCGTCCGGCGAAGGTGTCGGCCATGTCGGCATAGTTGGCGAAGGTGAACAGCGACGTCTGGTAGATCGGCGGCACCACCGCACCGTCGGGAAACGGATCGTCATGCGCCAGAAGCGTCGCCGCCTCGCCGAGATAGTCGCTGGCCATCGAGGCCGGGTCGAAAGTGCTGGGCTGCTCGTTCATCTGCGGTCCGAAAGTTTGAGGTTGGCAGCGCCGCGCTTCAAATCGTCCTCGACGGTGGCGATGAGTTTTAGCGCCTCGGCGCGAGCGCCATCGGGGTCACGCGCGGCGATGCAATTGAAGATGGTCCGGTGATAAGGAAAACTGGCATGGCCGAAGTCGCGCACGCCGAGAGGATGCTCCCAGAAGCGGTGGAACAGCTCGTACATGGCGGCGATGATCTGCTCGAATAGCGGATTGCCGGAAGCGCGGAAGATCGCCTGGTGGAATTCCCAATCCTCGTCCGAGGACATCCCGGCGCGGGTCTGGAAGGCCTCTTCCATGAGGTCGAGCTTGCGCTCGATCTCGGCGAGCTCGGCTTTGCCGGCACGAATGGCGCAGAGGGCGGCGGCCTCCGCTTCCAGCGCGCGCCGGATCTCAAGCGTGGACATCAGGCCGGCGAAATCATTGCCACCGGCTAAAGTCAGCGGCATGTGCAGCATATCGGGCGAGACGGCGGCCTTGAGGTAGGTGCCCGAACCCTGCCGCCGCTCGACCAGGCCGAGGCCTTCCCAGCGCGTCAGCGCCTCACGCACCGTGTTGCGGCTGACCTTGAGGCGTTCGGCGAGGATGCGCTCCGTCGGCAGCTTCTCGCCGGGACCCAGAGCCTCCTGCCGCACGAACCCCGCCAAGGCCTTCAGCACCGCGTCGTCGCGCGCCGTCGTCTGGATGGGCGGAAGGAAATCGGTCACGCCGGCTGGGCCTGAAAGTGGTTCAATGGTCCAACCAATTTCTGCACATGCGGAAAGATGAGTCAACAACCGAAACCAGGCCCGACGCCGAATGGCGGTTTTCCGGTTACAACGCGGAATGGTAAGTCGGCAAATCGTCCTTACAACGTCGCCGGCAAAGGTCCGATGGCGGCAAGGCCGGCTTCTGTCAGTGCATAGATGCCGCGCTCGGCGCGGGCGAACCAGCCATAGTAATTGTGCTGCAGGATGCTGGCGGCGCGCGGCGAAAGCGCCTTGAGATCGCGCGGCCGTTTCGGACCGTCGGCCAGGGCGGCGGCGCAGGCCAGCGCTTCCTGCCGGTAGGCGGTCATGATCGGCTTCTTGCGCGTGCTGCCGCCGATGGACGGATCGCCCTTGCGGCGGTGATGCTCCTCGACTAGGCGTGAGCGCCGCCTGGGATCCCGGCGCGGCGGCAAGGCGGCCGGACTGAGCAGCAGCTCCACCTCGCCCTTCTTGCCGACGCCTAGCAGGCCGAAGCCGAGGCGGCGGCAGAGCGCGCGGAAGCGGCGGTCATGCTCGCGGCCCTTGCCGCGCGCCGACATATAGGCGGCAAGCCACACCTCGTCGCAGGCCGCCGCGCGGTCGACGGCTTGCAGGACGAGCTCGAGGTTGAACTGCAGCTTCAACTCGCAGATGACGACAACCGGCGGCTCGCCGGCACGCACGCCGACCACGTCGCAGCCGCCGATCTCGCCCTTGACGGCGAAATCCAGGCTCTCGAGGAACCGCTTCACCGGCTCGTAGAGGGAAGTCTCCTGCATTCGGCAGGCATAGCCGATTCGCAGCGGTCCAGTCGCGCGGGCGTAGTAACAGTTTGCAGCGTCACCTTTCAGGGCCGATGCAGGTAGTCCTCGATTGACTGTGCCTTCATCTCGATCGAGAAGCCGGGCGCACGGGGCGGCATATAGGCGGCATCGCGGATCACGCAGGGTTCGATGAAATGTTCATGCAGGTGATCGACATATTCGATCACCCGTCCGTCCTTGCTGCCCGACACCGCGATATAGTCGATCATCGACAGATGCTGGACATATTCGCATAGACCGACGCCGCCGGCATGCGGCCAGACCGGCAGGCGGTATTTGGCGGCGATCAGAAGCACCGCCAGAACCTCGTTCAGCCCGCCCATGCGGCAGGAATCGATCTGCACGACGTCGATCGCGCCGCCGGCGATGAACTGCTTGAACATGATGCGGTTCTGGCACATCTCGCCGGTCGCGACCTTGATCGGCGCGACAGCCTTGCGGATCTTGGCGTGGCCGGCGATGTCGTCCGGGCTGGTCGGCTCCTCGATGAAGAAGGGTTTCGCGAAGGCGAGGTCCTTGAGCCAGTCGATCGCCTGGTCGACCTCCCAGACCTGGTTGGCGTCGATCATCAAATAACGGTCCGGGCCGATGACCTCGCGGGCGATCCTGAGACGGCGGATGTCGTCGGCGCGGTCGCGGCCGACCTTGAGTTTGATGTGGTTGAAGCCATCGTCGACCGCCTCCTGGCAAAGGCGCCTGAGCTTCTCGTCAGGATAGCCGAGCCAGCCGGCAGAGGTGGTGTAGCAGGCATAGCCTTCGCGCTCGAGCGTGGCGATGCGCTCGGCCTTGCCCGTCTCGGCCTTCTTCAGGATCGCCAGCGCCTCGGCGGGCGTGATGGCGTCGGTGAGGTAGCGGAAATCGACGATGCGCACGATCTCTTCCGGGCTCATCTCTGCGACCAGCCGCCAGACCGGCTTTCCGGCTTCCTTGGCCCAGAGATCCCAGACAGCATTGACCACCGCGCCAACCGCAAGATGCATGGCGCCCTTGTCCGGCCCGATCCAGCGCAGCTGGCTGTCGCCGGTCACGTGGTGCCAGAAGCGGCCGGGATCCTCTTTCACCCAGTCGAGATCGAGCCCCACGACGAGGTGGCGCAGCGCTTCGATCGCCGCGCAGCAGATCTCGTTGCCACGACCGATGGTGAAGGTGAGGCCATGGCCTTTCAGCGGCGGAACATCGGTGTCGAGAATGACATAGGCAGCCGAGTAATCCGGGTCCGGATTCATCGCGTCCGAGCCGTCGAGGCTTTGCGATGTCGGGAAGCGCAGGTCGAAGGTCCTGAGGTCTGTGATTTTGGTCATTGCTGCCTCGTAACTGGCTTGCCTCACAACTCAACTGGCGGCCGAAACGGCCTCAGATCGACCAGCCGCCGTCGATATTATAGGCCTGCCCGGTCGTATAGGTGGCGCCGGCCAGGTAGACCGCAAGGTCGGCGATCTCCTCCGGCGTGCCGATCCTGCCCATCGGCTGACGCGCGATGAAGGCGGCGCGCGCGGCCTCATAGTCGCCCTGCGCCTGCATGCGGCCCTGGAGCGAGGGACTCTCGACGGTGCCCGGGCAGATGGCGTTGCAGCGGACGCCCTTGGCGACATAATCGGCGGCAATCGACTTGGTCAGGCCGATCACGGCCGCCTTGGTCACGCCATAGGCGAAGCGGTTCGGCACGCCCTTCGGGGCGCCAGCCACCGACGCCATGTTGATGATCGAGCCATCGCCGCGCTCCAGCATGCCGGGCAGCACGGCGCGGATGGTCCGGATCATGGCGCGCACATTAAGATTGAAGGCAAAGTCGAGATCCTCGTCCTTCATCTCCAGGATTGAGCCGGCATGGACGAAGCCGGCGCAGTTGAACAGCACGTCGACTTGGCCGATCTCGGCGAAGGCGGCCTTCACCGCCTCGTCGTTCAGCACGTCGAGTTTTCGCGTCGTGATGCCAGGCGTCTTGCCAAGCTCGGCCAAGGCCGCCTCGTTGATGTCGGTGGCATGGACGATCGCGCCGGCCTTGGCGAAAGCCAGCGCGCTTGCCCGTCCGATGCCCTGCGCGGCCGCCGTGACGACCACGACCTTGCCAGTGATATCCGCCATGTTCTTTGTCTCCGTCTTTCAGCCGGGCAGTCGCTCGACGATATAGATGTGATCCGCCGCCAGCACGACCTCGTCGCGCTGGTTCAAAACCTCGACGTGTTCAACGACGCGTCCCGCGTTTGGCCGTTTCGGATCGTCTTCCTTGGCGGCGATGGTGGTGCGCGTGCGGATCGTATCGCCGATGAAGACCGGCTTGATGAAGCGCAGCCGGTCGTAGCCGTAAGAGAAGGCGACCGGGTTGACGACGCTCGCCGTCAGCCCGACACCGACCGAGAAGACCAGCGTGCCATGCGCGATGCGCTGGCCGAAGGGCGTGGTCTTCATGAACTCGGCATCCATGTGATGCGGGAAGAAATCGCCGGTGTGGCCAGCATGGACGACGAAGTCCGTCTCGGTGATGGTGCGGCCGCTGGTGAGGCGCGACGAGCCGATCTCGTAGTCCTCGAAATAGGTGGTCTGTTCCATGTCCGGCCTTACGGCTTTGCAGCCAGCGGCGTCGCCGGCGCGGCACTCGATTTATAGGCGGCCTCGACCAGCGCCATGGTGTGCCAGGCGTCCTCGACGGAGCTGACCAGCTCCGCGTCTTCGCCGGATGCGAAGCGCTGAACATTGGCCATGCGGCCGACAAAGGCATCGGGGAACCATTCGCCGGCGAGCGGCACGGTGACCCACTCCGACCTGCCTTTCGGATAGATTTCCAGAATGTCCGGCTCGCCGCGCGGATAGTCGAGGTTGAGGCCGAGCTTGACATAGGCTGCGCCCTCGGTGCCGCAGATGCGGAACTCGCAAGCCTGGTGGCGGCGCCCGAATTTGTGGTCGTGGTTGATCGAGAGCGCGCAGCGCACCGTATCGCCATAGTCGAGGATGGCGCTGGTGCGGGTCTGCGCGACCTTGTGATGGGGATGGCCGAGCGTCTTGGCATGCACGCCAAGCGGATTGCCGAGAAGCTGGCGGATCAGGTCGAGATAATGGATCGAATGCATGGCGATCTCGACGCGCGGCGCCTTGAGCAGGAATTCCCACAGCTGCCAAGGCGTGTCGAGCGCCAGCAGCGCGTCGAAATCCACCACCTCGCCTAGCCATCCCTTGGCAATGCCGTCCTTCAGCGCCAGCATCATCGGCGCGAAGCGGAGCTGGAAATTGACCGCCGCCTTGAGCTGCTTGGCGCGGCAGATTTCGAGGATCTCCGTCGCCTCGCCGAGATAATTGCCCATCGGCTTCTGGATCAGCGCTACAGCGCCATCCGGCAAAGCGTTCAGCACCTCGACATGCCGGCCCGGCGGGGTGGCGAGATCGAAGATCGCGTCCTTTACCGCAGCCGCTTCCTCGACCGAACGGAACGCCGTCACGCCCCATGTCTCGGCCAATTTTTGCGCCTTGGCCCGGTCCGGATCGTAGAGGCCGGAAATCGGGAAGCCGGCCTTACGATAGGCGGGAAAATGCGCGTCGCCGACGATCGAGCCGGCGCCGAACGTCACGATCGAGCGGGGTTTTAAAGGCTTTGGCCAGGACTGCGCCAGCGATGCCGGATCAAAGGCATCAGTCATGATGGAAGACCTCGTCCATCGACGCCCACCACTCGCCTTCCTTCCGCGTCTCAAGCGGCTCCTGACAGGGCATGCAAACGGACCACCATTCCTGCGTCTTGGGGTCGGCGGCCATCTTGGCCATGTCGGCGGCGTAGTCGGTGCCGTGATATTCGAAATAGGAGAAAAGCAGGTTCTCCGGCCGCTTCAGGTAGATCGAATAGTTCTTGATGTTGCAGGCCGAGATCATGGCGAGAACGTCCGGCCAGACGGCAGCGTGAAGGCGGACATATTCCTCGACCTTCTCAGGCTTTAGGCCCAGTACCATTCCCATCCGCTGCATCATCCGTCTCCCTATTTCACGATCGCCGTGGTGAACTCGGCGATGCTCTTTGCCTTCACGGCGTCCCAATCCCAGTCGATGCCGAGGCCGGGCTCACTGGGCGCCAGCGCATGGCCATTCTCGATGCGCATCTTGTCGCCCGTCAACTCGTCGAGCTGCGGAATATATTCGACATATTTGCCGTTCTGGATGGCGCAGACCAGGCTGACGTGCAGTTCCATCAGGAAATGCGGGCAGACCGGCATGTCGAAGGCCTCGGCCGCGTGGGCGACTTTCAGCCACGGGGTGATGCCGCCGATGCGGCCGACATCAACCTGGATGATGTTGCAGCCGCCTTTCTGCATGTACTGGCGAAAATGCCTTATCGAATAGAGCGACTCGCCGACGGCGATCGGCGTCGCGGTCGAGTTCGACAGCCGCACATGGCCGTCGATGTCGTCTGCCGGCAGCGGCTCCTCGATCCAGGCGAGATCGAGATCGCGCAACCGCTCGGCGCGGCGGATCGCCTCGTCGACGGAAAAGCCCTGATTGCAATCGGTCATGATCTCGTAGCCGTCGCCGACCGCCTTGCGCACCGCCGACAGCCGCGCGACATCCTCTGAACCGTGCGGCTTGCCGATCTTCACCTTGGAGCCGCTAAAGCCCTTGGCCTTCGCTTCCAGTGCATCGTCGACCAGTGCGGCCGTTTCGATATGCAGCCAGCCCCCCTCTGTGGTGTAGAGCGGGCAGCGGTCCTTGGCGCCGCCGGCAAGCTTCCAGAGCGGCAGGTTCTGTTTTCTCGCCCGCAGGTCCCAAAGGGCGGTATCGATCGCGGCCAGCGCAATCGCGGTGATGGCGCCGATGGTGGTGGCGTGGGTGGCGAATTCGAGATCGTGCCAGATCGCCTCGATCCGGTCGGCGTCGCGGCCGATCAGGCGCGGCGCAAGATGGTCGGCCAGAAGCCGCATCACCGACGAGCCGCCGGTGCCGATCGTATAGCTGTAGCCGGTGCCCGATGCGCCGTCGGAATCGGTGATGGTGACGATCGGCGTCTCCTGGCTGACGAAGCTCTGGATCGCGTCGGTGCGCTTCACCTTCGGCACGAGGTCGACCATGCGCAGCTCGATCTTCTCGATTTTCGCCATGTCAGCTCCTCAGCGACTTGCCGGTTTCGGCGGAGAACAGATGCGCGCGGCTCAGGTCGAAGCTCATGCCGATCCTGTCACCTGCTTTCAGCGGCTTGGGATTGAGCATGCGCGAGATCCAGTCGGTGCCGTTGAACTCGGCGAAGACCAGCGTTTCGTTGCCGAGCGGCTCGGTGATGCTGACCGGCAGCTCGATACGATGGACTTCCGCTTCGCTGCCTGAGCTCAGGCCGTGGCCGGTCGGATAGAAATCATCGGGACGGATGCCGAACACGACCTTGTCGCCGGCAGCCGTCTTCGACTTGAACTGGCCGGGCAGCGGCAGGCTGTCGCCGCCACCGAACATCAGTCGCCCGTCGCTCACCGTCGCCTGGTGCAGGTTCATCGGCGGCGAGCCGATGAAGCCGGCGACGAAGTGGGTCGCAGGCCGGCTGAACACCTCGTCCGGCGTGCCGACCTGCTCGATATGGCCCGAGCGCATGATGACGATGCGGTCGGCCAGCGTCATCGCCTCGACCTGGTCGTGGGTGACATAGATCACCGTCGACCTGACCTTGGCGTGCAGCTTCTTGATCTCGGTGCGCATCTGCGTGCGCAGCTTGGCGTCAAGGTTGGAGAGCGGCTCGTCGAACAGGAAGACATCGGGATCGCGCACGATGGCCCGGCCCATGGCGACGCGCTGGCGTTGGCCACCCGAGAGCTGCGAGGGGCGGCGCTCAAGCAGCTCGTCGAGGCCGAGGATGGCGGAGGCTTCGGCAACGCGCCGGTCCATGTCATCCTTGGCCGCACCCGCGATCTTGAGCGAGAAGGCGAGGTTCTCGCGCACCGTCATGTGCGGATAGAGCGCATAGGACTGGAACACCATGGAGATGTTGCGCGAGCGCGGCGGCAGGTCGTTGACCATGCGCCCGCCGATGTCGATCATACCGCCGCTGATGTCCTCGAGGCCGGCGATCATGCGCAATGTCGTCGACTTGCCGCAGCCGGACGGGCCGACCAGCGCGATGAACTCGCGGTCGGCGATCTCGAGATCGATGCCGTGCACGATCTCCATGTTGCCGTAGCGCTTGGTGAGCTGTTTCAGCGAAACCGTTGCCATGAAATCAACCTTTCACCGCGCCGGAGGTCAGGCCGCCGACGAGGTGTTTCTGGACGATATAGGTGAGGGTCAGGGCCGGGATGATCATCACCACGGCCAGCGCGCACATGCCGCGCCAGTCGATGGTGAACTCGGCCGTATAGTCGAGCAGCCCGACGGGCAGCGTCTTGGAATTGACGGAACGTGTGAGCTGCGAGGCCAAAGCGAACTCGTTCCAGCAGGTGAGGAAGGCGAAGATCGCGGCCGAGGCGATGCCAGGACGCGCCAGCGGAAACTCGACCTGCCAGAAGGCCTGCCAGCGCGTGCAGCCGTCGATCTGGGCTGCTTCGGCAAGGTCCTTCGGCACCTGGCGGAAGAAGCCGTCAATCAGCCAGATGGTGAACGGCACGTTGAGCGCGACATAAGCGAGGATCATGCCGATATGGGTGTCGATGATGCCCAGCCGCACATAGAGGAAAAACAAAGGCAGCGAGAGCGCGATGCCGGGCACGGTGCGCGTCAGCATCAGGCCGAGGAACATGCCCGACTTGCCGCGGAAGCGGTAGCGCGCGAAGGCGTAGCCGCCGGCCATGCCGATGGCCACCGCGATCGCCGTCGAGGTGACCGAGATGATCAGCGAGTTGCGGAAATAGTCGAGCACCGGGATGCCGCCTTTGCCGATGCCGCTGAACATGGCGACATAGGCGTCGACGGACAGCTGCTGCGGAATCCAGACCGGCGGCTTGGCCATGATCTCGACCGTGGGCCTCAGCGACGACAGCACGATCCAGATGCCCGGCAGGCAGATCACCAGCATGGCAAGGAATAGGCCGACGCGGTGCGCGACGGTGAGCGCGCGGCGCGTGAGGCGGGCGGAGGCGTTCTCGTCCATTCTCACCACTCAGCGCCGATCTGCGCGCGAGCCGCGGCGAGCTTGTTGTAGAAATAGACGGTGAAGGCGATCGATAGCAGAATCGAGAAATAGGCCATGGCATTGGCGAGGCCCATGCGGGCATCGCTGTAGGCCGTGCGCCCGACCAGCGTCCACAACAGCTCGGTGCGGCCGGCCGGGCCGCCATCGGTCATGATCTTGACGATGTCATAGGCTCGCGCGACATCGAGCGAGCGGATCGTCATGGCGATGTAGGCGAAGGGCATGACGAAGGGCCAGGTGACATAGCGGAAGGTCTGCCAGGGCGTGCAGCCATCGACGCGCGCCGCCTCGATCGGCTCCTTGGGCATGGCGAGCAGGCCGGCCAGGATCAGAATCGCGAAGATCGAGGTCGATGACCAGATCTCGGCGATCGAGATGGCGATGAAGGCGAGATGGCCTTCGATCAGCCACGGGATGGCGTCCTCAGTGATGCCCAGCGACTGCAGCGCATTGTTCACCAGGCCGATATTGTCGTTGAACATGAATTTGAACTGGAAGCCGACGAGGATCGGCGAGAACATCATCGGGAACATCATCAGCGTGCGCAGGATGCGCTGGCCGCGCGTTGCCTTCTCGACCAGCATGGCCAGGCCGAGGCCGAGCAGCATCTCGAGGTTCAGCGCGATGGTGAGCAACAGAACGGTGCGGCCGAAGGCCCACCAGAAATCCGCATTGGTGAGGATCGATAGATAGTTCCTGAAGCCGACGAAGACGAAGAAGGTCTCGGGCCGCGTCAGGCGGAAGGGCGTGAAGCTGGAATAGAGCGACAGGATCAACGGTAGCACCACCACAGCCGCCAGCACGACCATGGCCGGAAGCAGCAGCAGGAACGGCGCGGATGGCTTGAAGCCCTTCATCAGGATCCTGTGGTGTATTGCATTTCGGGCCGCCACGGGCATGGCCCCGGCCGGAGCGGAAAGTCAGCGGCGACAAGACGCTGTCGCCTCCCCCATTCACGACGGGGGAGGCAGCCTTGGGAGTGCTGCTTAGAGCTTGCCGGCGTCCTGAAGGATCTGCGTCGCCTTGGCGGCCGCCTCGTCCAGGGCCTGCTTGGACGTCTTGTCGCCAAGGATCGCCGCCTGCAGCTCGGGGTAGACGGCGTTGGAGATCTCGATCCACTCAGGCGTCTGCGGCACGGCGAAGGCGTGCTTGGCTTCCTCCTGGAAGGCGGCGAGGACCTCCTTCTTGTACGGATCGTTCTCAGCCTGCTTCAGGTCCCAGTCCCAAACCGCGGTGCGGGTCGGCAGCGGGCCGGCGGCGGCTTCCAGCTTCTGGCTGTCCTCATTGGTCAGCCACCACGCCAGAGAGGCGGCGGCTTCCTTGTTCGGGCAGTTCTCGGTCACTGAGAAGCCATGGAAACCCGACCAGCCGGTGCGCTTGCCGGAAGACCCCTTGGGCGCGACCTTCACGCCGACATTGCCGGCGACCTTCGAGGACTTCGGGTCGTTGAAGAAGCCGGCCCAGCCCGGCCAGTCGAGGTTGATCGCCACGGTGCCCGAGGCAAAGCCCTGGCCGAGATCGTCCCAGAGATAGTTGGTGGTGCCGGCCGGCACGGCCTTGGCCTTGTAAAGATTGACGAACCAGTCCAGCGCACGGATACCGGCCTCGGAATTGAAGACGGGCTTGCCATCCTTGTCGAGATATTCGCCGCCCTCGGCGACCACCATCTCGTAAAAGCGGCCGTTGATCGCCTCTTCCTTGCCGGCGAACTGCGTGCCGTAGAAATTGGGCGGGTTGGCGAAGAACTCAGCCTGGTCGGTGACTTCCTTCCAGGTGTCGGGCGGCGCAAGGTCATAGCCGTATTTGACCTTGAACTTGGTCTTGTTGTCGGCGTTGTCGTAGAGGCTCTTCTGGTAGTAGAGCGCCGAGACATCGAACTGCGCGCGCGGCAGCATCTCGAGTTTGCCGTCGATGGTCGCGGCCTTGATCGTCGAGGGCACGAAAGCGTCGATCTCTTCCTTCGGCAAGAGCTTGCTGAGGTCGGTGTAAAGGCCGGTATATTGCGGCGCGAAGGAAGAATGGTTCCAGCCGACGCACCAGTTGGTGCTGCCCGAGGCGATGTCCGACTTCAGCTCCTTGTCGATATCGAAGCCGTTCTTCTTGGTCAGGATGTTGACCTTGGCGCCGGTCGCCTTCTCCCATTCGGGGATGCGCTCGTAGAGCTTTTCATATTGCTGGCCGCCGATCAGCTTCACGTCGATCGTCACGCCAGGAAATTTGCCGGGCAGATCGGCCGAAAACGCAGTGCCGCTCAGCAGCAGGCCAGCCAGGCCGGCGGAAATGCCTAGAACCAGTCTCGTCATGTTCTCCTCCCATGGGCTCGCAGCGACGGCCCTGCCGAGTGCGCGATCGATCGCTTGAGCTTCATTCATATGCAAATAGCATTTTCATTCCCGGGTCAAGCCGAATGTGCTTCCAGTGGAACGAAGTTCATGCATATATGCAGCTCGAAATTCACTGGAGGGACGGGTGGCAGAGGAAGACGATGGGGACCGCTACCGCGCGCCGGCGCTGGACAAGGGGCTGGATATTCTCGAGTTGTTGTCCAGCGTGGACGGGGGGCTGACGCAGGCGGAGATCGCCAAGCGGCTCGACCGCAGCCCGAACGAGTTCTACCGGATGCTCGACCGCCTGGTGCGGCGCGGCTATGTCACCAAGATCGACGGCGACCGTTACTCACTGACGCTCAAGCTCTTCGGCCTCGCGCAATTGCACGCGCCGGTTCGCCGGCTGGTGTCCTATGCGACGCCGATCATGCGGGAGCTGGCCGAAACCTCATCGCAGGCCAACCAGTTGGTCGTGTTCGACCGGGGCGCCGCCGTGGTCATCGCGCAGCAGGAAGCGCCTCGCTATTGGGGCATCTCGATCCGCGTCGGCTCGCATATCAGCTTGTTCGACACTGGTTCCGGCCATGTGCTGCTTGCCTTCCGCTCGCCCGAAGAGCGCAAGATGATGATCGCCGAGCATCTGCAGAGCACCGAACAGTTCAACCTGACGCCGGAGTTCTTCGCCCGCCTCGACCAGGTGCGCGACCGCGGTTACGAGATGATGGCCTCGCTGCAGACCGCCGGCGTCTACAATCTTTCGACGCCAGTGCTGGGGCCGGACGGCAGAGCCATCGCGGCGCTGACCATTCCCTACATCACCTTGGTCAATGCGCCCACGGCGCCGGACATCACACTGACGATCCGGCATCTGCAGCATGCAGCGGCAAGGCTCTCGCAGCTCGCCGGATCGGATGTGCCACAATCGTCGTAATTTCTTATTTGAATAATAGATTTTTCGGCGAGATAGTGTCTTAGGAGCGGGATCCGGTCATCCCGTCCTAACGCTTTGTTTTTTTGGAGCATGATCTTATCCGAAAAGTCTGCAACTTTTCAGGATCATTCTCCAGGCCACGGAGGATACGCCGCCATGATCATCGACACGCATCTGCACCTCATCGACCAGGGCGCGCTTCGCTATCCATGGCTTGCCGGCGTGCCGGCGCTGAACCGCGATTTCTCCTATGCCGAATATGCCGCCGATGCGCGGCGCTCAGGCATTGAAGCCGTGTTGCATATGGAGGTCGACGTAGACCCCGCCGACATCGCCGCCGAGACGGCGCACGTCAAGGCGATCGCCGGCCAGGCGGGCAGCCTGCTTCGCGGAGCGATCGCCTCCTGCCGGCCCGAGGAGGCCGGTTTCGAGGCTTATCTGGAAACGGTCAAGGCGGAGCCGTTCGTCAAGGGTTTCCGTCGCGTGCTGCATGTCGTTCCCGACGACGTTTCGGAAGGGGCGCTGTTTCGCCAGAACGTCAAGCGGCTGGCCGGCACTGGCCTGACATTTGATCTTGTGGTGCTGCCGCATCAGATCCCAAAGGCAATGGCGCTTGCCGACCTCGCGCCCGACGTCCAGTTCGTTCTCGACCATTGCGGCGTGCCCGACATCAAGGGCAATGCCGAGCATCCGTGGCGAGAGCATATGGAAGCAATTGCCAAGCGGCCCAACGTCACGGCCAAGATCTCCGGCGTCGTCGCCTATGCCGATCCGGCGACGTGGACGGTCGAGACGCTCCGGCCCTATGTCGAGCACACGATCCGGTGCTTCGGCTGGGACCGGGTGATCTGGGGCAGCGACTGGCCGGTCTGCACGTTGGGCGGCGGGCTGACGACCTGGATCGCCGCCACGCATGCGCTGCTGGCCGGTGCAAGCGATTCAGAGCGGACCCGCCTGCTCTCGGGCAATGCACGCCGGCTGTGGCGGATATAGACGTCAAGCTCGCCGAGCGTCGCGGCGGCGATCGGCACATCTAGCCGGCGGCTGGCGCGAAACTCTCCCGGAACAGGCGATTGATGTCGGCGACGACATGGCCGGCGTCCTGCCGGCCGGCAAGGCCTTCATTGATGCGGTCCGAAGCCAGCTGCTGGAAGGCCATGTAGCCGTCATGGCGCGGGCGGACCCAGGCGCCCTCGAGTGTCGCCCGCGTAGCGCGATAGAAGTCGCTGGTCGCGGCATTGACGGCATTGTCCTCCCAGGCCGCGGCATGGCCGGGCTGGCCGCCTGCGGCGGCGTAAGGGCCGCGCTGCACGTCGCCGCTGGCGATCCAGTAGGCGAAGTCGATTGCCGCCTGGCGCTGGGCGGAAAAGGCGGAGACGGCAATGCCGGTGCCGCCAAGCGCCGAGCCGACCGGGCCGTTGCCGCTGGCAACCGGTATGTCGGCGAAGGCGAGGCGGTGCGGGCGGAAACCCGCCACCGCATAGGGAACATAGCCATAGATCAGCGGCGCGCAGGCGATGCGCGAGCCGGACTTGGCCATCTTCTCGAAGACGGCGATCGGATCCATCGTCAGGCATGCGGGATCGACTAGCGCCGCAATCTCACGCAGCATCTCGAAGGCGGTTTCGCCGGTCTCGCCATCGACAAGGTCGTTCGAGCCGTCGACTATGCATGGCCGGCCGAGGTCAGCAGTCAAAGTGTAGAAGCACATCAGCGAATGCGGCGGCCGAAGCGGCAGGAGCACGCGGCCCTGCTCGGCAAGCGCCAGCACCTCGGTCCAGATCGCCGGCGCGGCTTCGATCAGATCGGGCCGCCAGGCCTGCACCTGGGTCGCGGCGTCGATCGGGAAAGCCCATTGCCGGCCCTGCCAGCTATAGCTCGGATAGGATTGGCCGACGCTTGCCGCAGCCAGCGCCATGCGTTCCGCCTCGCGTCCGGGCACATCGAGCGGCGCAAGGCATTTCTCGGCGGTGATCTGGCCGACATGCGGGTGGTCGATGACGATCAAATCATAGGCGCGGGCGAGCTCTTCCACCGGGAAGGATTCGAAATCCTGCAGCGAGCGCTTTTCCCATTCGATCGAGACGCCGGCCTTTTCCTTCCACAGCGCCGAGCACGCCACCATCGGGTCATAGCCGCGCGGATGGCTCCAGGTCATGCCTTTCAACCGGATCACAGGCCGAACTCCGCGCGGATTTTCTCGCTGTGCTCGCCGATCCGAGGGGCGGCCCGATCCACCTTGGCGCGCGCGCCGTCGACGCGCAGCGGCGAACGCGTGGTGAGGATCGACACGTTGTCCTCGCGTGTCACGGTCTGCAGCATGTCGAGGGTCTTGAAGCCATCGCTCTGCATCAGTTCCGGCCACGTCAGCACCTTGGCGCACCAGACGTCGGCGGGCTCGAGAATGGCAAGCCACTCGTCGATGGTCTTCTCGGCGATGCGCCTGGCGATGATCGCCTTGATCTCGTCGCGGGCGGTGAACCAGGTCGCGGGCTTGTCGCGGAAAGGGTCGAGCTCGGGCAGTTCGAGCAGGTCGGCTATCTTCGGGATCGGCGTCATGGCAATCGCCAGGTAGCCGTCCTTGGCCAGATAGACGCCGTAAGGCGCCGAGAGATAGGCATGGGCGCTGCGGAAGGACGACCGCTTCGGCAGGCGGCGGCCGTCGTTGAGATGCGTGGTCAGCACCTCGAACTGGAAATCGACCAGCGCCTCGAGCAGGCTGGTCTCGACATGGCCGCCCTCGCCCGTGATGCCGCGCCGCACCAGCTTGGCCAGGATGCCTTGGGCGCAGGCGGCGCCCGCCAGCATATCGGCGATCGCCAGGCCGAACGGCACCGGTCCCTGCTCCTCGTCGCCGTTCAGCCACATCACGCCGGAACGAGCCTGCGCGAGCAGATCCTGCCCAGGGCGCTTCACCCATGGCCCTTCCTCGCCATAACCGCTGATCGAGGCATAGACGAGCCGGGGATTGATCGTGCTGACACGCTCATAGTCGAGGCCGAGCCGCTCGATGACGCCCGGCCGGAAGTTCTGGATAAGCACGTCGGCCTTGGCGATCACACCGCGCAGCGCGGCGAGGTCGGCTTCGTTCTTCAAATCGAGGGCAAGGCTTTCCTTGCCGCGGTTGATGGCGTGGAAAATGGTGGAATCGCCGCCGATCTCGGTGTCGCTGAGATAGAGCCGGCGCGACAGGTCGCCGCCATCGGGCCGCTCGATCTTGATGACGCGCGCGCCGAGGTCGAGCAGGCGCAGCGAGCAGTAGGGTCCCGACAGGAACTGGCTCATGTCGACGACGACGAGGCCGGTCAGCGGAAGTTCTTTGTCAGCGGCCACGATTCACTTCTCGGTCTTGCCGACAAAATCGGCCGGGTTCTTGTATTTCACGGTCTGCAGATGCTCGCAGTAGAGCACGAGCTCCCCTTCACCCTTGAAGACTTCATAGCTGGCGCGGATCAGGCCCATATCCTGGTAGCGCGGCTTTTTGTCGAGGTTGGTGCGGATCGAATAGATGGTGTCGCCGATGAAGACCGGCTTGATGAAGCGCAGTCTGTCGTAGCCATAGGAAAAGGCGTTGATGCAATTGGTGGCGACCAGGCCGAGTCCGGCCGAGAAGACGAAGGCGCCCGCCACCAGCCGCTTGCCGAAGATACCTTCCTTCTCGGCGAACATCTGGTCCTGCACGTAAGGATGGATATCCAGCACCAACGCATTGAACATATGGCTTTCGCCCTCGGCGATGGTGCGGCGAAGCGAGCGGATTTTGTGGCCGACCTGCCAGTCCTCGTAGAACCAGTTTTCCGAATTCCAGACAGGGATGTCGGCATGCGCCTCAGGCATGTCGGCGGGATGCGTCGAGGCGACACCAACGGTCGGCGAGAATGCGCTCATGATCCTCTCCGGGAGCTTCCGGCGCGGCCTGCAAGGCGATTCCGGGCGCGATGCCGGATGGCGAAATGCATGGTCGCTTTCCTCCCACTGTTTTCTTTTGTGAATAACATTTTCACATATGGGATTGCCTTGCAAGCGACGATCGGCGAAATTTTCGCCAAGGCCGGCACCAGCGGAGGAGCCGCCGGCGACGCCAGGAAGATCGATGCAAAGCGCCTGTCTTGCCTTTGTCGGCAGCCTCAACCGCCAGGCGCCCTGCTTCCAGGGCGCGGCGCCTACGCCTTCGACGAGGCGACGCTTGCCGTGCAGAAGCTTGCCGAGACCGACGAGATCGGAACGCCGATATGCGTGCGGATCATCGAGGACCGGCTTCAATCCTAATCTTAGCGAGTGGAGTTCTTAGCGACTGACTTTGCTCACTGGCCGACCCGCGCGAACGAGCCGGTATAGGTCTGGCCGGCAAGCGCGTAGGTGACGTTGAGCGTTCCAGGCGATGCCATCGTTGCGGTGATGTCGGCGCCGTTCGGCAGGCGTCCGAGCTTCAACGTGTTGCCGGAAATCCTACCGGAGCCGTCGGCGACGCCCGGCTTGTTGTCGGCCAGATCGCCCCATGCGTAGCTGGCCGTCACCTGCCCGCCTGAAGACACGGTCAGGATCGCCAGCTTGCCGTCGTACATGCCGTTGAGCTGCCCCGCCCATATGCCGGAGAATGCGGCGTATCTGGCGGGAACGCCCTTGCCGGGTGGAACGACCGCAGCCGCCTCATCCAGCACCGCCGAATTCGGTGAGGCCGGAGCGGGAGCGGCGGCCGGAGCGGGTTGCGGGTCAGCAACAGGCTGTGTGTCCGGGGTCGATTGACAAGCAGCAAGCGCGGCCGCAATGCAAAGCATCGGCAAGAGATTATTTTGTCGCGCAAGCAGCCCGGATCGAACACGTCCCTGCGCCGGATTTCCACCCAAAGCCGGAATTCTCATAAGCGTCCCTCTGACAGGAAGCCCTTAGCCTAGTTGCGGCCATCGGCATAGGGATTTCCTCCGGCGCTTGTTTCGCCGGATGCGAGCCGCGTTCGCTTCCGTGGGAGCAGCTTTCCCGACATCTAAACTTGCTGGCATCCATCGACGCTCCGTCGCGGGCATGATGCTGGAACTCCCGCCAATGCCCCGCGTTCCAAAAGAAACCAGTAGCGAGCGCGCTCCGCCGATCCGAGCAAAGATCGTTCGTGAATTCCTTCGAGAAGAACGCGATAGGTGCACGGAGCTCCAGCCATGGCTTTCACGCTTGAGAGTCCAGCCTTTGAAAACGGACAGACCATTCCCGAGCCCTATGTCCGCAACGGAGGCAATTTGTCCCCTCCCCTGCGGTGGAAGAACGCACCGGCCGGGACCAGAAGCTTCCTGCTCGTCGTCGAGGATCCCGATGCGCCGCGCGGCATGTTTCGCCATTGGGCGGTCTATGACATTGCCGCCGGGCGAGACCGCCTGCCGGAAGGCACCGCTGGACCGGAAACCTTCCACCAGGCCGTGAACGACTTCGGCAATGCCCATTATGACGGTCCCCAGCCGCCAAAAGGGCACGGCGTTCACCATTATCACTTCCGTCTTTCAGCGCTCGACGTGGAGGCGTTGGAACCCGGCGGAGAACCGAAAATCGCGAATCTTCTGGCCCAGGCGAAGCCGCATATGATCGCCACTGCCGACCTCGTCGGCACATATGAAAGCCGCTGATGCGCGATCTGACGCATCCTGTCGGCATTCGATCATGCCGCCGTTCGAACGAGGAGAAAGACAATGCCGGACAAAAAAACCATCGAAAAGGCGCGCGAGGACAAGCGCGAAGGCAAGTCGGCAAGCACGCAGGCCGGTGAATTCGTTCACGCGGAAATCGACAAAGTCCGCAAGGGCAAGCACGGCACCCGCTCCACCAAACAGGCGATCGCCATCGGCCTTTCGGAAGCGCGCCGCGCGGGCGTCGACCTGCCGCCCCCCAAAAAAAGCGATGTGAAGGAGAGCACGCGCAAGAGCGCCAAATATGCTTACGAGGCAGGCCAGGGCGAACGGAAGCCGAAGCGCCAGCCGAAGGTCTCGAAGGCGGTATCGAAGGTGCTTGAGGGCGAGCCGAAAAGCACCGCCTCCCACAAGGCTCTGTCGAAGCAGGCCAAGAGCGCCGCATCCGGCCGCACAGCCGAGGAGCGGTCGGCGGCGGCGAGGAAAGCCGCGCAGACCAAAGGCGCCGCCGGACGATCGGCGGCAGCGCGCAAAGCAGCCAGAACCCGCGCCGAACACGGTTAGGAGCAATTTCAGGAGAATGTGACCGGCTAAGTTGGATGCTTTCGCCGTGACTTTCATCAGGAATGGCAACAAACCAGCGAACTGTTCGTGAAACTCTAGCCGCAACAGCAGGAAGCGGCGACGCCGTTCACGGGACTCCTTCGGCGGGGCTCCATACCGGCCACAGATGCAGCGGCCCAATATGCCGGAGCGTTTGCCATTCGATCATTCGGGGCATATGGTTTTGACATCGGCCGCCAGATATTTCGGATGCAGTCGACAGTAAGAGGTACGTGCTCTTGCCCGTCCGGGAGAAGACACATGCCTCAATCCGTGTATTCGAACATCCGGCCCATCGGCACTGTAGCTCTACCCGACTGTCAATCGACATTGAACATCAAGAGATTGAACACCGGACCACTCCGCCAAGGTTGAATGGCGAGCGTGTATCCCGACGGGTGCAAGGCATCAAGCCGGCCCAATAAAAAGAGGCCACGTCTTGGGCGTCGGGATTTGCACCTGATCGCGCCAGATGGCGACGACATCATGTCCGGCGGTCTCAACCGCTGATCAGCCCCAGAGCAAGGGCGATCTGTCCAGCCAACCAAATTCCCCCAACGACAAGGCAGAGGCCGGCGAAGGGCATGACGAGCATCCTTTTGACGACCCACCAAGCCGCGCCCGCGCGCGTCATTTCTCTCATAGGGGTACGTCTGTTCATGGATCGGCCAACTTCTATAACTGCATGTACGGCTGGGCGCGTCGTTGCACGTAAAGCATGCGTGCCACCAAATCAGCCTCAGTTTCGTTTCCGCTCGCGGGCACCCCGAATTCCTTGAGCAATCGGACATAATACAAGAGCCGAGCTTTGTCGAAGTGAGCGCCGCGATGGGGAATGTCTAGCAGGCTTGCAAAATCCTTTCGTCGCGGTCGTCCGGTCATCCTATGCTTGACTTCGGTGGCCCACTGCCACGCTAGCAGGTCGGCAGCTTGGACGGCGGCAGACCCTTGCTTCGGGATGAATGAGTGAGCGGCATAGCCATAGTGAACGTTGTGCAATGCGCTCAGGGGGTTGGTCAGAGCCGCCTCCACCACCTTGCTGGCTTCAGATCGGCTAGCGTGACCCGCCTCAAAAAAATAAGTCGACTTTCCCCGAAAGCCACTTCTGGAAAACCACTTGCCTATCTCATCAATGACGCATCTGGCGCAAAATGCGTAGGGGCTCTTAGCCGGACCCCAATCGGGCATCAGTTCCTGATATGCCGCCAGGTCAACGGACACGGCAAAGCCATGCGCGGCACGACGTTTAATAATCCCAATGAGAGCAGTCTCTGCCTCGATGCGTTGTGCGCGAGTAAGCGAGGCGAAGTGTTCATTCCCGTGCGCACAATCGACCATGTGAAAAAACGGCAGATCGTACTTTTTCAGGACACGCGCCCACTCACCCGCCATCAGACGAGCTTCGCGCTTTGCAAATGCGTATCCAGCGACGCAAAGCACCGGCGACCCGGCGTGCGAACCGCTCTCATCAAAATATGCGTGAACGATTTGCACGAGCCCACTCAACAGCGGCAGAGAGTTAGAGAGGCGCACCCAAATTTCAGAAACGTTCTTTTCTATCAATTAGATAGAAGGACTGTTTGGTGGAGCCAATCGGACTAGACACCACGTCGCCCACACCCGTTGCAAACCTTGAAATCCCATGGTAGGCGGCCTTATTAAGGGGTCAGAACCTGGGGTCAGAATTGAAATGAGCAGGCGGAGGCAGACAAGGGGACGAAGGAACAACGGGGCGATGCGGCACCTTCAACTGAAGGGAAACCGATACCGCTACCGTAGGGCCATTCCGGCAGAGCTTCAACGGCACTTCGGAGGCAACAAGTTCTACGTCCGGTCGCTTGAAACCAGTGACGTTGTAGAGGCCAAGCGGCGTCGGGACGCGGCCGAGAGGGAGAGCGACAAGCTGTTCGCCGAGCTTCGGCGCGGCGGAATGACCGCCACCACCCGAGACACCATTCGGGAGCTTGGGCAGGTATGGGCAAGGGAGCTTGTGGAGAGCCGAGCGGACCCCGTTAGATGGACCGAAAAGCTGACAGGGCGAACCCCCGCCACGGACGAAGATGTCCACGACGCTTACGGCCATGTCATGGAACAGGCCGAGAGGGTCGAGCGGGAACATGGGGAAGAGGCAAAGGCAAAGTTTCTTAATGAGGCGTTCGGCCGTGTCGGCGTGGACCGCTTCCGGGACGACTACCTTGGCGAGGTGAAGCTTGCCCCGAAGACCATCAGGGACCGAACGGGCCACCTTAACAGGTTCGCAAGGTGGGCCGAAGCCGAAGGTTTGCGACTGGCCGATATCGACCGCCGCACCGCAGGACGATATTTCACCTCACAGCTCGCCGGCGGAGACCGCTGGACCGCTCTGAAGCACCTGTCGAGCTTGCGGGGATATTGGGACTTCCTGAAGCGGCGCGGCCACGTCAACGGCCGTGATAATCCTTGGGAGGGCCAGCAGCTGCCCGACCGGAGCCGCAGGGTTGAACGTGGGGCGCGGGACAATGACGAGCGGCCTTTCACGACGAAGGAAATGCAGACCCTCCTCTATCCCCCGGCGGACGAGAAGACCAAGGCGCTAGGGCGAACCCCTGCCCCGCTTATCGATGACGCCATACGCATTGCGGCGCTGACCGGGATGCGGCTTGCGGAGGTCGTTACGCTTTGGTGCGAGGAAGTAGACGAGGGTTTCTTCTCCATCGGCCACGGAAAGACGAGCGCGGCGGTGCGCCGTGTTCCCATCCATCCGCACCTCAAGCAGATCGTGGAGCGGCGGACAAAGGACAAGAAGCCAAAGGACTGGCTATTTGACGAGCTGCAACACGAGAGGGACCCTGGCGACACGTTCGGCAAGCGTTTCGCCCGCTATCGAGAGCGTTTAGGGGTTGACGACAAGAGGGAAGGAAAGCGCCGCAGCTTGGTCAACTTCCACAGCTTCCGCAGATGGTTCATCACCGAGGCCGAACGCGGCGATATTCCAGAGAGCACCATTGCGGCTGTCGTGGGCCACGAGGAGGGCCGCAAGGGAATGACCTTCGGGGTTTACTCGCGGGGGCCGTCAGACGAGCAAATGCGGGCCTGTGTCGAGGCCGTGAAGCTGCCGTCTGCGAAGCAGTAATTACTTCTTCGTAGGTCGGGTAGGTGCAGGGGCGGTCGAGGGCTTGCCAGCGTCCGGCTTTCCGACGCCGCTAGGGACCACCGGGGCTGGCCGGTGGCTGGGGGTTCCCCGTTGTTCGTAGCTGGGAGTTGGTGGTCGCGCCATTTGGAACGGTCCTCGTGCTTGTGTAGGCATGAAGTGCCAACGAAATTACCCCAAGAATGAATAGCACAAGCGCCGCGACATTTAGGAGTTTCGTCGCCCCCTGGAACGGGTTTCCACCGCTTTCGTAGGCCGTGGAGTTGATGACGCATTTGTCTAGCTTGTCGATTTCTCTCTGCGCGTCCTCTGCGCCTGTAAAGTAGGACGTTATGTTTGCCGATATGGCAGCACCGAAACAAATCCATGAGGTGAGTAGGTAGGCGCTCACGGCTCCGCTGCCCCCTCCGATCTTGTCCATAAAGACGATGGATATCCCGAGGGCACCGCTCGACACGCTCAAGAGCGACTTGTCTAAGGTCGTTAGCTGATCCGACCGCAGCGCAACCATGGCCTCGCGATGCTTCAAGAGACCCTCGAAGTACGTTTCTGTCGGCCCGCCGTCTTCCTCCCGCACCAGCTTACCCCCTTGCTGCATCGTCTCGATTGTAGGAACATACTCCTAGATGGGGCGACACTCAACAGGAGGTCGCGATGGTTCGACGCAACAGACCGAAGCAGCTATCAAACGGAGAGCTGGAGCAATTCATGAAGGCGGCCGAGGCGCTGCACCACAGCATCACGCGGCCTCTCATTTCGCCCCAGTGCGACGACTACAGGTCCCTTCAGGATTTGCATGAGGCGCTGCTGAAGGCTGTGCGAGAGGTGACCGGAAGGGACGCAACGTTCATCCGGTGGTTTGGGGCTGGGTCGCGGTGAGACGGTTCGGCCTCTGACACCAGTTGTCAGGCGGCGTCGTCGGCGGTGCGCTCGGCTATAGCGAACGCTTGTAGGTTCTTCACCTTGCCGTGTTCCCCTTCGGCGTTTGCGATGATGGAGAAAAAGGCCGCTCTCACTATATCCTTTTTCGAGACCTTCGGATGCTGAGCCTTGACGGCCTTTATCAACTGCTTGGGGTTCATGTCCGGCGTCACGACACGCATAAGAGTGTCTGCGATTGCCTGCATCTCCGCTGTATCCATCTCTCATGCTCCCAGGTTTCGACCAGTCTGCATTAGCAGTGCGACAAGCGTGAGGCGGAGGGCCTCGCGACCTCAACAACCTAAGCCCGCTTGAACACACAGGCGGTTTGCGCGATTGTCATCCGCCCCCGTTAACACAGGTGAACGATGAACCGGAGGGAAAAGGCTCGGCCTTTCGTGCCAACCGAAATCCATGTCGGGACCGTCAAGGATCATGAGGGACACATTGGCATCCTCTCAATCCTGACGACGGAAGGCTTACTGGACATAGCGTTGGACCGGCAAGCCGCCGAGGCAATAGTCACGGCCATCGAAGCTATACGGTCCAAGCTGGAAATGGCCCAGGGCTAGGCTATCAGCCCTAACCTGGGAACTTGGCCTGCTCCGCCCGCTCTAACTGGTCAAGCAGGGAGACCTCTTGTTTGGTAAGGGACGGGTCCACCTCTAGGCCCAGCAGTTTTCTGACATCGCGCCGGTTGGTTTCGGCCCTGATAAGCTTGCGCAGGGCACGTGCGATCACCGCTTCGGATTGTCCCTGCATTTTGGATCGCGCTTTCTTGGAATTCCCCAAGCGCCAACGCAGCGGGGACATGATGGTTCCAAGCGGTTTCAAACTGGCCCAAAAATCCGAGGGGCCGAACTCGACAGTTGATGCAGCGCGATACCCCCCGCCGGGGGTCGCGGCCGCCCTCACACCCGAGGCCCACGCTCGGCCACCGATAGGCCCTCCTTCGTGTCCGGTCAGCGGCTGGAGCGGCTTCGTGGGGCTTCGGTGGTGTAGGACACCGGGCAGACCCGAACGCCTCTCCAGCCACCGCTCTTTTGTCAGGCACAACGAACGTTGACATTAGACAAATGCCGTTCTAAGGCTTTGTCAGGCACAACGGGCAGGGGCAGGCAATGAAGCAGTACGTCATCTACACACGGGTCTCGACCGAGGATCAGGGCAAGCTAGGTCACGGGCTGGACGCGCAACGGCGCGACATCGATATCTTTCTGGAGAGGTTCACCGAGGTCCCATTCGAGGTGCTCGGCCGCTTCTGCGACGTGCTCTCCGGCAAGCAGGATGATCGGCCCGAGCTGGCGAAGGCGTTGGCGCTGGTGCGCAAGACCGGAGCGGAGCTACTCGTGGCGAAGCTCGACCGGCTAAGCCGTAAGGTGGCCTTCATCGCGGCCTTGATGGAAGACCCCAAGGTGCGCCTTCGGGTCGCCCAAATGCCCCATGCGGACAAGTTTCAGCTCCACATTTACGCGGCCCTTGCGGAGCAGGAGCGGGACTTCATATCGGCCCGCACGATCGCGGCGCTGAAGGAAGCGAAGGCCAAGGGTAAGCAGCTCGGCGGCCTCCGGGACAAGACCATGGCCCGCAATGCAGCCATCCAGGAGAAGGCGCGGCAAGAGGCGGGGCCGGCGATGGCCGTCATCGGCCCCATGAGAGCCGGCGGGGAGACCCTTATGGCAATCGCCGAGGCCCTGAACAGGACCGGAGTGGCAACTTCGCGGGGTGGCCGGTGGACGGCCAAGCAGGTTTCCCGCGTGATTGATCGAGCCAGGTTGGTCCAGAATGCAGAATAACCATGTATCAGATGGTCCCGGTTACGGGACAAACTTTGATGCATCCAACGCTCCTCTAGATTGAAACGTGGATATGTTTTGCCCGGATACGGGACAATCCAATTATTGGCCCGTATGCGGGAGTTTAATACTCATTGATTGCTCGCCGGCCGTGCGGCATCCCGTGACCGTCTCATTCAACACACGAGGACTACAGCATGACCGACCACAACACCGCCCCTTCGGGCCACGCGGGAGAGGCGATAAGGCACCTTGCGAAGGCTATAGGCGGCCTCACGACCACCATCCGCGCCGTGGGCTCCGGCCGAGAGCTACACTCGCCCCTCACTTTGGAGCCCCTTGGGTGGACCGAGAAAGCCCTTGCGGAATTTGAGCGGCTCTCGAAGACGTCACTGGAGGGCACGGACACGGACAGGACGGGCGGGCCATCGGCCCTTGTCTCGCGCCTCGCCTTCGTTGCCGAGAGCGCATCACAAGCGCTGGAATGCATCGCAGCAGGGGCGGCAGTGTCGGAAGCCATTCGCTACGCTCTCATGGCGGACAGCCACCTCACCCAATTCGTCCGCATGATCCCGGAGGAGGAGTACGCTTCAGCCATCCGCGACGTGTGGGGTCGGGAGGCGATGCCCGTTCGGCTTCGATAGGGCCTCTTTCGTGTCCGGTGGGGCACTTTCAGCGGCTTCGAGGGTTCGGGAGGTAGAATGTACCGTCCGGACCCTGAAGGCTGTTTTTAGGGCTGACCGGACACAAAGCCGATTACCCCTTCACTTAGGAATGGCGGCCCCGTTTCAATTACCACCCCATCTAGGAATGGCGGCTCCGGTTGTGGGTCTTACGTGATTAGGGACTGCCTCAGGAATGGGGCTCCCGGTTCAATTACCCCTTGCTCTAGGAATGCCCGCCCCGGTTGGTCTCAGGTGATTAGGGCCCGCTTCAGGAATGGCGGTCCGTTTCAATTACGACACACCTCAGGAATGGCGGCCCCGATCAATTACGACTTACCCTAGGAATGCCCGCCTCCCTCACGTGGTTTATGAACGTGTTTGAGAGGGCCGAACCAATTACCCCTCCCCCTAGGAATGGCGGCTCCGGTGTGGGTCTTACGTGATTAGGGACCGCCTTAGGAATGGGGCTCCGGTTCAATTACCCCACCACTCAGGAATGCCCGCCTCCCTCACGTGGTTAGGGACGTGTTTATGGGCAGGGGTGTCGATTACGCCTTACTTCAGGAATGGTCCCGCCCTGCACGATGTTCTGAACGTGTCTATATGGCTGGCCTGTCAATTACCCCCCACTTCAGGAACCGACCCCTCCGGTTGAGCTAACGCTTATTGGGAGAGAGCCGAGGCTAAGGCCATGTTCTATGGCATGGGCAATTAGGCCGCACCCTAGGAAAGGGGCCTCCGGTCGATATATCTAACGTGTTTATGAGCGTTGGATGTGAAGTGGTCCAGAGCGCGTGACTAACGCTGCTCCTCCACAATCCTCCTACCTCCCTCTTTCAAACAAGGCTCCCCTTCAGTGGGTCGAGCCGACCCCTTCAGAGACGCAAGACGACGCTTTCAAGCTTCATCCCGACCTCCTCCAAAGCCACCTCCGGGCGACCTTCAGTGTCTCCATAGGTTCCCCGGCGATGGATTGGCGGGGCTGGCTCATTCGTTCCACTCGGAGCGTCGTCTTGCGTCTCTCTTTTTTGCCATCCCGTAGTGGGGTCCCCAGCGGGGAAGCCCCTAACGCCAGCGCCGCAAAGCGTGTGTCCGTGTGCGTCTCTCTGTTTCGACGCGGCCCGTAGCTCCGCCCCTCCCAAATATCTTTGCCTTCCGTAGATTGGACCCAGCAACACCATGACGACCACCTCTAGGCCCACTCCAGGGCACCCCAAGACCTACCAGCGTATCCCGAACGACCACTTCAGGCCCTACCGTCGCGGACTGGTCAGCGAGAACCTTGTCCTTGTCCCCATCAACGACCCGAAGCGGGGCCGTGTGCTTTTCGCCAAGGTCGAGGAGCGCACCTTCGACAATCTTCCCGGACATGTCCGCAATGCCGCGTGGGCCGTGGTTATGGAAGGGAAGCGAGCAAACGACATGCACTTCTCGGTCCGCGTCGGACACTCCAGCGACATGGTGGTGGTGTCTCGACTGATCATGGGCGCAAAGCCCGGAGAGCGTGTCCTGAACCTCGGCGGCGATCCCCTCGACCTCCGGACCACCAATCTTCGCCTCAAGCAGATCAAGGCCACCAACAGCGTCATGACGGCACGGCAGCGCCATCGCCAGCTTCAGCAGGAGGCACTCGCACAATGAGCCTTCTCGCAACCTGTGAATGGTCGGACGACTACAGCGCCGTCGTCGCCACCATAGGCCCCCGTTACCGCGTCATAGTGGACCGCAGGGGCTTCGGATGGAACCTACAGCACCGCCGAGCGCGGGGCGGTGGACATGGGCGATGGTTCTCTATCGCCTCGCTCATCACGTCTCGAAAGAACCTGTCCGAACTAACCATCCCGAACATGCACTCAGGCTACATCAAAGACCAAGGGATCACGCAGGAGATTGTGGACGCTGCCTTTGCCATGCTGCCCGAGCGGTTCTCTCCCGAGCCCACCTTCGAGCACCGTACGGTCCACGAAAGGCGACCCATTAGGGTAGAGCCCACGTCCTACAAGACGGCCCACGACATCTTCCCGAGGTCGTGACCCCTCACCACTCACACACTCAAAAGGAGCAAAGGTATCTCCACGCCTACTCACGGCGGAAACGCCGCGACCCTGACCGTTGAACTGTTCGGTTCATACGGCGCACGACACCACGACTACATCCAAGACTTCAGCACATGGAAGTCCCCCAAGGACCCGCTAGGCCCACTAGCCCGCCTTCTCGTCCGCCAGGGGTTCAGCCCGTCCTCCCGAATGCATGTCGTCCGCGATGGCGTTCCGGTCTTCAAGCGAGACCGCAAGCTATCCGCATGGGCCGGAGAAGACTGGGCCGACACGCAGACCACCGTCGCTAGGCGCAGGGGTTATGTCCCGTTTGTGTCTGGTGAGGCCCTTTCAGAGGCTTCGACCGACCAGGACGAGGAAAGCACCGTCCTCGCCTGAACGCCTCTCCACGACACGTTTTTCCTACCACCTCAGCCGCGCCTAAAGCGGCGCACAAATCAGCAGAAAAGTGAGACACACCACCATGGCAAACTATGCCGACTTCCAAATCACCGCAGACACCGCCCTTGAGGCACAAGCCGCCGCCGCACAGTCCCGCAACACCCCCACCGCCGCTCCCACGGTCCAGACCAATCGCAAGGTCCAGGTGGACACCCACGGCGATGGCCGGGTCGTCACCAAGGACCTCGGCTCCCGCAGCGTAGAGACCCAGCGGCAAGTCCGCCCCGGCAACGTCCTGATCGGTGGCGTTGAAACCTCTATCGAAGCCGCCCGTGCCGCAGGACTGCTCCCGCCGGGTTTTGATGGGCCTGTCGGGAACAAGGCCACCCCGGCAGGCACCGCACAGGCCACCTCCGCCGCCGCAGACGACGCAAAGGGCTCTGAAGGTGACCAGAAGGCCGCCGAGGGTGCCGCTGAAGGTGACGCCGCAACGGACCTTGCCGCAATGGTGATGGACACGCTTGCGGGGACCTTGGGAGCCGACGCTGTAGAGACTGGTATTTGGCAGGCCGCCGAGACCGGCGACATTGAGGGGAGCACCCCGCAGGGTGTAACTGACGACGCCGTGTCTGCGATTGTCGAGGGCTTCACTGCCCAAGCAAACGCCGTGCTGCGCAGCCTCCCCGCAGGGGTAGCTTCAGTAGCCATGCTGGAGGAGACCATGAATGAGGCGGAGCTTCGCGAGGCCCGCATGGCGACCATCCACAATGACCGTGAGAAGCTTGCCCACCTCGGCAAGACGGCTCTCGGCCGGATGGAAACGATGCCCTATCAGAACGCCGCAGCGTTTGAGGCTCTCATCGCCGACATGCCCGCAGCCGAGCGGAAGGCTCTGTCCTTCAATGAGGAGCGTAGGGAGTGGATGGTGAAGGTTCCGGGCCGACAGGCCATGTCCTTCGGCTCCGCAGTCCGCGCCGGCATCGTTCGCGTAGGCTAGTGCCGTACCGCGACCCTCTAGCCCGCAAGGCCGCCCGTCGCCGCCACTACGTTGCCAACCGTGATCGACTGTTGGCGGGACAGCAGGCCCGCAGAGATGCCGACAGGGAAGCTTGTCGAGAGGCCAATAGGCGACATTCGGCGGCCTACAGAGCGAGGCGTAGGGCGCTCGGCTCTCTCCAGACATAGACCCATTACCCAAGCCCACAACACCAAGGAAAACCACGTTGGAAAACAAGCACGACAAGCAGGCCAAAGAGGCCGCCGCGTACACCTCAATGATTGCGTCAATCCATTGTCCGGCAGAGGTCGAAGCGGCTGCGGCTGCGGAGGCCGAGTTGCAGGCGAAGGCCAAGCGCCGGAAGTCCAAGACGACGCCGGTCCCGGTAGACGCCACAAGCTGACATGCCCTCTGCCATCCACTACCCCCGCGCTTTCCTGAACTGGCAGGCGCGGGTCGTAGCGGCGCGGGCGGCTCACCTCTACCGCGCGTCTCATGACGGGCGCGGCAACTGGACCGTGACATGCCCAGGCGCCTACAAGGACAAGCCCATCAACTTCCCCGCCGACGACCACGTTACCTCCGGTTCTGACATCGGCGGAAATGATGCCGGGGGTATGCAGCCTGCACCCCTAAAGGATGCACAGGCGTCAACGGCGGCTCCGATGACCCCGGCAGAGAAACACGCTGCTGAAGTCCGGGGCAGTTATCCCGACCTAAGCGCCTAACAAGGCGACCACCACAACCGACAAGGGCTCCGGCGCAGCGATGCACCGGGGCCTCTTTTCGTCATCAACACCACCAAACGGAGACACCATGAGTTCCAGCCTCGCCGAGGCCATCAAAAACGAAAGTCAGCGGATCGGCGCTGACCCGCAAGACCTTGCAACAGTCATGTCCTACGAGACGGGCGGCACCTTCGACCTTTGGAAGAAAGGCCCGGTGACCAAGTGGGGTCAGCATATCGGCCTCATTCAGATGGGCGAGCCGCAGCGCCAAAAGTACGGCTACTACAAGGGCATGTCTGTCGAGGATGCCGTCCGGGCCTCCGCAAACTACCTCGTGGACAACGGCTTCAAACCAGGCATGGGCCTGCTCGACATGTACTCCGTCATCAATGCCGGCGGACCGGGCTTGTACGATCGCTCCGATGAGGCCAATGGCGGCGCTCCCGGCACCGTACGGGACAAGGTGGAGCAGCAGATGGGAAGCCATAAGGCGAAGGCCCTGGCCCTGCTAGGTGGCGAGTATGCGCCGGAGGTCTCAAACCCCTACGCCGAGAACGTCGCCCCGCAGAACAACACCGGCATTTACGACAACAGCCGCACCCCGCCGGCTCCTACGCTGGTCGAAGTCACACAGCAGAAGGCGGACGAGGCCGCCAATGGCCCGCAGCCCTACACCGGCTGGGGCGGCTTTGTCGAACAGGTGGCCGACGACATGGCAACGGACAATTACACGTCCCGCATCATCCGTTGGGCCACCCAAGGCTCCTATGACCCGAACGACAAGGGCTGGTCAGAGGACGAGTGGAAGCACATCACGGAGACCCTCCCGGAGCGGTATCACGATTACGTGCTAACCGGCTCCTCGAAGTACAACCGGGACCTCCGGCTGAAGTACGCCACGGAAATGGCCGAGATTGACGCCCGCAAGTCCACCGCAGGCACCGCAAGCTCCCTTACATCCGGCCTGATCGCTGGCGCTCTGGACCCGGTGTTGCTCCCTACGCTGATCGGCGGGCCGGCTGTCTCGTTGGGCCGCACGACGCTGGGCTTCGCCGGGAAGGTGCTGGCCGGTGCTGCTATAGGCGGCACGACTAACGCCGCGCTGGAGCTTGGGGCAAAGTACGGTCTGGACGACCCACGAGCGGACGCCGTGACTGCATTTGGCGTAGGGGCGCTGCTTGGTGGCCTCGCAGGGCCGCTGGCTCGCAATGCCGCCACGACGGTCGAACGGGACATGATGACCAAGATTGGCCTCGACACCATTGAGGAGGCCAAGCAGCGGAAGCTCTCACAGATGCCGTCCCACGATGCGCAGATGATCGTGGACCATACGGGCTCGGCAGGCGCAGCCCGCAACACCGACCGCATCGTCCCCTTCGACCCGAACGACTGGGGCATAGATGACGCGGCGGTTGACCGTGGGTTCGGCGGCAAGTCTCGCTTCGACGTGGCGGGACAGCTCACCACAAGCGCCAACCCTCGCGCCCGTCTCGCCGGCTTCGCCTTTTTCGAGGAGAGCGCCGGCACCAAAGGCCACGCTGTTCTCGACGCCCCTGCCTCGGTCCGCGCCGTAGCTCTGGAGCGGAAGCTTATGGGCAACCGCAACTCCGTTTATCAGGTCGCCATGCGTGAGTATGTGACGGAAGGGGCCTCGCTCCTCAATCCGATTGCCCGCGCCCGTCGCGCCGACGAGTTCAACCGCCTCGTCAACGCCTACATGGCCGACCCGCACCCGTCACCCGACGTGAGCCCAGCCATCGTCAAGGCGGCCGGAGCCCGCAAGGCATTCTATGACGGTTGGGCCGACGAGTTGGAGCGAGCCTTCCCCGGTCTTCAGGTGAAGCAAAAGGGCTACTACTCGCCGAAGGTCGCAGACCACAATCGGATCTCGGAACTCGACCGCACCGTGGACGAGGAGACCATGCACAAATTCATCGGCGAGAGCATCCGCCGAGCGCATGGGGAGATTGAGGAGAGCCTTCTGAAGAAGATGGCGAAGGGCTATTGGGCCAATATCCGCAAGGCCGGCTATGGCATTGAGGACAGCATCGCCGGGGCTCTCGGCCTTGGCGACAAGCAAGGCTTCAAGGACGCCTTCAAGCGGTCCCTGAACGAGGCCGAGGGGTTGTCGGACGCGGACCTCGACAAGGTGTACGACCTTTTCTCCGGTGTCGTGGACGAGACAAAAAAGACCGGCGACGGTTCCAAGGGTGTCGGCTACCTGAAGCGTCGGACTGTGATGGATTACGCCTACTCGGCCAACGTCCGCACCCGCGACGGCGGCTCGATCCCGCTGAAGATGGACGACGTGTTCATCCAGGACGCCGAGTTCCTCGACCACCGATACGCCCGCACAATGTCGGGTCGGGTGGCCTTCGCGGACACGAAGATACGTGACCCCAAGACAGACCAGCTCATCTTCGACGGCATCCGCTCCGAGGCCGATCTGGAGAAGGTCAAGAACTGGGTACGGGAAGGTTTCCACCAAATGGACAAGCCCCTTGCCAAGGTGCAAGCCGCCATGGACAGCTCCATTGAGAACCTCGACTTCGGATGGAAGCGTATCAACGGCATCCCGGTCTATGGGCAAGAGAAGAACTACGCCCAGTGGGTCCGCCGAATGAAGGCCCTCCAGTTCATCCGCCTCATGTCCAACATGGGCCTTAATCAGGTTCAGGAGAGTTGGAAGGTGGCGGCCATGACCGGCTTCCGCGCGTCAATGCAACAGCTCCCCGCAATCCGCCGTATGGTGGACGAAACAGGACGTTCGGTCCCCAAGCGGGATGCTCTCCTCGCCGAACTGGAGCATATGACGGGCATCGGTCTGGACGGCTTGGTCGGCAAGTTTGACTTCCGCCTAGCTGACGACCGGATTGGCGCGGGTGCTTCCTCACGGCTGGCTAACGGCTTAGACGTGGCGCTCGACTGGGGCCAGCGGGTGACCGCAGAAGTGTCCCTTATGCGGGGCATCCACGACTATCAGCAGAAGTGGGCGGCCAAGGCCGTGGCCCAACACCTCTTTGACATGGCCCGTGAGACCGCTGTTGAAGGCGGTGGGTTCGACCTCTCCCGGCTGGCCGGCAAGGGTCGTGAGCGGCTCGCAACCGCTGGCATCGGCGACAAGCAAGCCGAGTTGATCTTCGGCAACCTCTTGGCCCACGCCGAGCGGGACGGAGGCAAGCTCGTGTCGCTCGGGGCGAACAAGTGGGACCCGAAGGCCGTGACGGAGTTCTCCTACCTCATCAACCGCTACACCGACCGTCTCGTCCAGGCGAACGACGTGGGCGGATTGGCCCGGTGGATGAGCCATCCAGTCGCACAGCTCTTTGCGCAGTTCCGCAGCTTCGTGCTCGGGGCTTGGGCGAAGTCCACGCTCTACAGCATCAACCACATGGACCCGCGAATGGCGGTCCTCTTGGTTGGGGAGCTGGCCTTCGGCGCTGCCACGTTCGCGGTGCGGCAGGCTCCGCAGCTTGCGACGGACGAGGGCTATGACAGGTACTTCGAGGAGACCCTTGACCCGGTGAACCTCGCCAAGAACGGGTTCGCTCGTTCGGCCACGGCTTCGGTGCTCCCGATGCTGATGGACAGTGCCTTGCTCATGACCCCGATTGGCCCCCAGTTCGGCTCCGCACGGGCCAGCGGTGCGCCACAGGACGCTCTCTTTGGTGCGCCGGTCCTCGACCAAGTGAGCAAGGCGCAGACGTTCGTGAGAGGGGCGGCCAATGCGGCCCTGAAGGGTGAGGACATGACCCAGGCACAGGCGCGGGCCGGCTGGAGCGCCTTCATGCCGCTTGGCAACTTCCTGCCGTTCTCGGCACTCTTCAGTCACATGATTGAAGGGTTGCCGGAGCGGTCGGGGCGGTAAGACGCCTCAAGGAGCCCCGGTCAGTTGATCGGGGTCTCCCTCTTCTAGCTTTGCTTTTGGTCAGCTCTGTCGACCGGCAAGTCGGGGTCTGGATTGAACCGCTTTAGCACCTTCTTGTAGAACTCGACGTTGATGCCCCCGAGGTCGTCCGGGAATGCATCATCCTTGCGGTAAAGGCTGATCGTCTCCGGTAAAAAGTGCATTGGTTGGTGGACTACCTTCAACCGTAGAGGCGGCCACGCCTTCTCATCCAACGCAAGCTCAAACTGTGCCAGCGCGGTTTTCTTCCCGTCCATGTAGTCGTAGATGATTGCGTCAATCGTACCGCTCCACCTCTTGCGCCCCTCGACCGTGAGGCGGGTGTGGACGTAATGCTTCTCCAGCCCCCCGGAGTACAGCTCTCCCTCTACCTCCCCGTGGTAGACCCGAAGTCGCAACACGACCGGCGAGCCCTCCACTGTCGAGGCGGTGCGCTCCTCATCTGTCGCGTCTATCACCCCCTCCAAGTCGCTCGTCCACACGCCGGAGTACTGCTGATCCAGGAGGACAAAATCGGTGACGTTCTTGTATGCGGCCGGAGCCTCGTTGAAGAACGAGTTCACCTTGGCGGGAAGTTCCAGGAGGCCCAAGAACACCGCAACCAACCAACCGGACGCCGCGATCAACGCGGTCCGCCTAGTTGCCCAAGTGATCGGCGCGGTCTCCGCAACCTTACGCCTTGTCACTGCCGGGGTGTTACGCTTTGCCACGCCGCCCTCCGCTGCCGCAGCAGCTATCCCCACTAACTGTTTATGTCCGGTGCGGGCAATAGAGGGCGATTGTTGTTCGACAGGTCTTTCTGCCGGCCGCCCTATATTGGAGCCGCCCAAAGGCCGACCGGACATAGAACAGAGCCGGTGGGCGCAATCCAGCGGGACCCAGCACCGCCCGCACGTCCGCCCTCGGCGTAAAAGGGGTCAGAAAACGGGATCAGGGGGTCATTTCTGACCCTTCTAAGTACTTGATTTTGCTCATGTACAGTGACTTGGTGGAGCCAATCGGAATCGAACCGACGACCTCTTGAATGCCATTCAAGCGCTCTCCCAACTGAGCTATGGCCCCACTCCCGGCAGTCGGCCGGCGCCGTTTCCGGCGAAGAGATCCGGCGCGATGGGAACCGCGCCGTCGTTTAGTGCTGGCGGCTTCTAGCGCCGCCTTCGGTCAAGATCAAGCCTTGAAAAGCCGCTTTTTCGTCACAGGCCAAAATGGCCGGCAAACGAACTTAGACTTCGTCATCGTCGTCGCCGACGCCGATCATATCGGCGACGTCATCGTCCTCTTCCTCTTCGTCGGCAAGGAAGGTGTCGTCCTCATCGTCGCCGAGATCGACATCCTCTTCATCGTCGCCAAGATCTGGAAGCTCGTCGCCGCCGCCCTTCACCTCGTCATCGGCCTCCTCGAGCGAGACGACTTCGGCGCCTTCCTCTTCGTCGGCGTCCACTTCCTTCTCGGCGACTTCCTCATCTTCCTCGAGGGCGGAAATCTTGCCTTCCTCGAAATAGGAGCGTGGATAGCTCTTGCCGGTATAGGGCGAGACGATCGGGTCTTTGTTGAGATCGTAGAATTTCCGACCCGTTTCGGGGTCGACACGCTTGGTGCCAAGTTCAGCTTTTGCCACAGCAGGCCTCGTCAATAAAAGAGTGGTCCCCATAACCGCAGTTTTGAGCGCTGTCAAAGCCAAAAGCCGGCATTGTAAAATGCTCGTATTCGAAGGCCTCGCACAAGGGGATGACCATTGCAACGCACCGTGATACGAGACCGCCGCAGCATGACGAACCGAGCCGGCCAGCCGGCATTTCATTTGGAAGACAAGGATGTCTCACTCCGCCGCCGCTAAGCCGGCCACGGCCCGCAAATCCCCTGCCCTTGCCGGCACCGCGCGCGTGCCGGGCGACAAATCGATCTCACACCGCTCGTTCATGTTCGGCGGCCTTGCCTCCGGCGAAACCCGCATCACCGGCCTGCTCGAAGGCGAGGACGTGATGCGCACGGGCGCCGCCATGAAGGCGATGGGCGCGCATATCGAAAAGAACAGCGGCGAATGGGTGATCCGCGGCACCGGCAACGGCGCGTTGCTGCAGCCTGAAGGCCCGCTCGACTTCGGCAATGCCGGCACCGGCTCGCGCCTCACCATGGGGCTCGTCGGCACCTATGACATGGAGACGGCCTTCATCGGCGACGCCTCGCTTTCGGGCCGGCCGATGGGCCGCGTGCTCGACCCGCTGCGCCAGATGGGCGTGCAGGTGCTGAAGGCCGCGCCCGGCGACCGCATGCCGATCACGCTGCGCGGCCCGAAGCATGCAGCACCCATCACCTATCGCGTACCGATGGCATCCGCCCAGGTGAAGTCGGCGGTGCTGCTTGCCGGCTTGAACACTCCCGGCATCACCACGGTGATCGAACCCGTGATGACGCGCGACCATACCGAAAAGATGCTGAAGGGGTTCGGCGCCAACCTGAGCGTCGAGACGGATGAGCGCGGCGTGCGCCACATCTTCATCGAAGGCCAGGGCAAGCTCACCGGACAGACGATCGCCGTGCCAGGCGACCCCTCCTCCGCCGGCTTCCCGCTTGTCGCGGCGCTGATCGTGCCGGGCTCGGACATCGTCATCGAGAACGTGCTGATGAACCCGACCCGCACCGGGCTGCTGCTGACCTTGCAGGAAATGGGCGGCAAGATCGACATCCTCAATCCGCGCAATGCCGGCGGCGAGGACGTGGCGGACCTGCGCGTGCGCTCCTCGGAGCTGAAAGGCGTGGTGGTGCCGCCCGAGCGCGCGCCCTCGATGATCGACGAGTATCCGGTGCTGGCCGTCGCCGCGAGCTTCGCCGAGGGCGAGACGCTGATGCAGGGGCTGGAGGAACTTCGGGTCAAGGAATCCGACCGTCTGGCGGCGGTGGCTAGAGGCCTGGAGCTCAACGGTGTCGACTGCACAGAGGGCGAAGCCTCGCTCGCCGTGCGCGGCAGACCGGGCGGCAAGGGACTCGGCGCTCATCCGAACGGCCCCGATACCGCCGTGAAGACGCATCTCGACCACCGCATCGCCATGAGTTTTCTGGTGATGGGGCTGGCAACTGAAAAGCCGGTGACGATCGACGACGCCAACATGATCGCGACGAGCTTTCCGGAGTTCATGGGATTGATGAAGGGATTGGGCGCGGAGATTGTATGAAATACGTCTACGTTCACTGGAAGCATGAGATCGCGGAAGAGCCGTCTCACCTCTGGTATGAAGTCGCAGACGACAATTTCCAAAACCGGACAATAGAGTTCTATGCTGATGGGTCGGTTGGCTTCGCCATTCGCGGTGATGCCCCGGACGGGTCAGACGACCTTGAAATCGGAGGGACACGAAATTCCACCGAAGGCTTTCCAGATATCGAAGAGATCAACTCGGATCCTGATTTCGAGGCTTTGCCGGTCACAGCGGTCGAGTTCGATCGCCAGTGGCGCAAGGCGCTTGCGTCAAGGCGTCGAATGACCACTCCCTTCACCATCGCCATCGACGGCCCCGCAGGCGCGGGCAAAGGCACGCTCGCCCGCCGGCTTTCCGACCACTACCGCCTGAACCTGCTCGATACCGGCCTCACCTATCGCGCGGTGGCCCTCAAGCTGCTCGAGCTCGGTCTGCCGCTCGACAATGTCTCGGCTGCAGAAACCGCGGCGCGGCAGGTCGACCTGTCGAACCTCGACCGCACCGTGCTCGCCGCGCATGCGGTGGGCGAGGCGGCCTCCAAGGTCGCGGTCATTCCGACCGTACGGCGCATCCTGGTGGAGAAGCAGCGGGCCTTCGCCAAGGCGCCGCCGGGCGCCGTGCTCGACGGCCGCGACATCGGCACGGTGGTGTGCCCCGATGCCGACATCAAGCTCTATGTCACGGCAAGCGCCGAAGTGCGCGCAAGGCGTCGGCTGGCCGAGATCGAGAGCATGGGCGGCAGCGCCGATTTCGCCACCATCCTTGCCGATATCGAGCGCCGCGACGAGCGCGACATGGGCCGCGCCGACTCGCCGCTGAAGCCGGCGGCAGACGCGCACTTGCTTGATACCAGCGAAATGGCTATAGAAGCCGCGTTTCTGGCGGCGATGGCGATCGTTGACAACGTCCTTGCCAAGAGAAACAAGGCCTGATCAGGTTTTTCGATTGCCGTTGGCGGCGAAAATACCCATATCGGGCACGAACCAGCCTGCCAGCATTCTTCATGCGCCGGACTTGCCGCCTGAACAGCGGCCAAGGGCTTTCAGCCCGGAACGCCGGCAGGCTCACGCAACGCTAACCCACGGCGCCCGCCCCGCTTGAAGACCGGGGTATTCCAGGAGAAACAATGTCAGTAGCTAATCCGTCTCGCGACGATTTCGCGAGCATGCTCGAAGAATCATTCACCGCCGGCCATTCCGGCGAGGGCCAGGTTGTCCGGGGCACGATCACCGCGATCGAAAAGGACATGGCCATCATCGATGTCGGCCTCAAGGTCGAAGGCCGCGTGCCGCTGAAGGAATTCGGCGCCAAGGGCAAGGAATCCTCCCTCAAGGTCGGCGACACCGTCGAGGTCTATGTCGAGCGCATCGAAAACGCGCTTGGCGAAGCCATGCTGTCGCGCGAGAAGGCTCGCCGCGAGGAGAGCTGGGTGCGTCTCGAAGAGAAATTCACCAAGGGTGAGCGCGTCGAAGGCGTCATCTTCAACCAGGTCAAGGGCGGCTTCACCGTCGACCTCGACGGCGCCGTGGCGTTCCTGCCGCGCAGCCAGGTCGATATCCGCCCGATCCGCGATGTCACCCCGCTGATGCACAACCCGCAGCCCTTCGAGATCCTCAAGATGGATCGCCGCCGCGGCAACATCGTGGTGTCGCGCCGCACCGTGCTCGAAGAGAGCCGCGCCGAACAGCGCTCGGAAATCGTGCAGAACCTCGAGGAAGGCCAGGTGGTCGAAGGCGTGGTCAAGAACATCACCGACTACGGTGCGTTCGTCGACCTCGGCGGCATCGACGGCCTGCTGCATGTCACCGACATGGCATGGCGCCGCGTCAACCATCCGACCGAGATCCTCAACATCGGCCAGACGGTCAAGGTGCAGATCATCCGCATCAACCAGGAAACCCACCGCATCTCGCTCGGCATGAAGCAGCTCGAGTCGGATCCGTGGTCGGATATCGGCACCAAGTTCCCGATCGGCAAGAAGATCAAGGGCACCGTCACCAACATCACCGACTACGGCGCGTTCGTCGAGCTGGAGCCGGGCATCGAGGGCCTCATCCACGTTTCGGAAATGTCGTGGACGAAGAAGAACGTGCATCCCGGCAAGATCCTGTCGACGACGCAGGAAGTCGACGTGGTGGTGCTCGAGGTCGATCCGGCCAAGCGCCGCATCTCGCTCGGCCTCAAGCAGACGCTGGAAAACCCGTGGCAGGCTTTCGCCTCGAGCCATCCGGTCGGCAGCCAGGTCGAGGGCGAGGTCAAGAACAAGACCGAGTTCGGCCTGTTCATCGGCCTGGAAGGCGACGTGGACGGCATGGTGCATCTCTCCGACCTCGACTGGACCCGTCCGGGCGAGCAGGTCATCGAAGAGTACAATCGCGGCGACATGGTCAAGGCGCAGGTGCTCGACGTCGACATCGAGAAGGAGCGCATCTCGCTCGGCATCAAGCAGCTGGCCCGCGACACTGTCGGCGAGGCGGCCAGCAGCGGCGAGCTGCGCAAGAGCGCCGTCGTCACCTGCGAGGTCATCGGCGTGAAGGATGGCGGCCTTGACGTGCGGCTGGTCGACAGCGGCATCGAGACCTTCATCAAGCGTTCGGACCTTTCGCGCGACCGCGACGAGCAGCGCCCCGAGCGCTTCACCGTCGGCCAGAAGGTCGATGCCCGCGTCATCGCCTTCGACAAGAAGACCCGCAAGCTGCAGGTCTCGATCAAGGCGCTGGAAATCGCCGAGGAGAAGGAAGCGGTCGCTCAGTACGGCTCGACCGACTCCGGCGCTTCGCTGGGCGACATTCTGGGCGCCGCGCTGAAGAAGCAGGGCAACTAAAGCCTTCCGGGAGAGCCGTTTGCGGCTTTCCGTCGGAATTGCGTAAGCCCTTTGGCGACAACAAAAACCCCGCCGGAGCGATCCGGCGGGGTTTTTCTATTGTCGGGATTTCTGTGCGGTCAGGCGCGGCCGTAGAGCGGCACCAGCGTACCGCTCATCGCCAGGTTGGCGGGCGAGGCGAGGTAGGCGATCGCTTCCGCCGCGGCCTCCAGGCTGACCCATTTGGCGAAATCGGCATCGGGCATGTCGGCGCGGTTCGCGGGCGTGTCGAGCGTCGAGGGCGCCACGGCGTTGACGAGGATGCCCTTGCCCTTCAACTCCTCGGCCATGGCCACCGTCATCGCAGCGACCGCCGCCTTGCTTGCGGCATAGGCAACCATGCCGGAGCCGCGCCTCGGATCGAGTCCGGCGCGCGCGGTGACGTTGACGATGCGGCCGGCCGTGTTGGACTCCAGCATCGAGCGCACCGCGGCGCGGCTGCACAGGAAAGCCGTGCGGGCGTTGGTGTCCATCATCTCGGCGAAGGAGGCCGACTCGATCTTTTCGACCGGCGCCATAGTGAAGCCGCCGGCAAGGTGGATCGAGGCCCAGAGCTCGGGAACCTGATGGTAGAAGGCCTCGACCTTGGCCGAATCCGACAGGTCGACATTATGCGCCAAATGCACGCTGGCATGGGCTGCGTAAGGAAAATGCGGCGGGGCCGCCGCGTGGGCATTTGGCACGTGGCAGATCGCGCCCTGCTCCAGCAATCTGCCGACAACCGCGCCGCCGAGCGCCCCAGTGCCGCCCGTCACCACGACATGCCTGCCATTCAGCGTTTCCGTCATACCTAGACCGCTCCTGTCATTTTTTATGATTATATCTTGGGTTATGCCGCCCCACGCTCGAACGTCGCGCCTTTCGCGCTGTCACTCAATTGAAATATCGACATGGCTGGCGCAGCGTCTTTGCATGCGTCGGACCTTGGCGGCGGCATGGATTGCCGGCGCCTAAAGGGTCAACCGGCAGATGCACCGATCTTTCAGTCGACGGTGATTTCGATGACGCGCGGCTTGCCGGCCGCCCGCGCGCGCTTCAGCGCCGCGGCGAGGCCGCCAGCCCCGGCCAGCCGCTCGGCCTCGATGCCATAGGCCTCGGCGAGCTTGCAGAAATCGGGCGGTGCCGGCGACACGCCGACCGGCTCGACGCCGACATCGAGCATCGAGGTTTCGATCTCGCGATAGCCGCGATTGTTCCAGACGACGAAGATTACCGGCGCTTCGGCGTCGAGCGCGGCGCCGATCTCCGGCAAGGTGAACTGGAAGCCGCCATCGCCGGTGAGGCACACCACCGGCGCCTCGGGCACCGCAAGTGCTGCGCCGATCGCCGCCGGCGGACCGTAGCCCAACGCGCCGAAGCCGGTCGCGGCGTTGAACCAGCCGCCGGGACGGTCGTGGTCGTAATAGAGGTTGGCGGCATAAATCGGCTGGGTCGAATCGCCGACGATGATGGCGCCCGGCAGCGCGTCGCGGATTGCCTCCACGGCGCGCACCTGCGCCAGATATTCGGGCTTCAGCTCGGCCCGAGCAGCCTCGCGCGCGGCGGCCGCACGAGCCTCGCCATCGCTTGCCGCGGCATGGCCAGATCCGATCGCTGCAAGCAGCGCCTCGATCGCTTCCGCGCAATCCGCGTGGATGCCAACCGTCACCGGCCGGCGCGCAATCTGGTCGGCGCCGATATCGATGCGGATCAGGCTCGGCGGCAGCACGAAGCCGCCGTCGCTATAGCCGTCATAATCGGTCGGGCCGAATTCGGTGCCGGCGGCAATCACCAGATCGGCGTCCGCCATCAACGCACGCACGGCCTTGAGGCTGGGGCTCGCCGGCACGCACAGCGGATGGCCATGCAGCAGGCCACGCGCATTGGCGGTCTCGACCACGGGGGCGCCGAGCGTCTCGGCCAGACGCCGCAGCGCCGCATCGGCCTTCTTGGCGCCGCCGCCTGAAAGGATCAGCGGACGGCGTGCGGCCCTGCAAAGCCGTGCCGCCTCGGCGATCGCCGCCAACTCCGGAGCGGGCGGCGCGGCATTGCTAAGGACGGCCGCAACACCATCGGCGGGCTTGACCATGACGTCGGTGGGGATCTCGATATGGACCGGCCCCGGGCGTGAGGAGGAGAAAACGGCGAAGGCGCGGGCGAGCGCGCCAGGCAACTGCCCGGCCTCGGTGATGCGCTCGGAAAACAGCGCCACCTTCTCCATCATGCCGCGCTGGTCGGGCAGCTCATGCAGGAAGCCCAGCCCTTTTCCCAGCGTGTCGGTGGCGTTAACGCCGGAAATGACCAGCATCGGCACCGAATCGGCGCGCGCCTGTCCCATGGCGGTGATGGTGTTGGTGAGGCCCGGCCCGGTGATGACGAAGGCGACGCCGGGCCGGTCGCCGGCGCGCGCATAACCGTCGGCCATGAAGCCGGCGCCCTGCTCGTGGCGCGGCGTGACATGGCGGATCTTCGAGCCCGCCAGGCCGCGATAGAGTTCAACCGTATGCACGCCCGGAATGCCGAAGACGGTGTCGACGCCATGCGCCTCGAGCAATTTGATCAGCGCTTCGCCGATGGTGGTCATTGGTTTCCTCCCTTTTCCGGCGCCAAGCCGAGCTCGGCCTCTATGGCTTTGACGCCAATCGCCGCCAATTCGCCAGGCGAGAACATCTCTGCTGCCAGGCAGCCTTCGATCCAGAGCCCGTCGATGATCGCGTTGATCGCGATGGCATGGCGACGCAGCTCGCCTGCGTCCGGCTTGCGCCGCTCGGCGGCGAGCACCTCGGCAACGACTGCTTCCACCTCGTCGCGAAAGCCGAGATAGCCTTCGCGATGGGCACGGGCGAGCGCCGGATCCGCATTGGCGCGGCCAAGGAAGGTTGCCCAGAGCGAAAACACCCGCCGGTCGACGATCGGCGCGTTGAGGTTGGCGGTGACGAAAGCCGCGAGGCGTTGGCGAGGCGAGGCGTCTTCCATGACCAATGCCGCCTTCGCCTGCTCGGTCATGCGGCCGACCAGCGCCGTATAGGCTTCCTGCAGCAATTCTTCCTTGCCGGGGAAATAGTGCCGGATCAGCCCGGCGGTGACGCCGGCGCGCAAGGCGATGGTGCGCAAGGTGGCGCCCTGAAGTCCATATTCCGCCACGCTGTCCAGCGTCGCATCGATCAGATCCTGCCGCCGCCGCTCCTCGCCCTCGCGGCGGAACTTGCGGCGCGCATTCATTGGCGCAGGATCGGCCGCGTCAGGCATGTCGGCCCGCCTTCGCAGGCGATGCAGAGCGCATCCGCCTCGAATGTCTCGACCGTGCAGCCGGCGGCTTCCATCGCGGCCTTGGTCTTGGGAAAACCCGCAACGGCGATGACCTTGTGTGGGCTGGTCGGCAGCACGTTCAGGCTGAGGCCGTTGGAAGCGGCGAACTCTTCGGCGTCGCCTTCGACCAGCCGGATGCCGCGCGCCTTCAGCATCTGATAGAACGCCGCCGGCAGAAGCGGCGAATGGACCAGGGCCAGGTCGTCGGCCAGCGGGCTGATCACCGACATCAGATGCAGGCACGCCTCTTCGCCCTGCCACAGCGGCAGATCGAAGCCGTACACGGAAATGCCCAGCGGCGTCAGCAGGTTGGAAACCTGCTGGATGCCTTCCTGGTTGGAGCGCACACCGCGCCCGATCGCCAGCGTGCGGGCATCCACCCATACGCAGTCGCCGCCTTCGACCTGACCAGGCGCCTCGACACGACCGAGGACCGGAATGCCCAGTTTCTTATAGGTTTCCTCATGCAGCGAGGGCTCCCGGGCGCGCAGTGGCTTGCCCATGGACAGGATCAGCGCGCCGCGGTCGGTCATCAGCGACGGGTCATGCGTGAACACCGAATCCGAAAGGCCGTCGGTCGTGTCCTCGATCCATTCGATCTCGGCGCCGGAAGCCGCCACCATGTCGGCAAGGGCCGCATGTTGCACGGCTGCTTTCGCCGGGTTGAATCCCGGGCCATAGTGCCAGACCGCCCTGTCGGCGTCGCGCATGGCGTTGGCCGCCGACCGCATCAGCACGCGCCGCAGCGGCGCCGCCATGGACTGTGACCCGAAAGCGCTCATCGATGCCCTTTTAAGATGAAAAAAATCGTGAAAATTTCATGAAAGGCTATTTATACACTTGCGCAACAAGGCCGCAAGTGCCGTAATGAGCGGGATTGACGGGCTCGCGCTGTCGGGTCCATGCTGAAGCCTGGAGCGGGTCAGTGCAGCGTATGTTGATTAGCCGGATAGACGTTCGACGACCTGCAGTCGGCCAGATAGAGGTCACCCGGTGAGCGCTGCAGCAGCTGCCGCAGTCCAATCCGGCGAGGCGCAGAACGGCGCCGCTGAAGCCATCCATGTCGAAAACCTGCACAAGAAGTTCGGCCAGTTGCACGTGCTGAAGGGAGTTTCGCTGTCGGCGCGCGACGGCGAGGTGGTCGCCATCATCGGCGGCTCCGGTTCCGGCAAGTCGACGCTCTTACGCTGCATCAACTGCCTGGAGAACCCCACAAGCGGCATCATCCGGGTCAATGGTGAGGAGATCAAGCTCAAGGCCGACAGCCACGGACACACCGTTCCGGCCGACCGCAGGCAGATCGAGCGCATTCGCTCGAGGCTCGGCATGGTTTTCCAGAATTTCAACCTGTGGAGCCACATGACGCTGATCGAGAATGTCATCGAGGTTCCGGTGCATGTGCTTGGCGTCAAGCGCAGCGAAGCGATCGCCCAGGCCGAGAAACTGCTCGCCCGCGTCGGGCTGGCGGAGAAGCGCGACGTCTATCCGGCTTTCCTGTCCGGCGGCCAGCAGCAGCGGGCCGCGATCGCCCGCGCGCTGGCGATCAATCCGCGCGTCATGCTTTTCGACGAACCGACTTCCGCGCTCGATCCCGAGCTGGTCGGCGAAGTGCTGAAAGTCATCGGCGACCTGGCGCGCGAGGGGCGCACCATGGTGCTGGTGACGCATGAAATGAAGTTCGCCCGCGAGGTCGCGACGCATGTCGTCTATCTCTACAACGGGCTGGTCGAGGAGGAAGGTCCGCCGGAACAGCTGTTCGGCGCGCCCAAATCCGAAAGGCTCAAGCAATTCCTCCGCAATGTCGGCTAGGTGCCGGCATCAAGCGGAGCGAAAAACCGGGAACAACAACAAACTGGGAGTCCTGACATGAAGACTGTTCTCAAGACATTTGCCGCCGCGCTGCTTCTCGGCGTCGCGGCGATGGGCGGAGTGGCCAAGGCCGAGCAGGTCAAGATCGGCGTCGCCGCCGAACCCTACCCGCCCTTCACCTCGCCCGACGCCAGCGGCAAATGGGTGGGCTGGGAGATCGACTTCGTCGACGCCGTCTGCGCCGAAGAGAAACTTGACTGCGTGATCACGCCGGTGGCCTGGGACGGCATCATCCCGGCGCTTACGACCAAGAAGATCGACGCCATCGTCTCTTCCATGTCGATCACCGACGAGCGCAAGAAGACGATCGACTTCTCGGACAAGTACTACAACACCCCGACCGCGATCATCGGGCCGAAGGACCAGAAGTTCGGCGCCACGCCGGACGATCTCAAGGGCAAGGTGATCGGCGTCCAGGTCTCGACCGTGCATGCCGTGTACGCGAAGAAGCATTTCACCGGCGCGCAGGAAATCAAGGAATACCAGACCCAGGATGAAGCTAACCAGGATCTGGCCGCTGGCCGCATCGACGCGGTGCAGGCCGACTCGATCGCGCTCGGCGAATTCCTGAAGTCGGACCAGGGCAAGGCCTGCTGCGACCTGAAGGGCATGGTGGCGCCCGACGACGAAGTGCTTGGCCCGGGTGTCGGCGCCGGTATCCGCAAGGAAGACACCGCGCTCAAGGAAAAGTTCAACGCCGGCATCAAGGCGATCCGCGCCAACGGCAAGTACGACGAGATCTCGAAGAAATATTTCGACTTCGACATCTATGGCGGCGCCACGCAGTCGAACTGAGCCCTCTCGAAATGAGTGAGGGCATGGCGTCCGCGCCATGCCCGTGCCACGCATGCCCGCCGCCGACCTGACCGTCGGCGGCTCGCCAGCAATCCGGGGACGAAGCTGATCGACGCCTTTCTTCCGGCCTCCGCGGCCGGCATCATCGAACTCCTGTCGCCCGTGGCGCCCGGCTGGGGCGGCACGCTGCTGGTCGGCCTGCTGCATTCGATCGAGATCGCCATAGGCGCGACGTGCCTCGGCCTCATGATCGGCACCGCCGGCGCGTTCGGCAAGCTCTATGGCGGCCCGGTGACGCGCGATCTGCTCGCGGTCTACACGACGGTCGTGCGCGCCGTGCCGGAACTGGTGCTGATCCTGCTGCTCTATTACGCCGGCACCGACCTCATCAACCAGGTGCTGACGGCGATCGGCTACAGCCGTGTCGACATCAGCGGGCTCGCGGCCGGTATTTTCGTGCTGGGTTTCGTCCAGGGCGCCTATTCGACCGAAGTCATCCGCGGCGCCATCCTCGCCATCCCGCAAGGCCAGATCGAGGCCGCCCGCGCCTACGGCATGTCGCCGGGCCTGATGCTGCGACGCATCACTGTGCCGGCCATGCTGCCCTTCGCCATCCCCGGCCTGGCGAATCTGTGGCTCATCGCCACCAAGGACACCGCGCTGCTTGCTGTCGTCGGCTTCTTCGAACTGACGCTGGCGACGCGCCAGGCGGCCGGCGTAACCAAGGCCTACCTGCTTTTCTACCTTGCGGCCGGCGCGCTCTATCTCGCGCTCTCGCTGTTCTCCAACCTGATCATCGGCCGCATCGAGGCTTGGTCGCGGCGCGGCATGCCCTCCGTCAGGGAGGCGCGCTGATGTCCGCCGAAGCCTCCGCGATCCACATGGCGGCGCGCGCCTCGATCTGGCTCAAGCCGCACCGCATCGTGCTGATCCTGATCGGGCTGGCGCTGGTTCTGTGTGCCGCCGTCTTCATGCGTTGGGACTGGCTGCCGCAATATTGGGAAATGGGCCTGATAGGCATCTGGCGGACGCTTTGGATCCTCGCCGTGACCTGCGCGCTGGGCTTTGCGCTGGCCGTGCCGCTCGGGCTCGCCCAGGCCGGCGGACCGATCTGGTTCTCGGCGCCGGCAAAGGCCTTCTGCACCATCATCCGGGGAACGCCGCTGCTCCTGCAGCTCTGGCTGCTCTATTACGGCCTCGGCTCGATCTTTCCGCAATATCCATGGATCCGCGAATCGTGGCTTTGGCCGTATCTCAGGCAGGCCTGGCCGTATGGCGTGGTGGCGCTGACCTTCTCCTTCGCCGGCTACGAGGGTGAAGTGATGCGCGGCGCATTCGCCGGCGTGCCGCGCGGACAGTTGGAGGCCGCCCGCGCGTTCGGCATGAGCCGCTGGAAAATCTTCCGGCGCATCTGGCTGCCGCAGGCCGTCTACCGGGCGCTGCCGACGCTGACCGGCGAGACCGTGCTGCAGTTGAAATCGACCCCGCTGGTGGCGACGATCAGCGTCATCGACATCTTCGCCGTCTCCTCCAAGGTGCGCCAGGACACGTATCTGACCTACGAGCCTTTGCTGCTGCTGGCGCTGATCTATATGACGATCACCGGTATCCTGGTCTTCGTCTTCAGCCGGATCGAGGCACGGATTCCGGTCAAGATCGGATAGCGAATAGAGAGTAGCGAATAGCGAGTAGTTTCTTTATTTCCCGCTACTCGCTACTCGCTATTCCCTATTCGCTACTCGCTGCAGGGCAACACTGATGCAACTCACCCTCGCCCAGGCAACAGGCCTATGCCGGATGGCGGCGCTCGGCGCGGGCGCCAATGAAGAGGCAGCGCAGTCGCTGACGGCCTCGATCATCGCCGCGGAAGCCGAAGGCCTGTCGACGGTGGGGCTGTCGCATTTCATCGACTATCTGGAAGCACTCGAAGCCGGCCGCATCGACGGCAACGCCGATCCGGCGATCACGCGGCCGGCGCTCGCCGTCTATCTTTCGGATGCGCGCGGCGGACTTGCCCATATCGGCTTCGACCGCACAATCGACGACCTGGTCAAGGCGGCAAAACTGTTCGGCGTCTCGATCTTCTCGCAGAAGAACGCCTACACATGCGGCGCGCTCGGCTATTTCACCGGTCGGCTGGCCGACCAGGGGCTGGTGTCCTTCGCCGCCACCAACGGACCGGCGGTGCTTGCCGGCTCGGGCTCGGTCAAGCCGGTCTATTGCACCAATCCGATGTCCTTTGCGTCGCCCGCCGCCGACGGGCCGCCGCTGATCATCGACCAGTCGTCGAGCGCGACCGCCTTCGTCAACATCCGCAAGGCGGCCGAGGACGGCAAGAAGATCCCCGAAGGCTGGGCGCTGGATGCCAGCGGCAACCCGACCACCGATCCGGCGGCGGCGATGAAGGGCGCCATGCTTGCCTTTGGCGGCCAGCGCGGCGCCAACATCGCTTTAATGGTCGAGGTGCTGGCCGCGGGCATTTCCGGCGCCAACTGGTCGCTCGACGCGCCCTGGTTCACCGATGGGGCGGAGAGCCCCGGCACCGGCCTTTTCGTTCTGGCCATCGAGCCAAAGCTGCTCGACCCGAATTTCGAGCGGCGCATGAAGGACCAGCTCGAGCGGTTGCGGCGGCGCTATGGCGTGCATATCCCCGGCCGCTCGCGCGCTGACGCCGCCGAGAAGGCAAAGGCGCGCGGCATCACCACGTCCAGGGCAGTGGTGCAGCGCATTTCGGAATTCGCCGAGCGTTATTCGGCCTGATTTTTCCCTCCGCGATTGAACTTTTTTCGACGTGACACGACCCATATCCGGCACCCCACGCCGCGAGCCGCCCGATTGGCTTCGTCCGGCTGGCGGCGCCACGCCGGGCGTTCAGGGCGGGGCGGGCGTGCTTGCTTCACGCCACCTTGATGCCGTCTCAGGTCAGGCCGTCTCGTTGGACCCTGCTTCGGTGTGGACACTGCCCGGAAAACCCCGCTTCGGCGGGGTTTTCTGTTCTCCCAAATGCGGCGGGGCAGGCATTCCGGGCAAGTTCAAAAACAAGCCGACGGCGACTTCCGGTCGCTCTTTGCCTTTGGCGAGAAACGGATTAAGAAACGGCTTCAGCCAAGCATTTGCGCGCGGAGCCAGTCATGACCGAAATCCTGCAGACCCCCAAGCTCGTCGTCGTCTTCGGCGGCTCGGGCTTCGTCGGTCGCCACGTCGTGCGAGCGCTGGCCAAGCGCGGCTACCGCATCCGGGTCGCCTGCCGGCGGCCCGACCTTGCCGGCCATGTGCAGCCGCTCGGCAATGTCGGCCAGATTCAGCCCGTGCAGGCCAATGTGCGCGTGCGCTGGTCGGTCGACCGCGCCGTGCAAGGCGCCGACCATGTCGTCAACCTGGTCGCCATCCTGCATGAGACCGGCCGCCAGAAATTTGGCGCCGTGCACGAGTTCGGCGCGCGCGCCGTCGCCGAGGCCGCACGCTCGGTCGGCGCCGGCCTCACCCAGATCTCGGCACTCGGCGCCGATCTCAATTCGCCGTCCAACTACGCCCGCACCAAGGCGCTGGGCGAAAGGGCAGTGTTCGAGACGATTCAGGATGCCGTCATATTCCGCCCGTCGATCAATTTCGGACCGGAGGACCGCTTCTTCAACCGCTTCGCCGGCATGGCGCGCCTGTCGCCCGTCCTGCCGCTGATCGGCGGCGGGCAGAACAAGCTGCAGCCGGTCTATGTCGGCGATGTCGCCGAAGCGATCGCGCGCTCGGTCGACGGCAAGGTCAAGGGCGGCCAGATCTACGAGCTCGGCGGCCCGCAGGTGCTGACCTTCAAGGAATGCATGGAGGAAATGCTTGCCGTGATCGACCGCAGGCGCCTCCTGGTGCCGGTGCCGTGGTGGGTGGCGAACATCCAGGCGTCGATCCTCCAGCTGCTGCCCAATCCGCTCCTGACCAAGGACCAGGTGCTGCAGTTGCGTGAGGACAATGTCGTCTCGGACGAAGCCGCCAAGGCCGCCAGGACGCTTGCCGGGCTGGGCATCCAGCCGCAGGCGATCGCCACCATCCTGCCCAGCTATCTCTGGCGCTTCCGCGCCGCCGGCCAATTCCAGCAGCGCCGGCCGATCGCGGACCGTTAGACCAGTTTCTACGCCCGCCGGGAGACCTGCATCGGCAGGCCGCCCTGCGGCTGCGTGGTGAGCTTCTGCACCGGCCATGGCCGGGTCTGCGACGTAGCATCGAAGCGAAAGCGCGACAACAGGATCGCCAGCGCGATGATCGCCTCCTGCATGGCGAAGCTGGCGCCGATGCAGACGCGCGGCCCGGCGCCGAAGGGCAGGTACTGGAAGCGGTCGATCCGGTCGCGGTTTTCCGGATGGAAGCGCTCCGGCAGGAAGGCGTTCGGCCTGTCCCACAGCTTGCGGTGGCGATGCACCACCCAGGGCATCACCAGCACGGCGGCGTATTTCGGAATATATAAGCCGTTCCAGGTCTCCGGTTCGATCGGCTCGCGGTTGATCGAGGGCGCAGGCGGATAGAGCCTGAGCGCCTCCTCGAACGCGGCGCGGGTGAGCGGCATGGCATCCAGCCACTTGGTCGGATCGGGTTCGCGCGCCAGCACGGCGTCGATCTCCTGCTCGATCTTGTCGCGTTCCCAGGGCGCCCCGGCGAGGCAATAGATCGTCCAGCCCAGCGCCCGCGCGGTCGTCTCATGGCCGGCGCCGATGAAGGTGATGATGTTGTCCTCGACTTCGGCGCGGGTCAGCCCGTCCGGCCCCTCGGCGCGCAGCAGAAGCGTGAGAAAGTCCTGCGGCACGGCGTCGGGATCGCGCTTCAGCCGCTCCTCGCGCATCTTCACTGTGTTGGCCACGATATTGCGGAAATAGGCCATGGTCTTGCGGCCGCGGATGCGGGTGAAGCGCGGCAGCCATTCCGGCGCGCGCAGAAGGTCAAGCGGGTCGACACGGCCCATGGTCTCGAACAGGCGGTCGATCTCCTTGGCGAAGCTGCCGGGCTCGCCGGCGATCTCGCCGGAAAACAGCGTTTCGGCGAGGATGTCGTAGGTGAGCAGCGTCATGTCATGCGCGACATCGGTCATGCCGCCGGCCTCGTAGCGGGTGACGAAATCCAGCGTGCGCTTCAGCATCGGCCCGGCGAAGCCGAAGATGTGGCGCGGTGTGAACACCGGCGCCATCGCCTTGCGCGAGCGCCTCCACACCTCGCCTTCGGCGGTCAGCAGCCCGTCGCGCAGGATCGGGCGCAGGATCAGCTGGCGCACAGTCGCCATCTTGTAATTCTTGGCGTTATCGATCAGCACATGGCGGATGAGGCCGGGATCGTTGGCGATGACCAGAGGGCCGCCGATGCCGGTCACCGAGATCCAGGGCTCGTTGTAGGTATGCTCGCCCCACAGCTCGAGCGGATTGCGGTAGACGATGCGCATCATCTCCAGCGTCGAAGGCGGCGTTGTGCGCGGCGTCGGCGCCGGCGGCACGAAAGGGGCGGGCTTGGTGTCCATGAAGCATGCTCCGCTGACAGCCGAATGTAGTGTCCGACGAAGCGGGCGTCCATCTGGCCGAGCAGGTCCGCGACCGTCACCAAATGTGGCTCGCGTTCAGCCAGCTTGCCGGTCCGTCGGCTGGGGTGAATGAAAGGCTTCTCGCCAAGCCGGCAAAATGGCCGCAAACCTTGGAAAACCAGCCGTTTGCGCCTATATCTAGGACATCAAAACGGCGCGATTCGGGGTGACTTTCCCGTGCCGGACCATCGACATCAATCAGACAGGTATTCATGAGCGACCAGACCGAAAGCGCCATTGGCGTGGAAGCCGAGTACGGGGCCGATTCCATCAAGGTTTTGAAGGGGTTGGATGCCGTTCGCAAGCGTCCAGGCATGTATATCGGCGACACCGATGACGGCTCGGGCCTGCATCACATGGTCTATGAGGTGGTGGACAACGCCATCGACGAGGCGCTGGCGGGCCACGCCGACCTCGTCTCGGTGACGCTCAACCCCGACGGCTCCGTCACCGTGATCGACAATGGCCGCGGCATTCCGACCGACATCCACTCCTCAGAGGGTGTTTCGGCGGCGGAAGTGATCATGACGCAGCTGCATGCCGGCGGCAAATTCGACCAGAACTCCTACAAGGTTTCCGGCGGCCTGCACGGCGTCGGCGTCTCGGTGGTCAACGCGCTTTCCGCATGGCTCAAGCTCAAGATCCGCCGCAACGGCGAAATCTTCGAGATGAGCTTCACGCATGGCAATGCCGACGCGCCGTTGAAGGTGACGGGCACATATGAGCAGAACAAACAGCCCGGCACCTATGAGGGCCGCAGCGGCAGCGAGATCACCTTCTTCCCGTCGGCCGAGACCTTCACCATGGTCGAATTCGACTATGGCACGCTGGAGCACCGGCTGCGCGAGCTTGCCTTCCTCAATTCCGGCGTGCGCATCGTGCTGACCGACGCGCGTCATGCCGACCTGGTGCGCCACGAGCTGCATTATGACGGCGGCCTGGAAGAGTTCGTCAAATATCTCGACCGGGTGAAGAAGCCGCTGATCGAAACGCCGATCGCCATCCGCGCCGAGCGCGACGGCATCACCGTGGAAGTCGCGATGTGGTGGAACGACAGCTACCACGAGAACGTGCTGGCTTTCACCAACAACATCCCGCAGCGCGACGGCGGCACGCATCTGGCGGGCTTCCGCGCGGCGCTGACCAGGCAGATCACCGGCTATGGCGAATCGTCCGGCCAGACCAAGAAGGAAAAGGTCTCGCTGACCGGCGACGACTGCCGCGAGGGTCTGACCGCCGTTTTGTCGGTCAAGGTGCCGGATCCGAAATTCTCCTCGCAGACCAAGGACAAGCTGGTTTCGTCCGAGGTCCGCCCGGTGGTGGAAAGCCTGGTCAACGAGGCGCTGGGCACCTGGCTGGAAGAGCATCCGAGCGAAGGCAGGGTGGTGGTCGAGAAGGTGATCCAGGCGGCGGCCGCGCGCGAGGCCGCGCGCAAGGCGCGCGACATCACCCGCAAGAGCTCGCTCGGCGTCACCTCGCTGCCCGGCAAGCTCGCCGACTGCCAGGAGCGCGATCCGGCGAAGTCGGAAATCTTCATCGTCGAGGGCGATTCGGCCGGCGGCTCGGCCAAGGGCGGACGCTCGCGCCAGAACCAGGCGATCCTGCCGCTGCGCGGCAAGATCCTCAATGTCGAACGGGCGCGCTTCGACCGCATGCTCTCTTCCGACATGATCGGCACGCTGATCACTGCGCTCGGCACCTCGATCGGCAAGGACGAGTTCAACGCCGACAAGCTGCGCTACCACAAGATCATCCTGATGACGGACGCCGACGTCGACGGCGCCCACATCCGCACGCTGTTGCTCACCTTCTTCTTCCGGCAGATGCCGGAGCTGATCGAGCGCGGCCATCTCTACATCGCCCAGCCGCCGCTCTACAAAGTGACGCGGGGCAAGAGCTCGCAATATCTCAAGGACGAAAGCGCCTATGAGGAATATCTGATCGGGTCCGGACTGGATGAGGCCTCGCTGGTGCTGGCCTCCGGCGAGGTACGGACAGGACAGGACCTGCGCGCCTCGGTCGACGACGCGCTGGCGGTGCGCCAGCTGGTCAACGGGCTACACACGCGCTATAGCCGCAGCGTCGTCGAGCAGGCGGCAATCGCCGGCGCGCTCAACGCCGACGTGCTTGCCGATCTCGGCCGCGCCAACGCGATGGCCGAGCGCGTCGCGAAGCGGCTGGACATGATCGCCGAGGAGACCGAGCGCGGCTGGACCGGCCGGTTGTCGACCTCCAATGACGGCTCCGGCGGCTATGTGTTCGAGCGCACCGTGCGCGGCGTGAAGGATGTGGTGCAGCTCGATGCCGGATTGATCAATTCGGCCGATGCGCGCCAGCTCGACCGCTACGCGCCGCGGCTTTCGGAAGTCTATGCCGAGCAGCCGAGCTTGCGCCGAAAAGAGACCTCGGAGCTGCTTTCGGGGCCGCTGGCGCTGCTCAACGCGGTGTTCGCTTCCGGCCGCAAGGGCCTCACCATGCAGCGCTACAAGGGTCTCGGCGAGATGAATGCCGAGCAGCTCTGGGAGACCACGCTGGACCCGAATGTGCGGTCGCTGCTGCAGGTCAAGGTCAACGACGCGACCGATGCGGATTCGCTGTTCTCACGGCTGATGGGCGATGAGGTGGAACCACGCCGCGAATTCATCCAGGACAATGCGCTGTCGGTGGCCAATCTGGATATCTGAGCGCGCCTTTACAGATTCAAAAAGAAAGGCCCGACAACTGTCGGGCCTTTCTTTTTGATGCCTGCCATGACGCTCAGTGATCCATCGCCTTGACGATTTCCTCGGTCATCTTCTTGGCGTCGCCGAGCAGCATCATGGTGCCGTCCTTGTAGAACAGCGTGTTGTCGATGCCGGCATAGCCGGAACCGAGCGAGCGCTTGACGAAGAGGCAGGTGCGGGCCTTGTCGACGTCGAGGATCGGCATGCCGTAGATCGGCGAGGACTTGTCGTCGCGCGCAGACGGGTTGGTGACGTCATTGGCGCCGATGACATAGGCGACGTCGGCCTGCGCGAATTCCGAGTTGATGTCCTCCAGCTCGAACACTTCGTCATAAGGCACGTTGGCCTCGGCCAGGAGCACGTTCATGTGGCCGGGCATGCGGCCGGCGACCGGGTGGATGGCGTATTTGACCTCGACGCCATTGGCCTTGAGCTTGTCGGCCATCTCGCGCAGCGCGTGCTGCGCCTGGGCGACCGCCATGCCGTAGCCCGGCACGATGATGACCTTCTGCGCGTTCATCATCAGATAGGCCGCGTCGTCGGCCGAGCCCTGCTTGACGGTGCGCTCGATGCCGTCGCTGGCCACAGCAGCGGTCTCGCCGCCAAAGCCGCCGAGGATGACCGAGATGAAGCTCCGGTTCATGCCCTTGCACATGATGTAGGACAGGATCGCGCCCGACGAGCCGACCAGCGCGCCGGTGATGATCAGCGCCAGGTTGCCGAGGGTGAACCCGAGTGCCGCCGCCGCCCAGCCGGAATAGGAGTTCAGCATCGACACCACGACCGGCATATCGGCGCCGCCGATCGGGATGATCAAGAGCACGCCGAGCACCAGCGAGGCGGCGACGATCAGCCAGAAGACGAGCTTGGATTCGGTGGTCACGAGCAGCACGATCAGCACCACCAGCGCGATACCGAGCGCGATGTTGATGAGGTGACGGCCGCCGATCATGATCGGCTTGCCGGACATGCGTCCGTCGAGCTTCAGGAAGGCGATGACCGAGCCGGTGAAGGTGATGGCGCCGATGGCGACGCCCAGGCTCATTTCGACCAGCGCCTGGGCGTGGATGTCGCCCGCGGTGCCGATGCCGAAACTTTCCGGCGCGTAAATGGCGGCAGCCGCCACCATCACGGCGGCGAAGCCGACGAGGCTGTGGAAGGCGGCGACCAGCTGCGGCATCGAGGTCATGGCGATGCGACGCGCGGTGACCGCGCCGATGCCGCCGCCAATGGCGAGACCGAGCACGATCAGGCCGAAGCGGCCGGCCGAAGGCAGCGCCAGCGCCAGCGTTGTGGCGATGGCGATGCCCATGCCGATCATGCCGTAAAGATTGCCCTGCCGACTGGTGGTCGGGTGCGACAGGCCGCGCAGCGCCAGGATGAACAGGATGCCGGAGACAAGATAGAGGAAGGAAGCGAAGTTGGCGTTCACGTCACTTTTCCTTCTTCTTGTACATGGCGAGCATGCGCTGGGTGACGAGAAAGCCGCCGAAGATGTTGACCGAGACCAGCACCAGCGCGACGAAGCCGAAGCCCGCCGCAAGGCCGGAAGCGGCAATGCCGACGGCGAGCAGCGCGCCGACGACGATGACCGAGGAAATGGCGTTGGTGACGGCCATCAGCGGCGTGTGCAGCGCCGGCGTCACCGACCAGACGACATAATAGCCGACGAAGATCGCCAGCACGAAGATGGCGAAGCGGAAGACGAAGGGATCGATGGCGCCACCCGAAAGCGCGTGCGCGGCATTACCGGCAGCCTCGCCTGCGGGCGCGTTGGCAAGGTCCTGCACGGCAAGGCGGACGGCGGCGGTCGCCTGATCGAGCTGATCGAGAGCTTTCTGCAGCTGTTCCATCACGCGGTCCCTTTCGACTTAGACGAGGGCGACTTGGCTGCGGCGGGTTTCTTCGCCGCGATCTTCTTCGCAGCAGGCTTGTCGAAGGCGTCAGCTACGATGGTCGTCGCGGGAATGGCAGCCGGCTCGGTGCGCGGCTCTTCCGCCGCCTTGGCGAAGGCAGGATGCACGACTTTGCCGCCATCGGTCAGCATCGTGGCCTTGACCAACTCGTCGTCGCGCTTGATCGAAAACTGTTTCGTCGCCTTGTCGACCATCGTCTCGAGGAAGGCGTAGAGATTCTTGGCGTAGAGCAGCGAGGCGGATGCAGCAACACGACCGGGCACGTTGAGATGGCCGACGATCTTGACGCCGTTTTCTGTCGTCACGACTTTGCCGGGCACCGCGCCTTCGACATTGCCACCGCGCTCGACCGCCAGGTCGACGATCACCGAGCCCGGCTTCATCGAGGCGACCATGGCAGCCGAGATGAGCTTCGGCGCCGGACGGCCAGGGATCAGCGCGGTGGTGATGACGATGTCCTGCTTGGCGATGTGCTCGGCAGTCAGCGCCGCCTGCTTGGCCTGGTATTCCTTCGACATTTCCTTGGCGTAGCCGCCGGCCGTCTCGGCCGCCTTGAACTCCTCGTCCTCGACCGCCAGGAATTTGGCGCCGAGCGATTGCACCTGCTCCTTCACCGCCGGACGCACGTCTGTAGCGGTGACGATGGCGCCTAGCCGCCGCGCGGTGGCGATGGCCTGTAGGCCGGCGACGCCGACGCCCATGACGAAAGCTTTCGCCGCCGGCACTGTGCCTGCCGCCGTCATCATCATCGGCAGCGCGCGGTCATATTCGGCGGCCGCGTCGATCACCGCCTGGTAGCCGGCGAGATTGGCCTGCGAGGAAAGCACATCCATCGACTGGGCGCGGGTGATGCGCGGCATGAATTCCATCGAAAAGGCGGTGATGCCGGCCTTGGCCATCGCGGCGACAGCGGCATCGTTGCCGTAAGGATCCATGATGGCGATGACGGCGGCGCCCGGCTTGTAGCCCTTGAGCTCGCCATCCGTCGGCCGGCGCACTTTCAGCACCACATCGGCCTTTTTGGCGTCGGCCGCCGTTCCGATCGCGCCGCCGGCAGCAGTGAAATCCTGGTCGGGAATGCGTGAGCCGAGGCCGGCACCCTTCTCGACGATCACGTCGAAGCCGAGACCCGCCAGGCGCTTGACCGTCTCCGGCGAGGCCGCGACGCGCGGCTCGTTCGGGTCAATCTCGCGAGGGATGAATACGATTTGTCCCACCGGATGATCCTTTCGGCTGGAACCTTGACTGCGCAAGGCGTCGGCCGGACGTCCGGCGACGTCGAGGGCAATGGGCTTGGGAAGTCTACCGCAGAATGAGAGTGCCGACGGCCATGATCAGGATGAACAGGATGGTCGCCGAGAAGAAGCCGCCGACGAAGAAACCGAAGGCCATTGCAATAAGGACGGCGGCACAGAACAGCGAGCCGTATTTGGCAAGACCGAGGAAGCCTTTGTAGGTACGGTCGTGCTCGGCATAGTCCATCTGCGCGCCCAGCTCGACAGGACCGGTCGGCGTGTGATCAGCCATGGAAGTACCCCTTCGAAAATGCCTTCGAGGCACATAGCGAAAAGCCGAACCAAGAGCAATGGCGCTATTGCCGCACAGTCCGCGACAACAGCCTCAAACGAAAGTTGAAATCGAATGCCGCGCGATGTCATGCGGCCGGCGCGGGATTTCAGCCCGCGAGGTGGGGGAAAAGGCCGAGCAGGCCGACAACGATCAGGTAAAGCGCGACGATGTAGTTGAGGAGCCGAGGCATCACCAGGATCAGCACGCCGGCGATCAGCGAGATCAGCGGCGTCAGCGCGAGCGAGTGGATGGTCATGCGGGATCCTTTCTTATGACAGGCGCGATCGCCTGGGCAGACCGGGCTGCGGAGCTTGTATCGACGCAATTCCGAACGGAAAACCGCTCACACTTTCCTGGAATTGCTCTGACAACGTCGCCGCCGGCGAAAGGTTCATGGCCTGCATTCAGGCCGCGGCGCGGTAATATTTCGCCGTCGGCAGAATGGTGAGGGGCGTCAGCCGGTTGATGGCCGGATTGCCGAACATCATCCGCTGCTCCATCGGCGTCGATCTGAAGAACGGCAATCGTTTGAGCGTCAGGCGCATGTTTTCGCCGGCCGGGATTTCGAACAGTGCGAGCGGGGGAAGAACGCCCGGAAATACTTTAGCCTCTGTCCTCTGCACGGCCTGAAAGTAACGAACGTAAAAAGCGGAATGCTCCATCTTGACCGGCGTCAGTACCGAGTCCTGGCCAAAATAACAGGAGGCGACCATGGCAATCCTGAGTGTCAGGAAAGGTATCACTCCGGGCGACGGTGCGCTGGCAGGATCGGCTGCGAACCGGGTTCCATCGATGAAGGTTTCTCCGCGCGCAAGCCGCTCCTTCAATATTTCCGGATAGGCATCGACGGAGGGCGAGAACGGACACTCGCTGGTAATATAATGGAAACGCAGTGTGCTGACCAATTGGCCATAGCAATAGACACCGAACCGGTAGGCGTTGGGCAGATTATCCCAGCGATCCTCGAACATACCGCTCGCGATCGGACCACACATACCTGAGCGCCGATAGGAATTGTAGCGGAGCCGGTATATCGCCTCCTGATCTTCACCCCCGGTGATGAGACGATATTCGACATGATCCAGCAGTTGCATCATGGATCGGTTGAGCGCCGAGTCGATTCTAGCGCTGGCGTCGACCGACGCGCTCTTTCTAGCAACAACCATAGTCTGTCCTCGAATTCCGCTTATAAATAAGCTATTCGAGTTGAAATGAGACACAAGCTGAAAATTCGATATCGCTGATTTACCGGTTGTTAACCTTAACGGCCGCGAATCGTTCGGCGATCTCATGCAAAAAATGCAGGATCGTGCAGCCGGGTTGTCTGATCCGAACTGGCGGCGATCACCGCGGTGATTCTGAAATCAGGTGTTGCGCGCACCAGTACGTGGCGGATTTAGACAGCGCCCGAGCTGTCATCCTTTCATTGGGTGAACATTCGATCTGCTTTTTGAACGCAATTCCAGGTGAGACACACTCCGCACCTTTCCTGGAATAGCGTTCAGCTGGCTGTCCGTTTGCCGGCGATATACAGATCCGCGGCAAACGGCCACGTGACACTCGACATCGTCTCGATGCCCGACGCGCTGAGCGCGGCGCCGAAGAGGAAGCCTTGCACGAAGTCCGGCTTGACCAGATGGACCAGCGTCTTCAGCTGCTCGAAGGTTTCGACCCCTTCGATGGTGACAGAAAGACCCAGCGTCCGGGACAGGCCGACGATGCCCTTCAGAAGATCGAGCGACTGCCGGTTCTGGTTCAAATCGATCAGGAAGGAGCGATCGATCTTGATCTTGTCGAGCGGCAGCTTGTGCAAATAGCTGAGGCTGGAATAGCCGGTGCCGAAATCGTCGAGCGCAATGCGGACGCCAAGCGTCTTCATCTCTTCGATCAGCTCGCGCGTCAGCGATTTGTCGTCGAGCAAGGCTGTCTCGGTGACCTCGATTTCGAGCCGGTGCGGCGCAAGGCCTGACGCCGCCAGCGCGTCACGAACCTTCTGCACGACGTCGCGGTTGCGGAAATCCTTGGCTGAAAGGTTGACCGATACGCTGGTCTGCGTCGGCCATTTGGCGCATTCGGCGCAGGCCGCCTGCAACACGAAAGTACTGATGTCGGCAATGATGCCCATCTCCTCGGCGAGCGGGATGAAGACGCTGGGCGAGATCGGGCCGAGATCGGGATGGTCCCAGCGGCAGAGCGCCTCGCAACTGGCGATGCGCATGGTGCTGATGGCCACGATCGGCTGGTAGACGACGCGCAACTCCCTGGCCTGTACGGCATTGCGCAGGTCGGCCTTCATCAGCTGGCGACTGCGGAACGCGGCATCCATTGATGCCTCGAACAGCCGCCAGCTGTTCTTGCCGAGCTCCTTGGCCTTGTAGAGGGCAAGGTCGGCCTTGACGATCATGGCGTCGACATCGGTGTCTGCGACCCTGGACAACACGGCGCCGCCGCTGGCCTGGATGCGTAGGCTGTGACCGGCGACATCCACCTCCCCCTGCAGGTTGACGAAGATCTCGTCGAGCAAATCGTTGAGATGGCTCTCGTCCTCGATGCGGTCGAAGAAGACCATGAACTCGTCGCCGCCGAAACGGCTGACATTGATGCCTGGCCCGGCGACCGCAGCCAGCCGCTCGGCCAAGGCATAGATCAGCCCATCGCCGACCGGATGGCCGAGTGTGTCGTTGACGCTCTTGAAATCGTCGAGGTCGAGCACGGCGAGGCCGCAGAGCCGGTCGCGGTCGCCGGACGCCATGGCTTCGCCGACCAGTTCGTTGAAATAGGCGCGGTTCGGCAGCCCCGTCAAATTGTCGTAGCGCGCCATGAAGCGGATCTTTTCTTCCGCCTCGACGCGGGCCGTCACGTCCTCGAAGGTGATGACGCCCAATTCCTGGCTGCCTTCGCGCGCGGAAAATTCATAGTGCTGGCCATTGGCAAGCGAAACCAGCACCTTGCGGTCGCGGCCTTCGCGCAAGGCGCGCGTCAGCTGCGCCTCGATGTAGCGGCAGTCCTTTGGCGCCAGCATGCCGCCGGCAACGCCGCGCATCAGCAGGCCGTGGATCGAGCGCCCGAGCAGCGCCTCGGACGATTTCAGCGACATCAGATGGGCAGCTTCGGCATTGGCGACCGCGACGCGCCCGTCCGGGCCCAGCATGACCAGGCCGTGCGACATGGTGTTGAGCGCGCGGTCGAACCGGCGCGTCAGGTTCCTCGCCTGCTTGTGGCCAATGACCGCGGAGAAGAGCACGTTGCGGACATGGTCAGCGCTGCTGATCGTGACGAACGTCAGCGGGATGATCATCAAGCCGAGGACGACAGAAGCCATATCCATGCGCAGGATGAGCGCAAGAGCCGCCGGCCCGACGAGGGTCAAGGAGAAAATCTGGACCATGCGCATGGACCCGTAGCTTCGCCCGACAACCGTTACCAGGGTCGTCAACGACAACGACACCGACGCCAGTTCACCAAACTGGTCAGGACGCAGGTAGATCGACACGAAGCAGAATGACCCCAATGCGAGGCCCTGGGCGCTGCCTTTGATAATGTAGTTGCGCTCTATCGCTTCTGCCTCCGCGACACTTGCTATGGTGCCGCCCGCTCTATGGAAGCCTTGGATGCTGAAGTACCGCCAGAGGCTGGCCGATAGCAGAACGAAAGCCAACGCCAGATAAAGCAGATCCTGCGTGCGCAGGTAGACCATGAAACCGACAATCCAGTAGCATACGCCGCCGATCGCCACCATGCCGGCGTTGTCGAACAATGCCCGCACGAACTGGATATAGACGTCCGCCGGGATGCTCTCGGTCTTCGCTCTGCCCATACACTCGGCCCAACACTACGCCTTGTCATGCCACACCCCGCCTTAAGAAAGGCTTAGAACGGCGCGCGGCGACGGTTGCAGAGGGTTGCTGTGAGCAGGACGGATAAGGGATTCGGGATTTTGGCGCGGCGTCCAACGCGCCGGCGCGATCATTCCGCCGCACGAAGCGAAGGCTCCGCCGGGGCTTGCTTCAAACGCTCGATCAAACGCGAGCGCTCGCCCGCCGCCTTGTCGGCGCTGGCCTGCCGGACATGACCGTAGCCGCGGATAAGCGCCGGCACGGAGGCCAGGGCCGTCGCGGCTTCCACCCTGCCCGGCGCCAGCGCGTCGGCGATCAGGTCGAGATCGGCCTCGTATGCTCTCAGCGACTGCCGCTCGGTGCGCCGCTCGGCCGTGTAGCCGAAAAGGTCGAAGGCGGTTCCGCGCAGGCCCTTCATCGCCGCCAGCAGCCGAAAGCCCTTCATCATCCACGGGCCGAAGCTCGATTTGCGGGGCTTGCCGTCATTGCCGCGCCGCCCGAGGATCGGCGGCGCGAGATGGAACTCGAGCTTGTCGTAGCTCTGGAACTGCTTGGCGAGGTCGGCGGCGAAAGTGCCGTCGGTGTAGAGCCGCGCCACCTCATACTCGTCCTTGATCGACATCAGCTTGAAGAGGTTCCTGGCGACGGCCTCGGTCACTGCGGTCGAGCCGGGCGCGGCCTTGGCTTCGGCGGCGCGCAACGTCGCCACGCGGTCGGCGTAACGCCTGGCATAGGCGGCGTTCTGATAGGCGGTAAGGAAGGCGACACGGCGGGCGATGACATCGTCCAGCGTCTCGGCCGGTCGGGAAGCCGGCTTGCCCGTCTGGCCGACCAGGCCGCGCACGAAATCGGGCTGATGCGCGGCGCGGCGGCCCCAGCGGAAGGCCGCGATGTTCATCGGCACAGCCTCGCCGTTCAATTCTATCGCCTTTTCAACGGCTTCGGCGGAAAGCGGCAGTCCGCCATGCTGGAAGGCGAAGCCGAGCATGAACATGTTGGCGCCCAGCGAATTGCCGAACAAAGCCGTCGCCGTGCGGGTGGCGTCGAAGAAATGCGCCTTGTCGTCGCCGGCCGCCGCCCGGATCGCCTTCTTCAGCCGCTCGATCGGCAGCGAGAAGTCGGCGGACCGGGTGAATTCGCCGGGCATGATCTCGGCGGTGTTGGCGAGGAAGATCGTGTGGCCCTCGCGCACCGCGCCCAGCACCTTCTTGGCGCCGGAGACGACGAGATCGCAGCCCAGCACAAGGTCGGCCTTGCCGGCCGAAACGCGGATGGCATGGATGTCCTCGGGCGTCGGGGCGATGCGGACATGGGTGAAGACCGAGCCGCCCTTCTGGGCGAGGCCGGCCATGTCGATCATGCCGCAGCCCTTGCCTTCGAGATGCGCGGCCATGCCGAGCACCGCGCCGACGGTGACGACGCCGGTGCCGCCGACCCCGTCGATGATCGCCGCCCAGCCCTGGGTGCCCATGCGGAATTCGGCTGGCGCGGGCACGCCGTCGAGAGGATCGGCCTTGCCGGCAATGCCCTCGGCCTTCCTGATCTTGCCGCCATGCACGGTGACGAAGGATGGGCAGAAGCCGTTGAGGCAGGAGAAGTCCTTGTTGCAGCTCGACTGGTCAATCCGGCGCTTGCGGCCGAATTCGGTCTCGACCGGCTGGATCGAGACGCAGTTCGACTGGACGCCGCAATCGCCGCAGCCTTCGCAGACCAGTTCGTTGATGAAGACGCGCTTGTCCGGATCGGGGAAGGTGCCGCGCTTGCGGCGCCGGCGTTTCTCGGCGGCGCAGGTCTGGTCGTAGATGAGAACGGAAACGCCTTTGAGCCCACGCAACTCGCGCTGGACGAGATCGAGGTCGTCACGATGATGGATGCTGATGCCGGCCGGGAAATCGGCCTTGCCGGCATATTTGTCGGGCTCGTCGGTGACGACGGCGATGCGCTCGACGCCCTCGGCGCGCACTTGTCTGGCGATCATGTCGACGGTCAGGCCGCCCTCATGCGGCTGGCCTCCGGTCATGGCGACGGCGTCGTTGTAGAGTATCTTGTAAGTGATGCTGGCGCCGGAGGACAGCGCGAAGCGGATCGCCAGCACGCCGGAATGGTTATAGGTGCCGTCGCCGAGATTCTGGAAGATGTGGTCGCGCTTCGAGAACGGCGCCTGTCCGACCCATTGCGCGCCCTCGCCGCCCATGGCGGTGAAGCCGACCGTATTCCTGTCCATCCACAGCGCCATGAAATGGCAGCCGATGCCGGCGGCGGCGATCGAGCCGTCCGGAACCTTGGTTGACGAATTGTGCGGGCAGCCGGAGCAGAAGAAAGGCGTGCGCGAGCCGATATCGACAGTGTCGGCGAGCATTGCCTGGAACTGGCGCAGCTTCGCCAGCCGCGCGGCGATTTCTTCCGACGGGCCGATGGTGCGCAGAATCCGTTCGCCGAGCGCGATGGCGATCTCGTTCGGATCGAGCGCGCCCTTGGCCGGAAACAGCCAGTCGCCGCGCTCGTCCTTCTTGCCGACGATCACCGGCTGCGTGGCGGTGCCGTAGAGGTTCTCGCGCAACTGAACCTCGATCAGAGAGCGCTTTTCCTCGACAACGACGATGGTGTCGAGGCCGCGCGCGAACTCGGCGATGTGCTGGAAGTCGAGCGGCCACGGGCAGCCGACCTTGAACAGGCGGATGCCGATGCGGTTGGCGGCCGTCTCGTCGATGCCGATATCCTCCAGCGCCTGGCGGACATCGAGATAGCTCTTGCCGATGGTGATGACGCCGAGCTTGGGGTTGCGGCCGCCGGAGTAGACAATGCGGTTGAGACTATTGGCCTGGATGAAGGCGGAAGCGGCGGCGCGCTTGTACTCGTGCAGCCGCTCTTCCTGGCCGAGCATGTCGATCTCGTGGCGGATGTTGAGGCCGCCCGGCGGCATGTCGAATTCGGGAATGACGATGCCCAGACGCTCGATCGAGGCGTCGACCGAGGCGGTCGATTCGATGTTGTCCTTGACGCATTTGATCGCCGCCCAGGTGCCGGCGAAGCGCGACATTGCAAAGCCGTAGAGACCGTAGTCGATGATCTCCTGGACGCCTGCCGGGTTGAGGATCGGCACCATGGTGTCGACGAATAGGAATTCGGTGGCATGCGCATTCGTCGAGGATTCGGCCATGTGGTCGTCGCCCATCAGGGCAAGCACGCCGCCGTGCTTGGACGAGCCGGCAAGATTGGCGTGGCGGAAGACGTCGCCGGAACGGTCGACGCCCGGCCCCTTGCCGTACCAGACCGAAAAGACGCCGTCATGCGTGCCCTCGCCCAGCAATTCGGTCTGCTGAGAACCCCAGCAGGCGGTGGCGGCGAGTTCCTCGTTGAGGCCGGGCTGGAAGACGATGTCGGCAGCCGCAAGCTGCTTCTTGGCCCGCCATAGCTGCATGTCGAGGCCGCCCAAAGGCGAGCCGCGATAGCCGGAGACGAAGCCCGCCGTGTTGAGGCCCGCGCGGCGGTCGCGCTCGCGCTGCATCAGAAGCATGCGCACGACCGCCTGCGCGCCGGACAGGAAGACGCGCTCCTTGCCAAGGTCGAACTTGTCGTCGAGCGCGACATGGTGCAGCGTCATCAGGTATTTCCTCTGCGGAGGCGGCGCAAATCAGGCAGCCAACGTCGGAGTGGGACGCCGCAGTCTTTCTTCCCTTGGCGGAGAGGTCAAACAAAATCGCAGCAGCCAGATAACACGCAACAAACGGTCTGGCGAGTGGCCGACGGCGCATGCAAGACCGCGCCAACCGCTTCCCGAGGAACAAAAATTTCGTGAGCGCTGGGCGTTTCAGGTCGCTTTCGAGCAATCCGGCTTCTGCGCATCGGGCAGCCTGCCGTCAGGATGGCCGGCAAGGTCCGGGTTGAGCTCGTATTTCGGGCCGATCACCAGGGGGCGGTCCGGCAGCATCGTCTGGTCCTCCGACGAGGTCATGGTGGTGTCGATGCTTTGCAGCAATGTGCCGCTGGCATCCTGGATGCGGATCGAGACTTTGTAAGGCTTGTCCTTGACCACGCAGGAGAGCGGCGGACTGGTGAGCGTGATATGGGGCAGCTTCGGCCAGATCTTCTGGTTGACGACGAGCGGCTCGCCGCCGGCCGGGTTCTGGAAGCTCACCACCGCGACCTGGCCGTCGACCATCGGCCGCAGCGGCTTCAGGGTGATAACATAGGTGGCGATGGCGAGCCGGTAATTGAACTCGAACAGCTTGCCGGAGATGGCGAAGAGTTGCTCCTTGCCGGTGTCGCGGCAGGCGCCAAGCGCGAATGCAGCGATCAAGGCGGCGCCGACCAGAGCCGAACGCGACAATTTCCTAAGCATTGCTGACCTCCCTCGCCGCTGTGCGGCGGCGGTAATAGCGGTTTGCCTTCTGGCGGTTGCCGCAAACCGCCATGTCGCACCAGAGGCGGCTGGCGTTGCGGCTGCGGTCGACGAACAGCCAGCTGCAATTGGGACAGATCCTCAGCCTCGCCACCGTTTCGTCGCGCAGCAGCGACAGCGCCGAGACGGCCAAAGCCGCCTCGAAGGCAATCGGCGTTTGCGGATCGCCGAAAGGCTGGCCCGGCACCCCGATCTCGGTCGCGCTGCCGGACAGTCCGCCGGCGCAGGCCGTGAGGAAATCCGGCAAATGGCTGGTCGCGATCGCGCCGTTCGATACGGCATGACGAAACAGGCGGTCGGTCGCTTCGCGAATCGAGACGACGGCTGGCTTTATCTCGCCCGGCTCCGGCGCCTGCAGCCTTCGGCCGCCGAGCTCGGCTGCGCGAAAGCCGCTCGCCGCCTCGGCGAAGCGGGCGATCTCGGCCGGATCGTCAAAACGGTCAAAGGACTTTTGCGGATCGTTGCGCAGCACGACGGTGTTCGCCGTGTCGAGCGCAAGGATGCCGCCGGTGAAGCGGTGCGGGGTCCAGGAAACCGTCATGACAGAAATCTAACCGATAAAACGCATTTGACAAGTTAGATTCCGGGTGCAACGGTCCGGCGGGGTCGCGTCATACGACCTGTAGGATATCGCATGCTCTATTTCTTCCAGCAGGTGCTGAACGGGCTGCATTCGGGCGCGCTCTATGCGCTGCTCGCCTTCGGCTATGTGCTGACCAACGGCATCCTGCATCGCACCAACCTGGCTTACGGCGCGCTGTTCGCCTTCTGCGGCCAGACGATGATCCTGACCGCCGCCTTCGGCTATCAGGCGCTGTGGCTGACGCTGGCCGCCGCGGTAATGCTCGGCGTCGCCGCCGCCGTGCTTTATGCCGCGCTGATCAGCCATGTCCTGTCGCGCAGCGTTTTCGAGAGGCTCGCCGACCGCTCGCCCAACGCCATCGTGGTGACGACGCTCGGCATTCTCATCTTCCTGTCAGAAGCGAGCCGCATCGCCGCCGACACGCATGACCTGTGGCTGCCGCCGATGCTCGCCAACCCCGTCATCTTTGCCCAGGGTGAGGGCTTCAAGGTGACGCTAACCGTCATCCAGTTGCTCGATTGCGCTTGTATCATCGCGGTGGTGGCGCTGGCGGCCTGGCTGTTCTCGCATTCGCATTTCGGCCGCGCCTGGCGCGCCGTCTCCGACGATCCGAAAGCGGCGGCGATGTGCGGCATCGACGTCACTGCCGTGTTCCGCCGCGCCGTGCTGTTCAGCGGCTTTTGCGCCGCCCTGGCCGGCGTGCTTGCCGGGCTCTATTACGGCAATGTCTCCTTCGGCACCGGGCTGGTCTACGGCCTCAAGATCCTGTTCGTGACGGCGGTCGGCGGTTATCTGTCGCCGCTCAAGGCGGCGCTTGGCGCCGCGGCCTTCGGTATGGCGGAATCGCTCTGGGCCGGCTATTTCCCGCTCGAATGGCGCGACGCCTGGATCTATCTCTTCCTCGTCGCCATGCTGGTGCTGATCGGCGCCGGGCGCGACCAGGCCAAGATCGCCTGAGCTCCCAGACTTTGGTTGCATGACGCCGCGTCATGCGGCGGCATTCCGCCTCTGCGCGGCTTGCCGATCTGTTTGCCTCGCTTTGTCATGTTGACCTGCCGGACCACGCACTGCATATCGTTGGGCCAAGCGGCGCGACACCGGAGGGGGAATCGGGCGCGCTGCCGGTACCAGGGAGGACTATGCATGGCAGGGCTGCTCGCTCTATCCAGGACGATCGACCGCATCAACGAGTTCATCGGCCGCTGGGTGTCGTGGCTGATCCTGCTCGCGATCCTGGTGAGCGCCGGCAATGCCGTCATCCGCAAGGTGTTCGACATCTCCTCCAACGCCTGGCTGGAGCTGCAGTGGTACCTGTTCGGCGCCGCCTTCATGCTGGCCGCCGCCTACACGCTGAAACAGAACGACCATATCCGCATCGACATCGTCTACGGCATGTTCTCGCGCCGTGTGCAGCACTGGATCGACCTCTTCGGCCATCTGTTTTTCCTGATGCCGTTCGTGGTGCTGATGGTGATCTATTTCGTGCCTTATGTGTCGCTTTCCTTCCGCAGCGGCGAGATGTCGACCAATGCCGGCGGCCTGATCGTGTGGCCGGCCAAGGCCATCCTGCTGGTCGGCTTCTTCCTGCTCGCGCTGCAAGGGGTTTCCGAGATCATCAAGAAGATCGCCATCATGCGCGGCGACATGGACGATCCCACTCCTTTCATCTCGGCCCATGAGCAGGCCGAGCTCGAGGCCAAGGCGCTGGCCGAGGAAGCCAAGGCGCTCGCGGGCGAGGTGCGCTCGTGATCGAATTCATCGCGCAGAACATGGCGCCGATCATGTTCGCCTCGCTGGTCATCTTCCTGTTGATCGGCTACCCCGTAGCCTTCTCGCTCGCCGCCAACGGGCTGATGTTCTTCTTCATCGGTGTCGTGCTGTCGCCCTATTCCGGCGGGTCGATCAACCTTGCCTGGCCGTTGCTGCACGCGCTTCCCGACAATTTCTACGGCACCAGGGTGATGTCGAACGACACGCTCTTGGCGATACCGTTCTTCACCTTCATGGGTATCGTGCTGGAGCGCTCCGGCATGGCCGAGGATCTGCTCGACACGATCGGGCAGCTGTTCGGGCCGATCCGCGGCGGGCTTGCCTATGCGGTGATCTTCGTCGGTGCGCTGCTTGCCGCGACGACCGGCGTGGTGGCCGCTTCGGTCATTGCCATGGGCCTGATCTCGCTGCCGATCATGTTACGCTACGGCTACGACCGGCGCGTGGCCTCGGGCGTCATCGCCGCCTCCGGCACGCTGGCGCAGATCATCCCGCCGTCGCTGGTGCTGATCGTGCTGGCCGACCAGCTGGGACGCTCGGTCGGCGACATGTATGCCGGCGCATTGATCCCCGGCCTCGTGCTCACCGGCATCTACATGCTCTACATCCTGATCATGTCGATCGTCCGGCCGAACTCGATGCCGGCGCTGCCGCTCGAGGCGCGTACGCTCGGCCACGGTGTGATATCTCTGCTGGTGGCAGTTGTAGTGACGGGCGCGATTTCCTACGCGGCCTATCGCTACCTTGCGCCGACCCACGGCGACAATGCCGACATCCTCGGCTTCGCCGTCGGCGTCATCATCATTTATGTCGTGGCCATCCTCGATCAGCGGCTCCGTATCAACATGATGTCGAAGCTGGCGCAGCAGGTGGTGATCGTGCTGATCCCGCCGCTGGCGCTTATCTTCTTGGTTCTGGGCACCATCTTCCTCGGCATCGCCACGCCGACGGAAGGCGGCGCCATGGGCGCCGTCGGCGCGCTCATCATGGCGGCAATGAAGGGCCGCCTGACGATGGACGTCATCAACCAGGCGCTGGCGTCGACGACCCGCCTTTCCGCCTTCGTGCTGTTCATCCTGATCGGCGCGCGCGTCTTTTCGCTGACCTTCTATGGCGTCAACGGCCATATCTGGGTCGAGCGCCTGTTGACCTCGCTGCCCGGCGGCGAGACCGGCTTCCTGATCGGCGTCAACATCCTGGTCTTCGTGCTTGCCTTCTTCCTCGATTTCTTCGAGCTCGCCTTTATCATCGTGCCGCTGCTGGCGCCGGCGGCGGACAAGCTCGGCATCGACCTGATCTGGTTCGGCGTGCTGCTCGGCGTCAACATGCAAACCAGCTTCATGCACCCGCCCTTCGGCTTCGCGCTGTTCTACCTGCGCTCGGTCGCGGCCCGCGTGCCTTACCTCGACAGGATCACCGGCAAGCAGATCGCGCCGATCACCACCGGGCAGATCTATTGGGGCGCCGTGCCGTTCGTCCTGATCCAGGTGATCATGATCGGGCTGACCATCGCCTTCCCGCAGATGGTCATGCGCTACAAGGGCGCCGCGGTGGAGCCCAGCACCATCGACCTCAGGCTGCCCGACATGCCTTCGCTGTCGCCGCTCGGCACGCCGCCGGCGAACAACAATGGAGCTGCGCCGTCCAATGGCGGCGCTCCGGCGGCACCCGGCACGCCCGACCTGTCGCAGCCGCCGAGCTTCGGCGATGCGCCGGCCAAGCCGGCAGCGCCGGCGCCCGATCTCTCGCAGCCGCCCAAATTCAATTGAGGACACCATGAGAGCCGTGCGGCTGGAGGCGGTAGGTAAGATCGGGTTGCGCGAGGTCGCAAAACCCGTTCCCGGGCCTGAGGACGTTCTGGTGCGCATCGAGGCCTGCGGCGTCTGCGGCACCGACCGCCACCTCTTCCATGGCGAATTTCCCTGCACGCCGCCGGTGACGCTCGGCCATGAGTTCTCCGGCATCGTCGAAGCGGTCGGCGCGGCGGTGACGGGCATTGCCGTCGGCGACCGCGTCACTGGCGATCCGAACATTGCCTGCGGGCGCTGCGCCCACTGCCACGCCGGCCGCGTCAATCTCTGCAGCAATCTGCGCGCCATCGGCATCCACCGCGACGGCGGCTTCGCCGATTACGTGCTGATGCCGCAAAGCCAAGCCTTCCGACTGCCCGCCAACCTCAAGCCGACGCATGGCGCTTTCTGCGAGCCGCTCGCCTGCTGCCTGCACGGCGTCGACTTGGCCGCGATCCGGCCGGGCGCATCGGTCGCGGTGCTGGGCGGCGGCGTCATCGGCCTGCTCGTCGTGCAGCTGGCCAAGCTCGCGGGCGCGGCGACCATCATTCTGTCGACCCGGCAGGCTTCGCGTCGCGCGCTCGCCGAGGAACTCGGCGCGACCGCGACGATTGACCCAAGCGCCGGCGACCCGATCGCGGCCGTCGCCGGGCCGAATGGCCTGGCGCCCGGCGGCGTCGACGTGGTGCTGGAATGCGCCGGCGTCCGCGACACGGTGGAGCAGTCGATGCGCATGGCAAAGGCGGGCGGCACGGTGGTGATCGTCGGCGTGGTGCCGCAAGGCATGAAGGTGGAGATCGAGCCGTTCGATCTTCTGTTTCGCGAACTGAAGGTGCTCGGCTCCTTCCTCAACCCGTTCACGCATGGCCGGGCGGCCCAGCTGATCGCCTCCGGCGCGATCGAGATCGACCGGCTGATCTCGAAGCAGGTCAGCCTCGAAGAGGCACCGGACGTGATCGCCAATCCGCCGGCGCCGGGCGAGGTCAAGGTGCTGGTGGTGCCGGGCCGAGGCTGATGGCGCAGTTTTCCATCTTGCAACGTTGGCGATTGGCGAAACCGCCGATAAGGGCGCCCCTCTCCCCGTCCCTATACGGGGAGAGGATGCCGGCAGGCAGGTGAGGGGCGGCGCCGACGTCGGATGGGTAAGGGTTAGACCCAGATCACGGCTCTAGGCTTTTCAATCGCCGAGGTTGGCGCTGCCCCTCATCCCCCTGCCGGGACCTTCTCCCCGTATAGTGACGGGGAGAAGGGGCTAATCTTCCTACAGCTTGCCGTTGCGCTGCTGCACCATCATGAAGGTGTCGTAATTGTATTCGGCCACCTGGGCCCAGAGATAGTGCTCCTTGCGGAAAGCCTTGATCGATTCCCAGATTTTCTTGAACGGCGCGTTGTTGGATTCCATCTCGGCGTAGACCTCATTGGCCTTCTCGAAGCAGGCGGCCATGATCTCCTGGCTGAACGGCGCCAGCTTGGCGCCGTTCGACACCAGCCGCTTCACCGCCGCCGGATTGAGATAGTCGTACTTCTGCAGCATGTTGGCGTCCGCCGCTTGCGCGGCGGTATGCACCAGCGACTTGTAGGCCGGCGAAAGCTCTTCGTATTTGGCCTTGTTGAACATCAGATGCACGGTCGGGCCGCCTTCCCACCAGCCGGGATAGTAGTAGTAGGGCGCGACCTTATAGAAGCCGAGCTTCTCGTCGTCATAGGGGCCGACCCATTCGGCGGCGTCGATGGTGCCCTTCTCCAGCGCCGGATAGATGTCGCCGCCGGCGATCTGCTGCGGCACGACGCCGAGCTTCTGCACAACTTTGCCGGCAAAGCCGCCGATGCGCATCTTGAGGCCCGAGAGATCGGCCACCGTGTTGATCTGCTTGCGGAACCAGCCGCCCATCTGAACGCCGGTATTGCCGCCCGGCAGGCCGAACAGCCCTTGCGTGGCGAGGAACTCGTTGAACAGGTCGATGCCGCCGCCATGATAGTGCCAGGCATTCATACCGCGCGCGTTGAGCGAGAAGGGCACTGCGGCACCGAGCGCCCAGGTCGGGTCCTTGCCCCAGTAATAGTATGCGACCGTATGGCAGGCCTCGACCGTGCCGGCCGTGGTGGCGTCCGCAGCCTGCAGGCCGGGCACGAGCTCACCGGAGGCGAAGACCTGGACCTGGAAATTGCCGTCGGTCGCCTCCGACAGCATTTTTGAGAAGACTTCGGCGCCGCCATAGATCGTGTCGAGCGATTTCGGGAAAGACGATGCGAGCCGCCAGGTCACCTTGGGATTGGACTGGGCAATGGCCGGCGTGGCAAGTGCCGCCGCGGCTGCCGCGGCACCCACGCCGGACGCACCGGCCTTGCGAATGAAAGAACGACGATCCATTAAGTTTCCTCCCTTGCGGATCAGATGACCGACGTCAGGGCATCCTCGTTGCCCGGATCGGTTGGGGAAGAAACATACACAGGCAAAGAGTCGAGTCCAGTGTTGCGGGCAAGGGTTGCCGACATTCCGGCGCCGCGTGCAACTATAGTCTAACGAGCCTGCCGCTGGCCCATGCAAGGCAGCGAAACTTGCCATGGCAAACTGCCCTCAGATCGCCTATTTTGTAGGCAGATTAACTCCTTAGCCCTCGAAGGAATCCAAACCCAAAATGCAGCAACCGCTCGTCGCAGTCTCGTCCGACGTCCGCCAGTTCGACAACTACACTTGGCACGCGGCACCCCAGCAGTATCTGGAAGCGGCGGTCGCCGGCGCCGGCGTGTTCCCGCTGCTGGTGCCGTCCTTCGGCGACCGGCTCGATTTCGACGAGCTGCTGTCGTCGGTCGACGGCGTCATGGTGACGGGCTCAAAGTCCAACGTGCATCCCTCGCTCTATGGCGGCGATCCCAGCGAGGCCAACGGCCCCTACGATCCGGCGCGCGACGCAACCACGCTGCCGCTGATCCGCAAGGCGATCGAGCGCGGCGTGCCGTTGCTTGCCATCTGCCGCGGAATCCAGGAGCTGAACGTCGCGCTCGGCGGCACGCTGGGCACCGAAATCCAGGAGCGCGATGGCTCGCTCGACCACCGCGCGCCGGTGAGCGACAATCAGGACGAGCGCTTCGGCATCCACCAGACGATCTCGATCAAGCCCGGAAGCTGCCTTGCCGGCGTGTTCGGCGCCGGCGAGATCAAGGTGAATTCGCTGCATCGCCAGGCGATCGACCTGCTGGGCTCCAGGCTCCAGGTCGAGGCTTTGGCCAGCGACGGCACGATCGAAGCAGTCTCCGTCAAGGATGCCCGCGCCTTCGCAGTCGGCGTGCAATGGCACCCCGAATACTGGGTGAAGTCGGACAGCAATTCCGCCAAGATCTTCAAGGCCTTCGGCGATGCCGTGCGCCTGCATGCGGCCGCGAAAACAGGTGCCCGCGCCGCGGCAGAGTAAGCCCGAACGGTTCCGCGGCGGCTATTCGCTCGTGCTCAGCGCCAGAAGCGGCGCGGCCGGCGCGTAGGATTCGTAGCCGTCGCCATCGGCAACGCCGAAGGTGACGATCGGATCGACCCCGTCCTCGCTGAAAGCGACCGAACCATCCGCCTGCTCGCGCCAGAATTTCGCGTGCTCGATGCCAGGCATCAGCTTGCGGCAGTTCGGGGCGACGGAAAGCAACGACAGGACCTCGGAGATTTCGGCGCCGCGGTGGATGGCGCAGGCCGCTTCATCGCCATTGGCGGTCAGCCGATAGGCGTTTGTCGGGATGAGTTCTGTGGCCTCGCTTTGGCCGTTGCCGCCATGCAGGAACTGAACGCCCCCGAACAACGCTACCGATGCTGCCAAGCCAACGAACAGCTTCACCCTGCCTCTCCGCACATAACCAAGTATGCAGAATGATTCCAAAGGGTTAAGTGGGCGTTAATAAATGTGGCGACGGGTGCGGATTGGAGCAATTTCCAGGACGGCTTTCCGTCCGGAATTACACCGAAACAAAGAGGCAGGCGGTTTGCCGTTTTCGTGAGGACCGAGAAACGCCTCAGGCTCGCGCCTTGACGTTGAGCGTCTCGGGCACCGGTGTCAGCGGCCGGCGGTCGGTAAACCACGACACGAGGTTGTCGACGCACAGATCGGCCATGGCGCGGCGGGTGTGGACCGACGCCGAGCCGACATGCGGCAGAAGCGAGGCGTTGGGAGCATCGAGCAGGGCCTGCGGCACGTTCGGCTCGTCGGCAAAGACGTCGAGCCCGACGGCTGCGATGGTGCCGCTCTTGAGGGCGGCAGCGAGGGCTGCCTCGTCCACCGTCGAGCCGCGGCCGATATTGACAAAGACGCCGTTCGAACCCAGCGCCGACAGGACCTCGGCATTGACCGCTTTCTCGGTGGAGGTGCCGCCCGGGGCAATGCAGATCAGCGTGTCGACGGCTTCGGCAAGCCCCTTCAAAGTGGCATGATATTCGTAAGCCAGGCCTTCGACCTTGCGGCGGTTGTGATAGGCGATCGGCAGGCCGAAGGCTTCAAGGCGACGGGCGACGGCCCGGCCGATGCGGCCCATGCCGAAGATACCGACACGGCGGCCACGCAATGTAAGCCGGCTCAGGCGATAATTGCCATTCGTCACCCAGTCGCCGTCGCGCAGCCATTTCTCGGCGGCGTAGAGCTCACGCACGGTGTTGATCAGAAGGCCGATGGCGGTGTCGGCGACCTCCTCGGTCAAGACATCGGGCGTGTTGGTGACCATGACGCCGCGCTTGGCCGCGTGACCGGCGTCGACCGAATCATAGCCGACGCCGAAGCTGGCGATGATCTCAAGATTGGGCAGCGCATCGATCACCGCCGCGTCGATGCCTGCATAGGAGGCGATGCCGCGCACGGAGGCGCGCATCTCGTCCGTAACCAAAGACGGATCGGCGCGTTCGATCCGCACACACTTGAACGCCTCGTCGATGCGGCCGAGGGCATGGCCGTTGAAATCGCCCGGCACAAGGATGGCGACCGGCAATTTTCCTTCGGCCTTGCTCATGCACGCTCCACCGGCTTGCCGGTCGACTGCCGCACATGCAGTTCCGGCTTGATCAGCTCCTGCGAGGGCCGCACTGCCTGTCCGTTCAATTTGTCGAGCAGGGCGCTGGCGGCGCGGCGGCCGACCTCGCGCTGGCCGTTCCAGACCGTGGTCAGGGCCGGTGTCGCGATTGCCGCCTCCTCGAGATCGTCATAGCCGGTGACCGAAATATCGACGCCCGGCACGAGGCCGGCGCGCGCGATGCCGTTCATCAACCCGATCGCGACCAGATCGTTCCAGCAGCAGGCAGCGGTGGGCCTGTCCTTCAGCGCCAGAAACTGTCCCGAGGCCTCGAAACCCGCCTGCTTGGTGCGCGGCCCGGGAATGCGCCAGGACGGCTTCACCTCCAGGCCGGCCGCCTCCATCGCGTTGAGATAGCCCTGGTAGCGGTCGCGGCCGGTCGAGGTCTGGTCGGTGCCGCCGACCATGGCGATGCGTTTGTGGCCGAGCGAGATCAGATGATTGGTGGCGAGCGCCGTGCCATAGGCATCGTCGCCGCGGAACACCGGCACATCGGCGCCGGCGACGGTGCGCGCGATCAGCACCGCCGGCAGGCCGTTTTCCTCGGCCATGATGATGTCCTCGGCCGGCGTGCCGATGGCCGGCGACATGATGACGCCGTCGGCGCCGAGCTGCAGCAGCGTATCGATGAAGGTGCGCTGCTTTTCCAGCTGGTCGTAGTGGTTTGACAGGATGAAGGTCTGGCGGCTGCGGTCGAGCTCGCTTTCGATCGAGCGCAGTATCTCGGCGAAGAACGGGTTCATGATGTCGTGCACGACGACGCCGACGATGCCGGAGCGCGAGGTGCGCAACGAGGCGGCGCGACGGTTGTAGATATAGCCGATGGCGCGGGCGTGCTCCTTGATGCGCTCGCGCGTCGTGCCGGCGACCAGCGGGCTGTCGCGCAGCGCCAGCGACACCGTTGCCGTGGACACGCCGAGCGCATCCGCGATCGTCGAAAGCTTGATCTTCTGTGCCAGTGCCCTTCGCTCCCCAGGGTCTTTAAATTTTTTAAAACGGCCTTATGCCACCGGATTCGGCGCAAATCAAAGTTTTTTCGCCAGCGCCTCGGCCTCGGTGTCGAGCGAGGCGGAGTTGCGGACGCGAAGCCGGTGCTCGCGATGGATGATGTAGAGCCCGCTGGCAACGATGATGGCGGCGCCGAGCAGCGTCCAGCGGTCGGGGAACTGGTGGAAGATCAGCCAGCCGGAAATGATCATCCACACCATCTGCGAATAGGGATAGGGCGCGAGCTGCGTCGTGGTCGCCAGACGATAGGCTCGGACCAGCAAATAGTGGCCGCCGGCACCGAAGACGCCGAGCATCAACAGGATGACCCAGTGCCAGCCATCCTGCGGCAATGACAGCGAGAAAGGCAGCAGCGGCAGGAGGAGCACGGCGGGCGCCAGCGCCGAAAAGAGGATCAGGCTCTCCGAGCTCTCCGTCGACGACATGCGCCGCGTCATGATCACGTAAAAACTGTTCGACAGCATCGAGCCCAGCGCGAAGAGATGACCGATGCCGAACACGCCGACGCCAGGCCTGGTGATGATCAGCACGCCGACGAAGCCGGTGAGAATCGCCAGCCAGCGCCGCCAGCCGGCCCATTCGCCGAGCAGCGGGCCGGCAAGCGCGGTGATGACCATCGGGCCGAAGAAATAGATCGACGTTGTCTCGGCCAGCTGCAGCGTGCGCAGCGCCAGGATATTGAACATGGTCGAGCCGAACAAAAGGACGCCGCGCAAGAGGTGCGCCGGCAGGTTGTTGGCGCGGAAGCGAACCGGCTCGCGCCAGCCGCGCAGGAAGATGCCGACCAGCAGGACATGCACGGTGAAGCGGGCCCACGCGACGATCAGCGCCGAGACGCCGGCCAGCACCAGATATTTGCTGGAGGTGTCGAGAAAGGTGAAGCAGACATAGACGCACAGCATCAGAAGCATCGCCGCGGGCGGCGTCGCGCTGTCGTCATTGTTTCTGGGAGTGCTCAAGGTCGGGCCGAAGGAAGATAGACGGTACCCTTCTGAGGCAATCGGCCCTTGCCAGCAAGCCAAAAGCGACTGGCCCAACAAGCGCTTCGGACAGGCTTAGAGCGCATTGTCTGTTGGCGATGGCCTGAACAGTTCGCGCAGTCGTCATCCACGGGCGAAGCAAGGAGCGAAGCGACGCGCGCAGACCCGAGGATCCATGCCGTTACATTGACGCTCCGCCAGCGGCGCAGAATTCTGCCCCGTTGCACACTCCGGCTAAGGTCGCGGAATGGATCCTCGGGTCTCCGCGTCCGCTTCGCTCCCGCTCTGCCCGTGGACGACGAAGCTGGTGAGTTTGCTGCCAATCTCGGCGGTTCAAGATGGCATAAATCAGCCATGCATGCGGGCGCCCTTGGTGATCTTGTCGACGAGCTTTTTCTCGCCGCGCATGGCGATCCCCACGACCTTGGCGTCGTCCGGGGCGAATTCGGCGAAGACGGCGCGGTTGGCGACGTCGTGCCCGGTCGCGAACATCTCCTCGACATAGGCGGACGTCGTCACGCCGCGTTCCAATGCCCGGCGGTGAATCGTACCCAGCGTCGCCGCATCGGCCGACAAGACAATGACCGGCTGGATCGACATCGGGTTGTAGAGGTTGCCGGCACGATCACGGTAAGCCTCGCCGATGATTTCGGGGAACTGCGCAACGATGCCGCTGGTCAGGAACGCGGTGACGTTGAGCTTCTGCCATACCGGCAGGTCCTCTCTGAGAACAATTGCAATTTTCGTATCGAACACCAAGATTGAGACTCCGAGACGGCCCGTGACGGGCGGGACAGGCAATGGCGCAGGCTCTAAGCGAAGAAGCGAAGGAAGGTCTTGAACGTTCGTGCGCGGATGCGGCCAACGGCGATCGCATCGTTTCGGCTCCGGGCGGCTCGGGTCTCGAACGCATCGAGGCGCGCTTCCATGGCAACGCCTTCGAGCTGCACCGGCACGACACCTATGCTATCGGCGTGACATTGAACGGTGTGCAGCGCTTCCATTATCGCGGCGCGCTGCGACACAGCCTGCCCGGCCAGGCGATCGTGCTGCATCCGGATGAATTGCACGATGGCGGCGCCGGCACGGAAGACGGCCTGCGCTACAGGATCCTGTATCTGGAGCCGTCCCTGCTGCTCGACTGCCTCGATGGCGAGCCGCTGCCTTTCGTTCGCGACGCCGTGGTCGACGATCCTCGCTTGCGCGATACGTTGTTGTCGGCGCTGGCACCGCTGGACGAGGCACTCGGCGACCTGTTCGTGGCGGATTTCGTTGCGCAGCTGGCGCAACACCTCAAACGCCATGCCGGGCAGCCGGCAAAGTCAACGGGCAAGACCGCATGGCGCGCCGCCGCGCTTGCCCGCGACTATCTCGAGGAGAATGCCGAGCGACCGGTGCGCTCCGATGAGCTGGAGGCCGTCACCGGCCTCGACCGCTACGCGCTGTCGCGCCATTTTCGCGCGACCTTTTCGACCAGCCCGCATCGCTTCCTGTTGATGCGCCGGCTGCAAAAGGCGCGGCGCATGATCGCCGAGGGCGAGTCGCTGGCGGAAATCGCCGCCGGCGCCGGCTTCAGCGACCAGAGCCATTTCAACCGGCATTTCAAGAAGGCGTTCGGCATGACGCCGGGGCGCTGGGCAGCGCTGGTGCGCGACGCGTAAGCGCGACGCGCAGCATCGTCCGCTAAGCCGCCGATATTTGGGTGAAGCGACGACGCTTACGCGTCACGCTTCATCCAACTCCGCGTCATCGTCGATCAGCACCAGATCTTCGTTCGACAGATTCGCCTCGATGCGGGCGAGCAGCTTGAACAGCGCCTTCTGGTCCTTCTTGTCGAGGCCTCTCAGCGCCTGCTTCTCGGTCTTCTTGACCGACTTCTCGATGGCGCGGATGGTTTCACGGCCGGAGTCGGTGAGGAAGATATGGGCCTGGCGGGCATCGGCGTTGGAGGCGCGCTTTTCCAGGAAACCCTGCGCCTGCAGCCGGTTGATGGTCTTGGTGATGGTCGGCGGGCGCACGCCGAGCCGGCCGGCGAGATTGCCGGGGGTCTGGCCGTCCTCGCGGTCGAGCGCCAGCATGATCTGGTCCTGGCCGGCATAGAAGCCGTGGGCCAGAAGCCGCGCGGCGAGCGCTGTGCGCGCCAGCCTTGCCGCCGAATGCAGCCGGCTCATTGTCGCTGTCTTGTCCGCCTTGGCCATGGTCGTTCCCTCTTCGGCCGAACCGGCGCATCCAGCATAGAGGCTGTCCGACGGCTGGCAAATGACGATTTAAAGAGTCCGGCTTGCGGAACGCTTTGCCGGCAAGCATTGCGGTGCCCGCGCAGGTGATGCCAGATGTTTATTTCAGTTAGATGACAAACGACTTTTGCACCGGCGAGATTCACAGCGGACGCTGATGAAGGCGCTTGGGCGCCCGAGCAGTTCCTCCGTCTGGCCTGCCTCGGCCGCCGCCGATCCGTGTGCGGCGCCGCTCCGCTTGGAGGGTCGGCCTGGCCCATCGGTTTGGCGCGTGCAAAAGCTCGACACCCATCCTATATCAGGCCGACAATCCAGGATTTTCGAGGCAACCCATGAGCGACGCACAGACGCAAATCCCCGTAACCGTTCTCACCGGCTATCTCGGCGCGGGCAAGACGACGCTGCTCAACCGCATCCTGTCGGAGAGCCACGGCAAGCGTTACGCCGTCATCGTCAACGAGTTCGGCGAGATCGGCATCGACAACGACCTGATCGTCGAATCCGACGAGGAAATCTACGAGATGAACAATGGCTGTGTCTGCTGCACGGTGCGCGGCGACCTGATCCGCGTCGTCGAAGGCCTGATGAAACGCCCGGGCCGCTTCGACGCCATCGTCGTCGAGACCACGGGTCTTGCCGACCCGGTGCCGGTGGCGCAGACCTTCTTCATGGACGACGACGTGCGCACCAAGACCAAGCTCGACGCGGTGGTGGCGCTGGTCGACGCCAAGCACCTGCCGCTGCGCCTTAAGGATTCCAAGGAAGCCGAGGACCAGATCGCGTTCGCCGACGTGGTGGTGCTGAACAAGACCGACCTCGTCACGCCGGACGAGCTCGAAAAGGTCGAGGCGACGATCCGCGCCATCAACCCGGCGGCAAAAATCCATCGCACGCAGCGTTCCGGCGTGGCGCTTGACGAAGTGCTCGACCGCGGCGCCTTCGACCTGTCGCGGGCGCTGGAGAACGATCCGCATTTCCTCGACGCGCACGACCATGACCATGACCATCATCATGATCATGACGGTCACGATCATCACCATCACGACCATGCTTCCGACATCCATGACGTGACGGTGAAGTCGGTGTCGCTGCGCGGCGGCGAGATGGACCCCAAGAAATTCTTTCCCTGGATCGAGAAGGTGACCCAGATGGAAGGGCCGAACATCCTGCGGCTGAAGGGCATCATCGCGCTGAAGGGCGACGAGGACCGGTATGTGCTGCAGGGCGTGCACATGATCCTCGAAGGCGACCACCAGCGCGCCTGGAAGGATGGCGAAAAACACGAAAGCCGGCTGGTCTTCATCGGCCGCGATCTCGACGCCGAGCGGCTCAGGAAGAGTTTTGAAGCCTGCCAGGCGGCTTGATTTCCTGACTTTCAAGCGCTAGCGCTGCCCGTTCTTCCTTCTCCCCTTGTGGGAGAAGGTGGCCTCGCGAAGCGAGGTCGGATGAGGGGTGCTCCAGCTTGGCAAGGACGGCAATCCGTCCAACACCCCTCATCCGTCTTGGCGCTGCGCGCCAATCCACCTTCTCCCACAAGGGGAGAAGGAGGAGCCACATCTAGCCGCGCCGGCTATCTCGAACGGATCGTTTGCATGCCCACAGTCGCCCCGCTTGATCTCGAAGGCCATTGCGTTGCCGCCGTCTTCTTGAACGACGTGCCGCATTTCGCGCTCGCCGACGGTTCAATCCACCGGTTGGATAACGGGCACAAGACGGTGCGGGCCAATGACGGCCTGCTCGCCGCCTTCCATGACGCGGCCAACGACCGGCTGATCACCGGCGGCGAGGATGGCAAGGTGTTTGCCGTGAAGGCCGGCGGCGAGGTGAGCGAGCTGGCCAGCGCCGGCAAAAAATGGATCACCAGCGTCACTGCCGGACCGCAGGGCGCGGTCGCCTATGCTTCGGGCAAGACGGCCTTCGTGCGTTTCGCCGACGGCAAGATCAAGGAATTTAGCCATCCGCGCTCGGTGGAGGGGCTGGCCTTCTCGCCCAAGGGCATGCGTTTCGGCGTCGCCCGCTACAATGGCGCGACGCTGCATTTCCCGGCCGCCGAGGGCAAACCGGTGGAGCTCGAATGGGGCGGCGCCCATACCGGCATCACCTTTTCACCGGACGGCGCCTTCCTCGTCACCACCATGCAGGAAAACGCGCTGCATGGCTGGAAGCTCGCCGACGGCAAGCACATGCGCATGTCGGGTTATCCGGGCAAGGTGAAGAGCCTGTCCTGGAGCGTGAAGGGCAAATGGCTGGCGAGCTCCGGCGCGCCGGCGGCGATCGTGTGGCCGTTCGCCAGCAAAGACGGACCGATGGGCAAGGCGCCGCTGGAACTCGGCACGCGCGGCAATACCATGGTGACCTGCGTCGCTTGCCATCCGAGCCAGGATGTCGTGGCCATCGGCTACGAGGACGGCATGGTGATCGCGGCGCGCTTCGCCGACGCCAAAGAAGTGCTGCTGCGCCGGCCCGGCACGGGCGCCATCACGTCGATGATGTGGGACAAGGAAGAACGCCGCGTCGTGTTTGGCAGCGCCGCCGGCGATTGCGGCGTGATCGATATCACGGCTTAAGGGGAGTAAGGCAGTAGGCAGTAAGGGAGTAGGGAAATAGCGCTTGAAAGCCACCCTACTGCCCTACTGCCCTACTGCCCTACTGCCCTACTGCCCTACTGCCCTACTGCCCTACTGCCCGAGGGGGACTTCATGGATTCAATCGACCGGACTTCCATCGGCGGCATCGACGTCGCCCGCATCGCCGAATTGCGCGAGACGGAGGCGGCCGCCTTCCGCAAGGCGCGGCCGAAATCCGAGGCGAAGCTCGGCAACGGCATTGCCGGTTTCCTCGGCGGGGTGCCGATGCACTGGATGAGCGACTGGCCGACGCCGTTCCCGATCCTGGTCGACGGCGCCAAGGGCGCTACCATCACCGACATCGACGGCAATAGGCTCGACGATTTCTGCCTCGGCGACACCGGCTCGATGCTCGGCCATTCGCCGCCGGCGGTCGCCCGCGCGATCCGCCGGCAGGCCGCTCGGGGTCTGACTTATATGCTGCCAAGCGAGGATGCGCTGGCGATCGGCCCACTGCTGCAGCAGCGCTTCGGCCTGCCCTATTGGCAGATCGCCACCACCGCCACCGACGCCAACCGCTTTGCGCTGCGCGTCGCCCGCGCGGTGACCGGGCGCGAGAAGATCCTGGTCTTCAACGGCTGCTATCATGGCTCGGTTGACGAGACGATGGTGCGGCTGATCGACGACAAACCGGTCAACCGGCCTGGGCTGGCCGGCGAATTCCGCGACCTGACGCGAGCGACCAAGATCGTCGAGTTCAACGACATTGCCGCGCTCGAGGCAGCGCTTGCGGCCCGCGACGTCGCCTGCGTCATCACCGAGCCGGTGCTGACCAATTCCTGCATGGTGCTGCCGGAACCCGGTTTCCACGACGCGCTGCGGCGCCTGACCCGCGCGGCCGGCACGCTGCTGCTGATCGACGAGACGCACACCATTTCGACGGGGCCGGGCGGTTATACGCGCAAGCACGGGCTGGAGCCGGACCTGTTCGTGCTCGGCAAGCCGGTGGCCGGCGGCGTGCCGGCGAGCATCTGGGGCATGAGCGAGGAGGTCGCCACGCGCTATGGCGCCTACAACCAGACCAAGGAGCCCGGCTATTCCGGCATGGGCACCACGCTGTCGGCGAACCCGCTGCAATTCGCGGCGATGCGCGCCACGCTGGAAGAGGTGATGACGGAGGCAGCCTACGCCCATATGGACCGGCTGGCGCGCCGCCTCGATGCGGGGCTCTCCGCCGTCATTCAGCGAAGCAAGCTGCCCTGGCATGTCGCGCGGGTCGGCGCCCGCGTCGAGTTCATCTGTGCGCCCGGACCGCTGCAAAACGGCGGCGAGGCCGAGAAGGCGCATGCGCCGGAACTCGAAGCCGCCATCCATGTCGCGCTGGTCAATCGCGGCGTGCTGATCGCGCCGTTCCACAACATGATGCTGATCTCACCGGCAACGACTTCGGCGCAAGTGAGCCGACTGATCGCCGCCTTCGCCGCGGTTGCGGGCAAGCTTGCGGCGTGAGAAAAGCGGCGATGGACAATCTGAACGCCGCTACCACCTCCCCTTCCGGCTCGACTCCCGCCGAGGCGAAGGCGTTTCTCGACGCACATCCCGAGATCGAGGCGTTCGACATCGTGCTCACCGACGCCAACGGCATCGGCCGCGGCAAGATCGTGCGCCGGCACGAGCTGATGGGCATTTTCGAGAACGGCCGGCATCTGCCGATCTCGATCCTCGGCCTCGACATCACCGGCGAGGATGTGCACGAGACCGGGCTGGTGTGGGACACCGGCGACGGCGATCTCAGGGCATGGCCGATCCCCGGCACGCTGGTCCCGCTCTTCGGCACCAACCCGCCGCGCGGCCAGGTGCTGATGTCGATGCACCACCTCGACGGCCAGCCGATGACCTCCGACCCGCGGCTGGTGCTGGCAAGGCAGGTGGAATTGCTGGCGGCGCGCGGACTGCATCCGGCGGGCGCCTTCGAGCTCGAGTTTTTCCTGCTGTCCAATGAGCGCGACGCGGATGGCAAGGTTCAGCCTGCCCGCGCGGTGCTCGACGGCCGCCGCTCGGCCAAGACCGAGGTCTATTCGGTCGACCATCTGCATGGCATGGAGCCGCTGTTTTCCGACATCTACGCAGCCGCGAGGGCGCAAGGCATTCCAGCCGAGACGGTGATCTCCGAATACGCGCCCGGCCAGTACGAACTGACGCTCAACTACCGCAAGGACGTGATGAGGGCGGCCGACGATCTCGTCATGCTGAAGCGGCTGGTGCGGGCGCAGGCGCGGCGGCACGGCGTCACCGCCTGCTTCATGGCCAAACCCATCGAGGCCTATGCCGGATCGGGCATGCATTTCCATGTCTCGCTGCAGGACGATGGCGGCCGCAACGTCTTCACCGAGGCCGCCGGCGAGAAATGGTCGCTAAGCCTGCTCAACGCGCTTGGCGGCCTCATCCACACCATGGCGGAATCCATGCTGGTGTTTGCGCCGCACGCCAATTCATGGCGTCGCTTCGTCTCGCAATCCTATGCCCCCGTGGCGCCCAGTTGGGGCGTCAACAACCGCTCGGTGGCGCTGCGCGTGCCGGCGGGCGAGGCCAGGAACCGCCGCATCGAGCACCGGCCGTCGGGCGTCGACGCGAATCCGTACCTTGTCGCCGCAACGGTGCTGGCCGGCATCGTCAAGGGCCTGGACGAGGGTCTGGACCCTGGCCTCGAGACGACCGGGAACGGCTATGAACAGGCAACGGAGAAATCGAGCATGCCCGCCGACTGGCGCGCCGCAATCGAAGCGGCCAGAGGCTCCGATTTCCTGAAGTCGGCGCTCGGCCCCGACCTGCACCGAACCTTCGTGGCGATCAAGCAGGCGGAATATCTGCGCGTTGCACGCACCGTCAGCGAGCTGGACTATCATCTCTATTTGCATGAGGTTTGAGCACAGGGCCCGACAGGCACGGCAATCACGTTTTGCCGACGGCAGGAGATGCCGAAGAAATATTGGCGGAACCTTCCCGCGGCCTCGCTCATTCCAGATTTGACAGCAGGAGCAGACAGAGCTGCGTCAGAGATGATCGACCGGATGCCAACCACCCCAGCACCGCGCCATGGGAAGGTGAAGGCCAAGCATTGGCCGACGCCCGAGCCGGCCGATGTGGTGGCGCCTGAAGCCGACGATATTCCGGAGTTGCGCGAAGAGGCGAAAGGCTGCCGCCGCTGCCCGCTTTGGCATGACGCAACGCAGACCGTGTTCGGCGAAGGGCCGGAAAGCGCGGACGTGGTCTTCGTCGGCGAACAGCCAGGCGATCAGGAGGATCTGGCCGGCAAACCATTTGTCGGCCCGGCCGGCAGAATATTCGACAGCATCCTGGACGACGCCGAAATCGATCGCCGCAAGGTCTATGTGACCAATGCGGTCAAACACTTCAAATTCGAGCCGCGCGGCAAGCGGCGCATCCATTCCAAGCCCAATGCCGGCGAAATCCAGGCCTGCCGCTGGTGGCTGGACAAGGAGCTCGACCTCGTCAAGCCGAACCTCGTGGTGGCGCTCGGCGCGACGGCGGCGCAGTCGCTGCTCGGCAAGGCCGTGCCGATCACCAAGATGCGCGGCGATGTGATCGAGCGCGAGGATGGCTTGCGCGTGTTTGTGACCATCCACCCCTCCTTCATCCTGCGCATCCGCGATCATGAGGACAAGGAGGCGGAGAGGGACCGGTTTTTGCAGGATATGCGGAAGGTGAAGGGGCTGATGGCTGCTTGATCGTTCTACGCACCCGAGGGACCGGTGGGCATGCGCTTTTGAACGGCTCTGCGGCGTTGGAGATTAGCCGAAGCGCCTATCGCTTCGTCATCCACGGGCGGAGCAAGGAGCGAAGCGACGCGCGCAGACCCGAGGATCCATTCCGTGACTTCCAGGCGTCGCAATGGTGCAGAGTTCTGCTCCGCTGCATCCTACGGCTCAGGTCACGGAATGGATTCCAGGGTCTTCGCGACGGAGCTTCGCTCCTGCTTCGCCCTGGAATGACGACGTCAGCGCTTATCGCGCTACCTAACCAGAATCGCCCTCAGATCATTCACATTCGTGCCGGTCGGCCCCGGGACGAACAAATCTCCGACCGCATTGAAGGCCGTCCAGGCATTGTTGCCGGCGAGCATCGCCTTGGCGTCGACGCCTGCCGCGCGCATGCGCGCCACGGTCGAGCCGTTGGCGAAGGCGCCGGCATTGTTCTCCGAGCCGTCGATGCCGTCGGTGTCGGCGGCCAAGGCATCGATGCCGTTCACGCCGTCGATGCCAATGGCGAAAGCGAGCAGGAATTCGGAATTGCGGCCGCCCTTGCCTTTTGCCCGCAACGTCACGGTCGTTTCGCCGCCCGAGAGGATAAGCACTGGCTTCTTGAAGGGGCGGTTGCGCGTCGCTACTTCGCGCGCGATCGCGGCGTGGACGCCGCCAACCTCGCGCGCCTCGCCCTCGATCGCGTCCGACAGGATGACGGCCTGAATGCCTTGCCGCTCAGCCTCGGCGGCGGCGGCTTCCAGAGAGACGCCGGCCGAGGCGGTCAGGTGCACCTCGTTGCCAGCAAAGCGCCGATCATCGGGACGCGGCGCGTCCGCGGCCGGAGACTGGATATGCGCCATGACGGAGCCCGGCAGCTTCATGCCGTAGGCGGCGATCGAGGCCAGCGCATCCGCGCGGCTGCCGGTGTCGGGAACGGTCGGTCCCGATGCGACCAGCGCCGGATTGTCGCCCGGGATATCGGAAACGACCAGCGACACCACGCGCGCCGGATGCGCGGCAGCGGCCAGGCGTCCGCCCTTGATGGTCGAGACATGCTTGCGGATGGTGTTCATCGCCGCGATTGGCGCGCCGGAGGCAAGCAGCGCCTCGTTGACGGCGATCTCGTCAGCAAGCGTCAGCCCCGGAGCCGGCGACGGCAGCAAGGCCGAGCCGCCGCCGGAAATCAGCGCCACGACCACGTCGTCCGAAGTCAGCCCACGCACTTTCTCCAGCAGCCGGCGCGACGCCTCGAGACCGGCGGCATCCGGCACCGGGTGCGCCGCTTCGATGATCTCGATGCGCTCGCACCTGGCGCCATAACCGTAGCGGGTGACGACTAGGCCATCGATGGGACCATCCCAGACCTTCTCGAAGGCCGCCGCCATCTGCGCCGAGCCTTTTCCCGCGCCAATGACGACGGTGCGGCCCTTCGGCTTCGCCGGCAAATGATTCCGGATCGTCTTTTCCGGGTCGGCGGCGGCGACGGCGGCGTTGAAGATCGATGTGAGGAAGCTTTTCGGGTCGGTCATTTTTCTTCCGGCGGCAGCGCAAGCCCGCTCGCATCGATGCCAAGATGGGCGCACAGCGCGTCGACCACGACGCCGTGGTCCTCGCGCTCGGGCAGGCCCGAGACGGCGATGACGCCGATGACGCCGGCACCCTTGACGGTGACCGGAAAGCCGCCGCCGGCGAGCACATAATCGGCAATGTCGAGCGCTTCGCCGATTTTGAACGTGCGGTCCGGGCGCTGCTGCTCAAGCACCAGGCGATAGGTGCTTCTGAGATAGCGCCTTACAACATTGATCTTGCGCCGCGCCCAATCGGGATTTGACGCGTTCGAACCCGGCATGGCGGCGTAGAAGAGCGGCCGATCGAAAGTCCTGATGTCAACGATGATCGGAAGATCTTCCTTCAGCGCCCGGTCCCTGATGTCAGAACCGATCTTGAAGGCGACAGCCTCATCGAAAGTCGGGAAGACCAGCGTGGCTTCCTGTTTCTTGATCAGAGCGATGTCGTCGGCGGTGGCCATGTCTCTTTCTCCGAAATCCCACCGTCGTTTGTACGACAAGCTCTGTCTGGTCAAGCATTCGTCGCAGACGCGCCAGGGTCGACCCCCACTCCGTCGAGCTTCGCTCGACACCTCTCCCCCGATCGACGGGGGAGAGGAAAGGCGCGAAGCGATTCAAGCTGGCGCCTTTCCAGTTGGCCCCTTTCCTCTCCCTCCGGAGGGGGGAGAGGTGGCGCCGCGAAGCGGCGACGGAGTGGGGGAACCACTTGGCAACCAGGCGCAGTCATCATCTTGCCCTACTCGAAGATCTACCCCATTGTCGGGACTTATCCCGCCACAATCGCGCTCTTCGCCGGCCGGCCCGCCACATAGACCTCGCGCACGGCACGATCGTCGCCCAGCGTCTGCAGCAGGAAGAGCTCTTCCGCCAGCGTCTCCACGGTCTCCATCCTGAGCCGCATGCCCGGCGTCGCGTGGGCGTCGAGCACTACGATGTCGGCATCGGTGCCTTCGTCCAGCGTGCCGACCCTGTCGGCCACCGACAGCGCTTCGGCGTTGCCGCGCGTCAGCTGCCAGAAGGACTGGAACGGATTGAGCTTCTCGCCGTTCAGCGCGATCACCTTGTAGCCTTCATCCATGGTGCGCAGCATCGAATAGTTGGTGCCGCCGCCGACATCGGTGGCTGCGGCTATCCTGAGCGGCTTCTCGCGCCGGCGGTAACGCTGGTAGTCGAACAGGCCGGAGCCGAGGAAGAGATTGGAGGTCGGGCAGAACACCACCACCGAGCCCGACTGCGACAGCGCATCTGCCTCGCGTTCTGACAGGTGGATGCAGTGGCCGAACAGGCTCTTTTTGCCGAGCAGGCCGTAATGCTCATAGACGTCGGTGTAGTCGCGCGACCAGGGATAGAGCTCCTGGGTGAAGGCGATCTCGGCGTGGTTTTCCGACAGATGCGTCTGCATGTGGAGATCGGGATGCTCGCGGCATAGCACGCCGGCCATCTCCATCTGCTCGGGCGTAGAGGTGATGGCGAAGCGCGGCGTGATGGCATAGAGTTGGCGGCCCTTGCCGTGCCATTCGGCGATCAGCGCCTTGGTATCGTCATAGCCGGTCTGCGGCGTGTCGAGCACGCCGTCCGGGGCGTTGCGATCCATCATCACCTTGCCGGCGATGTTGAGCATATTGCGCTCGTGCGACTCCGCGAAGAAAGCTTCGGCTGAACACTTGTGCACCGAGCAATAGGCGACGACGGTCGTCGTGCCCTGGCGCAGCATCTCGTCGAGGAAGACCCTGGCGATGCGGCGGCCATGCTGCGCGTTCTGGAATTTCGACTCTTCGGGAAAGGTGTATTTGTTCAGCCAGTCGAGCAGCTCGGCGCCGTAGGAGGCGATGATCTGCATCTGCGGCACATGAACGTGGGCGTCTAGGAAACCCGGCAAGATCAGATGCGGACGATGGTCGATCGTCTCGATGCCCGTGCCCGCCTTCTTCAAGACCTCCGCATAGGAACCGACGGCAACGATCTTGCCATTGTCGATCAGCAGTCCGCCATCTTCCTCGTAGCGCCAGGCGGAATGGTCGTCTATCGCTTCGGGCCAACGCAGGAAGGAGAGCGTGCGGCCGCGCAGAATTTTCGCTGTCATGCTTACTTTCCGGCGCCTTCGAACCAGGCGACCAGAAGGGCCCTTTCCTGGTCGGTGATCTGGGTGACGTTGGCGGGCGGCATGGCATGCGCCCGGCCGGCCTGGATGTAGATTTCGCGCGCATGCTCGGCGATGCGCTCGTCGGTGTCGAGCAGCACGCCCTTCGGCGCATGGTAGATGCCTTCATAGACCGGCTCTTGCGTGTGGCACATCGAGCAGCGGCCGAGCACGGTGTCGCGCACGGCCGGGAAATGCGCCGAGGCCATATAGACCTGCGCTGCGGCGGATGCGGCGGAGGTCTTCGGCTCGCCGGTCAGCACCTTCGGCACGGTCGACAGCCAGATGATGATCATGAACAGCACGGCGGCGCCCAACCATGTCCAGGTCGGGTTGCCCTTCCTTGCATGCACGGTGTTGAAATAGTGCCGGATCAGCACGCCGATGATGAAGACCAGCGAGGCGATGACCCAGTTGAACTCAGTGCCGAAAGCCAGCGGGTAGTGGTTCGACAGCATCAGGAACAGGACCGGCAAAGTCAGGTAGTTGTTGTGCAGCGAGCGCTGCTTGGCGATCTTGCCGTATTTCGGGTCCGGCTTGCGGCCGGCGATCAGGTCGGCGACGACGATCTTCTGGTTGGGGATGATGACCATGAAGACATTGGCCGACATGATGGTGGCGGTGATGGCGCCAAGATGCAGGAAGGCGGCGCGGCCGGTGAAAAGATGCGTCAGCCCCCAGGCGATGAACACCAGCACGCAATAGAGCACCAGCATCAGCCCGGTGTCGCTTTTGCCGAGCGGCGAGCGGCAGAGCAGGTCGTAGACAATCCAGCCGACGCCGATGGTGGCCAGCGACAAGAGGATGCCGACCGGCACCGAGATGTTGAGCACGTTGGGATCGATCAGGAAGAGATCGGCCCCGGCGTAATAGACCACGCAGAGCATGGCGAAGCCCGACAGCCAAGTGGCGTAGGATTCCCATTTGAACCAGGTGAGGTGCTCCGGCATCTCGGCCGGCGCCACCAGATATTTCTGGATGTGGTAGAAGCCGCCGCCATGCACCTGCCACTCCTCACCGAAGGCTCCGGCGGGCAGGCCGGGCCGCTGGCGCAGGCCGAGGTCGAGCGCGACGAAATAGAAGGACGAGCCGATCCAGGCGATGCCGGTGATGACGTGCAGCCAGCGGACCGCGAAGCTCAGCCAGTCCCAGAAAATCGCGAAATCCATCATTGCACTCGTCCCTGCCGATGAGAGCGACTTTACGGTCTGGCGCGCAAACGAAAAGAGGCGAGGTGCGCGATGACTTTCAAAAAAAAATGGAAAATACTAGGGTTGCCTAAGGTGTGTGAGGATTCAGGTCAGGCCGAGCCGAAAACGGCGGGTTTCGAGAACCGGAGCGGAGCGTAGTTGAAGTACGTGAGCACCGGAAGCGCAGGAACCCGGCGTTTGCAGGCCGGCATCAGCTGAATCTCCACACACCTTCGCGCAGCCGCTTGAGAGCCACACATGGCCTATCTCGACAACATCGCTGTCTTCGTTCGTGTCGTCGAGCTCGGCAATCTTTCGGCGGCGGGGCGCGACATGCGCATTTCGCCGGCGGTCGCCTCCAACCGCATCAAGGAACTGGAGAAGCATCTTGGGGTGCGGCTGTTCAACCGTACGACAAGACAGTTGATGCCGACCGAGCATGGCACGGTGTTCTACACCGGCGCCAAGCAGGTGCTGGACGCGATCACCGAGGCGGAGGCGGCGGTCGCCGCGCTCTCCGGCCAGCCACGCGGGACCATCAGGGTTACGGCGCCGCTCGGCCTCGGCCGGAGGCTGATCGCGTCAGGCATTCCGGACTTCCACGACAAATATCCCGATATCGAGGTGAGGCTTCGGCTCTCCGACCACAATGTCGATATCATGAAGGAAGGCATCGACGTCGCCTTCCGGCTCGGCATCATCGAGGATTCGAGCCTCAGGATGCGCGGCATCATGGAATGCGAGCGCGTGCTGGTGGCGGCGCCGAAATACCTGGAAGCGCGCGGCGAGCCGACCGAGGCGCAGGAGCTGATCGGTAAAAAGCACGACTGCCTGATGCTGCGCTATGCCGGCGCGCGCGAATATGTCTGGACGCTGCAGACGCCGAACGGACCGCAGAAATTCGAGGTGCACGGTCCCTATGACACCGACGACGGCGACGTTCTGACCGGCTGGGCACTATCGGGGCGTGGCATCATCAACAAGCCGCGTTTCGAGGTCGAGCCGTTCATCCGCGACCGGCGGCTGAAGGTGATCCTGCCCCAGGCGCCGCCGACGCCGGTGCAGTTCGCCGCCGTCTATCCGCACAAGAAGCTGCAGGATCCGAAGGTGCGGCTGCTGCTCGACTTCATGGCCGAGCGCTGCCAGCGGCTGATCAAGGACCTCCTGGCCGGGAAGTAACGGCCGGTGGCGTCGCCATTCCGGACGGAAGGCTACGGCGAAAGGCGCCGAACCTAACTGCGGCGCATTTTTCCTGGAATTGCTTCGGATCAGTCCATTAGCCTGGCCGTGCCGGAAACCCTGATCGAGCTGCCCGGCGCCGGCGGAATATCGGCATGGAGCCGCGAGCGCATGCCCATGTCTTCGCCCTGGACGATGTCGATGGCGCCGCCATGCGGCCAGCCGAGATCGCGCAGGTAGCCGGCAAAGGCAGCGGTCGCGGCGCCCGTCGCCGGATCCTCGTAGACGCCGCCGGACGCGAAGGGGTTGCGCGTGTGAAAGAGGCGCGGCGTCTCGGCATGGGCGAGGAGGATGGTGACCAGGCCTTCCCGCCGCATGAAGGACTGGCCTTGCTTCAAGTCATAGGCCATGGCCGCCAACGTCTGGCGCGACTTCAGCGCCAGCACGAGATGATCGGCGCCGCCATGGATGAGCGCCGGCGGAATGGCGGGGTCGAGATCGGCCGGCTCATAGCCAAACAAGGCGAGCGCTTCGCCGACCAGTTCCGACGATGCGGCCTTGCTGCGCGTCGGTGGCGACTGCAGGGCGGCGGCAAAATTGGCGCCATCGCGAAAGCCTTCGACGGTGATGTCCGCCTGGTTGAGGGTCAGCCTGAAGATGCCGTCGCCGAACTTTCCGACCAGCGCCGCGCCGAGCGCGATGGTGGCATGGCCGCAGAACGGCACTTCCGACTCCGGCGAAAAGTAGCGCACGCGCCAGCCGCCGCCTTCGGGCGCCGCGAAGGCGGTTTCCGAGAAGCCAACTTCCGCTGCGACACGCTGCATGTCGGCGACGTCGGGCAGCGTCTCGCCAATCACCACGCCGGCGGGATTGCCGCCGGTGTTCCCGTCCGAAAATGCGGCGATCTTCAATATGTCCATGTTCCTGACCCCGTTATCCGTGAGGCGCAACAAACACGTTTCGCGCCGCTTTGGGAAATGAGGAAAGCAGCAAGCAGCGGTGAGCGCCAGTCACACCTGCAATCGGGGGTGGTGCCCCTCGATCCAACGCGGAACGAAATTCCGGTCATCGCCGTTCTGACGATTGGCGGTCGTTCGGGCCGCCTTCAGCTTTCATCATGCGACGCAGCGGGACAGGAGCCGACCATGGACGCCATCGTCACCAAGAACGACCTCAAATCCGATGCCAAGAAGGAATCGATCGATCTGCTCAACGCCAGGCTTGCCGACGCCATCGACCTGGCGCTGATCACCAAGCAGGCGCATTGGAACGTCAAGGGCCCGCAATTTATCGCCATCCACGAGATGCTGGACGAATTCCGCGAGGAGATCGATGGCCATGTCGACATTCTCGCCGAGCGCGCCGTGCAGCTCGGCGGCACCGCGCACGGCACCTCGCAGGAAGTGTCGAAGGCGACCAAGCTGAGGCCTTATCCGACCGACATCCACAAGACCAAGGATCATCTGGCGGCGTTGATCGACCGCTATGCCACGGCCGCCAAGCTGACCCGCGAAGCAATCGATGAGGCCGACGACGCCGGCGATCGCGATACGGCGGACATCTTCACCGCCTATTCGCGCTCGCTCGACAAATTGCTGTGGTTCCTCGAGGCGCACACGCAGGAAAAAGAATAGCCAGGCGCTTCCCGGCTTTCACAACATGGCCGGCAGGTTAGCCCGCCATCGTCTTTTCGGGCGCGGCCGAAGCAGCCGGCTGGGCGCCGTGCGACACCAGCGCCGTCATGATCTCTGCGGCGGCGAGCGCTGCAATCACCGGCGGGCGCTTGTCCTTCACCGCATTGCCGCCGATCGGCGAGACGAGCCGGGCGAACTGCGCTTCGCTGCCCTCGGCGGATTTCAGGAACCAGTTCCTGAAGGTCGCCTTCTTGGTCTTCGAGCCGATCATGCCGACATAGGCGCTGTCGTCGCGCTTCAGCGCCTCGGCGACGATCAGGAAATCCAGCGCATGATCATGGGTCAGGATAGCGAAGGCCGATCCGGCCGGCGCCTCGCGCACCACGGCTTCGGGCAACGATATCAGCCGCGTCTCCACCGTTTCCGGCATGCCTTCCAGCGCCTCGGCGCGGGTCTCGACGACGAAGACATGGATCGGCAGCAGCGCCAGCGAAGCTGCCAATGCCTGACCGACATGGCCGCCGCCGAACAGATAGACATGCGGCAGACGCGCCTCTTCCGATTCAGCGTTGGCGATCAGCTGCTGCTCCAGCGAAGCATCGACGAGGCGGATCGACACCTCGACGCGGCCGCCGCAGCATTGGCCGATTTCCGGCCCGAGCGGAACGTCAAGCGTTGCGCAGATCTCGTCGACCTCGATACGGGCTTCACCGGCCGGAGATCGCGACCGCTGCCCTGCATTCAATACCTGCCGCGCCTTGTCGACCGCCATATATTCGAGCTGACCGCCGCCGATGGTGCCGAAAATCGACGATGCCGAGACAAGCATGAAGGCACCGGCTTCGCGCGGCGTCGAACCCTTCGTCGCCGCCACCTCCACCAATGCAGCCCGGCCGACCCGGCCGAGGAATTCCTTCAGCTGTTGCGCCTTCGAGTTCATCGTCTGCATTTCCACTTGGGAAATATAGGGTTTTTCGGCCCGAATTGCACGTTTTAAGCCGGCTTCGCGGCTTCCCGTTTCAACCTCTCGATCGCCATCAGCACCCGTTCCGGTGTCGCCGGAGCATCGAGACGTGGACAGATCTTGTGACCGGCAACGCTCGCGACGGCGTCCGACAGCGCATGCAGCACCGACATGCCGTGCGGCAGCGGCGGCTCGCCTACAGCCTTGGAGCGGTGGATGGTCGGCTCATAGGCCGAGGACCAGTCGGTCAGCTTGACGTTGAAGATTTTCGGACGGTCGGACGCGAGCGGGATCTTGTAGGTCGACGGCGCATGCGTGCGCAGCCGGCCGCTATCGTCCCACCACAGCTCCTCGGTCGTCAGCCAGCCCATGCCCTGGATGAAGCCGCCCTCGACCTGGCCGAGGTCGATAGCCCGGTTCAGCGAACGGCCGGCGTCATGCAGGATATCGGTGCGCTCGACGACATATTCGCCGGTCAGCGTGTCGACCGAGACTTCCGAGCAGGCCGCGCCATAGGCGTAATAGTAGAAGGCATGGCCGCGGCCCTTGCTGCGGTCCCAATGGATCTTCGGCGTCTTGTAGAAACCGGCCGCCGAGAGCTGGATGCGATTGATATAGGCCTGCTTGACCAGATCGTTGAAGGCCACTTCCTGGTTGCCGATGCGCACCCGGTTGGGCAGGAACACGACCTGATCGTGCGGCACCTGATACTTGTCGGCGGCGAAATCGGTCAGCCGCTTGCGGATCTGGCGAGCGGCGTCCTGCGCCGCCATGCCGTTGAGGTCGGCACCGGACGACGCGGCCGTCGGCGAGGTGTTCGGCACCTTGGCGGTGGTGGTGGCGGTGATCTTGACCCGGTCGAGGTCGATCTGGAACTCCTCGGCCACGACCTGCGCCACCTTGAGATGCAGGCCCTGGCCCATCTCGGTGCCGCCATGGTTCATATGGACCGAGCCGTCGGCATAGACATGCACCAGCGCGCCGGCCTGATTGGCTTCCGTCTTGGTGAAGGAGATGCCGAACTTGACCGGCGTCAGCGCCAGTCCGCGCTTGATGAAGCGGCTGTTGTTGTTGAAGGCGCTGATCTCGCGGCGGCGGCGCGGATAATTCGCGCTTTCCTCCAACTCGGCCACGATGCGCTGGATGATGCAGTCCTCGACCTTCTGGTGATAGGGCGTAACGCTGCGCTCGCCGATGGCCTCCATCGGGTCGTAGAAATTGAGCTTGCGGATCTCGAGCGAGTCCTTGCCGACGGCGAAGGCAACCTCGTCGATGACGCGCTCCGCGCCGACCATGCCCTGTGGGCCGCCGAAGCCGCGAAAGGCGGTGTTGGAGACGGTGTTGGTGTAGAGCGGCGCCGACTTCGCATGCACCGCAGGATAGAAATAGGCGTTGTCGCAGTGGAACAGCGCGCGGTCGCCGACCGGACCGGAGAGGTCGGCGGAGAACCCGCAGCGCAACGCATAGGTGAAGTCGACGCCCAGGATATTACCCTCGTCGTCGAAGCCGACCTCGTAGTCGATGGCGAAGTCGTGCCGCTTGCCGGTGGCGGTCATGTCCTCGTCGCGGTCGAGCCGGATCTTCACCGCGCGCTTCAGCTTCTTGGCGGCGATGGCCGCGATGGTCGCGCACTGGTTGGCCTGCGTCTCCTTGCCGCCGAAGCCGCCGCCCATGCGGCGCACTTCGACTGTCACCGCATGGCTCGGCACGCCGAGCGCATGGGCGACCAGATGCTGCGTCTCGCTCGGACCCTGCGTCGAGCAATAGACGACGACCTCGTCGTCCTCGCCGGGGATCGCCAGCGAGACCTGGCCTTCGAGATAGAAATGATCCTGGCCGCCGAGCCACATGCGGTTCTTGATGCGGCGCGGAGCGGCGGCAATCGCCGCGGCGGCGTCGCCGCGCTTCAGGATCAACGGCGTGGTGACCTGCTTGTCGTTGACCGGGTCGAGATTCCAGATGTCGATGACGGCCGGAAGCTCGTCATACTCGATTTTTGCGAGACGCGCCGCGCGGCGCGCTTCCTCACGCGTCTCGGCAACAACGGCGAAGATCGGCTGGCCGTAAAACTCAATCTTGCCCTCGGCGAGCACCGGATCGTCATGCATGTTGCTCGGCGAAACATCGTTCTCGCCGGGCACGTCGGCATAGGTCAGGACATCGACCACGCCCGGCGCCGAACGCACGGCCGACAGGTCGACGCTTTTGAGCGTGCCGTGCGCGATCTTCGACAGGCCGAGGCCAATATGCAGCGTGCCGGCAGGCTCCGGCATGTCGTCGATATAGACGGCGGCGCCGCTGACATGCTTGTGCGCGGAATCGTGCCGCTGGTCGGTGGCGACACCGCCGGCGATTTTTTCCGCCTTGAGGTTGGGAGTGGCGTGCTTGTTCATTTAGCCTCCTTCCCTTCTCCCCGTTCACGGGGAGGAGGTGGCCCGAAGGGTCGGATGAGGGCCAGCGCCGATATTGACGAATTTGCGAAAAACGATCGGCGACGGCGCTGCCCCTCATCTGCCTGCCGGCATCTTCTCCCGGTGAACGGGGAGAAGGGTGCTACTGGCGACCGCTTGCCCGCGTTGATTCGCATCAGGCGGCCTCGTTGCGCGAGACCTGGAACGGCGCTTTCGTTCCGGTCGTCTCGATATAGAAGCGCAGCAGAAGGTTCTTTGCCGCCAGCGTCCGGTATTCGGCGGTCGCGCGCATGTCGGTCAGCGGCGTGAAGTCGCTGGCGTATTGCGCCATCGCGGCCTCCACTGTCGCTTCACTCCAGGTTTTGCCAATAAGCGCCTTTTCGACTGCCGCGGCGCGCTTCGGCGTCGCCGCCATGCCGCCATAGGCGATGCGGATGTCGGCTACCGCGCCATCCTTAGCCAAGGTCAGGTAGAATGCCCCGAGCGTCGCGGTGATATCCTCGTCGCGGCGCTTGGTGACCTTGTAGACGGCAAACTTCGTGTCCTTTGCCGGCACCGGCACATGCACGGATTCGACGAATTCGCCAGGCTGACGGTCCTGCTTGCCATAGGCGATGAAGAAGGTTTCGAGCGGTATGGTGCGGCGGGCCTCACCCTTGCGCAGCGTGAGCTGCGCGCCGAGCGCGATCAATGGCGGCGGCATGTCGCCGATCGGCGAGCCGTTGGCGATGTTGCCGCCGATGGTGCCCATGTTGCGCACCTGTTCGCCGCCGATGCGGTCGACCAGCGGTCCCAATGCCGGGATGCGCTTCGACAGCGTCTCGAAGGCTTCGGTGTAGGTCACGCCGGCGCTGATGGTGATGACGCCGTCTTTTTCCGAGGTCGTACGCAAGCCGTTGAGGCCGCCGATGAAGATTGCCGGCGAGATGTCGCGCATATGCTTGGTGACCCACAGGCCGACATCGGTCGAGCCGGCGACGATGGTGGCGCCCGGTTCCTTCTCGAGGAAGGCCGCGAAATCGTCGACACTGGCCGGCACGATCAGCCGCGCCTTGCCCGACCCGATCTCGACCCTGGCGCCATCGCGCAGTACCTTCAGCCGCGCGGTGATGTCGTCGCGCTCCACGGCCAGCGGATCCTTAGCCGCCTTGCCGTAGCTCGAAATGGCGTGCGCGGCGCGCATGATCGCCTCATAGCCGGTGCAGCGGCAGAGATTGCCCTGCAGCGCCTTTTCGATCGCCGCGTTGGACGGGTCGGGCGTCTTCATCCACAGCCCGTAGAGCGACATAATGAAGCCCGGCGTGCAGAAGCCGCATTGCGAGCCGTGGAAATCGACCATCGCCTGCTGCACCGGATGCAGTTTTTCACCGTCGCCGCGCAGATGCTCCACGGTGACGACATGGGTGCCGTCGAGCGAGCCCACGAAGCGGATGCAAGCATTGACGCTTTCATAGACTAGACCTTCGGTGGAGAGCTTGCCGACCAGCACCGTGCAGGCGCCGCAATCGCCCTCGGCGCAGCCTTCCTTGGTGCCGCGCAGCGAGCGGTTGAGCCGCAGCCAGTCGAGCAAGGTCGCATCGGGCGCGACGTCTTTCAGCGCCACGTCGCTGCCGTTCAGGATGAAGCGTATTTCGTTGCGGGTCTCAGCCATGTCTCAGCTCCCCCGATAGGTCGAGTAGCCGTAAGGCGAAATCAAGAGCGGGACGTGGTAGTGCCGTGCTTCCGCCATGCCGAAGCGGATCGGCACGATGTCGAGGAAAGCAGGTTGCGGCAGGTCGATCCCCTGGCCGCGCAGATAGTCGCCGGCGGCGAAGACCAGCTCATATTCGCCGGTGCGGAAATCGGCGCCGGCAAGCAGCGGCGCATCGCAGCGCCCGTCATCGTTGGTGGCGACGGTCTTGAGGTGCGTGCGGCCCTGGCCCTCGATGCGAAAAAGGCCGATCGACAGGCCCTTTGCAGGCCGGCCGGTCGCGGTGTCGAGCACATGGGTCGTCAGGCGCCCGCCATCGGCTTTCGACGTCTCTGCCACTGGCCGCCTCCCATCCCGGTTCAGTTTCAGGTCAATTGTGCGCCAATTAAAGGCTATGCATAAGCCCCGGTCGAGCGGAGCGTGGCAAAAAGCACTTTCAAAAATTTTCGGGGGAATGCATGCGCACTCCTTTCGATATCTTCATCTCGACCATCGGGCAGGAGCGGCAATGCGTTACGATCGGGACATGCGCGGTTACGGGGCAAATCCGCCGGATCCGAAATGGCCCGGCGGCGCGCATGTCGCAGTGCAGTTCGTCGTCAACTATGAAGAGGGCGGCGAGAACTGCGTTCTGCATGGCGACAAGGCTTCCGAAGCCTTCCTGTCGGAGATCGTCGGCGCGGCGCCCTGGGTCGGCCAACGCCACTGGAACATGGAATCGATCTATGAATACGGCGCGCGGGCCGGCTTCTGGCGGCTCCACCGGCTGTTCACCGAAGCGCAAGTGCCGGTGACTTGCTATGGCGTCGCCACGGCGCTGGCGCGCTCGCCCGACCAGGTCGCAGCGATGCAGGAGGCCGGCTGGGAAATCGCCTCGCACGGGCTGAAATGGATCGACTATCGCGACCACTCGGCCGAAGACGAGCGGCGCGATCTCGAAGAGACGATCAAGCTGCACTACGAGGTGACCGGCGCGCGGCCGACCGGCTGGTACACCGGCCGCACTTCGGTGAACACGGTGCGGCTCGTCGCCGAGGAAGGCGGCTTCGACTACGTCTCCGATACTTATGACGACGAGCTGCCCTACTGGTTCGACCGCGACGGGCTGGAGAAGCCGCAGCTCATCATCCCCTACACGCTCGACGCCAACGACATGCGCTTCGCGACGCCGCAGGGCTTCAACTCCGGCGACCAGTTCTTCGCCTATCTGAAGGACAGTTTCGATACGCTCTATGCCGAGGGCAAGGCGGGCAGGCCGCGCATGATGAATATCGGCCTGCATTGCCGGCTGGTCGGCCGTCCCGGACGGGTCGCGGCGCTGAAGCGCTTCGTCGACTATGTGAAATCGCATAACAAGGTGTGGCTGACACGGCGCATCGACATCGCCAAACACTGGCGCGATACGCACCCCTACGAGGCACCGGCGCTGCGGCCGTCGCGGATGCGGTTCGAGGAATTCGTGCATGCCTTCGGCGGCGTGTTCGAGCATTCGCCCTGGATCGCCGAGCGCGCCTACGAACTGGAACTCGGGCCCGCGCATGACAGCGCCGGCGGCCTGCACAATGCGCTCTGCCGCGTCTTCCGCGCGGCGAGCGAGGCCGAACGGCTTTCCGTGCTCAACGCCCATCCGGACCTCGCCGGCAAGCTGGCGGCGGCCAAGCGGCTGACGCCGGAATCGACGAAGGAGCAGGCCTCCGCCGGGCTCGACGCGCTGACCGACAAGGAGCGCGAGCTGTTCTCGAAACTCAACGCCGCCTATGTCACCACCTTCGGCTTCCCCTTCATCATTGCAGTCAAGGGCAAGACCAAGGACGAAATCCTGGCGGAGTTCGAGGCGCGGATCGGCAACAACCGCGGCGCCGAGCTCGAAACCGCCTGCAAACAGGTCGAACGCATCGCGCTGCTTCGCCTGAAAGACATGCTCCCACTCTAATGTTTATTTTTCACGCAATTCCGTATGGAAGGCCACGGCGAAGCCGCCGACCTAACCGCTTCATACTTTTCCTGGAATTGCTCTGAGGGCCAGGACCGATGGATATGATCAAGACTGCCGAGCGAACCTATTACGCCCCGCATGGCGGCCATCCCGGCCAGAACGAGCTTCTGACCGGCCGCGCCGTCTTCACCGAGGCCTATGCGGTCATCCCCAGGGGCGTGATGCAGGACATCGTCACCAGCCCACTGCCGTTCTGGGACGAGACCCGGGCCTGGATCATCGCAAGGCCGCTCTCGGGCTTCGCCGAGACGTTCTCGCAATATATCGTCGAAGTTCTGCCCGGGGGCGGCAGCGACCGGCCCGAACTCGACGCTGGCGCCGAGGGTGTGCTGTTCGTCGTCGAGGGCGAGCTCACCGTTTCGCTTGCCGGCAAAAAACATGTACTTGCCCCCGGCGGCTTTGCCTTCCTGCCGCCGTCGAGCGGCTGGACGGCGCGCAACGAGAGCGGCAGCGCCGTTCGCTTCCACTGGATTCGCAAGGCCTATGAGGCGGTCGACGGCCTCGACGCGCCGGAAGCCTTCTTCTCCAGCGATCAGGACGTGGCGCCGAGCCCGATGCCGGGCACGGAAGGGCGCTGGGCAACGACCCGCTTTGTCGACCCGGCCGACATGCGCCACGACATGCATGTCACCATCGTGACGCTGAAGCCGGGCGCGGTCATCCCCTTCGCAGAAACCCATGTCATGGAGCACGGACTCTACGTGCTGGAAGGCAAGGCGGTCTACCGCCTCAACCAGGACTGGGTCGAGGTCGAAGCCGGCGATTTCATGTGGCTGCGCGCCTTCTGCCCGCAGGCCTGCTATGCCGGCGGCCCCGGCAATTTTCGCTACCTGCTCTACAAGGACGTCAACCGTCACGCCAGGCTTGGCGGCTATCTTGGGGGCAAGGCGCGGTGAGCCGCATCGTCGCTCGACCGCTGACCCGCGAGAGCTTCGCGCCGTTCGGCGACGTCATCGACATGGGCGGCGACAACCGCTACCCGATCAATGACGGCAAGGCGATGCGCTATCACGACCTCGCCACGGCGGAAGCCGCAGGCCCGAATGCGCGCGTGCTGATCTCGATGGTGCGCGGCACGCCCTATGAGATGCCGCTCAAGCTCACCATGGTCGAGCGCCATCCACTCGGCAGCCAGGCCTTCATCCCGCTGTCGCCGCGGCCGTTCCTGGTGGTCGTCTGCCATGACACCAAGGACGGTCCGGGTGAGCCGCATGCCTTTCTCGCCGGCTCCGGACAAGGCATCAACTACCGCCGCAACCTCTGGCACGGCGTGCTGACGCCGATCGGCGAGGAACAGGATTTCCTCATCGTCGACCGCGGCGGCGACGGCTCCAATCTTGAGGAATTTTATTTCTCGCATCCTTACGAGATCCACCTTCCCTGAAAGCTCGCGATTCCCATGACCGACATTTCGCTGATCGACCGCCTGCTCGATGTGATCGAGCACGACATCGTGCCGAAGACGGCGCAAGGCGTCGCCCATGGCAACAAGCTGTTCGGCGCCGCGATCCTGCGGAAAGACGACCGTTCGCTGGTGCTGGCCGAGACCAACAACGAGATGGAAAATCCGCTCTGGCATGGCGAGGTGCACTGCCTGAAGCGCTTCTACGAAATGCCCAAGGCCGAGCTAGTCGACACCAAGGATGCGCTGTTCGTCGCCACGCACGAGCCCTGCTCGCTCTGCCTGTCGGCGATCACCTGGACCGGTTTCGACAATTTCTACTATCTCTTCAGCCACGAGGATTCGCGCGACAGTTTTGCCATCCCGCATGATCTGAAAATCCTGAAAGAGGTCTTCACCCTGGATCCGGGCGGCTACAATGCCGAGAACGCCTATTGGAAGAGCTTTTCCATACGCAGGCTGGTCAGGGCTTTGCCCGACGCTGAGCGCCAGCGGCTGGAGGCTCGGATCGGCAGGATTTCGGCGCGCTATGACGAGCTGTCGGAGGCCTATCAGGCAAGCAAGGCCGACAACGACATTCCGCTGAACTGAGCAATTTTCGAATCTTGATTTGCCACCTTTATGGTGGCATATTTGAAGTATGGAGAAGCGCAGACCGACTTGCGATCTTGGTGCGATCAAGACGACGTTTGGGTCTGCCGATACGCTGGCAATCACGATATCAGCGCTGCGCGATGCCATTGGTCTCGGTTTCGATCGCACGAGTGTCGTCGAGGTGATTGGCACCATGACACCAAAGATGTTCGTAAAATCGATGACAACGTTCGCGGATCATCGGGTCTGGCAAGATGTTTACCATGTCCCAGCGCGCGACCTGATCCTCTATGTGAAATTTCAGGCGGATGTCGTGACTGAATTCACGGTTGTGGCATTCAAGGAGAAATAGCCATGGCAAAAAAAGAGATGCCTGAAACGATGGCCTCCCCGGAAACAGGAGAGACGCTGACGCGCGGGGTTCGTCCATTCGCCGTGACCTACAAGGGCGAGAGCATGACGGTTGACCTGCCCGGCTATTATCCAGCTTCGGATGGTGAGAGCGTGCATATCGGGGATGACATGGCTGCCGTCGATGCCGCTCTGCGCATTCTCAAGGAAAAGATCGACGGCGTGCCGGCGCCAGAAACTATCCGGCGCATGCGCGCAAAGCTCAAGCTGTCGCAGCGCGAGGCGGGTTCCCTGTTCAAGGTTGGAGAGAATGCTTTTGACAAATATGAAAGAGGCCTCATCGAGCCGAGTGGACCGACCATTCAGTTGATGACGCTGCTCGAAAAACATCCCGAACTGCTCGACGAATTGCGCTAACGACCCAGGTCGCACTTTTTGATGCTCCAGTCGCGATTGGCGATTGAAAGTCGCCACGCTGCGTAGCGTTATGCGCCCCATGAAAACCGTCACCGAATTCCCCCGCAAAGTCGTCGAATTTCCCGATATGGGCATCGTCATGCCGGATGGCTGCCGGCTGTCGGCGCGCGTCTGGATGCCGGAGGACGCGACTGACGATCCGGTGCCGGCGATCCTCGAGCACCTGCCCTACCGCAAGCGCGACGGCACCATCTTTCGCGATCAGCTCACCCATCCCTACTTCGCCGGCCACGGCTACGCCTCGATCCGCGTCGACATGCGCGGCAATGGTGATTCCGAAGGGCTGATGGACGACGAATATTCCGAGCAGGAATTGCAGGACGCCTGCGACGTCGTCGCCTGGGCGGCCGCGCAGCCCTGGTGCAACGGCAATGTCGGCATGATGGGCATCTCGTGGGGCGGCTTCAACTGCCTGCAGGTGGCGGCGAAGCAGCCGCCGGCGCTGAAGGCGGTGATCAGCCTGTGCTCGACGGTCGACCGCTATGCCGACGACATCCACTACAAGGGCGGCTGCCTGCTCTTGGAAAATTTCGGCTGGGCCTCGACGATGCTGTCCTATTCGTCGCGGCCTCCGGATCCGGCGATTGCCGGCGGCAACCGCTGGCGGGATTTGTGGCTTAACCGGCTGGAGAACCAGCCTTTCCTTCTGCCGCTCTGGCTCGGCCACCAGCATCGCGACGCCTATTGGAAACGCGGCTCGATCTGCGAGGATTTTTCGGCTGTTCAGGCGGCCGTGCTGTCGATCGGTGGCTGGCATGACGGCTACCGCAACACGATCTCCAATCTCGTCACCAACATCGAGTCGCCGGTCAAAGGTATCGTCGGTCCCTGGATCCACAAATACCCGCATTACGCCGGGCCCAAGCCGGCGATCGGCTTCCTGCAGGAAGCGCTGCGCTGGTGGGACCGCTGGCTGAAGGGCGCTGAAACCGGCGTCGAGGCCGATCCGGCCTACCGCGCCTACGTGATGGACAGCGTGCGCCCGGCGCGCTGGCATCCCGAGCGGCCGGGCCGCTGGGTGGCCGAGCAGACCTGGCCGTCGGCCAACATCAAGCTTGAGACGATCGAGCTCATCCCCGACGGCGCCAAGCCCGCGATCGTCGCGTCGCCACAGACCTGCGGACTTGCCGGCGGCGAATATTTTCCCTTCACCTTCGGGCCGGAACTGCCGGGCGACCAACGCCTCGACGACGCGCTGTCGGTTTGTTTCGATCAACCCGAGCTCGGCGAAGCGATCGACATAGCCGGGGCGCCGGAGCTCGATGTCCAGCTTGCCTCCGACCGGCCGCAGGCCAACATCGCGGTGCGGCTCTGCGACGTGCATCCGGACGGCGCCTCGGAGCTGATCTCCTATGGCGTGCTCAATCTGACCCACCGCAACTCGCATGAATTCCCCGAACCGTTGGTTCCCGGGCAGACGGTTTCGGCGCGCGTGGTGCTCGACCAATGCGCATATCGTGTGCCGGCCGGCCACAAATTGCGCATCGCCGTTTCGACCGCTTACTGGCCGATGATCTGGCCCTCGCCGGAACCGGTACGGCTTGATCTCTCGACGGCGACGCTGAGGCTGCCGCTGCGTCCGCTGGCAAGAGGGGATGAGGTTTCGTTCCCTGAGCCGGAAGGCGCGACGCCGTGGGCGACCGAGACGATCAGGCAGGCGAATTCCGAACGCCATGTCGATCGCGACGAGAAGACCGGGCTGGTTAGGCTTTCCATAACCGACGATTTCGGCGAGGTGCGCGACATCGACCATGGGCTGGCCAATGGCAGCGTCGTGCGCGAGATATGGACGATCCATCCCGACGACCCGCTGTCGGCCACAGGAGCCACGCATTGGACGCAGACCTTGTCGCGCAATGAATGGTCGGTGCGGACCGAGACTTTTGCCGAGATGCGATCGGACGCCGCAAACTTCATCGTCAGCGCCAGAATCGAAGCCTATGAGGGCGAAAAGCTGGTCTTCGAACGCGACTTCGAGCAGACGATTCCCCGCTCCATGGTTTGAGCCGAAGCAAGATTGGTCCAAATGCGACGTACGATTTACGCCACCGTATGTCGCATTCGGTCTTGCCTGCCGCTTTCCCTTACGGTCATTATCTCCTCCAATAGCAAGAAACGACCATAAGGTCGGATACCCAGAGTGAGGAACCATAATGTCCAACGAACTCGACTATCTCAGCCGGCGAGTCGCGGCCGGAAAACTTAGCCGTCGCGACTTTCTCGGTCGCGCCGCGGCGCTCGGCGTCACCGCTACCTTTGCCAACTCGCTGCTCTCCAGCGCCGTGCGCGCTGCCGGCCCGGTCAAGGGCGGCACGCTGAAGGCCGGTCTGGTCGGCGGTGAATCCACCAACAGCCTCGATCCGGCCCTGTTCATGACCCAGGTGCCCTTTGCCTTCGGCAAAATGTGGGGCGAATTGATCGTGGAGCTCTCGCCCGACGGCAAGCTGGAGAACCGCATCGCCGAGGAGATCGGCTCTTCGGACGACGCCAAGGTCTGGACGCTGAAAATACGCGACGGCATCGAGTTCCACAACGGCAAGACGGTTACCGCAGAAGACGTCGCTGCCACGCTCGAGCGTCATTCGGACGAGAAGTCCAAGTCCGGCGCGTTGGGCTACATGAAGGGCATCGACACCATCAAGGTCAACGGCAAGGAAGTCGTGCTGACGCTGAAGGAGCCTAACGCCGACCTCCCCTACCTTCTCAGCGACTATCACCTGATCGTCCAGCCGAACGGCGGCAAGGACAAGGCCGATGCGGGCATCGGCGCCGGTCCGTACAAGGTCAAGGTCAATGAGCCCGGAGTGCGCCATGGCGGCGAACGCTTCGCCAATTACTGGCAGGGCGACAAGATGGGCCACGCCGACCAGATCGAAATCATCGTCATCAACGATGCGACAGCGCGCACGGCGGCCCTGCAGGGCGGCCAGGTCAACATGATCAACCGCGTCGAGCCGAAGATCGTCGATCTGATCAAGCGCGTGCCTGGCGTCACCATCCGCAACCACTCCGGTCCGGGCCACTACGTGTTCATCATGCATTGCAACACGGCGCCGTTCGACAACAACGATCTCAGGATGGCGTTGAAGCTGGCGATCGACCGCGAGGAGATGTTGAAAAAAGTGCTGCGCGGCTACGGCTCGCTCGGCAACGATTTCCCGATCAACGCCTCCTACCCGCTATTCACCGAGATCGAGCAGCGCAAGTACGATCCGGACAAGGCCAAATTCCACTACAAGAAGTCCGGCCATGACGGCCCTGTGCTGCTTAGGACCTCGGACGTCGCCTTCCCGGGCGCTGTCGATGCATCCCAGCTTTTCCAGCAGAGCGCCGCCAAGGCCGGCATCAAGATCGAGCTCAAGCGCGAGCCCGGCGACGGCTATTGGAACGAAGTCTGGAACAAGCAGCCCTTCTGCGCCTCCTATTGGGGCGGTCGCTCGACCCAGGACCAGATGTACTCGACCGCCTATCTGTCGACCGCCGATTGGAACGACACGCGTTTCAAGCGCCCGGACTTCGACAAGATGGTGCTGGCCGCGCGCGCCGAACTCGACGAGGCCAAGCGCAAGGCGATCTACCACGACATGGCCGTCATGGTGCGCGACGAAGGCGGCCTGATTCTGCCGATGTTCAATCAGTTCATCGACGCAACAGGCCCCAAGGTGGCTGGCTGGGTGGAGGATCCGCATCAGGAGCTTTGCAACGGCTACGCGCTGGCGAAGTGCTGGCTCGAAGCCTGAGCACGGCCTTGCGGAGATGTCCTCACCCATCGTGAAACTGGTGGCCCAGCGCGTTGCGCTGGGCATCCTCCTTCTGCTGGCCGTTTCGGTCCTGATCTTCGCCGGCACGCAGATTCTGCCCGGCGACGTCGCGCAAGCCATCCTGGGACAATCGGCGACCCCGGAGTCGCTGGCCAATCTGCGCGAGCAGCTCGGGCTCAACCAGCCTGCCTATATCCGTTACTTCCACTGGCTGGGCGGCGTGCTGACCGGCGATCTCGGCACCGCTATGTCGAGCGGCCAGGACATCGCGACTTCGATCAAGGAACGGCTGTGGAATACGCTGTTCCTGGCCTTCTGGGCGGCCGTCGTGGCGATCCCGCTGGCGATCACGCTTGGGTTGATCGCGGTGCGCTACCGTAATGGCTGGGTCGACAAGCTGATCTCCGGCGTGGCGCTTGCCTCGACCTCCTTCCCGGAGTTCTTCATCGGCTATCTGCTCGTCTTCTACTTCGCGGTCCAGCACCAATGGTTCCCGGCCATCTCGACCGTCTATGACGGAATGTCTTTGGGTGAGCGCCTGCAGGCCATCGCGCTGCCTGCGGCAGCGCTGACTCTGGTGGTGCTCGCCCATATGATGCGCATGACGCGCGCGGCGATCCTCAACGTCATGCAGTCGGCCTATGTCGAGACGGCCGAACTCAAGGGGCTGTCGGCCGCTGCCGTTATCCGCAAGCATGCCTTCCCGAACGCGATCGCGCCGATCATCAATGTCGTCATGCTCAACCTTGCCTATCTGGTGGTCGGCGTCGTCGTGGTCGAGGTGATCTTTGTCTATCCAGGCATGGGGCAATATCTGGTCGACCACGTCACGAAGCGCGACGTGCCGGTCGTGCAGGCGGTCGGCTTGATCTTCGCCGCCGTCTATATCACCCTCAACATCATCGCAGACATTGCGGCGATCGTCGCCAATCCGCGACTCAGGCATCCGAAGTAGGGGGGCGGCCGATATGCTCGATATCAGACGCATCCCTCTGCCATCGCTGGTCGGCCTGGTGCTGACCGCGCTGTTCGTGCTGGCGGCAATCTTCGCGCCCTTGATCGCGCCGCACGGCAACGCCGAGATCATCGGCGACGTGTGGGAGCCGATGTCGGCCGCGCACTGGCTGGGCACCGACAATCTCGGCCGCGATCTGTTGTCGCGCATGATCTACGGCGCCCGCATCACGCTGTTCATCGCGGTGCTGGCGACGGCACTCTCCTTCTCGCTCGGGGCCATTCTCGGCTTTTCGGCGGCGGTATTCGGCGGCTGGTACGACACGATCCTGTCGCGGCTCGTCGACCTCCTCATGTCGATCCCGACGCTGATCATGGGCCTCGTCGTGCTTTCGGTGCTGCCGTCGAACCTAGTGACGCTGATCCTGGTCATGGGCATCCTCGATTCGACCCGCGTCTACCGACTGTCGCGCGCGGTCGCCGTCGACATCAACGTCATGGACTATGTCGAGGCAGCGAAGCTGCGCGGCGAAGGCAGCGGCTGGATCATCTTCCGCGAGATCCTTCCCAATGCGCTGTCGCCGCTGGTCTCGGAACTCGGGCTGCGCTTCATCTATGCCGTGCTGTTCCTGTCGACGCTGTCCTTCCTCGGCCTCGGCGTGCAGCCGCCGGATGCCGACTGGGGCGGCATGGTGAAGGAGAACAAGGACGGCATCGTGTTCGGCATTCCGGCGGCGCTCATCCCGGCGGCGGCGATCGCGGCACTTGCGATCTCGGTCAATCTCGTCGCCGACTGGGTGCTCAATCGCACGACGAGCCTGAAGGGAGGACGCGGCTGATGGTTGACGGCAAAGCAAAGTCCGGTCCTCTCCTCGACATCCGCAACCTGCGCATCGAAGCGACGGTCTATCCGCCGGGCGAAGCACCGAGGACCATCCCGCTTGTCCACGACGTTTCGCTGACGCTGGAGAAGGGCAAGGTGCTTGGGCTGATCGGCGAGTCCGGCGCCGGCAAGTCGACCATCGGCCTGTCGTCGATGGGCTATGGCCGCGGCGGCGTTCGGATTACCGGCGGCGAGGTCATCCTCAACGGCCGCGACATACTGAAAGGCGGCAAGGAAGGCCTGCGCAAGCTGCGCGGCCGCGAAGTCTGTTATGTCGCCCAGTCGGCTGCGGCGGCCTTCAATCCGGCGCACCGGCTGATGGACCAGGTGGTGGAGGCTACCCTCCTGCACGGCACCGCGACCCGCGCCGAAGCCGAGAAACGCGCCGTCGCCCTGTTCAGGAAGCTCAGCCTGCCCAATCCCGAAACGATCGGCCAACGCTTCCCGCACCAGGTATCGGGCGGCCAGCTGCAGCGCGTGATGACGGCGATGGCGTTGTGCTCGGAGCCGGACCTGATCGTCTTCGACGAGCCGACGACGGCCCTCGACGTGACGACGCAGATCGACGTGCTGTCAGCGATCAAGGATGCCATCCGCGACACCCATGTCGCGGCCCTTTACATCACCCACGATCTAGCCGTCGTGGCGCAGGTGTCCGACGAGATCATGGTGCTGCGTCACGGCCGGCTGGTCGAATGGGGCGGCACCCACCAGATCATCAAGGAGCCGCGCCAGGAATACACCAACGCCCTGGTCTCGGTGCATCAGATCGAACACCAGGAACAGCAGCCGGGCACGACGCCGATGCTATCGGTGAAGAACGTGACGGCCGCCTATGGCGGCGGCCACGTCAAGGTGCTGAAGAACGTTTCGGTCGACATCTTTCCAGGCCAGACGCTGGCCGTGGTCGGCGAGAGCGGTTCCGGCAAATCGACGCTGGCGCGCGCCATCACCGGTCTCTTGCCGCCCGAGAAAGGTAGCGTCGTCTTCGACGGCCGCACGCTTGCCAACAGGCTCGCCGACCGGCCGAAGGAGGACCTTCGCCAGCTGCAAATGATCTACCAGATGGCCGACGTGGCGATGAATCCGCGCCAGACGGTAGGCACCATCATCGGCCGGCCGCTGGAGTTCTATTTCGGCATGAAGGGCCGCGAACGAGACAAGCGCGTCGCCGAGCTGCTCGACGAGATCGAGATGGGCAAGGGCTTCGTCGACCGCTATCCGGCCGAGCTTTCCGGCGGCCAGAAGCAGCGCGTCTGCATCGCCCGCTCGCTGGCCGCCAAGCCGAAGCTGATCATCTGCGACGAGGTGACCTCGGCGCTCGACCCGCTGGTCGCCCACGGCATCCTCAAGCTGCTGCTCAACTTGCAGCAGATCGAGAAGGTGGCCTACCTTTTCATCACCCACGATCTGGCGACGGTGAAGTCGATCGCCGATTCGATCGCGGTGATGTATCGCGGTGAAGTGGTGCGCTACGGATCCAAGAGCAAGGTGCTGACGCCGCCCTTCGACGCCTACACCGACCTGCTCCTCTCCTCCGTTCCCGAAATGGAGATCGGCTGGCTGGAGAAGGCCATCAAGGGCCGGCGCATGGAAAGCGCCGGCAATTGACGCAATTCCCGCAGAAACTGTTAAGGCGGCTTTCCGCACGGAGTAGCGTCGCCGCCAATGCCAAGAAGGTCGGCGGCTGGGTGAAGAATCCGAATGGCGAGATGATGGACGGCTATGCGCTCAACGAGTGCTGGCTGAACGCCTGATATCAAGCTATCCAAAGCAGCGCCGCGTGTCCGCGCGACACGCGGCGCTGCTGTTTTCGATGCATGGGAACCGCCGTGGCGCTCAAATCCAAACTGCTGCTCATCATCCTCGACGGCGTGCCCTACCGGAACTGGCGCCGGCTGATGGGCAATCTCGAAGGCTGGGCGCAGTCGGGCGAGGCGCAGGTGTGGAAGATGCGCTCGGTGCTGCCCTCGACCTCCGCCTGCTGTTACGCCTCGATCCACACCGGTGTCACGCCGCAGGTGCACGGCATCCTTTCCAACGAGAACCGCTTTCGCGTCACGCAGCCGGATATCTTTTCGGAAGTGAGCAAGGCCGGCGGCAAGACGGGCGCGGTGACCCATTCCTACTGGTCGGAATTCTTCCGCTCGTATCCGTTCGACCTTGTCGAGGACATGGAGTTCGACGAGCCGGGCGGGCCGATCACGCATGGCCGCTTCCACACCATGACCGGCTACAATCTCAAGAATCAGATGACGCCAAGCGATGTCGACCTGTTCGCGACGCTGACGATGCTGACCAAACGCCATGGCATCGACTACGGCATCCTGCACACCTGCACGCTGGATTCGATGGGTCACCGCTTCGGCCATGACTGCCACGAGATGGACCATGCCTGCTACGCGACGGACGGCATGTTGGCAGCCTTCCTGCCGCAATGGCGCGCAGCCGGCTATGAAGTGATCGTGACGGCCGACCATGGCCAGACCGATCGCGGCCACCATGGCGGCCATGACGACGAGATGCAGGATTTCGCGCTCTATTATTTCGGGCCAGCGAAGGGACCGGAGGCCGACACGCTGCTCGACCAGCTGCAGCTCGCGCCGACAGTGCTGAGCCGGCTTGGCGTGACGATACCGGAGACGATGAAGGCGAAGGCGTTTTTGGGTTAAGCGGCCTTTCCTTCTCCCCCCCTGTGGGAGAAGGTGGATCGGCGCGCAGCGCCGAGACGGATGAGGGGTGTTCCAGCGGAGTGAGACGCTGGCTTTCCCTGGAACACCCCTCATCCGGCCGCTTCGCGGCCACCTTCTCCCACAAGGGGAGAAGGAAAAGCGTCCCTACTGGCAACCTCCCCGCTCTTCAGTTAGCCTCCAAGAAAATCCTTGGCGGAGGGTGAACCTTTTTGGACCGATCAGCGACAGAGCTTCGAGGAGCCAGGCGGCTCGACCGGCCATGAATGCGGCGACGGAAACCGATCGCGCGCTTGTGGACCGGGTCGTGAAGGGCGACCGGGCCGCCGTCCGGCTCCTGTTCATGCGTCACCACGCGCGGATCTACCGCTTCGTGGCGCGCCAGACGGGATCGGAAATGATGGCCGACGATATCACGAATGAGGTTTTTCTGGAGCTGTGGAAACAGGCGCCCAGTTTCGAGGGCCGCTCTGAAGTTTCCACGTGGCTGCTCGGCATCGCCCGCTTCAAGGCGCTATCCATGCTGCGCAAGAAGAAGGAAGACTGGATCGACGACGACGACGCCGCGCAAATTCCCGACGGCGCCGACACGCCGGAAGTCGTGACCATGAAGGAAGACAAGGCCGCCGCCTTGCGCCGCTTCGTCGATGCCCTGCCGGAAGAACACCGCACGGTGATCGACCTTGCCTATTATCATGGCCAGTCGGTGACCGAGATCGGCGAGGTGCTCGACATCCCGGTCGCGACCGTCAAGACCAGGATGTTCTACGCCCGCAAGAAACTCGGCGAAGCCCTCAAGGCCGCCGGTTACGACAGGGGTTGGCCATGAGCGCCGCTGAAAAGATGTCGCGTCGCGACGAGATGGAAACGCTGCTGCCGTTCTACCTGAACGGCTCGCTGGAAGGCGCCGAGCTGGAGGCCGTCGAGGAGTGGCTGGCCACCGATCCGGCGGCGATGAATGCGCTTGGCGAAGCGGAGGCCGAGTTCTCCGGCACCGCAGCCGCCAACGAGGCGATCCGGCCGCCCGCCGACGCGTTCTCCCGCTTCTCCAAGGCGCTGGACGCCGAGGCCGGTCCGGTGCGAACGCCCGGCCAATCCTGGCTGGCAAGAGTCTTCGGCCGGGTGACGGCAATGCCTGCCGGTGTCGCCTGGGCGGCTGCCGCGGCGCTGCTTGCGCTGGTCATCGTGCAGTCCTTCGAACAGCCGGGCGGCAAGGGCAAGGACTTCGAGGTGGCCGGCGCTCAGGACGATCTGGCGAAGCTGCCTTTCGCGCTGGTCAAGTTCAAGGCGGATGCGAAGATGGCCGATATCGCCGCCTTCCTCGGCCAGAACGGGTTGAAGATCGCCGGCGGCCCGACCGCGGACGGCGTGTTCCACCTGACGATTCCGGCCAGCACGGCGGCCGATTACGACAAGCTCGTCGGCCTTATTGCCGCCCAGCCTTTCGCGGAGGCTGTGGTGCAGGGAAGGAAACCGGCCGATGGCGGCTAAGGCGGTCATTCTGCATGCGGCGCTCCTTGCGGCGGCGGCATTTGTCGCCGCGCCTGCCTCCGCGCAGACCAACGATCCGAACCTGACGCAAAAACAGCTCGATTGCCTGGACCGCACGACGGCGGCCGGTGGGGGCTGCGACAAGGAGGGCGGTGCCAGGAATGGCGTCGCGACGTCGGGCACGGCCATGGGCGGCGCGGTGGTCCTGCCGGCGCTCATCGTCGACCTGTTCCCGAATCCCCCGGCGAGCGCCGCCCCGCGAACGCCGGCGGACGGAACGTCGTCATCGAACGGTTCCAGCACCACGCCGCCACCCGCTCCAACGCCGAGCGGGCCCGTCACGGTGCCGCAGGGCCTCAATCTGGCGGAACCCCCGCGCGCGATCGCCGGTGAATTCGTGCCCGACGAAGTGCTGGTGACGGTCGCCGGCGATGCCGGCGTGGTGCAGCAGATCGCTAATTCCTTTGGCCTGCAGGTGCGCTCGCAGCGCCAGTCGCTGCTGCTCGGCACCACATTGGTGCGCTTCGGCATCACCGACGGGCGGCCGGTCGGCGTCGTGCTGGCGCAGCTCGCAGCCGATGGGCGCACGCAGCGGCGCGAGCCGAACCATATCTATTCGCTGCAACAGGCGGCGGGCATCGTCAACTACGCCTTCGAGCGCATCGCGCTCGATGCCAAGGCGGCGAGCGGCGAGAATGTGCGGGTCGCCGTCATCGACACCGGCATTGACGACAGCAACCCGGCGCTCGCCGGCGTGATTGCCGGCCAATACGACGCCATGCCCAACGTGCCGATCGAGAAGCGCGACCACGGCACCTCGGTCGACGGACTGATTGCCGGTGTCGGTCCGCTGGAAGGCATGGCGCCCGGCGCCAAAATCTATCACGCCCGCGCCTTCGAAGGCGGCAAGTCGACCATGGACGTCATCCTGTCGGCGCTCGACTGGGCGGCCGAGCAGAATGTGCGCATCATCAATATGAGCTTCGTCGGCCCGAAGAACGACCTGCTCGGCATCGCCTGCCGGAATGCGCGGGGGCTGGGCGTGGTGCTGGTGGCGGCCGCCGGCAACAACGGCCCGAAAGCGCCCTATGGCTATCCCGCCGCTTTCGACGGCGTCATCGCCGTGACCGCCACCGACGCCAAGGACGGGCTGATGCCGCAAGCCAATCGCGGCGCCTATGTCTTCATCTCGGCGCCGGGTGTCGAAATGGTGGCGCCGAGCGGCGCCGGCTCCGACGTGGTGACCGGCACCTCCTTCGCCGCCGCAATCGTATCCGGCGCCATCGCCAATCTCATCCATGCCGCGCCGAACCGCACGGCCGATGACATCGAGAAGGCGCTTGCGGCGACGGCCAAGGATCTTGGGCCCAAGGGGCGGGACAATGACTTCGGCTATGGGTTGCTGGACATCAAGGCTGCCGGGGCGGCGAAGGAGTGAGTCTCGTGTTCGAGAGGCTAATGCCCCGGTGCCTTTGGTGTTGAACCTCAATCAAAGGGTTATCGCAAATGGCCGCGATGAGCGGAGCCGGCCATTCGACAAATAGGCACGAACATCTTAGCTTCCGCAAATGACAGCCGATCTTCCCGAACTTCGGGGCGCTCGCCTCATCCTTCGCAGACCAATTCCCGAAGATGTGGAAGCTCGGCTAGCGCTCGGTCGGCATCGCGAGATCGTTGAAGCCTACGGTGGGATATTCGACCCAAACACAACCTTTACCCGAGCCGATGCCGAAGCAGCCATTCGCTTCATCGAGCAACAGGACTATGCATGGGTGATCGATGCAGGTTGCTTTGTCGGTCATGTGCGCCTTCACAGCATAGACTGGCACGATAAGAGGGCGGCCTTGGCCATCGGCATCGACGATCAAGCATACCTCGGCAAGGGATATGGCGCCGAAGCGATCAGGCTCGTCCTCGGTTATGCGTTTGGTCTTGGCCTGCACCGTGTGTTCCTGCGTGTATTATCGAGCAACTCCCGCGCGATCGCCTGCTACCGCAAATGCGGATTTGTGGAGGAGGGACGTGAGCGCGAAGCCGCATTGGTCAGCGGGGCTTGGCAGGAAGACATCATTATGGGGCTGCTGGACAGAGAATTTGGTCCGTCTGAAGGTCGATCCGGTCGCTTCAAAAGAACTTAGGGTTTAACTAATACCCGCATCGCAATCGGGCGTCATCGCAGTGACCGTCAGCGACCAATCGCCTATGGCGTGGGCGATTGAGAATGGACTTCCGGTCCCCGGTTTAAAGAGCCGGACCTAGCCGGACAGGGCTTCCGTCATAGAAACGCGACAATCGAAAACGGCTGAGGTCGTGGCCGGTTTCATTTCCCTGGATCATGTCGCAGACGACGCGGCCGATGCCAGGTCCGATACCGAATCCGTGGCCGCTCATGCCCGTTGCGACGAAAAGACCGCCGATCGCCTGGACCCGATCCACGACGGGGACGACGTCGGGCATGGCGTCAATCATGCCGCCCCAGCCGGCCTTCAGACGAACCGTCTCGAACCGGGGGAAAAGCTGTTTGAAATTGCGCTCGATCGAGCGAAGCTTTGCCGGCTCAGGGGCTGGGTTGAGCACGCGCATTCTTTCGAAAGGGCTTGCGGAATCCGGCGCCCAATTGCGTGGCGTCGACCAGCCGTCCGGGTAGCCTGACGGAGCGAACGGGAAATAGCGCGTTCCGAACGGATTGTCCCTGAGGGCGGGAATATACTTGGTGAAGTGCCGGAATGCGTCAGGCCCCAGATAAAGCAAGTGGCTGCCGCCCGCAGCGAGCGTATATCCGCCATCCTGCCTGCGCCTGAAAGCGATGTGGTCGTCGGCGGCCGCGCCTCGATAGACCTCAGGCATGGGTTCTGTGGCGGCCGCGGTAACGCGGACGCTGAGCTGGGGGATGGCTACGCCATGTCTCGCCAGGAACAGGGACGACCAGGCGCCGCCCGCGACCAGCACGGTTGAGGTCTCGATATATCCCGCCTCGGTCCAAACGCCCTTGATCCTGCCGGCTGCGATCTCGAGGGTGCGCGCCGCGCAATTCTCCACGATCCTGGCGCCTTTTCGCACGGCAAGCCTGGCTAACGCAGGCACCGCCAACCAAGGTTCCGCGCGCATATCTGAGGGCGTCGTCATCGCGCCCTTGAATCTGCGCGACATGCCGGTGATGAGTTTTGCGGTCTCGTCGGCGTCCAGAAGGCGCGTGTCGAGCCCATGGATCGCGGCGATCCTCATGAATTCTTCGAACTTGGCCATGTCCTTGTCGGCGTTCGCCAGGTAGGTCACGCCTGTCTGGTTGAGCCCGATGTCCTCGCCGCATTCCTCGGCCAGTTGCCGCCATAGGCGACAGGCCTCGATGACGATCGGCAGCTCATCCGCGTCCCGTCCCTGCTTTCTGATCCAGCCCCAATTGCGGGAGGACTGTTCGGCCGCAACGCGGCCTTTTTCCAGCAGCGTCACCGGAATGTTTCGGGAAGCAAGGAAGAGGGCCGTCGTTACGCCGATGATGCCGCCACCGACGATCACCACCTCCGAAGTCTTCGGCGGAGGACCGGGGTACTGGACTGGATCCGCTTCGGTGAACGGGAATGTCGGCAAATGGCGCACCCGGAAGGACTGGTTGACGGTTCTGGCTTACCGGTTGTCACCGTCCAGCATCAGGAGCAGCCGAAGGCTGACCGTTGTCCCACGGCAGTCGCCCGGAATGAGTCAGTGGCGAAGCTGTTGGATTAGGCCCCTATACCGGCGCTCCGGCCACCGACCCTCGCACCACCAGATCCACTGGCCAGACCTCACCGCGAGCCCCCTCTTCCAACCCCGATATCCGCGCGGCGAGGCGCTCGGCGACACGCGCGCCGGCGAGGCGGATCGAGGAGCGTGTCGTCGACAGCGGCACCGGGAAATTCTCCGGCCGCAGCCAGGGGAAGACGTCGTCATGGGCGATCAGCGAGAGGTCGCCCGGAATGGTGAGGCCGAGATCGCGCACGGCGCGCACCACACCCAGCGCCATGATCAGGCTGGAGCAGACGATCGCCGTCGGCGGCTCAGCCTCCTCGAGCAGGCGGCGGGCGGCCCGGTAGCCGTTTTCCTCGGTCATCGCCACCGAGCGGATGTGGCGTTCGCCGAGTGCCAGCCCGTTCGCGGCAAGCGCGCGGCGCATGCCGCGCTCGCGGTGGATGGCGAAGGTCTCGCGCTCGTTGCCGTTGATCAGCGCCAGGCGCTTGTGGCCGAGCTGGATCAACAGTCTCGACGCTTCGTGGAAGGCGCCCTCATTGTCGATGTCGAGATAGGGATAGTCGAAATCGAAGCCTTCGCTGCGGCCATGGACGATGAAAGGGATGCCCAGCGTGTTGACCAGCGCCAGCCGCTTGTCGGCCGGCCGCGGCGAGGACAGGTAGACGGCGTCGACCTGGCGGTTGGCGACGATGCGGCGGTAGGTCGTTTCCTCGTCGTCGGCATCGGCGGGCGAAAGCACAAGGTCGAGCTCGTGCGCACGGGCATAGTCGCCGAGGCCGGAGAGGAATTCGACGAAGTGCGGATCGATGTCGACGGCGGCACCGGTCGGCAGCACATAGCCGATCATTCCCGACTTGCCGGTGGCGAGCCGGCGCGCGCTGGGGTTGGGCCGGTAGCCATGGCGCTTGGCGGCATCCATAACCCGGCGCCGGGTCTCCTCGTTAACCTCGGGGTAGCCGTTCAGCGCCCGGCTCACCGTGGTCTGCGAGAGCGACAGCATATGCGACAGCTGCTTGAGGTTCATCGGAGGCCCTCCAGCCTCAAAGCGCTTTCAATTTTGAATCGGTCTGACGATTGTTGGCGTGATCATCAAGCATGACGACCTTAGAGGCCAGACAGCGTCGTTTGAAGCAAAATTGCTGCTGCAGTGCCAAAAAAGCATGCTGCGCTGCACTTTTTTCGCTTAATCTTCTCCTATTTAAATCGATTAATGACGCGCCCACTTGACTCCAAGGCGATTCAATGGCGAGATCAAAATAGCCAAAGCGCTTTGGAAGTCTCTTCGAAAGGTTGCGGTTGCCCTTTCGCTGAGTCACAGTTCCGCGGCGTCGGCGGACGAAATGGAGGTTTCGTCCTTTTTGTGATCACTGGGAGGACTTGCGATGAAGAAAATGCTTCTCTTGGGTGCGGCGTTCGCGGCACTCACCCTCAGCCTGCCGGCGCAAGCCGAACTGAAGTTCAAGCCGGGCGAGGATTCGAAATTTCATTGGGCGAATTACGACGACCTCAAGAAGGTCGACCTCAAGGGCGAGACGCTGACGATCTTCGGGCCGTGGCGCGGCGAGGACGAGGCGCTTGTCCGATCCGTTCTCGACTATTTCCAGGAAGCGACCGGCGCTGAGGTGAAATATTCCTCGTCCGAGAATTATGAGCAGCAGATCGTCATCGACACCCAGGCCGGCAGCCCGCCCAACATCGCCGTCCTGCCGCAGCCCGGCCTCATCCAGGATCTTGCTTCCAAGGGCGTGCTGACCCCGCTGGGCGACGACGTCGCGGCCTGGATCAAGGAAAATTACGCCGCCGGCGACTCCTGGGCCAAGCTCGGCACCTATACGGGCAAGGACGGCAAATCGGGCTTCTATGCCTTTCCCTACAAGATCGACGTGAAGGGGCTCGTCTGGTACTCGCCCGACAATTTCGACGAGGCCGGCTACAAGGTGCCGAAGACCCAGGAAGAACTCGCCGATCTGGAGAAGAAGATCGTCGCCGACGGCGGCAAGCCCTGGTGCATCGGGCTGGGTTCGGGCGGCGCCACCGGCTGGCCGGCGACCGACTGGGTCGAGGACATCATGCTGAGGACGCAGCCGCCGGAAGTCTACGACAAGTGGGTGAAGAACGAGATCCCGTTCACCGATCCGGCCGTGGTCAACGCCATCGACATCTTCGGCAAGATCGCCACCGACGACAAGATGGTGGACGGCGGCGCCAAGGCGGTCGCGGCGACCGACTTCCGCGACAGCCCGAAGGGCCTCTTCACCGTGCCGCCCAAGTGCTACATGCACCACCAGGCATCGTTCATCCCGTCCTTCTTCCCGGAAAACGTGAAGCTCGGCCAGGACGCCGACTTCTTCCCCTACCCGCCTTACGCCTCCAAGCCGGAACTGGGCACGCCGCTGGAAGTGGCCGGAACGCTGGTGATGATCACCAAGGATTCCAAGGCCTCGCGCGAGTTCATCAAGTTCCTCGAGATGCCGCTCGCGCATGAATTGTGGATGGCGCAGAAGAGCTTCGTCACCCCCTTCAAGGCGGCCAACAAGGAGGCCTATGGCAGCGACGCGCTGAAGAAGCAGGGCGAGATCCTGGTCGGCGCCACGACGGTCCGGTTCGACGGATCCGACCTGATGCCGGGCAAGATCGGCGCCGGCTCGTTCTGGACCGGCATGGTCGACCTGGTGGGCGGCAAGTCCGCGCAGGACGTCGCCGCCGACATCCAGAAAAGCTGGGACGGCATCAAATAGCATCCTGAAATCTTCCTAATCCTCCTATTGGACCCGGGCTACGGTCCGGGTCCGACCGGCGGTCCGCGCCGGAAGCCTTCGCGTTTCGATTGTTCCTAATAACCGAAAGTCGGTGCATCCGATCGCCAGCCTCGGCCGGCCGGTCATGCGCAGGGAGAGGGACCCATGGCGGCTCAGATTTTCTCGGCCATCTTCGTCATCATCGTCGGCGTCGGCGGCTGTGTCGCCTATTTCTGGGGCGCCAACAAACTGCTCGATCTCGTCTTCCCGTCACGCGGCGTCTCGGGCACCGCCGCCGTCGACAATTTGCGCCGGCAGGGAATGGTGCGACCCTGGCTGTTCGTCGGCCCGGCGATGATCATCCTAGCCATCTACCTGATCTACCCGGTGATCGCGACGCTGTGGCTCTCCTTCTTCGACCGCGGCGGCACCAATTTCGTCGGGCTCGCCAATTATGAATGGGCGGTCAGCGATCATGATTTGCGCAATTCGATCTTCAACAACATCCTGTGGCTGGCCGTGGTGCCGGCTGCCTGCACCTTCCTCGGCCTGATCATCGCCGTGCTCACCGACAAGATCTGGTGGGGCACCATCGCCAAGAGCCTGATCTTCCTGCCGCTGGCGATCTCCTTCGTCGGCGCCAGCGTGATCTGGAAATTCATCTACGAGTACCGTGGCGAGGGCCAGGTGCAGATCGGCCTGCTCAACGCCATCATCCAATATTTCGGCGGCCAGCCGCAGGTTTGGATATCGCTGCCGTTCTGGAACAATTTCTTCCTGATGATCATCCTGATCTGGATCCAGACCGGCTTTGCGATGGTCATCCTGTCGTCGGCGCTGCGCGGCATTCCGGAAGAGACGCTGGAAGCGGCCGTGATCGACGGCGCCAACCCGTTCCAGATCTTCTGGAAGATCATGGTGCCGCAAATCTGGGGCACGATCGCCGTGGTGTGGACCACCATCACCATCCTGGTGCTGAAAGTGTTCGACATCGTGCTGACCATGACCAACGGCCAGTGGAATACACAGGTGCTCGCCAATCTGATGTTCGACTGGATGTTCCGCGGCGGCGGCGATTTCGGCCGCGGCGCGACCATCGCCATCATCATCATGATCGCGGTCATCCCGATCATGGTCTGGAACATCCGCCAGGCCAACAAAGAGACGGGAGGGCACTGAGATGGCGACCAAGACCGGAAAGTCCTTTGTCGGCCGCTTCGGCGTCCATATCGCCGTGCTCGTCTTCGTGGCGATCTGGACAATCCCTACCCTCGGCATCCTCGTCTCGTCGCTGCGCGACAAGGACCAGATCGTCGCCTCCGGCTGGTGGAACTCCTTCGCCAGCTCCAGCCAGAGCGAGGCGGGACGGCTGCCGGGCGCGTCGGCGCAAACCCAGAAGGACGGCAAATACGTCATCGAGGGCAATATCTTCGGCGATGGCCCCAAGCGCGAGATCAGCGCCTTCGGCGTCAAGTCCTCCGCGCCGACGCAGTACAAGGCGGGATCGGTTGCCGACCTCGATGACGGCGTCACGCTGCAGATGAATGCCGACGGCGGCTTCGTGCTGTCGTCACCGAAGGCCTTCGAGGGCGACCGCGGCCAGCGCGTCTATTTCGCCTCCTCGGCGCCGCCGAAATTCACCACGGACAACTACGATTCGGTGCTGTTTTCCGAAGGCATCGGCCGCTCGTTCATGAACTCGCTGACGGTGACCATCCCGGCGACGATCATCCCAATCCTGATCGCAGCCTTCGCAGCCTACGCGCTGGCCTGGATGCGCTTTCCCGGCCGGCCGCTGCTGATCGCGGTGATCATCGGCCTTCTGGTGGTTCCGCTGCAGATGTCGCTGATCCCGCTGCTCAGGCTCTATAACGGGGTCGGCGCCTTTTTCGGCGTGCCGTCCAAGACCTATCTCGGCATATGGCTGGCACATACCGGCTTCGGCCTGCCTTTCGCCATCTACCTGCTGAGGAGCTATATCGCCGGCCTGCCGCGCGAGATCATGGAATCGGCACGCATCGACGGCGCCAGCGACTTCGAGATCTTCGTCAAGATCGTGCTGCCGCTGTCCTTCCCGGTGCTTGCCTCCTTCGCCATCTTCCAGTTCCTGTGGGTATGGAACGATCTACTGGTGGCGATGGTTTTCCTCGGCACGGCGCCCGATCAGATCGTGCTGACGGCCAAGCTCAACGCGCTGCTCGGCTCGCGCGGCGGCAAGTGGGAGATCCTGACCACATCGGCGTTCATCACCATCATCGTGCCGCTGTTCGTGTTCTTCTCGCTGCAGCGCTATTTCGTCCGCGGGCTGCTTGCCGGCTCGGTGAAAGGAGGTTGAAGACATGCAATCGGCTTTGAAGGCGACGTCGCAGCCAGACCCGGCCGTGGACCGCGACTGGTGGCGGGGCGCGGTGATCTACCAGATTTACCCGCGCTCCTATCAGGACTCCAACGGCGACGGCATCGGGGACCTGAAGGGCATTGTTCAGCGCCTGCCCTATATCGCTTCGCTCGGCGTCGATGCCATCTGGATCTCGCCCTTCTTCAAATCGCCGATGAAGGATTTCGGCTACGACGTGTCGGACTATTGCGACGTCGACCCGATGTTCGGAACGCTCGCCGATTTCGACGCGCTGGTGACGGAAGCCCATCGCCTGGGCCTCAAGGTGATGATCGACGAGGTGCTGTCGCACACCGCCGACATCCACCCCTGGTTCAAGGAAAGCCGTTCCAGCCGCAACAATCCGAAAGCCGACTGGTATGTGTGGGCGGACGCAAAGCCCGACGGCACGCCGCCCAACAACTGGCTGTCGATCTTCGGCGGCTCGGCCTGGCAGTGGGACACCAGCCGCCAGCAGTATTACATGCACAATTTCCTGGCCGAGCAGCCCGACCTCAACTTCCACAACGCAGAAGTTCAGGACGCGCTGCTCGACATCACCCGCTTCTGGCTGGAGCGCGGCGTTGACGGCTTCCGCCTCGACACGATCAATTTCTACTTCCATAGCCAGGGGCTGGAGGACAATCCGCCGCTGCCGCCGGAACAGCGCAACGACCAGACGGCGCCGGCGGTCAATCCCTACAATTACCAGGACCATATCTACGACAAGAGCCGGCCGGAGAATCTCGGCTTCCTGGAGCGCTTCCGCGCGCTTCTCGACGAATATCCGGCGCAGGCCGCCGTCGGCGAGGTGGGCGATTCCCAGCGCGGCCTGGAGGTGGTCGCCGCTTACACCGCCGACGGCAAGCGCGTGCATATGTGCTATTCCTTCGACTTCCTGGCGCCGGAGAAGATCAGCGCGGCGAAAGCGCGCGCGGTGCTGGAGGCCTTCGGCACGGTCGCCAGCGACGGCTGGTCGTGCTGGGCCTTCTCCAACCATGACGTGATGCGGGTCGCCTCGCGCTGGGCCGCCAACGAGGCGGATCCGATCGCCTATCTGAAGGTGATCTCGGCGCTTTTGATGTCGCTGCGCGGCTCGGTCTGCATCTATCAAGGCGAAGAGCTCGGCCTTGGCGAGGCGGAGCTGAAGTTCGAGGACCTGCAGGATCCCTACGGCATCCGGTTCTGGCCGGAGTTCAAGGGTCGCGACGGCTGCCGCACGCCGATGGTTTGGGACGCGGCCGCCAAGAATGGCGGTTTCTCGACCGCCAAGCCGTGGCTGCCGGTGCCGGGCAAGCACCTGTCGCAGGCGGTCAACGCGCAGCAGGGCGACGCAAGCTCGCTGCTCGAACATTACCGCCGCTTCCTAGCCTTCCGGCGCCAGCATCCGGCGCTGACCAAGGGCGACATCAACTTTATCGAAAGCGATGGTGACACCGTCGCCTTCACGCGCCGCGAGGGCAATGAGCGGATCGTCTGCGCCTTCAATCTCGGCAGCAAGCCCTCCGAGGTCGATCTCGGCAAAGGTGCGCTGCAACCCTTGCCCGGGCACGGCTTTTCGGGACAGACTGGCAGCGGGCCGGTCCGCCTCGGCGGCTACGGCGCCTGGTTCGGACGCATCGACTGAACTTCTAAAACAGGGATCAACGGGAGAAGAAAAACATGGCCGATGTCACGCTCAACCAGGTGAAGAAATCATACGGAAACCTCAACATTCTCCACGGCATCGACCTCGATATCAAATCAGGCGAGTTCATCGTCTTCGTCGGGCCGTCGGGTTGCGGCAAGTCGACCTTGCTGAGGTCGATCGCCGGCCTCGAGGAGATCACGTCGGGCGAGCTGAAGATCGACGGCGAGGTGGTGAACGACGTGCCGCCGTCGAAGCGGGGCATCGCCATGGTGTTCCAGTCCTATGCGCTCTATCCGCATATGACGGTTTACGACAACATGGCCTTCTCGATGAAGATCGGCAAGGAAAGCAAGGCCGAGATCGACAAGCGCGTGCGCCAGGCGGCGGAGATCCTGCAACTGACCAAATATCTCGACCGCCTGCCCAAGGCGATGTCGGGCGGCCAGCGCCAGCGCGTCGCCATCGGCCGCGCCATCGTGCGAAACCCGAAGGTGTTCCTGTTCGACGAGCCGTTGTCGAATCTCGACGCAGCACTGCGCGTCGCCACCCGCATCGAGATCGCCAAGCTCAAGGAATCGATGCCGAACACCACCATGATCTACGTCACGCACGACCAGGTCGAGGCGATGACGCTGGCGGACCGCATCGTGGTCTTGAAGGAAGGCGTTATCGAGCAGGTCGGCACGCCGATGGAACTCTACAAGCGGCCCGGCAACCTGTTCGTCGCCCAGTTCATCGGCTCACCGGCCATGAACATATTGCCGGCAAAGATCGAGAAGGCCGGCAATCCGACCGTGGTCAGCCATGTCGGCGGCCGCAAGGCGACGGTGCCGATCGCGACGCCGGCCTCGGCCAATGGCGCGGCGGTCAGCTTCGGCGTGCGGCCGGAGGATCTCGCGATTGCCACAGGCGCGGACTTTCTGTTCGAAGGCAAGGTCGACTATATCGAGCAGCTCGGCGAGGTTCAGCTCGTCTATATCGATATCGGCCGCGCCGACCTGCCGCTGGTTGCCAAGCTGCCGGGCAATGTCGAGGTCAAGCGCGGCGAGACGCTGCGGCTCAACGCCGGCGCCGGCGATCTGCACATCTTCGACGCCGACGGCCATTCCTTCACGCTGCATCGCGAGGAAGCAAAGGCTGCCTGACGCTAGAGAGTTTCACCGTTTCACCGAAACGGCGAAACTCTCTATCTCTTTGTTTTCACGCAATTTCGGACGGAAAACCGCTTACACTTTTCCTGGAATTGCTTTATCGGCAGGCTGGCTTTCCCGGCAAAAAAAGAGAGCGGCGGGCCTGGCCCGCCGCTCTCTCTTTCAAATCACAGTCGGCTGTCAACGGTTGCCAAAGTGGTCGCGGTCGGCACCCTGGGGCGCCGACTTCTGCACGTCGCGCGACGAGTTCAGCAGCTTGTAGACAGGCGAGTCGGTGCCGATCGACGACGTAGGGGTGGTATCGACCGCCGGGGCCGGCTGGTTGACGCCACTGTTGTTGTAATTGTCGCTGCCCGCAAAAGCAGCGCCGGAAACGGCCAGCAGGGCGGCCGTGGCAAGAACGATCTTCTTCATTTCAGTGCTCCTGAATCTTGTGATCCGACCGATGCCGGCGGGCGAGCCCGCCGCCGGTTAAAGGTCGGCTGTTAGTTGTTGCCGAAAAGGTTGTGGTCGGCGCCCGTCGTGGCAGGCTGCTGAGTGGCCGGCGCAGACTGGCGGACCGCAGCCGTGTAGGACGAGTCGACCTTGGCCGCCGCCTGATTGGCTTCATTCGGGTTGTAATGGTCGCTACCAGCAAAGGCGCTGCCAGAAATTGCCAGAAGGGCTGCGGCAGTGAGAACAATCTTTTTCATTTTTGCTACTCCAGTATCTTTATTCAGTCCGTCTAGCGGCGTGTCTTGGGAATGAAATCGCGTCGTTCGGACAGCGCTGATTTGGGTGAGCCGAGGGCGGGATTCCAATCACGAAGTTTTTCCGTCTGGACCATGATTGCGCATCTTGAAGTTTTGATAAGCATGCCTATGACTTTATTTTTATCGCATTTAATCAAGGACTTATGAAGATTTGACCGTTGGCTCACCAAATGTATCGGAGCGCGAACGTTCACACCGTCCTGCACGCACCGTCAACAGAAACGAACCGTTCAGTTCGATTTTAGAATCTCCTAATAGTCACTTTTCGATACCATTAACCATCATACCCCCGCTCCACAGGCCGATTCGGCCCGCTCCATGACCGTGTTCAGACTGAAGGCCAGCGGGCATTCGCGCCGGGAGGGTCGCGGTCGCCCTGCTTGTCGGTGCCCGTAATCGGGGCTCGAACCGCGAATTGAACACCAAAATGGTCGAGATGACGCCGTTATGCCCTGCCTTGCCAAGCAAGGATCGAGTGTTTACAGGCGTTGTCCAGGGGTCAGGGCAACGATACGACCGGCGCAGCCGCCGGCCGGAATTGCAGAGCGGGGGTCAAGAACATGCCTCTTTCCGACGTCTACGCCGTTGCGAGCCGGGACATCGTCTTCGAATCCTTCGACGGCGAAGCTGTCGTGCTCGACCTCTCCAACGGCAAGTATTTCGGCTTCTCCGATTCCGGCAGCAAAATGTGGCAGGCGCTGTCCTCGGGTGTCGGCACCGAAGCGCTGATCCGATCGGCCGCTGGCAGGATCGACGCCGCCGCCATCGAGGCATTCATTACGCAGCTGGTCGAGTTCGGGCTGCTGACGCCTTCCAGCGCAACGCCGCTGCCCTCATCCGACGATTTGCCGGCGGCGCTGGCTGCGGCGAGCGAACCGCTCACCGTGAGCGTCCATGACGATCTTGCCGACTTGATCATCGTTGACCCGATCCATGAAGTCGAGGAGCCGCTCGGCTGGCCGGCCGTCAGGCAGGTTTCCTGAACCGGCGAAGGGTCAGGGCGGCCGGAACAGACCATGCCACATGTGACGCTCGAGACCCTACCGGACTATGCCCGCTTTCTCATCGCCGCTGCCGAAGGCGCGGCGGTGCAGTTTCCGGTCCGGCGTGCTATCCGCCTGCCGGGGCTGGAATTGATCGCGCATCTCGATCCCGGCGCGCTCGCTGATGCCCTTGGCCAGGCCTTCATCGAAGCCGAAGGCGATCCGCGGGACTCCCGCCAATGCCGTATCTTCATCGGCCATCCAGGCATCGGCGACATGCCGGAACCGGCAAGCTGGGGCGATGCGCATTTCACCGAGCACGGCTTTGCCCGGAAACTTGCGGAGGCAGGGCTGCGCGGCCATCATTACCACGATCTGGATTTCTGGCAGGTCTACGATCCCGCCCGACGGATCGGCGTCCAGTTGATGCGGTCTCCCGACGCGTTTCCGCCTTGGGAGCAGGGGTCGCCGCTGCGCGCCTTCCTGCACTGGGAATACGCCGCGCGCGGCATGCGCCTTGCCCATGCCGGCACGCTGGGCCTCGACGGCAGGGGCGTGCTGCTGGCAGGCGCCGGGGGTGCGGGAAAATCCGGAACCGTCGTAGCAGGACTGCTCAACGGGCTGGACAGCGTCGGCGACGATTACGTGCTGATCGACCTTTCCGGCGGCGTGACCGCGCGACCGCTGTTTTCGATCCTGAAGCAGGATCCGCCGGGTTTCGCCCGGCTCGGGCTGGAAAGGCGGCTGGGAACCGGCCGCCCGCTCAACTGGCAAGGCAAGCATGCCTTCCACATTCACGAGATCGCGCCCCGGCCAAAACGTGAGAGTCTGGACATTTGCGCGTTGCTGGTGCCACATGTCAGCGGCGGAAAGACAAGTTCGATCGCACCGATTTCGCGCAAGGATGCCATCATGGCACTGGCGCCGTCCGGCATCGCCCAGATGCCTGGCGAACGCGAAAGCGGTTTTCGCTTCTTCAGCGATCTGACTCGGCTACTGCCATGCTACCGAATTTCACTTGGGTCACGCCCAGAAGAAATCGCCGCTACGATTGCGGATTTCCTTGTCCGGAGCGCCCGGTGAAGTTGAGCGTGATCATGCCTGTCTACAATCGCGAGCGCTATGTCGTTGCGGCATTGCGTTCGCTCATCAGGCAGCGCGACGCCGCCGATCTCGACATCATCGTCATCGATGACGGCTCGACCGACGGTTCGGCCCAAGCGGTGCGCGCGATGATGGACGAAGCATCTTGCATCCGGCTGTTTCGGCAGGAAAACATGGGCGTGACCCGGGCGCGCAACAGCGGGCTCAGCCGGCTCAAGCCCGAGACGGAACTGGTGTCCTTTCTCGATTCGGACGACATCTCGCCAGCCGGGCGCTTCGCGGCGGATCTGGACCTTTTCAGGCGCGATCCTTCTCTCGAGCTCACCTATTCCAGGATGATGCTGGTCGACAGAATCGACGACGAGACGCTGGAGCCGACCCGCGACAGCACCAGCATCACGGTTCGCGGCATCCATCTCTCGGCGGCGATCTTCTCGCGCCGTCTGGTCGACCGGATCGGCGCTTTCGACGAGGACTTCGTCCAGGCCGAGGATACCGACTTCCTGCTGCGCAGCTTCGAGGTCGGCCCCCGATGCGCGCTTCCGGACACGCTGGCGCTTTATTACCGGCGGCACGCCGGCAACATGACAAGGCAGCAAGATGTCCAGTCGCGCGAGTTCATGCGCGCGATCTACAAGTCGATGAAGCGGCGCAGGGGCAACCCTTCGCTCAAGCCGATCGAAGGCATCTTCGAACTGAAGAAACTCGCGGACTGGCAGTTCATGTCATGAGCGCATACGGCGTCGTCATTCCGGCCTACAACGCCAGCGCCACGATCGCGGAGACGCTGCGATCGGTGGCGGCGCAGACGTTGCGGCCCGAACTGGTCGTGGTGGTCGACGACGGCTCGACCGACGATCTCGCCGCCGCGATCGGCGGCATCGACCTGCCGCTCAGGCTTTTGCGCCAGGACAATGCCGGACCCGGCAGCGCGACCACCCGCGGCATCGCCGCGCTGTCGACGCCCTTCGTCGCCACGCTCGATGCCGACGACCTTTGGCTGCCTGAAAAGATCGCGGCGCAGCTTGCCCATCTCGAACGGCTTCCCGGCATATCCGGGGTCTTCACCCATATGCGCGCCTTCCGCGACGGAGAGCCCGACGCGATGGCCCCGACCGCAACCCCCGGCTGGTCGCGCTCGACGATGCTGATGCGCCGGGAGACCGCGGAGAGCGTCGGCCCGATGGTCGATCCGCCGGGCGGCCGCGGCGAGATGATCGACTGGATCGCCCGCGCGCGGGAAAGCGGTTTTGTCCTCGACATGATGCCTGATGTCCTGGCGCTGCGGCGCATCAGGCCGGGGAGCCTGTCCTATGGGCGCGACGCGGCACGCGACCGCGGTTACCTGGAAGTGGCACGCCTGGCCATGCTGCGACGGGCACAAAGCAAAGCCGGTTCCAGCTGATGGCGAAGATCCGTCGCATCGGCAGGCGTTTTCCAGACTATGGCTGGTCCTGGCCGACCGGCTCGCTCGACCAGTTGCTCAAGGCGGCACTTCTGCCCGACGAAGAGGCGGCGCGCCTTTGCGCCGCCGGCTGGCTGAACGAGAACGACATCGACCACGTCTCCTTCCGGGAACACCGGTTGCTTGCCGCGATTTCCGACAGGTTCGGACGCAAGCTTGCCGGCAACGCCGCTTATCCGCGCCTGGTCGGCCTGCAGAAGATGCTGTGGACCAAGTCGCGCATGGCCATGCGCGAGGCCGAGCCCGCACTGAAGGCGATGGTCGATGCCGGTTGCACGGTGATGTTGATCAAGGGCGCCAGCCGCACCGCGCTCGATGCCGCCGCGCAGCGCGGGCGCGTGGCGCATGACATCGATATACTGGTGCGGCCGGGCGATATGCAGCCGGCCTTCGATGTGCTGCGCGACCGCGGCTGGCAGATCGCCAGCGGTGTTTCCCCGCAGTATCTGCGCGCACGGCTGGGATCGCTGCGCTCGATGAATTTCTTCAAGGGCAATTACGGCGACATCGACCTGCATCAGCTTGCCTATGACGGGTCGCAGCAGAACACCGAGGACGACCTCGCCATCTGGCGCCGCGCGATTGCCGCCAAATTCAGCGACGTCAGCGTAGTCGTCCCCTCGGCCGCCGACCGCACCGCGCTCGCCATCGCGCATGGCGGCCTCGACGCACATACGCATAGCGACTGGCTGGTCGATTGCACCGTGGCCATCGAGGGCGGCACTGTCGACTGGACCATATTCCTCGATGTCATCGCCAGGCGCAGTCTCGCCGTCGCCGCGGCGGTGGCGCTTTCCTATCTTGCGCTGGAGATCGGCATCGCTGTGCCGGAGGCCGTGCTGGCCAAGGTGGTGGACATGGCTGACCGGCGCGGCGCGGCGCGGCTGTCGTCGGTTCTGCAGGCCAAGCCGCGCACCGATTTCGGCGCGCTGACCTGGCTGTCGCGGGGATTTGCAAAGCAGTTGCGCCTGCAGCGCAAGAAAGGCCGGCTGAAGCAGACCGAGCCCGACATCGTGTGGCGCGGCAAGTCCGTGACGACGAAGGCGACAGGCGGGCCTGCCGCATTTGTGCTCTCGCAAACCCTGGACGGACCGCAGGGCGAAGCCAGCGAGATGACGCTCGATCTTATCGTGCGCATCGTCGTCCCGCCGGTCAGGCGACGCATCGAGATGGAGATCAATGCGGGCGACCGGCACGTGGCCCGGCTGCGCTCGATGTCGATCAGTCGTTCCGGCGGGGAGCGGATGCTGCGCTTTCGCGGCAAGGTGAAGCTTGAGGGGACAGGACGGGCCCTGGTGCTGGAGGCTCGGCCGTCACGCCAGTTTCGCGTCTGGGACAACGAGCAGGCCGTCGCCAGCTACGGCGCGCTGCCTTTCCAGCTCGTTTCGGCGAAATTCTCTCCGACCGGCTGACATCAGCGCAACAGTCCGGGACGGCTCAAGAGCCTGGGGTAATCAGCTTCAGGGAGGGGAAATAGGTTCGATATCGGCCGATATCGCGGGTCAGAAGTGGAAGATGGCCGACCGCAGCGTGCGCACCAATGAAGAAGTCCGGCAAAACACCAGTCTTTTGTCCTCCTGACCGGTGGTACTGTGTAAATACCTTTCCGGCAAGGAAAAGAGCGGCCCTCGGCATGGGAGCCATTTCAAGACCGGCCGCATCGAGAAAAGCGTCAAGATCCTCGATGCGGGCATAGCGTACGGCGAGCTCGGCATAGACCGCATCGTTGATCAACAATGGTCCGTTGAGGCTCGCCGCCTCAAGCTGAGCAACCGACCAATCTGCCCAGTTTGGATCGTCAGTAACAAGGTCAAGCAGGACGTTGGTGTCGATGAGCGTCACGCTTCACCACGCGTCAGCGCCATGATCGCGTCGGTCGTAAGCCCCTCGCCGGCATGGCCGCGCAACTTGGCGAAGCGGCTCGCCGTTTGCTTTCTGTCGACACGAGCAAGCACTACGCTCCCATCGGCGGCGCGCCGGAAATCGACCCTGCTTCCCGGGACGATCCCCAACAGATCGCGGACCGGTTTTGGAATGGTGACCTGTCCTTTTGACGTAACGGTGGTGGCCATCTTCGCTCCTCAGTAATACCAATTGTAAGCAAGGTATTACCTATTGGGTCGAATTTCAACGGGCTTCTGTCAAACTCCATAGCGCTCGGTGCGGATAATCCCCGCCGGAACGCCGGCGCCAATCAGGGCATCAGCGGCGGCCGAGACGAAGGCGTTCGAGCCGCAGACATAGGCCAGCCTCGGTGCCTTCGGCAGGCGCTCGATGGCTTGCGCCATCATGCGGGCGTCGACGCGCCGGGAATAGTCGGGCGGCCGCCTCGCCGGCTCGCGGGTCAGCGTCAGCACCAGATCGAACCCGTCACGACGATCGTCGAGGCCGATCAGCTCGTCGCGAAAAATCACCTCGTCCCAGACCCGGGCCGAGAACACCAGCGCAACGGGCACCGCTTTGTTGCGCAGCGTGCGATGGCGCACCATCGCCATCAGCGGCACGACGCCCGAGCCGCCGCCTACCAGAAGGATCGGCCCGCCGTCGCTCTCCTCCCAGATGAAATGGCCCCCCAGCGGTCCGCGCAGCTCGATCTCGTCGCCGACGGCAGCGACATCGTGGAAGAAGGGCGAGACCTCGCCGTGGTCGAGCCGCTCGATCGCGAGCTCGACGACGGCACCTGCTTCGGGCGCCGAAGCTATGGAATAGGATCGGCGCGCCTGATAGCCGTCCGGCGCCGTCAGCCGGACTTCGACATGCTGTCCGGCCAGATGGGCGAAGCGCCGCGACGGCTGGAACCAGAAGCTGGTGACGCGTGGCGTGCGCTTTTCGATGCGGGTGATCGTGGCTGCCTGCCAGGGCGATTGCGGCGACGGCTCGGCGCTCATCGATTGCTGCTCACAAATCGCCCCTCACGGGTCACTGGAATAGCGCTGCTCGCGCCAGGGGTCGCCATACATGTGATAGCCGCGCAGCTCCCAGAAGCCCGGCTCGTCGCGCTCGGTGAACTGCAGCCCGTTCACCCATTTGGCCGATTTCCAGAAATAGAGATGCGGCACCAGAAGCCGGGCCGGCCCGCCATGATCAGGCGTGATCGGCTTGCCTTCGTAAAGCAGCGCCACCATCGCCTTGCCGGTGATGAGGTCCTTGGTCGGCACATTGGTGGAATAGCCGTCAAACGACAGCGCCAGCGTGTAGGCCGTCGGCGGCTCGATGCCGGCATCGGCGAGGATGTCGTCGATCATCACACCTTGCCAGGGCGTGTTGAACTTGGTCCAGGCCGTCACGCAATGGATGTCGCGCGTCATCTTGCTTTGCGGCAGCGCGTTGAATTCGGCCCAGTTCCATGTCTTGAGCGGTCGGGGCCCCCGCTTGAGGGTGAAGGACCAGTCCTCGGTACGCACCCGCGGCGTCGGCCCCGCCGACAAAACCGGGAAACCCTGCTCCAGATACTGGCCCGGCGGGATGCGCGTGTCGGTGTCGGAAGGAGGACGCCGTCCGGAAAAGAAGCCACGCGTAACCATCGAGACATCCCTTGCGCCGGATTTGGTCGATCGCGGGGAGTGTTCTCGAAGACGCCTTCCGGGGCAACAGAAATCTTGGCGACCCGCCTTGCAACCGGCAGGTCGCCACGACGTCGTCAGCCGGCCGCGAACGGGACCGCGACGAAGATCTGCTGGTCGCCGCGATCGACAAGCAGCAGCACCGACTTCTTGCCCGACTTGGCTGCCTCGGCGATCGCCTGGTTCGCCTGTCTGGCGTTCTTTACGGGCGTCTGGTCGACGCCGACGATCACGTCCCCCGGCTGGAGGCCCGCCGCCGAAGCCGCCTTGTCCGGATTGACACGCTCAATCACGGCGCCGTGCTGGTTGTCGGCAAGGTTGAGCTCCTGCCGGATATCGGGAGTGATATCGGTCAGCCCGAGGCCGAGCGACGGCACGCCCTGGCCCGCTGACGGCTTGCCGCCTTCGCCATTCGAGGCGGTCTGCACCTCGTCGGTGTTGCGGCCGACGTCTGCGGAGACCTGAACCGCCTTGCCCTTACGCCAGATATCGACCGTTTCCTTGTTGCCGGGCGGAACATCTGCGACGGCGCGCGACAGGTCCTTCGGATCCTTGATTGCCTGGCCGCCAAAGCCGGTGATCACATCCCCGACTTCAATGCCCGCCTTGGCCGCAGGCGAGCCCGGCGTGACCGACGAGACCAAGGCTCCGGCAGGATGGTCGAGGCCAATGGCGCCGGCAACATCCGGGGTGACCGGCTGGATCTGGACGCCGAGGTAGCCGTATTCGATGTCGCCGCCCTTCATCAGCTTGGCCACGACTTTCTGGGCCTGATCCGACGGGATGGCGAAGCCGACGCCGACGCTGCCGCCATTGGGCGAGTAGATGGCGGTGTTGATGCCGATCACATTGCCATGGATGTCGACCAGCGGACCGCCCGAATTGCCGTGATTGATCGGCGCGTCGATCTGAATGAAGTCGTCGAACGGCCCGCTATGGAGATCGCGGCCGCGCGCCGAGACAATGCCGGCGGTAACCGTGGTGCCGATGCCGAATGGGTTGCCTATCGCCAGCACCTGGTCGCCGGTCATCAGCTTGCTGGAATCGCCCCACTTGACGGTCGGCAACGGCTTGTCTGCCTTGATCTTGAGCACAGCCAGGTCATGCTTCGCATCGTGGCCGACAAGCTTGGCCGGAAGCTCGGTGCCGTCGTCGAGCGTCACCTTGATCGAGCTGGCGCCGTCGATGACATGGTTGTTGGTTACGATTGTGCCATCCGCGCTGACGATGAAGCCGGAGCCGAGCGCCTCGCTACGTGGTGCCCGCTGAGGGGGCGTCTTGGGCATCGGCATGCCCTGGTCGCCGAAGAATTGCCGGAAATAGTCGTCGAAAGGCGAGTTGCCGTCGAAGGGCGAACCCTCGCTCATGGCGTCCGGCTGGCCCTTCATCATTGTCGTGACTGTTACGACTGCCGGCTTTGTGGTGGCAACGATGGGAGCGAAGGAGCCGTTAGGCGCGGTAACGCCGGCGGCGGGAGTTTGCGTGGTGGCGACGGCGTTGCTCAATCCGGCGCTGTTCGTGCTCTCGGCAAAGGAACCGATAACGGGAGAAATGATCAGCGCAGCGCCCAACAGGGCCGCGACGCGATGTCTGCGAAGAATGTTCATGGGTGACATGGTCGTTTCTGTCCGGGCGAGAGGTTGATCCGGCGCCCCGGATGGCTCTCGAAGCACGCATCCGTTGGCGTGTCGGCGACCGGGATTGCCTGCCTCGCCTTGCATGGCAGCCGGCCGGATCGACAATCAGGATTTAGGGTGCGGAATGGCCTGAATCAGGGCCTTTGGATGACCTTACGAAGATTTAATTCAGAGAGCGCTTACGAACCGCTCTCTCCGACGCAGATAAGCGGAGGCGATCTCACGCATTCGCTGGCCGGTAAAACTCGGGCCATGGCCGCCATGGCCGATGCGGATCGGCAGGTCGAGCAGGCGCCGCATGGTGCGGCAATAGGCCGTGCGGTCCGAATCCGGCAGATCGTCGATCAGCATGCCGTCATAGATGGCATCGCCGGCGAGGAAGAGGCCATCGGCCTCGTCGAAAAGCGCGATCGAATCCGGCGAGTGTCCAGGCAGATGCAGCACACGGAATTTGCGGTCGCCGAGATCGACGATGTCGCCTTCGTCGAGCACACGCGTCAGCGGTGCTGAGGGAATCCGGTAATCGGCCGCCTTCCAGTCCGGCGCCGGCAGCTTCGAGACGGCGCCGTCGAGATTGTGGAACATGTACGCGTAGGTGACGGCATCATCCATGACGTCGAACCGCGGCGCGCTCATCTTCGGGCCCAGGCGCAGCGGGAATTCATGCAGCGAGCCGACATGGTCGAGATGGATGTGCGTGGCGACGACGATGAGCGGCTTGCCGGGCGGCGTGTCGATCTCAGGCGCCAGCGGACGGATGCCCATGCCGGTATCGACCAGCAGATCCGCCTCGCGGCCCTTCAAATGCCACATGTTGGCGCGCACGAAATCATGCACGAAAGGCTCGGTCAGCATCGTCGTGCCGGCATCGACTTTCGCCTTGCCGAACCAGTCGCCAACCGCAAGCTCGGGCATCGGGCCGCCGCCCATCAGATGAACGGCTTCCCGACCTTGTATTTTTCCGGCACCAGCCGCTTCAGATAGGCCATGCCGGCTTCCGAAAGCTGATTGGCGTCCGGCTTCATGAAATCGTCGGGCATGTGGCGGGTCTTGCCGGCCACCGCCTTCAGCGGCACCTTCTTCAACACCGTCTTCGACCCGTCATACTGGATCGCGACCGAGCCGCCGCCTTCGCCTGCAACGGCAACCGCGAAGGCGCCCGCATCGAAGGCTTCCTCGGCATCGAGAGCGCTGATCGCGCCGACATAACCGCGCGGCATATAGCCCAGCGCGTCGACCCGCGCGCGCTTGCCGGGCAGGCCCTCGGCCAAGGCCCGTTCGAGCGCCGCCGGCAGGTCGCTGCCCGACAATTTGACGTTGCCGTGCTGATCGCGCTCCAGCTTGTCCGGCGGCACCAGGCTTTCGACCAGCGCCTTGCCGTCGGCAGTGCTGACGCCCTCCGAGACAGCGACGATGCAGCGCTTGTGGCGGTCCAGCTTTTCGCGCACTTCCTCGATGAAGCGCTTCGCCGAGAAGGCGCGCTCCGGCACGTAGATCAGATGCGGTCCGCTGTCGGGATCGAGCTGCCATGCGGCCGCGGCGGCGGTCAGGAAGCCGGCATGCCGGCCCATGACGATGCCGACATAGATGCCGGGCAGGGCGCGGAAATCGAGGTCGACGGAGAGGAAGGCGCCAGCGACGAATTCTGCCGCCGAGATGAAGCCCGGCGTGTGGTCGTTCTCCTCGAGGTCGTTGTCGATGGTCTTGGGCGCGTGCACGAAGGCGATCGAGCCGCCGGCGGCATCGGTCAGGATCTGCTGCGTGCCCGAGGTGTCGTTGCCGCCAATATAGATGAAGGCGTCGGCGCCGGCCTTTTTCAAGCCGTTGAGGATGACCTCGCAATAGGCGGCGTCCGGCTTATCGCGGGTCGAGCCGAGGGCGGCGCTCGGCGTGCCGGCAATCAGCCGCAGCCTGTCCTCGGGGATGGCGGAGAGATCGACATAATTGCCGTCGCGGATGCCGCGCACGCCGTGGAGCGAGCCCAGCACCTTGGCGCCTGGATGACGTTTGCGAATTTCCAGCGTGGCGCCGACGACCGTCTGGTTGATGACGGCGGTCGGGCCGCCGCCCTGCGCGATGACGAAGGTTCCAGCCATGTTTTCTCTCCCGAGGCGAAGGTTTTCACGGCACCTTCGCCTGTCTTGCGGCATCGCGCAACGGAAGAAACGGGATCTCGAAATGGCGGCCAGACAGGTCGCCTGGAAAGATCAGACCACGACGACCGGGTTCTTCTTGGAAACGCGGCTGTAGAGGTCGATGATGTCCTGGTTGATCAGGCGCACGCAGCCCGACGACATTGCCTGGCCGATGCTCCACCATTCGGGCGAGCCGTGGATGCGGTAGCCGGTATCCTTGCCGTTCTGGTAGATATAGAGCGCCCGGGCGCCCAGCGGATTGGTGAGGCCGCCGGGCTGGCCGCCTTGCCATTTCACCAGTTCGGGCTTGCGCTGGATCATTTCCGGCGGCGGCGTCCACACCGGCCATTCGCGGCCGTACTGGATGTTGGCGCGGCCCGACCAGCGGAAGCCGTCCTTGCCGATGCCGACGCCGTAGCGGATGGCGTCGCCGCCCGGCTGGACGAGATAGAGCATGCGCTCCTGCAAGTGGACGACGATGGTGCCGGGCGCCTCGCCGGTCTTGTCGACGACGATCTGGCGGCGGAACTGCGGCTTGACCTTCTGCCACGGCACCTCCGGCACCTGGAAGCCGCCGTCGGTGAGCGAGGCATACATGACGTCCGGGCCGGTAATGTTCTTGTCGACGCTGATCGCCGGACGCATGGGAGGCACGGAACCGGTGACGGTGTTGTCGAGCTGCATTTGCGGCAAGTCGAGCGCGTCGGTGGTGCTGCAGCCGGCAAGGCCGAGCAGCGCCATGGCGCCCGCGCCGGAAAGCACGGCGCGGCGGGAAAGCTGAATTTCGGTATCGATTGCGGCGCCGTTGGAAGGCGGCGTCAGACGTTGCGGCAACTCGCGCATGCACAAACCCTACGCTGCCGGCGGGGGTCCGGCCGGATCGCAGGCATTTTCGCCATTCATCGTTGAAAAAGGGTGAAAGAGCCCGTGCCGGGCTTAACCCTAACGGATCGTTATGGCGGTAGATGAGCCGCCGGCCTCGGCGCTGAAGATTTTTCCCACGGCCCCTTTACATTCTCGCCGGCCCCAGGATTTATCCTTTTCTTTGCGCTCAAGGAGCAGGGAAATGTCCTTCGAAAACTGGGCTGCCTTCGCCGCCGCCTCTTCCATCCTTCTTGTCATTCCCGGCCCGACGATCCTCCTGGTCGTCTCCTACGCGCTGGGCCAGGGCTGGCGCACCGCGCTGCCGATGGCGGGTGGCGTCGCGCTGGGCGACTTCACCGCCATGACACTGTCGATGCTGGGCATCGGCGCGCTGCTCGCGGCTTCGGCAACGGTGTTCACCATGCTCAAGGTGATCGGCGCCGGCTATCTGATTTATCTCGGCATAAAACTGTTCCGCGCCGGCGGCGCGGTGAAGGCAGAACCGCGCACCGACGCAGTCTCGGCAGTAAGGATGATGGCGCATGCCTGGCTGGTGACGGCGCTCAACCCGAAGAGCATCACCTTCTTCGTCGCCTTCCTGCCGCAGTTCCTCGACCGGCACGCCGATTTCTGGACGCAGATGCTGATCTTCGAGACGACCTTCCTGACTTTGGCCTTCGCCAATGCCTTTGGCTACGCGCTGGTCGCGTCCAGGGCCAGGGCGATCGTGCGCAACCCCAAGGCGATCCGCATCTTCAACCGCACCGGCGGCACGCTGCTGGTCGGCGCCGGCATCGCCACGGTGGCGATGCGGTCGGCCAACTGACGCTATGAAGGACGCATTCGGTCTTGCCTATTCCGGTGCGACCGAAGCCGGGTTTTCGTCCTACGCCCGCGCCATGCATGAATTGCAATGCTTCATCGGCGATCCGGCCGGTTCTATCGACCGCGCCGTTGCCGATGATCCGGCCTTCGTCATGGCGCATGTGTTCAAGGGCTATCTGTTCGGCCTCGCCACCGAGCGGGACGCGATGGCCGTCGCGCGATCATGCCACATGGCGGCGCTGCCACTCGCCGGCACCGCGCGCGAACGGGCGCATGTTGCGGCGCTTGGGCATCTCGCCGATGGCCGCTGGCATGAAGCCGCGCGCATCCTCGAAGACATCGCGATCGACACTCCGCGCGATGCGCTAGCGCTGCAGGTCGGGCACCAGATCGATTTCTTCACCGGCAATGCGCGCATGCTGCGCGACCGTATCGGCCGGGCGCTGCCGGCGTGGCAGAAAGGCATGCCGGGCTACCACGCCATTCTCGGCATGCAGGCCTTCGGGCTGGAAGAGATGGGCGATTACGCCCGTGCCGAATCCCTGGGCCGAGAAGCCATCGAGATCGAACCGCGCGACGGCTGGGCGCAGCATGCGGTCGCGCATGTCATGGAAATGCAGAGCCGGCAACGAGACGGCATCGCCTGGATGCGCGCCAATCCTGATGCATGGACCAAGGAGAGTTTTCTCCAGATCCACAATTGGTGGCATCTGGCGCTGTTCCATTACGATCTCGGCGAAACCGACGAGGTGCTCAAGCTCTATGACGGGCCGATCTATGGCGACCGCTCGACATTGGCGCTCAATATGGTCGATGCCTCAGCGATCCTGTGGCGCCTCGCTCTGGGCGGCGTCGATGTCGGCGACCGCTGGGCGGCGCTTGCCGGCAACTGGATGCCAAAAGCCGCCGCCGGCAATTATGCCTTCAACGACGCGCATGCGATGATGGCCTTTGTCGGCGCAGGGCTGGAGGCGCCGGCGAAAACGCTGATCGAGACGCAGCGCGAGGCGATGCGCGGCGACGATGACAACGCCGCCTTCACGCGCGATGTCGGCCATCCGCTGACGCTTGCGATCAAGGCTTTCGGCGGAGGCAAATATGACGAGGCCGTGCGCCTGATCCGGCCGATCCGCTCGATCGCGCATCGTTTCGGCGGCAGCCATGCGCAGCGCGACGTGATCGACCTGACGCTGATCGAGGCCGCGTTGCGCGCCGGCGATACGGCGCTCGCGCGGGCGCTGACGGCCGAACGGCAGCTCGCCAGGTCCGACAGCCCGCTGTCGGCGCTGTTCTCGCGTCGCGCCGCCGATTTGTCAGAGAATTGACCCGGAGCGGATCTTGTCCTAAAAACTGGCCAAGCCAGATTTTTTCGGGATCCGAAAAAATTAACGGCAGTGGGAGGAAATCATGTATCTCGGCCTCGACCTAGGGACTTCGGGCGTCAAGGCGCTGCTGATCCACGACGGCCAGAAGGTCATCGGCTCCGGCCATGGCTCGCTCGATGTCTCGCGGCCGCATCCCGGCTGGTCGGAGCAGGATCCGGCGCATTGGATCGAAGCCTGCGAGACGGCGATTGCCGAGCTCAAGGCTTCGCACCCGAAGGAGCTTGCCGCGGTCAAAGGCATCGGCCTTTCCGGCCAGATGCATGGCGCCACCCTGCTCGATGCCTCGGACAAGGTGCTGCGCCCCTGCATTCTGTGGAACGACACTCGCAGCCATGTCGAGGCGGCCGCGCTCGATGCCGATCCACGCTTCCGCAAGCTCACCGGCAACATCGTCTTCCCGGGCTTCACCGCGCCGAAGCTTGCCTGGGTGAAGAACAACGAGCCGGCAATCTTCGCCAAGGTGGCCAAGGTGCTACTGCCAAAGGATTACCTGCGGCTCTGGCTGACCGGCGAGCATATTTCGGAAATGTCGGATTCGGCCGGCACATCGTGGCTCGATGTCGGCAAGCGGCGCTGGGCGCCCGAATTGCTGGCGGCGACGTCGCTCGACGAGAAGCACATGCCGTCGCTGGTCGAGGGCACTGCCAAGGCCGGTGGGCTGCGCGGTGAGCTTGCTTCCAAGTGGGGCGTCGCGGCGGGTATTCCTGTTGCCGGCGGCGCTGGCGACAACGCGGCCTCGGCCTGCGGCATGGGCACGGTCGGCGCCGGCCACGCCTTCGTGTCGCTCGGCACGTCGGGCGTGCTGTTTGCGGCGAACGCCTCCTATTTGCCCAATCCGGAAAGCGCGGTGCACACGTTCTGCCATGCGCTGCCCGACACCTGGCACCAGATGGGCGTGATCCTTTCGGCCACCGATTCGCTCAACTGGCTGTCGGAGATCACGGCAAAGAGCGCCGGCGACCTGACCGGCGAACTCGGCGATACGCTGAAGGCGCCGACGGGCGTTACCTTCCTGCCCTATCTCTCGGGCGAGCGCACGCCGCACAATGATTCCGCCATCCGCGGCTCCTTGACCGGTCTGGCGCATCAATCGAGCCGGGCCGTGCTGACGCAGGCGGTGCTTGAGGGCGTCGCCTTCGCCTTCCGCGACAGTCTCGAAGCGCTGAAGACGGCCGGCACGACGCTGAGCCGGGTGACCGCGATCGGCGGCGGCTCGCGCTCGCGCTATTGGCTGAAAGCGATCGCTACCGCGCTGCAGGTTCCGGTCGATATTCCGACCGAGGGCGATTTCGGCGCGGCGTTTGGTGCGGCAAGGCTTGGGTTGATTGCGGCGACGGGGGCCGATCCGCTGGCTGTGTGCACGGCGCCGGCGACGGATGCGACGATCGAGCCGGATGTCGGGCTGGGTGGCGCTTATGCTGATGCGTATCAGAGGTATCGGGCGCTGTATCCGGCGATAAGAGCGATAACTGCGTGACTATGCGCGAGGCCCCCCTCTCTGCCCTGCCGGGCATCTCCCCCGCAAGGGGGGAGATTGGATGTCACGCCGGCTTTCGCCAATCGCCGGCGTTGCAAGGAGAGGCGAGGCCTCGAAGCTGCCAATCTCCCCCCCTGAGGGGGAGATGGCCGGCAGGCCAGAGAGGGGGGCCTCGCATCCCACCTCCCCAGTTAGCCTCACTGCGCCGGCACCTTGTCCAAAAACCCGGTGACGCTCTTCAGGCGGCCGTTCTCGATGACGCCGATGTCGGTGCCTTCTATGACGGACTCCGTGCCTTCGGGTCCCAGGTTCCACGAGAAGCGGATCTTGTCCGCGAAACCGTCCGGCTCACCCTTCAGCGAGAAGCGGAAGCCGACGAAGCGCTGTTGCACGCCGTCGATCAGCGCGGCGATGCCGTCATGGCCATCGCCTTGCATGACCGGGTCGCGATAGCTGACGTCGCTGGTGAAGGCAGCTTCGAGCAGCGCCTTGCGGTGCTGCGCATCGCTCTCGTTCCAGGCGGCGATGTAGTTGCGGGCGATCGTGTTGAAGTCGGTCATTGTCATGGTCCTTCGTTGGATCGTTTCGATATGACGCTTTTCGCCCGGCAAAAGAGTGAAACCAATTACGCCTGAGGTAATCGGGAACCATCTCGGAGAGGAAGGAAACCATGAGCAGCGGATTTTTCGGCGACATCAAGACAATCAAATATGAAGGGCCGGATTCGACCAATCCGCTGGCCTACCGGTTCTACAATCCCGACGAGGTGGTGGCCGGCAAACGGCTGGAAGACCATCTGCGCTTCGCCGTCGCCTACTGGCATTCCTTCGCATGGCCGGGCGGCGACCCGTTCGGCGGCCAGACCTTCGACCGCCCTTGGTTCGCCAAGCCGGGCGGCATCGACACGATGGAACTGGCCAAGCTCAAGGCCGACGTCGCCTTCGAGATGTTCTCGCTGCTTGGCGCGCCCTATTTCTGCTTCCACGACGCAGACGTGCGCCCGGAAGGCAAGGATTTTTCGGAGAGTGCCGCGCGCCTCGACGAGATCACCGACTATTTCGCCGACAAGATGAAACAGACCGGCGTCAAGCTGCTCTGGGGCACGGCGAACCTCTTCTCGCATCGCCGCTTCATGTCCGGCGCGGCCACCAATCCCGATCCGGATGTGTTCGCCTATGCGGCGGCGACGGTGAAGAGCTGCATCGACGTTACCAAGAAGCTCAAGGGCGAGAACTATGTGTTGTGGGGCGGCCGCGAGGGCTATGAGACCTTGCTCAACACCGACCTTGCCCGCGAGCAGGAGCAGGCCGGCCGCTTCCTCAACCTCGTCGTCGACTACAAGCACAAGATCGGCTTCACGGGCACGATCCTGATCGAGCCGAAGCCGCAGGAGCCGACAAAGCACCAGTACGACTACGACGTCGCCACCGTCTACGGCTTCCTCAAGCGCTTCGGGCTGGAGAAGGAAGTAAAGCTCAACATCGAGCAGGGCCACGCGATCCTGGCCGGCCATTCCTTCGAGCATGAGCTGGCTTTGGCGAATGCCCTTGGAGTCTTCGGTTCGATCGACATGAACCGCAACGACTACCAGTCGGGCTGGGACACCGACCAGTTCCCCAACAACGTGCCGGAAATGGCGCTGGCCTATTATCAGGTGCTGCAAGGCGGCGGCTTCAAGACCGGCGGCACCAATTTCGACGCCAAGCTCAGGCGCCAGTCGCTCGACCCGGACGACCTCCTGATCGGCCATATCGGCGGCATGGATGCCTGCGCACGCGGCCTCAAGGCGGCGGCAAAGATGATCGAGGACAAGGCGCTGTCCGGCCCGCTCGCCGAGCGCTATGCCGGCTGGAACACCGCCGAAGGCAAGGCGATGCTTTCGGGCGAGCGCACGCTGGAGGAGATCGCCGAGCGCGTCTTGAAGGAGAAGATCGAGCCGCAGCCGCGCTCCGGCCGGCAGGAACTGCTGGAGAACATCGTCAACCGCTACGTCTGATCGCTCAGGCGGAATGCCGAGCGTATAGCATTCGCGCGGGGCAGAACTTCACGACAAGGTTTTGCCCCGAGCCGCCCCTCAATCGCCCCGCTCTTGCCTTCAAACAGCCGTCACGGAACTCGTATAAACGTGGCTCCTGTGGCGGGTGAAGAAGAAGGAGGCGAACCGATATGCAGCACGAACGCGAGATCGACGCCCTGCTTTCGTCCGGTGAAACCGGATCGATCATCGACCGGCTGATGGCCTTGCCGCATTCAAAAGACGGCGGCCGCAAGACAAATGAATGGGACCGCGCGGTCGCCGCGCGGTTGGAAACGGCGCTGGCCAAGAGCATGCGTACGCGCATCGTCGGCGAAGGCCGCGACGCCGCCTGACAATTCCCGTGATTTGACGAAAAGAGGTGGCTTCTCCATCCTGCACCGATGATACGCGCGGTGCTGCTTGACCTTGTGGGTGTCGTCTATGATGGCGATACCCCGATCGCAGGAACCGTGACCGCGGTCGGGCATTTACGCAAGGCCGGCCTGCCGCTCCGCTTTGTCAGCAACACGACACGCTCGCCGCGCAGCAAGATCGTCGCGCAACTTGCCGCCATGGGCATCGAAGTTGCGGATGAAGAATTGCTGACGCCGGCGCAGGCTGCGATCGAGTGGTTGCGCAGGCATGGCCGCGAGCCGCATCTGCTCGTCCATCCCGATCTCGAAGCAGAGTTTTCGGGCCTGGAGGGAGCAAGCGGCAAGGCGGTCGTCGTGGGCGATGCGGGCGAGGCATTCGGCTACGCCAGCCTCAACCGTGCTTTCCGCGCGTTATCCGCCGGCGCCGATTTTGTGGCCTTGGCCACCAACCGCATCTTCAAGGATGCGGACGGCCAGGTCAGCCTTGACGCCGGCGCCTTCGTTGCGGCCCTCGAATTCGCCAGTGGCCGAAGCCCTGTCGTGCTCGGCAAGCCGTCGGCGGATTTCTTCCTTTCGGCGCTCGCCGATTTGAACTGCCCTGCGGCCGATGCGGTCATGGTCGGCGACGACGCGGAGAGCGATGTCGCCGGCGCGCTCAGCGCCGGTCTTGGCGCGGCGCTGCTCGTACGGACGGGCAAGTACCGACCCAAGGACGAGACGCGATACGATCCGGCTCCGACGGCAGTGGTCGATGACCTCGCCGCCGCAACAGACTGGATTCTCAATCGCGCCGCAGCCTGACCGGCGCCTCGCCGAAAGCTCTTGAAAATGCCCTGGAAAATGCTGCGGCGGAGGAAAAGCCGGTCCGCCCGGCAATGTCGGCCATGGCGATGCGCGTATCCACCACGAGCCGCCGGGCGGCGCTGAGGCGCAGCCTCAGATAATAGGCGCCGGGCGTCTCGCCGATCGACTTGCGAAAAATGCTTTCCAGCGTTCTTGCCGTGACGCCGGCGCGTTTTGCCACGGCGTCGATGGTGAGCGGCTGGTCGACATGCGCTTCCATCAGCCGGATCGCCTGGGCAAGCCTAGGATCGTAGCCGTCGAGCCGGCCGAGCGAGACCAGCGGCTGCGCGTCGGTCGCGGCGCGCGCCTGGTCGTAAATGAAGACGCTCGCCACATCGAGCGCGGCGGCCATGCCGAGCCGGGTGCGAATGAGATGCAGCATCAGGTCGAAGGTCGGCGAGGCGCCGCCGGAGGTGAAGACCGGCCCGTCGATGACATAGCGGTCCGGCCGCACATCCACGCCCGGAAAGGCGGTCGAGAAATCCTCCATGTCTTCCCAATGCGTGGTGGCGCTGCGGCCCTCGAGCAGGCCGGCGCGCGCCACCAGCCAGGTGCCGGCCTCGACGCCGCCGCAGGCGCGGGCAGCGCGCGCTGCCCTGCGCAGGCCCGCGAGCAATGCCGAGGTGGCGTAGTTCTGCGTGCCGAAGCCGGCGACGACAACCAGCATGTCGGTGGCCTCGGCCGCGTCGAAGCGGCCGCTGACGGCCACGGGGAGGCCGCATGTCGTCACCGGCGCCTCGCCGGTGACCGAGACCAGTTTGAAATCGAACAGCGTCTCGCCTGAGATGCGGTTTGCTGCGCGCAGCGGGTCGACCGCCGAAGCCACGCACATGATCGAGGACCCCGAGAACACGAGGAGCGTAACCTTGAGCCTCTCGCGCTCGGACCGAAAGATGGTCGGCTTTTCGCTTTTGATCATGAGAGCTTCGTAAAACGCAAAACAGTTTCCGGCAAGTCGGGCATTCTTGCTGAATTGCCGTGCATGCCGTGCCGCTATCGGCTCCCGCTTCTGGGAGGCATGCATGGCCGATCGAATCTGGGAGGATCAAGATGCCGCTTGCGATGAACCGCGAGGTCTTCATTACCTGTGCCGTGACCGGCTCCGGCGGCACGCAGGACCGCAGCCCGCATGTGCCGCGTTCGCCCAAACAGATCGCCGATTCGGCGATCGACGCCGCCAAGGCGGGTGCGGCGATCGTCCATTGCCATGTGCGCGACCCCGAGACCGGCAAGCCGAGGCGCGACGTGCATCTCTACCGCGAGGTGACCGAGCGCATCCGCGAAGCGAACGTCGACGTGGTGCTGAACCTCACTGCCGGCATGGGCGGCGACATGGTGTTCGGCTCGCCGGAAGCGCCGCTGCCGCTCAACGAGAAAGGCACCGACATGGGCGGCGCCACCAACCGCATGGAACATGTGCGCCAGTGCCTGCCGGAGATCTGCACGCTGGATTGCGGCACGATGAACTTCGCCGAGGCCGATTATGTGATGACCAACACGCCGGGCATGCTGCGCGCCATGGGCGGCATGATGACGGCGCTGGGCGTGAAGCCGGAGATCGAGGCCTTCGACACCGGACATCTGTGGTTCGCCAAGCAGTTGGTCGAGGAGAAGGTGCTCAACCCGGATGCGCTGGTGCAGCTCTGCATGGGCGTGCCATGGGGCGCGCCGGACGACCTCAACACTTTCATGGCGATGGTCAACAACGTGCCCTCGACCTGGAACTGGTCGGCCTTCTCGATCGGCCGCAACCAGATGGCCTATGCGGCGGCGGCCGTGCTTGCCGGCGGCAATGTCCGCGTCGGCCTGGAAGACAATCTGTGGCTCGACAAGGGTGTGCTGGCCACCAATGCGCAGCTGGTCGAGCGCGCGGCCAGCATCGTCACCAATCTCGGCGCGCGTATCCTGGGGCCTGATGAAGTGCGCAAGAAGCTCAACCTGACCAAGCGGGCACCGATCGCGGCCGTGGCGTAAGGCGGGCGCTGGCCATGGCTGATACCGCCAAGTTCACCGCGATGAAGGACGGCGACAGGGAAGACTACGAATTCCTGACCGCCCATGAGATCGACTACGCCGCCAAGACCGGCGACCGGCTGCTCGACGCGCTCGTGCAGCTCGATGAGGGTCTGTCGGGCTACAAGATCACCCGGCTCGGCCATTCGCTGCAGGCGGCGACGCGCGCCTGGCGCGACGGCGCCGACACCGACTGGATCGTCTGCGCGCTGCTGCACGACATCGGCGACATCTACGCGCCCTACAACCACGACGAATATGCGGCTGCGATCCTGAAACCCTTCGTGCGCGAGCAATGCACCTGGGTGGTGGAAAAGCACGGCGACTTCCAGCGCCTCTATTACGCGCATCACCTGGGCGGCAACCGGCATGCCCGGGACCGCTTCGCCGGCCACCTCTATTTCGATGACTGCGACCAGTTCTGCGAGCGCTGGGACCAGTCGAGCTTCGATCCCGATTACGAGACGCTGCCGGTCGAGTTCTTCCGGCCCTTCGTGCTCGAGGTCTTCGCCCGCAAGGCTTACGATCCGGCGGTGATCCGCGCCGGCGAGCGCGTGGCCCTCACAGATCCCGAAACAGCCAAGACGAGAACCGGAGCCTGACAAGCATGAGCATCATCAACAAGGCGGCCGCGATCGGCGGCGGTGTCATCGGCGCCGGCTGGGTGGCGCGGCTGCTGCTGAACGGCATCGACGTGTCGATCTTCGATCCCGATCCGGAAGCGTCGCGCAAGGTGGGCGAAGTGATGAAAGGCGCGCGCCGCGCCTACAAGCAGATGCTGCCCGGCGGCCTGCCCAAGGAAGGCAAGCTCACCTTCGCCAAGACCATCGCCGAGGCGGTTGCCGACGCCGACTTCATCCAGGAAAGCGTGCCGGAGCGGCTCGACCTCAAGCACAAGGTGCTGGCCGAGATCGACCAGCATGCGCCCGCCAACGCCATTGTCGGCTCCTCGACCTCCGGCATCAAGCCGACCGACATGCAGGTGGCGATGAAGAAGCATCCGGAGCGGCTGGTCGTCGGCCATCCGTTCAACCCGGTTTATCTCTTGCCGCTGGTCGAGATCGTCGGCGGCGAGCAGACCTTCCCCGAGGCGATCGAGGTGGCCAAGGAGCTCTACGCCTCCATCGGCATGAAGCCGGTGGTGGTGCGCAAGGAGATCGAGGCCTTCGTCGGCGACCGCCTGCTCGAGGCCGCCTGGCGCGAGGCGCTGTGGCTGGTCAAGGACGGCATCTGCACCGTCGAGGAACTCGACGACATCATGCGCTATTCCTTCGGCCTGCGCTGGGCGCAGATGGGCATGTTCCAGGTCTACCGGGTCGCCGGCGGCGAGGCCGGCATGCGCCACTTCATGGCGCAGTTCGGACCCTGCCTGAAATGGCCGTGGACCAAGCTGATGGACGTGCCGGAGTTCAACGACGAGCTGGTCGACCTGATCGCCACGCAGTCGGATGAGCAGGCGCATGGCCTGTCGATCCGCGAGCTGGAGAGGATCCGCGACGACAATCTGGTCGCAATCATGGAGGCGCTGTCGAAGCAGAACAAGGGCAAGGGCTGGGGTGCCGGCGCGCTGCATAAGGACTATACCAGGCAGCTCGCCAAGCTGGCCGCCAAGAAGACTCCAGCCAAAACTGCCGAAAAGCCCAAGCCGGCGAAGAAGGCAGCCAAGCCGGCAAAGGCTGAGAAGCCCGCCAAGGGCGATAAGGCGAAGAAGAGCAAGAAGAAGGGCTGAGGCGATGCATTTCGGTCTTTCGGAAGAACAGAAGCTCATCGTCGAGACGACGCGCGCTTTCGTCGAGAACGAGCTCTACCCGCATGAGCGCGAGGTGGAGCGCACCGGCGTGCTGCGCCGCGAGCTGATCGGCGAATTGAAGGCCAAGGCGATCGAGGCCGGGCTTTATGCCGCCAACATGCCGGCCGATGTCGGTGGCGCCGGCTTGGACACGGTAAGCTGGCTGCTCTACGAGAAGGAGCTTGGCCGCGCCAATTACGCGCTGCACTGGACCTGCGTGGCGCGTCCCTCCAACATCCTGCTCGCCGGCACGCCGGAGCAGCGCGAGAAATACCTCTTTCCCTGCATCCGCGGCGAGAAGTCGGACTGCCTGGCGATGACGGAGCCCGGCGCCGGCTCCGACCTGCGCGGCATGAAGGCGACCGCGGTGCAGGACGGCTCGGACTGGGTGCTCAACGGCACCAAGCACTTTATCTCGCATGCCGACATCGCCGACTTCGCCATCGTGTTCATGGCTTCGGGCGAAGAGGATTCGCCGCGTGGCAAGCGCAAGAAGATCACCGCCTTCTTCGTCGACAAGGGCACCAAGGGCTTCACGGTGCGCGACGGCTATCGCAATGTCTCGCATCGGGGCTACACCAATTCGATCCTCGAATTCGACGATTGCCGGCTGCCGGCTTCCCAGGTGCTCGGCGAAGTGCACAAGGGCTTCGACGTCGCGAATTCGTGGCTTGGCGCCACGCGTCTCCAGGTCGGCGCCACCTGCCTCGGCCGCGCCGAGCGCGCGCTCTCGCACGCCATAGAATATGCCGCGCAGCGCCAGCAATTCGGCCAGCAGATCGGTAAGTTCCAGGGCGTTTCGTTCAAGCTGGCCGACATGGCGACGGAGCTCAAGGCTGCGGACCTGATGGTGTTCGAAGCCGGCTGGAAATACGATCAGGGCACCGTCACCGACCAGGACATGGCGATGGCCAAGCTGAAGGCCACCGAGATGCTGGCCTTCGTCGCCGACGAAGCCATCCAGATCCATGGCGGCATGGGCCTGATGGACGACCTGCCGCTGGAGCGCATCTGGCGCGATGCCCGCGTCGAGCGCATCTGGGAAGGCACATCGGAGATTCAGCGACATATTATTTCGCGGGCGCTGCTGCGTCCGTTCGGAGCTTAGAGCATGATGCGCCAAGGCCCGGATCCGGCCTTGGACAAGATCGCGCTCAAACGAAAAGATGGCCATGCATAAACTCGAACGTCTCCTGCGCCCAAAATCGATCGCCGTGTTCGGCGGGGCGCAGGCCGCCGCCGTCGTGGCGCAGTCGATCAAGATGGGCTTTGCCGGTGAGATCTGGCCGGTGCATCCGACCAAGGACGAGGTCGCCGGCCGCAAGGCCTATCGCTCCGTCGCCGACCTGCCCGGAGCACCGGACGCCGCATTCGTCGGCGTCAACCGGCATCTGACCATCGAGGTGATCAAGGCGCTGGCCGAACGCGGCGCCGGCGGCGCCGTCTGCTTCGCCGCCGGCTTCCTCGAGACCGAGGCCTATGACGAGGACGGCGAGCGGCTGCAGGCCGAGCTCGTCGCCGCCGCAGGCCAGATGCCGATCATCGGCCCGAACTGCTACGGCCTGATCAACTATGCCGACGGCGCGTTGCTTTGGCCCGACCAGCACGGCGGCATCCGGTTGGCCGAAGGCGGCAAGGGCGTCGCTATCATCACCCAGTCGTCCAACATCGCCATCAACATGACGATGCAGAAGCGCGGCCTGCCGGTCGCCTTCCTGATGACCGCCGGCAACCAAGCGCAGACCGGCCTTTCGGAAATGGCATTGGGCCTGATCGAGGACGAGCGCGTCACCTCGCTCGGCCTGCATATCGAGGCCTTCGACTCGGTCGCCGGCTTCGAGAAGCTGGCGGCACGGGCGCGCGAATTGAAGAAGCCGATCATCGCCATGAAGGTCGGCCGCTCGGAGCAGGCAAGGCAGGCGACGGTGTCGCACACCGCCTCGCTGGCCGGCTCCGACGCCGCCTCCGGCGCCTTCCTGAAGCGTCTCGGCATCGCGCGCGTCGATTCCATTCCCGCCTTCATCGAGGCGCTGAAGCTGCTGCACATCACCGGACCATTGCCCGGCTACAGGCTCTCGTCGATGAGCTGCTCGGGCGGCGAGGCTTCCGTGATGGCCGACAGCGCCGAAGGGCGCTGGGTGCATTTTCCGGCCCTGACGGCCGAGCACCGCGCGCATGTCAAATCGACGCTCGGACCGCTGGTCGCGGTTGCCAATCCGCTCGACTACCACACCTTCATCTGGAACAACGAGCCGGCGATGACGGCCACTTTCACCGCCATGGTGTCGGGCGGCTTCGACCTCAACATGCTGGTGCTCGACTTCCCGCGCCCGGACCGCTGTTCCGACGTCGACTGGTGGGCAACGCTGCGAGCCTTCGAGGCGGCGCTGAAGACCAACAAGGCCCAAGGCGCGATCGTCTCCTCGCTGCCGGAAAACCTGCCGGAGGAATACACCGCCGGCCTGATGGCGCGCGGCATGGTGCCGCTGTTCGGCATCTCGGAGGCCATGGACGCCGCCCAGGCCGCCGCCTTCATCGGCTGGGCATGGCGCGAGCCGCAGGCGCAGCCGGTCGACACCACGGCGGCGGGCACGTCGGAAGCCAAACGCGTGACGCCGGACGAGGCCGAAGCCAAGGAGAGACTGATCAACGCCGGCCTGCCGGTGCCGAAGGGCGAGCGCGCCTCCAACGCGGTCGAGGCGGTGATTTCCTCGATGAGCTTGGGTTTCCCGGTGGCTCTGAAGGCTCTCGGCGTCACGCACAAATCGGAAGTGGGCGCGGTGCGGCTAAACCTCAAGGACGCCGAATCCGTCAGCGCCGCCGCGCATGACCTTTTGCCGCTCGGCACGGGACTCTATGCCGAGCGCATGGTGCGCGACGGCGTCGCCGAGCTGATCGTCGGCTTCACCCGCGACCCGATGTTCGGCGTGGTGATGACGCTCGGCACCGGCGGCGTGCTGGTCGAGCTGTTGCGCGACAGCGTGACCTTGATGCTTCCGGCGACGCGCGACGATATCGAGGCGGCATTGCGTGGATTGAAGCTCTATCCTCTGCTCGAAGGCTATCGCGGCCGGCCCAGAGCCGATGTCGCGGCCGCCATCGACGCCATCGCCGGCATTGCCGACTTCGTGCAGAAGAACGAGGGCGAGATCGAGGAACTCGACATCAACCCGCTGATCGTGTGCGCCGAAGGCAAGGGCGCCTGGATCGCGGATGCCCTGCTGGTGCTTGGAGAGAAGAAGAATGGCTGAAATCATCACCACCCGCCGCGAAGGCGCTGTCCTCGAGGTCACGCTCGACCGGCCGAAGGCCAACGCCATCGACCTCAAGACGTCGCGGCTTATGGGCGAGACCTTCAAGGCGTTCCGCGACGATCCGGACCTGCGCGTCGCCATCGTCAAGACGGCGGGCGACAAGTTCTTCAGCGCCGGCTGGGACCTGAAGGCGGCCGCCGCCGGCGATGCGGTCGACGGCGATTACGGCGTCGGCGGCTTTGCCGGGTTGCAGGAGCTGCGCGACCTCAACAAGCCGGTGATCGCCTGCGTCAACGGCATGGCGGTGGGCGGCGGCTTCGAGCTGGCGCTGTCCTGCGACCTCATCTACGCCTCGGATCATTCCTCCTTCGCGCTGCCGGAGATCCGCGCCGGCACGCTGGCCGACGCTGCGACCATCAAGCTGCCGAAGCGCATCCCCTATCACATCGCCATGGACCTTCTGTTCACCGGCCGCTGGATGGATGTCGCCGAGGCGCATCGCTGGGGCCTGGTCAACGAGGTGCTGCCCAAGGACAAGCTCGAGGAGCGCGTCTGGGAGATCGCAAGATTGCTCGCCAGCGGCCCACCACTGGTCTTCGCCGCAATCAAGGAGACGGCGCGGGTGGCCGAGGCGCTGACCTTCCAGGACGCGATGAACAAGGTGACGCGCCGGCAGCTGCCGACGGTCGATAAGCTCTACGGGTCGGAAGACAATATGGAAGGGTTCCGGGCTTTCGCGGAGAAGCGCGAGCCGGTTTGGAAGGGCAAGTGATTCTGCGGAGATGACGGAGCGAGGCCCCCCTCTCTGCCCTGCCGGGCATCTCCCCCTCAAGGGGGGAGATCAGATGTCACGCCCGCTTTCGCCAATCGCCGACGTTGGGAAAGAAGTGCCGTCGACGAAACTGCCAATCTCCCCCCTTGAGGGGGAGATGTCCGGCAGGACAGAGAGGGGGGCCTGGGCTCGGCCTTGGCTACCTGTTCCGCACCCATGACTGACTACAAAACCCTCGTCGACGCAGAAACCTGGGCCTTCATCGAGAAGACCAACTCCTACTATCCGCCGGACACGATCGACTACACGATCGAAGAGCAGCGCGCGATCTATGACCGGATGTGCCGGGAGTTCTTTGCCGGCTATCCGCAGGGCGTGACCGCCTTGACGACAGGCATCGCCGACGGCATCCCGATCCGCATCTATCGCAACGCGGAGCCGAACGACGCTGCGATGGTGCTCTACCTTCATGGCGGCGGCTTTATCCTGGGCGGGCTGGAGAGCCATGACGATGTCTGCGCCGAGCTTTGCGCCCGCACCGGCTACGAGGTGGTCTCGGTCGATTATCGGCTGGCGCCGGAGCATCTGCATCCGGCCGCCTTCGACGACGCCATGGACGCGTTCGAATGGGCCGCCAAGACCTATGACTGCCCTGTCGTGCTTTGCGGCGACAGCGCCGGCGGCAATCTCTGCGCGGCGGTAGGGCATGCGACGCGCGGCCATGAAAAGAAGCCGGCCGGCCAGATGCTGATCTATCCCGGGCTCGGCGGCGACCATTCGCGCGGCTCCTACGTCACCCATGCCGAGGCCCCGATGCTGACCGCGCGTGATCTCGACTTCTACAAGCATATCCGCACCGGCGGCATCGACCAGACCGGCGACATCACGCTCTATCCGCTGGCCGACGCTGATTTCGCCTATTTGCCGCCGACGGTGCTGATCACCGCCGAGTGCGACCCGCTGTCGTCCGACGGCGAAGCCTATCGCGACCGCGTCATCGCGGCCGGCGGGCGCGCCGCCTGGTTCGAGGAGCCGGGCCTGGTGCATGGCTATCTCAGAGGCCGCCACATGGTCGGCCGGGCACGGACGAGCTTCACCCGCATTGTCGAGGCGGTGTCGGCCCTCGGCCGGGGCGACTGGATATGGTAACGCCCCTGGCGACCGCAAACACTTTCCACCCCGCTATCCTCCCATGAACCTTTCCACGCCGGCCAGCGACTGACGGCCAGGCGCCGCAATGGCGCGGCCCGGAAAGGAAGCCGCCATGACCATAAACCCAGAGACTTCGCGGTCTCCGGGAACAACGGAAACCCGGCGCGATCACCACCTTCGGGAAGGGATCGACGCGCTGGGCTTTCGGCTGATTCCGTTGACCCTGCACAGGAGCAGGCGTATCGTCGCCAAGAGGAAAACAGACAATTCGAACGTGGAAGAACGTGCCGCAACGCCGCGCCTTGCCCTGGTTGGCGCGGTAGAGGCGGACGTTCCTTCCAGCGGCTTCGGGGGGAGTTCAATGTCTGGCGTTCGCGGCTCGTTCCTGCGTTCCCGTGGCCGCCGTTTGCGCCGCGCAATCGCAACAAGCGGCGGAATTCTGGCTTTGGCGCTGTCCGCCGGCTTGTGGCTCGGCGTTGCGAAGGCGCAGGAAACGCAGATCATCTATCCCGGATCGATGGCGGTCACCGGCTTCCCCGGCACCACCATTCCCGATTTCGATCTGGGTCTGCCCCCCGGCGTCGACCCGGTCGACGAGACCTTCATCGATACGTCCCGCGCATCCTTGCGCATTTTCGACGTCTCGCATCTCGGCGGGCCCGCTTCCGGCCAACTCGTCAACACGCGGCCGCCCTTCGAGGTGACGGCCGGGCAGATCGGCGAGGTGTTCGGCCTCGCCTATGACGATGGCGTGCGCGACGGCGTGCCCTCAGGCGTTCCCAACCTCTACGCGGCTGCGACCTCGCTGCATGGCGTCGAGATCGTCACGCCGGACGCCGACCATGACGGCAGGCCGGAACGGCAGCGCCGCGGCACCGCGGGCGCCACTTTCATGCAGGGTCAGTTCGGCACCGAGAATGGCGGCGGACCAGGCACGATCTGGAAGATCGACGGCATCACGGGCGCCGTCTCCAAATTCGCCGACATCGACACCAACAGCGGGCCGGGCATCGGCAACCTCGCCTTCGATGCTACCCATCGCCAGTTCTTCGCTTCGGATCTCGATACCGGGCTGATTCACCGCATCGATATCGAGGGCAATCTGATCGACAGCTTCGACCATGGCGTTGCCGGGCGCCCGGCGCATGGGCTCGCCCCGGTCGCCGACGACGGCGCCGTGATGGACATCCAGGCTGCCGCTTTCGATAGCGAAGACCCCGCGACCTGGGGCTACACGCAGGATGCGCGCCGGGTCTGGGCCGTCGCCTATCATGGCGGCCGACTCTACTATTCCGTCGGCGAGAAGGCCGAAATCTGGTCGGTCGGCATCGCGAGCGACGGAGGCTTTGCCGGCGGTCCGCGCTGGGAACTGACGGTCAAGGCGGACCAGGACTATGCCGTCACCGACATCGCCTTCGACAATAAGGGCTTCATGTATCTCGCCCAGCGCGGCCCGGTCGAGAACCGCTACGATTACAGCCACTTCGCCGATTCCGGCAAAGGCGAACTGATACGCTACTGGCGCGAGGATCCGGACGATCCGGCAACGGAATCGGCCTGGGTCGAGGTGCCGCAGGAATATGCCGTCGGCTTTCCGCAGGGCAACCGGCAGTCGGCCGGCGGCGTCGACCTGCAATATCGCTATGACGCCGAAGGCAATCTCGACACTTCCGTTTGCACCGACACCGTCGTCAACACCGGCGACAAGTTGCGCGACAATCCCGAACTTGCCGAGCGCCTCGCCGCCGGCGGGCCGCTTGCCGTGCATGGCGTCCAGCTGACGCCAAGCGCGCTGGTCAAGCCGGCGAACGTTCCGCCCTTCGGCTCGTGGTTCGTCGACTTCGACGGCTATTTCGAAGACCCGGACGTCCAAGGCCATATCGGCGACGTAAGGGTCTGGCGCCCCTGTGAGGGCCGCGCCGGCTACTATGAGGAAATCCCCGGCGGCGGCTACCTGCCTCCGTTCTATCCGCCCGACTTCCCGCCGCCCGGCAACCTGCCGCCCTGCGTGGATGTCGAGGACGTGCATTACTACTGCACGCCACGCGGTCTGCGGGCCGAACTCACTCTCCATGACCATGCCGGCTTTGGCGGCGATTCGATCAAGGCGCAGTCCAGGACGCCCGGCGTCGGGGTATCAACCCCCATGTCGCATGTTCCGGGCAAGCCCTACACGATCGACATCACCGGCCATGATCCGGGCGACACCGTCAATGTCGGGCTCTGCTTCTACCGCAAGTCCGACCAGGACAAGGGTGGCTACTACCCTTGTTGCAAGATGACGCTGCCGCTCAGAACGCCAGCCGTCAGCTGCGAACGTTGAGGGAGGGACAGATGAGCAATCTCGCCCTTTCCCGCTTCGTTTCGAGCAACCCGAAACCCGTCATGGAGACGATCATGAAACCCCTGTCATATGCCAGGCGCGGCGCGCGCTGGCTGATGGCGGCCGGTGTCGGGGTCGCCATGACGGCTCTGCCGGCGTTTGCCCAGGACCAGGTTCCGGCCAAGACCAATCAGGCCGCCAATCCGGCGTCACGCGGCATCAATGCGGAACTCGCGCGGATCGTGCCCTTCTTCACCAAGAAAGGCAGCCAGAAAAACTGCGATACGGTCGAGTACGTCCTGAGCTTCGGCATCCATGGCGACCCGCAGGACTTCGACCGACCAAGCGTGGCCGCCCTGCTCAAAGCGACAAGGCTCGATTTCAAGGACCAGCTGCCGCACGGCCTGCAGATTGTCGGCGTCGATGTCACCGGCGACGGCACCAGCGCCTCCGGCGGAGCGCTGCCCGTTGCTTCAATCGGCACGTCGGACAGCCCGAACGACACGGCCAGCGTTTCCAACTTCCGCATCAGCGCTGCCAACCTCGATGGCGCGGGTGCTGCGAACGAACGCGTCATCACCTTCCGCATCACCGCCAGGATAGATCATGCGACCTTTCCCGTGCCGACGACGGTCGACAACCAGGGTGAGATCGAGGTGGCCTTCAGGGGCGGTCCGGCAACAACGATCCACTCGCAGGATCCGGACAGACCGGACGACGGTGATTTCCTGACCGGCGTGAAGACCTCGATCAAGATCGACTTGATCAAGTGCAACCCGCCGCCGCCACCTCCCGGCAAGGAATGTTTCAAGGTCGAGCGTGGCACGGTCGATTGCGTGCCCGGCGGCGGCGCCTTCATCTATCATATGCCGGTCGGCCCGGAGATGGGCGACAAATGGATGCAGGTGTCGACGACGACGCCCGGCGTCAGCATCGTTCCCGACATGCAGAAGGTGCCGATCGGCGGCGGCGTGCTGAACTGGAAGATTATCGGCGCTTCGCCCGGCGAGACCATCCACCTCGTCGTCACTGGCATCGAGACCTATGCCGGCCCGAAGGAAGGCTGGGGGCTCTGCTGCACGCAGGTGATCGACATCGTCATCCCGCGTGACCTGAGATGCCCGCCCAAGGACAAGGAGCCGGACCTGAAGGTCGAGAAACATGCGGACGTGCCGCGTTGCACGATGGCCGGCGGCTGCGACTTCACCATCACCGTCACCAATGTCGGCGACGCGCCCTATAACGGCAAGATCGTGCTCGACGAGGTGACGCTGCCGGCAGGCTCAGTGCTGACCTCCGGGCCGAACGCGCCCTGGGTCTGCGCGCCCGGCACGACGCCGATGACCTGCACCTATCCGGCGACTACGCTCAACCCCGGCGCCTCCGTCAACCTCAAGCTCGGCTTCAAGCCGGCGGGCGGCTGGCAAGGCGGCGTGCTGCGCAACTGCGCCGCCTATGACTACCAGGCCAGCGGCAAGCCGCTGTTCGGCAGCCAGCAGAACGACCGCGGCTGTGCCTCGATCCCGATCTGCCGCCGCGGCGATCGCGATCCGCAGTGCAATCCGCCGGTCGAGAAGAAGGTCGACCTGATCCTGAAGAAGCGCGCCCGTACCCCGGTCTGCACGCCGGACGGCGCCTGCACTTTCGTGATCGACATCATCAACAACGGCACCGGCACCTATAACGGGCCGCTGACCGTGATCGACACCTACCCCGGCGGCGCGCCGACCTCGTCGACCTTCGGGCCGAGCCCGCCATGGGCCTGCGGACCGAACGGCCCCGGACAGTTCCGCTGCGACAATGCCGGCATCTCGCTGCCTCCGGGCGCCTCGACGCCGATCGTCGTCAGAGCGGTGATGCCGGCGAACTACCGGCCGGACACGGTGGAGAACTGCGCCGAGGTGAAGGGCATTGCCGGCGAGGTCGACCTCGCCAACAACAAGGCTTGCGCCACCGAGCGCATCCGCCACCCGAATGGCGGCCAGGCCGGACTGCGCATCGCCAAGACCTGCGATGGCTCGCTTGCCGGCGCTGCGGTTGTTTCCTGCCGCATCACCGTCGTGAATGCCGGCACCGCCGCCCCCACCGGCCCGGTGCGGGTCAACGATGCCGCCACGCTGGTGTCAGGCGGAGCGCCTGTGCAAATCCAGAGCGTCACCCCCGACGGTGCGGACTGGGCTTGCGGACCGGTGCCTGCCAACACGCTGTCATGCCAGATTCCCGGCGCCGCGATGACGCCCGGCACCAGCCGGCACTTCGACGTGACGGTGAGCGGCAACGGCGCGTTCGAGAATTGCGCACGCGGCTCCTACGGGCCGGCGCCGGGTGACGACATCGTCTACCCGGTCGGCCAGGCCTGCGCGAAGGGCGGCGGCGGCTCGATCATCCACGTCGAGAAGACCGGCGATGCCGAGTGCCGGCCGGGAGAACCATGCTCGTTCGAGATCACCATCACGAACGATGGGCCTACCCCCTTCTCCGGCCCGGTCCGCATCGGCGATGCGATCGGCATCGACGGCATCGGCAGGTTGGAAGGCGTCCGGATCACCTCGATCGAGCCGCCGTTCGGCTGCTCGCCGGAGCCGGCGACGCTGCCGGCGTCCTGCATCGCGAACCTGGCGCTCGGCGCCGGCGAAAGCCACAAGCACCATGTCACGGTGACGCTTCCCGACGACAGGCGGCTTGCCGATCTAAAGGGCACGGTCAGCGGACAGAATTGCGTCGGCGTGCTCTCGCCGAATACGCCGGTGCAAAGCGGCGGCGACGTGCTGTCGCGCACGCCGAGCGGCATGCAGGGCGATCGCGGCAAGGCCTATGCGTGCCATCCCTTCACCGTCAGCCGAGAGGTTAAGAACCAGTGCTTGTATGGAATGGTGCTGAACTCGGCCGGCCGTTGTGTCTGTCCGGAAGGCACCACCTTCCGTGATGGCCAATGCTCGTCCGGTGGCAGCAAGCTTCTGCCGGTGCCGCAGCGTTGCGTCCTGCTCCAAGGCCAGATCCGCACCGAGGACGGACGCTGCGTCTGCCCGCGCGGCACCGAATTGGAAAACGGCAAGTGCGTCCAGGGCGAAGAGCCGCAGGAGCCGCAATGCAAGCTGCGTCCCGGCCAGTACCGCGACCAGAACGGCAACTGCGTCTGCCGCCGCGGCGAGCTGGTGAACGGCGTGTGCCAGGTCGTCCCGCCGAAATGCTCGATCCGTGGTGCAGTGCTGACGACGGACGGCTGCGTCTGCCCGAAAGGCACGCATCTCGACCGTGCCGCCAAGGCCTGCGTGCCTGACAGGGAGCCGCCCGCCCAGTGCCGTATCCGCGGCCAGTCCCGCAACGCCGATGGCGATTGCGTCTGCCCGAGTGGCATGGAGGTGCGCGGCGGCGCCTGCCGGCCGATCGTGTCGAAGCAGTGCCCGGTCCGCGGCCAGGTGCGCGACGCCAATGGCAACTGCGCCTGCCCGGACGGCCTGGTGGTGCGGGGCAAGGCCTGCCAGCGACCGAGGCCGAGCCAGGAGCAGTGCGCCATCCGCGGCCAGGTCCACAACAAGCGGGGTGACTGCGTCTGCCCGCGCGGGACCGAAATCCGCAACGGCGCCTGCCGCAAGGCGTCGGTGGAATGCGCACCGGGTGCGGAGTTCATCGACGGACAGTGCCAGCCGGTTTTCACTCGGCGGCGCTGCCCGGCCGGAACGGCCGGACAGTATCCGGATTGCTACCCGATCCGCAGGCAGCCGGACATCGAGATCAACCCCGGCATCCTGCTCAACCCGAATGTGCTGCAGCAACTGGTGCCGCAGCGCCAGCCACGCCGCATGCTGCAGGATCCGGCGGGCGCCAACATCCAGAACTTCAAGCCGTAATCGTGCGGCTGAAGATCGAGACCCGCCGGAGCGATCCGGCGGGTTTTCTCTTCCACATCGAAGAAAGCTCCACGGCAGGCGGCCAGTGCGCCCGTCGAAAACATGCTCCCCCTTGGCCGGATCATGGTCGAGGGCGTTTCACCGTTTCACGAAAACGGTGAACGCCCTATCTCTTTGTTTTCACGCAATTCCGGACGGAAAAGCGCTCGCACTTTTCCTGGAATTGCTCTAGGCAATCGCCCTGACAGGCGCGACCATGCGCACAGGACCGCCGGGAGAATTTGCGCCATGAGCAAGAAGACCCTGATTGCGCCATCGGTGCTGGCATCGGATTTCTCCAAACTCGGCGACGAGGTCGAGGCCGTTGCGGCGGCCGGGGCCGACTGGATCCATCTCGACGTGATGGACGGCCATTTCGTGCCCAACATCACCTTCGGCCCGCCGGTGATCAAGGCGATCCGCAACCGCACCAAGGCCTTCTTCGACTGCCATCTGATGATTGCGCCGGCCGATCCTTACCTGGCGGCCTTCGCCGAAGCGGGCTGCGACGGCATGACGGTGCACGCCGAGGCCGGGCCACATCTCGACCGCTCGCTCCAAACCATCAAGAACCTCGGCAAGAAGGCAGGCGTCTCGCTCAACCCGGCAACGCCGGAAACGGCGATCGAGTATGTGCTCGACCGGCTGGACCTCATCCTGATCATGACCGTCAATCCGGGCTTCGGCGGGCAGGCCTTCATCCCGGCGATCATCGACAAGGTGAAACGGGTGAAGGCGCTGATCGGCGGTCGGCCGATCCGTATCGAGATCGACGGCGGTGTTTCGGCCGAAACGGCGCCGCTAGTGACCGCGGCCGGTGCCAATGTGCTGGTAGCGGGCGCCGCAGTCTTCAAAGGCGGCAGCGTCGAAGCCTATAGGGCAAATATCGAAGCAATTCGAACGGCTGCCGACAGGGCCGCCAGTTAAACCTATAACGGTGCGAGCCTCGCGGGAGTTGTACAACCGTGACAAGGATTGAACGATTGTTCATTCTATGAAGCGACGCAGGAACATCGACTTTTCCCTGAGATTCTACTTTGTTCAATAAATAGACGATCCGCTTGTCTTAAAGTCGAATATCGTCATCTTCCGCTTGAGACACCTCATTGTCCGGCTGTATGACACATGTACGGGAATTGCTTCGCCGCGGGGCCCTGGCAAACCAGGGGCAAAGCAACAGGAGTTCGATTGACAAACGGAAACACCGAGCCGGGCGAGAGCAAGGGCGCCAAAAGCACGCTTGCCAGTTCGGTCTACCAGCAACTCCGCGACGACTTGCTGCGCGGAGCCCTGGAGTCCGAGACGAAACTGCGTGTCGAGTGGGTCGTTTCCCGCTATGGCGCCGGCGCCTCGCCGGTGCGCGAGGCGCTCAACCGCCTGGCTGCCGAGGGCCTGCTCGGCCGTCACGACCAACGCGGCTTCTTCCTGATGCCGGTCAGCGCCGCGGAACTGGAGGAGCTGACGCGTACGCGCTGCTGGCTGGAGGAGCGGGCGCTGCGCGAATCCATTGCGCACCGAACCGCAGAATGGGAAGAGCAACTGGTGCTTGCCCTGCACCGCCTGGCGCGCGCCGAGCGCCGCCTGCCGGATGACCCGGCAACCAACAATCCGGAATGGGAAAAGCTGCACCGCGCCTTTCATCGCGCCCTGATCGCGGCCTGCAGGTCGCACTGGCTGATCGGCTTTTGCGACCAGCTTTCCGACCAGGCCTCGCGCTACCGCCTGATCGCGCAAAACGCGCCAGGCACGGGGCGCGACGATCTCGGCGAGCACCGCATCATCGCCGAACGCACGCTGGACGGCGACGCCGACGGCGCGGTCGAGGCGCTTCTCAATCACTACCGCCTCACCGCGGCGATGTGCATGGAACGCCTCGCCCAGGGTTATGATCCGAAGGCCGGCAAGTCCCAACGCGGCCGTAAATAGCGGATCGAAAAATCAACGCAGTTTTTGCTCCGGGCGCCAAATCTGGTATTCGCTCAGGCGAGCGCAAGGCATGCGCCATTCGGCCTTCGTCCGCCTTGAGGACATTTCATGACCAATCATCTCTTCAGCGCATTCCGTTCCCGCATGCCGGCGCCTGGCCGGCTGCTGATGGAGACGGATGACGGCCGTTCGATCACCTATGGCGACATGCTGGCGAAGTCGGCGCAGCTGGCGCATGCCCTCGCGCAGGCCGGCGTCGAGCCCGGTGACCGTGTCGCGGTTCAGGTCGAGAAGAGCCCGGAGGCGATGCTGCTCTATCTCGCCTCGTTACGCACCGGCGCGGTCTTCCTGCCGCTCAACACCGCCTACACGCTGCCCGAGCTCGACTATTTCTTCCGTGATGCCGAGCCGAAACTGATCGTTTGCGATCCGGACCGCCTTTCGGGCGTCGAGCCGCTTGCCGCGGCGGTCGGCGCCACGGTGCTCACGCTCGGCCGCGACGGCCAGGGGATACTGGCTAGCCAGGCTTCGCGGCAAGCGACGGATTTCAGCGATGTCGCGCGCGGGCCGAACGATCTTGCCGCGATCCTCTACACTTCCGGCACGACCGGCCGTTCCAAGGGTGCGATGCTCAGCCACGAGAATCTCGCCTCGAATGCCCGCGTGCTGGTGGAGCAATGGCGCTTCGGCGCCGACGACGTGCTGATCCACGCGCTGCCTGTCTTCCACACACACGGCCTGTTCGTCGCCACCAACGTCGTCTTGATGGCCGGCGCGACAATGTTGTTCGAGCAGAAATTCGATCCCGCGCGCATTCTGTCGCTGATGCCGCGCGCGACGGCTTTGATGGGCGTGCCGACCTTCTATGTGCGGCTGTTGCAGCAGGACGGCCTGACACGCGAGGCGGCGGAGACGATCCGGCTATTCATCTCCGGCTCGGCGCCGCTGCTCGCCGAGACGCACAAGGCCTGGCGCGAGCGCACCGGCCACGCCATCCTCGAGCGCTACGGCATGACCGAGACCAACATGAACACGTCCAACCCCTATGACGGCGAGCGGCGCCCGGGCACGGTCGGCTTCCCCTTGCCCGGAGTCTCGCTGCGCATCACCGATCCCGAGACGGCCAAGCCGCTGGCCCAGGGCGAGATCGGCATGATCGAGGTCAAGGGGCCGAACGTCTTTGCCGGCTATTGGCGCATGCCCGACAAGACCAAGGCCGATTTCCGCGACGACGGCTTCTTCATCACCGGCGACCTCGGCCTGATCGATGCCGACGGTTATGTCCACATCGTCGGGCGCGGCAAGGACCTGATCATCTCCGGCGGCTACAATGTCTATCCGAAGGAGATCGAGAGCGAGATCGACGCGCTCGACGGTGTCGGCGAAAGCGCGGTGATCGGCGTGCCGCATCCCGATTTCGGCGAAGGCGTCACCGCGGTGGTGGTGCGCAAACCGGGCTCGGCGATCAGCGCCGCCGACATTGTCGGCGCCATCGCCGGACGGCTGGCGAAATACAAGCATCCGAAGCAGGTGATCTTCGTCGACGAACTGCCGCGCAACACGATGGGCAAGGTGCAGAAGAACGTGCTGCGCGAGGCATATAAGGATATCTATACAGCCGGCTAACAACACTGCGTCGTCACCCTGGGGCGAAGCAAGGAGCGAAGCGACGCGCGCAGACCCTAGGATCCATGCCGTTACGCTAAGGCTTTGCAAGGATTACAGAATTCTGCACCGTTGCGCCCTGCGGCAGAGGTCACGGAATGGATCCTCGGGTCAAGCCCGAGGATGACGAAACCGCGAAGGCCTACGCTCCAAACACCTTCCTGCCGCCGATCCAGACGTTGCTGACATCCAGCCCCTCCGACAGACCAACAATGTCGGCTGCTGTCCCGTTGGCGAACCGGCCAAGCCTGTGCGCCTGGCCGATCGCCTCGGCCGGATACAGCGAGGCCATGCGCAGAGCCTCGTCGAGATCGAGCCCGACGACGCGATGGACGTAGTGCACGGCGGAAATCATGTCGAGATCGGCGCCGGCCAGCGTGCCGTCGGCAAGCCTCAGACTCCCGTCCTTGCGGTAGATGGTGCGGCCGTTGAGCGTGAACGATGTCATGTCGGTGCCGATCGTCGCCATGGCATCGGTGACCAGCACGATCTTGCCAGGCCCCTGCTTGCCGCGCAGCGCAAGCATCATCGTCGCCGGATGGACATGGATGCCGTCGGCGATGATCCCAGCATACAGGCCGCCGGTGTCGATCGCCGCACCGGCCAGGCCCGGCTCGCGGTTGCCGATCTGGCTCATGGCGTTGAACAGGTGCGTGACCACCGTGGCGCCGGCTTCAGCGAAGGCGGTTGCCGTCGCGTAGTCGGTATCGCTATGGCCGAGGCTGACGACGACGCCGGCCTTGGCCAGCGCCGCGACACGGGCCGGCTCGACCGATTCCGGCGCGATCGTGGTGAGCAGGACGGGAAGCTGTTTGCGCGCGGCGATCAGCGCCGCCTGGTCGGCGTCGGTCATCGGCCGGATCAGCGCCGGATCATGCGCGCCCTTGCGGGCTACCGAGAGATGCGGCCCTTCCAGGTGCAGCCCGAGGAAGCCCGGCGCCTTTTCCCGGGCGGCCTCGGCGCCGGCGGCGATGGCGGCGGCGGTGATCGCCGGCGTGTCGGTGATCAGCGTCACCAGCAGCGCGGTGGTGCCGAAGGGCGCGTGCGCCCGGCAGATGGTCTCGATCGAGGCGACGTCGGGATGGTCGTTGAGCATCACGCCACCGCCGCCATTGACCTGGATGTCGACGAAACCGGGCACAAGCAGGCCGCCGCCGGTCTCGACCGTCGAAACGCCGGACGGAATCGCCCCGGTGGGCAGGATGGCCTCGATGACGTCGCCCTTGACGACGAGGGCGGCGTTGTCATGCCAGTCGGCGCCGTCGAAGATGCGGGCGCCGGTGAGTGCGAAACGGTCGCTCATACGGTTTCCGTCACCTTGCGCAAATTGCGCGGCGCGTCGGGGTCGAGGCCGCGATGGCGCGCGAAGGCCTCGACGAAGCCGTAGAAGGACACGATTAGCGGCAGCGGATCGGTCAGCGGGTGGCCGGTGGCGACATGGGGAAGAAGCCGCGCGGCTTTTGCCTTGTCGGAGGTGATGAAGGCGGCGGCGCCCTTGGCCGTCAGTCCGTCGGCCGCCTCGGCGACCGAGGGTTCGGACGCATCGCGGGCGGCAAGCGCCAGGACCGGGAACCCGGGGCCGACCAGCGCCAGTGGCCCATGCATGATCTCGGCGGCGCTGTAGGCCTCGGCGTGCATGGCGCAGGTTTCCTTGAATTTCAGCGCCGCCTCGCTGGCGATCGCGAAGGACGGGCCGCGGCCGAGGATGAACAGCGATTGCGGGTTCTCCAGAGCGCCGGCGAGCGCCATCCAGTCGCAGGCGATCGCCTTCTCGAAATGGCCGGGAAGGCCGGCGAGCGCCTTAAGCAGTGCTTGGTCGTCGGTCGCATGCGCCATCAGCGCAAGGCCGGCAACGGCCGAATTGACGAAGGTCTTGGTGGCCGCGACGCTGCGCTCAGGTCCGGCCAGAATGTCGATGGCGTGGTCGGAAGCCCGCGCCAGCGGCGAGTCCGCCGTGTTGGTGATGGCGACGGTGAGCGCGCCGCCAGCCCGAGCGGTTTCGGCCATTGCGACGATGTCCGGGCTCTTGCCCGACTGCGAGATCGCCAGGCAGGCCGAGCCCCGGAGCCTCAACCTGGCGCCATAGATCGACGCGATCGACGGCCCAACGGAGGCGACGGCAAGGCCTGCCGTCAGCTCGACGGCATATTTCATGAAGGTCGCGGCATGGTCGGACGAGCCGCGCGCCACGGTGACGACGAAATGCGGATCGCGCTCGCGAAGGCCGCGACCAGCCTCGGCCAACATGGTGGACGAGCCGTCGAGAAGGCGCGCGGCCGCTTCCGGGATCTCGTTGATCTCGCGCCGCATATGGGTGGTGCTGGCATTCATGGCCGGAGCTCCTCTCCCGGCCCGGTCAGCCGGAGTTCCGCGACGAAATCATAGGCGTCGCCCCTGTAGACCGAGCGGGTGAACTCGATCACCTTGCCGCTCGCCAGATAGGAAATGCGCTCGATCTGCAGTCCGGCAACCCCCGGCGGCACTTCCAAGAGGCGCGCATCGGCGTCGCCGAGATTGGTTGCGGAGATGCGCTGCACGGCACGTACCGGGCGATTGCCGGTCGTTTCCAGCGCCGCATAGAGCGAGGAGCCGATCGCTTCGGGATCGGGCAGGACGCTGGCCGAGAGCGCCGCGCGCTCGATCGCCAGCGGCGTGTCGTTGGCGATGCGAAGGCGCGCGACGCGCGCCACCAGCTCGGTCGAGGAGAGGCCCAGCACCATCATCTCGTCCGGCGACGGCGCATAGAGGCCGCGGTCGAGCCAGACCGAGCGCACATTCATGCCGCGGCGCGCCATGTCCTCGGTGAAGGAGGTGAGCCGTGACAGCGACTGCTCGACACGCTCCATGCGCGGCGCGACGAAGGTGCCCGAGCCATGACGCTGGACGAGGATGCCGCCCTTGACCAGGTCCTGCACCGCCTTGCGCACGGTGACGCGCGAGATGTCGGCCTTGCTGGCGATGTCGCGCTCGGAGGGCAACGCGTCGCCCGGACCGATCAGGCCGCGATTGACCGCTTCCTCGATGCTGCGCCTGAGCTGCAAATAGAGCGGCGCGCCGCTCTGCGAGGATTCTTTCAGCATGGAGAAGATCTGGTCGGCGGCGCTCATCGGGCGGCCTCCGGACCCTTGGCAAAGATGCGCAGGGCCATCTGCACGGCGCCGCCCAGCGCATCGTCGAGCGGGGCTTTGAGCAGCGCCTGATAGCGTGCCGAAAGGCGCGGCGCATAAAGCGGCGCCAGGCCGCCGAGCAGGCAGAGCGGAGCATGGTCGGCAAGCTCGAGCGCGTTGAGCGAGGCCTCGACATCGGCGACCGCCTTGCCGAGGATGAAATTGGCGACGAGGTCGCCCTTTCCTGCATGCTCGAAAACCTTTGGCGCGAAGCCGCCGAAATCGCCCGGCTTGGCGTTGGTGGTGAATTCGACCACGTCTTCGGGATTGTTGCGGAAGACAGCGAGCATGGCGTCGGTCAAGGGCGAGCCCGGACGGATGCCGTCATAGGCAAGCAGCGTCTGTTCCAGCAGGTCGCGGCCGATGCGGGCGCCGCTGCCCTGGTCGCCGACCTGGAAACCCCAGCCGCCGATGGCGCGCGACTTGCCGTCCTTACGCGCCATATAGGCGGTGCCGGTGCCCAGAATGGCCATGGCGCCGTCACCGGAGCCGACCGCGCCCTCTAGCGCGATCTCGGCATCGGTTTCGACACGACTCCGGCTGAAGGGCAGGATCGCCTCGAGCTGCTGCCGGTAGGTGCCGACATTGGCGCCGGCGAGACCGAGAATGGCCGGCGTTTGGGGAATCAGTTCCGGATCCGCCCCGGCGGCCAGAAAAGCCTGCTTGGCCGCCTCGACAATGTTGGCACGGGCGCCGGTGAGGTCGGTGCGGATGTTGGCGGCGCCGCTCTTGGCGCGACCGACAACGGCGCCGCCGACGGTCGCAAGGGCCGCCCTGCAGCTGGTGCCGCCGCCATCGATGCCAAGCACGAATTTCACGCGATTTCTCCTCGGAGCCCGATAATACCAATAAAATACCAATAGCCAAGAGTTAATTTCTGTTCAAAAAAGATTAAGGCGCATTTTATTGAAAAATCACGCCAATTTGCCGACAAGGGAGGTCCGCCGCCTGAAATTCATTAATGCGTGTGGACAAGTGGTATTTTTTTGGTATTGTTCGCTCAATCGGAGGAAAATGCATGGCCGAGATGCGCACCGAAGCGCTCCACCAGAATGCCGAGGGGCTGGATGTCCAGGCCCCCGAAACCATTCTGGCGTTCCTGGCCAACGCCCAGATCGAGGCCGGCAAGGCCGTGCACGGCGCCATTCCGGCGATTGCCCTTGCCGCCGAACTCATCGCGAAGCAATTGAAGAGCGGCGGCAAGCTTGCCTATGCGGCGGCCGGCAGCTCCGGCTTGATGGCGCTTGCCGACGCGTTGGAGTTGCCGGGCACCTTCGGCATTGCGCGCGACCGCATCGCCATCCTCATCGCCGGCGGCGACGACGCCTTCCGCACGCTGGCAGGCGGGCCGGAGGACGACACCGAGGAAGCGGCGGCGGCGGTTGCCGCGGCTGCTATCGGCAAGGGCGACTGCCTGATCGCCGTCTCCGCCAGCGGTTCCACGCCATATGCCGTGCGGGCGCTCGAAGACGCGCGCAGCCGGGGCGCCGCCACCATCGCGATTGCCAACAACCGGGGCGCCGTCCTGTTCAAGCAGGCCGACGTCGCCATCCTGCTCGAAACCCCGCCTGAGCTGATCGCCGGCTCGACGCGCATGGGCGCGGGCACGGCGCAGAAGATCGCGCTCAACATGCTGTCGACGCTGACCGCGATCCATCTCGGCCATGTCCATGACGGCTACATGGTCAATCTCACCGCCGACAACATCAAGCTGCGCGACCGCGCCGTGCGCATAGTCGCCGCCATCAGCGGCAAGAGCCGCGACGACGCCGCCCGCCTGCTCGAAGAGAGCCGCGGCGGCGTCAAGACCGCCATTCTGCTCGCCGCGGGCGCCGCCAGCGCCGACGCGGCCGAGAAGATACTGGAAGGAACCGGCCAGAAGCTCAGGCCGGCGCTTTCCGCGCTGGGTCATGATTCCGAAAAGTGGAACCCGCTTTTCGGAAAAGATCATGCCCTAACAAAGAGGTAGGGCCCTTTTCATCCCGATTTCCATCGGGGTGAAACGGGCTTGCGAGGGGAGCAAGGGGCGCTGAGCCCCTGTTCTCAAAACCGAACCTGAAAAAGGTCAACAGGGAGACTGAAGATGAAGACCAAACTACTGACGGCCCTTCTGCTCGGCACAAGCATCCTCGGCACGACTGGGATGGCGCTGGCCGAGGACGTGACGCTCAACATCGAAAGCTGGCGCGGCGACGACCTGACCATCTGGAAGGACAAGCTCATTCCGGCCTTCGAAGCTAAGAACCCCGGCATCAAGGTGGTGTTCGCGCCTTCGGCCCCGACCGAATACGACGCGGCCCTCGGCGCCAAGCTCGCTGCCGGCTCGGCGGGCGACCTGATCACCTGCCGCCCCTTCGACAAGTCGCTGGAACTGTTCAAGAAAGGCAACCTCGCCGACCTGAGCTCGCTGCCTGGCATGGAGAACTTTTCGCCCGTCGCCAAGGCCGCCTGGCAGACCGACGACGGTAAGTCGAGCTTCTGCGTGCCGATGGCCTCGGTCATCCACGGCTTCATCTACAACAAGGATGCCTTCGACAAGCTCGGCATCAAGGTGCCGCAGACCCGCGACGAGTTCTTCGCCGCGCTCGACAAGATCAAGGCGGACGGCACCTACATCCCGATGGCGATGGGCACCAAGGACCTCTGGGAAGCCGCGACCATGGGCTACCAGAATGTCGGCCCGAACTACTGGAAGGGCGAGGAAGGCCGCCAGGCGCTGATCAAGGGCGAGCAGAAGCTCACCGATCCGCAGTGGATCGAGCCCTTCAAGGAATTGGCCAAGTGGAAGCCGTATCTCGGCGACGGCTTCGAGGCGCAGACCTATCCGGACAGCCAGAACCTGTTCACGCTCGGCCGCGCCGCCATCTACCCGGCCGGCTCGTGGGAAATCGGCCTGTTCAACACCCAGGCGCAGTTCAAGATGGGCGCCTTCCCGCCGCCGGTCGAGAAGGCAGGCGACACCTGCTACATCTCCGACCACACCGACATCGGCATGGGCCTGAATGCGGCATCGAAGCATGCGGAAGAGGCCAAGAAGTTCCTGTCCTGGGTCGCCTCGCCGGATTTCGCCACCATCTACGCCAACGCGCTGCCCGGCTTCTTCAGCCTGAACTCCTCGCCGGTGAAGATGGAAGACCCGCTGGCGCAGGAGTTCGTCTCCTGGCGCGGCAAGTGCAAGTCGACGATCCGCTCGACCTACCAGATCCTGTCGCGCGGCACGCCGAACCTCGAGAACGAGACCTGGGTTGAATCGGCCAATGTGATCAACGGCACCGACACGCCGGAAGCCGCGGCCAAGAAGCTGCAGGACGGCCTCGACAGCTGGTACAAGCCGGCGAAGTAAGAGCATCGATTGCGATGCCGGCCGGGCTCGGGCCCGGCCGGCGTTCAAACAGTTCCCGATAGCGATTGTCGGCGCAGCCTCCCGGTCTTACCCTCCCAATGCGGGGAAGACGGAGCCGATCTGTCGCTGGCCTTGTCTTTCTCCTCAAGGGGACAGCCAAGCCGTGCATCGAGGCATCAGCTAGCATCAACCGACCTGGAACCCAGAGACGGCGGGGAACCGAACTCATGGCTACCGAACTCATGGCTGCAGAAACGCGACCGAAAAGAGCGATCCGCTGGCATGTCGGCGTCTTCCTGGCGCCGGCGGTGCTGGTCTACACCGCATTCATGATCCTGCCGCTGTTCGGCACGCTGCAGCTTTCGCTGTTCCGCAACATCGAGCAGTCCCAGGTCTTTGTCGGACTGGGCAATTTCCGCACGCTGTTCGGCGATCCGAACTGGTCGGTGAATTTCTGGAACGCGCTGAGGAACAATGTCTGGTTCTTCATCATCCACATGCTGGTGCAGAACCCGATCGGGGTGCTTCTGGCGGCGCTTCTTTCCAGCCCCCGGCTGCGCTTCACCGCCTTCTACCGCACGGCGATCTTCGTGCCGACGATCCTGTCCTTCGTCATCGTCGGCTTCGCCTGGAAGCTGATCCTGTCGCCGATCTGGGGCGTGGCGCCGCATCTGATGGATTTCGTCGGATTGAAGAGCTTCTTCACGCCGTGGCTCGGCAAGGAGCAATATGCGCTCACCGCGCTCAGCCTGGTCTCGGTCTGGCAGTTCGTCGGCATCCCGATGATGCTGATCTATGCAGCGCTGCTGTCGATCCCCGACGAGGTGATCGAGGCGGCCGAATGCGACGGCGTCACCGGCATGGCGCAGTTCTGGAAGATCAAGCTGCCGCTGATCCTGCCCTCGATCGGCATCATCTCGATTCTGACCTTCGTCGGCAATTTCAACGCTTTCGACCTGATCTACACGGCGCAAGGGGCGCTTGCCGGGCCGAACTATTCGACCGACATCCTCGGCACCTTTCTCTACCGCGCCTTCTTCGGCTTCCAGCTGCAGGTCGGCGATCCCAACATGGGCGCGACCATCGCCACGATCATGTTCCTGATCATCCTCGCCGGCGTCTGCGTCTATCTGTTCCTCGTGCAGACGCGCCTGCGTCGCTACCAGTTCTGAGGCGCACCATGAGCACAGCCACACGTTCGCTTCCCCGCGCCATCGGCGCGCATGCGATCCTCCTGACCTACACGGCGATCGCGCTGTTTCCGGTGGTCCTGGTGGTGATGAATTCGTTCAAGTCGCGCGCAGGCATCTTCGGCGCGCCGCTGACGCCGCCGACGCCAAAGACCTTCGACCTGATCGGCTACACCACGGTGATCGGCCAGGGCGACTTCATCCACTATTTCCAGAACAGCCTCGTCGTCACCGTCGCCTCGCTGTTCTTCGTGCTTCTGTTCGGCGCGATGGCCGCCTTCGCGCTGTCGGAATACCGCTTCCGCGGCAACACGATGATGGGGCTCTACCTGGCTCTCGGCATCATGATCCCGATCCGCCTCGGCACCGTCGCCATCCTGCAATTGATGGTGGCGACCGGGTTGGTCAACACGCTGACGGCGCTGATCCTGGTCTATACCGCGCAAGGCCTGCCGCTGGCGATCTTCATCCTGTCGGAATTCATGAAGCAGGTGTCCAGCGACCTGAAGAATGCAGGCCGCATAGACGGGCTGTCGGAATACACGATCTTCTTCCGGCTGGTGCTGCCGCTGGTGCGTCCGTCCATGGCGACCGTCGCCGTCTTCACCATGATCCCGATCTGGAACGATCTGTGGTTCCCGCTGATCCTGGCGCCTTCGGAGGAGACCAAGACCGTGACGCTCGGCGCGCAGCTCTTCCTCGGTCAGTTCGTCACCAACTGGAACGCGATCCTGGCGGCGCTGTCGCTGGCGATCCTGCCGGTGCTGATCCTCTATGTCATCTTCTCGCGGCAGCTGATCCGCGGCATCACGTCGGGAGCGGTGAAGTGAGCCGCAATAGCCAACTTTTGATAGGGCTGCGCTTCACCCTCTCAGGAAAAAATGGAGCAGTCAGGTGAGCGATAAAACCTCTCTTCGCGTAGTCGTCGCCGGCCTCGGCAATATGGGCCGCAGCCATGCGCTTGCCTACCACAGCAACCCAGGCTTCGAGATCGCCGCACTCGTCAACCGTTCCGACGTGCCGCTGCCGGACGGGCTCGCCGGCTACGGTATAAGGCGCTCCTTTGACGACGCGCTGCGCGACGAGAGGCCGGATGTCGCGGCGGTCGCCACCTATTCCGACAGCCATGCCGACTATGCGGTGCGGGCCTTCGAGGCCGGCTGCCATGTCTTCGTCGAGAAGCCGCTGGCGACCACGGTTGCCGACGCAAAGCGAGTCGTCGATGCCGCGAAGGCCAACGGCAAGAAACTGGTGATCGGCTATATCCTGCGTCACCATCCGTCCTGGGTGCGGCTGATCGCCGAGGCGCGCAAGCTCGGCGGCCCATATGTCTTCCGCATGAACCTCAATCAGCAATCCTCCGGCCACACCTGGGAGACGCACAAGCAGCTGATGCAGACGACGTCGCCGATCGTCGATTGCGGCGTGCATTATCTCGACGTGATGCTGCAGATCACCGACTCGAGACCCGTCGAGGTGCGCGGCATGGGGGTGCGGCTGAGCGACGAGGTGGCTCCGTCAATGTACAATTACGGGCACCTGCAGGTGCTGTTCGAGGACGGCTCGGTCGGCTGGTACGAGGCCGGCTGGGGGCCGATGATCTCGGAAACGGCCTTCTTCGTGAAGGACGTCATGTCGCCGAAGGGCTGCGTCTCGATCGTGATGAAGGAGGGCGTCAGGTCCGACGACATCGACACCCATACCAAGACCTCGACGATTAGGCTGCATAGCGCGGCGACTGGGCCGGACGGCAAATTCGCCCGGGAGGACCAGCTGCTGTCGATGGAAGGCGAACCGGGCCACCAGGAGCTTTGCGACCTCGAACAGGCCTTCCTCCTCAAGGCCATCCGCGAAAACATCGACCTCACCCGCCACATGGACGATGCCGTGAAATCGCTCGCCGTCTGCCTTGCCGCCGACGAGAGCGTGCGCAGCGGCAACGCCGTGAAACTCTAGAACAGGGACGACGCCGTGGGTTCGCTGAAGATCGAGAATGTGAAGAAGGCTTTCGGGCCGGTCGAGGTGCTGAAGGGCATCAACCTCGAAGTGACGGACGGCGAGTTCGTCGTCTTCGTCGGCCCGTCCGGCTGCGGAAAATCGACGCTGCTGCGCGTCATCGCCGGCCTGGAAGATTCGACCTCCGGCCGCGTGCTGATCGACGGCACGGACGTTTCCGTCACGCCGCCGGCCAAACGCGGCATCGCCATGGTGTTCCAGACCTACGCGCTCTACCCGCATCTGACGGTGAAGAACAATATGGCGCTTGGCCTGAAGCAGGCCGGCACGCCGGCGGCCGAGATCGAGCGGCGCATCAAGATCGCCTCCGCGATGCTGTCGCTGGAGCCCTATCTCGAGCGCCGCCCGGCGGAACTGTCGGGCGGCCAGCGCCAGCGCGTCGCCATCGGCCGCGCCGTGGTGCGCGAGCCGAAGCTGTTCCTCTTCGACGAGCCGCTGTCCAACCTCGATGCGGCGCTGCGCGTCAACACCAGGCTTGAGATCGCGCAGCTGCACCGGCGGCTGAAGGCGACGATGATCTACGTCACCCACGACCAGGTCGAGGCGATGACGCTGGCCGACAAGATTGTGGTTCTCAACGCCGGCCGCATCGAGCAGATCGGCAGCCCGATGGAGCTCTATAATTCGCCGGCCAACGAATTCGTTGCCGGCTTCATCGGCTCGCCGAAGATGAATTTCATCGACGGCGCCAGGCTTGGCGAGACGGCCAAGACCATCGGCGTGCGGCCGGAACATGTCACCGTCGACGCGACGTCGGGCGCCTGGAAAGGCACGGTCGTGCATGCCGAGCATCTCGGTGCCGACACCAATCTCTATCTCGACTGCGAGAAGGCCGGGCTGATCACCGTGCGCATCTTCGGCGTCTACAATGCCGAGCCGGGCGCGACGCTCTACGCGACCCCGGATGCGGCGAAGACGTATCGGTTTGGAGCGGATGGGAAGGTGTTGAGGTAGCGGCGGCTTCCCCTTCTCCCCTTGTGGGAGAAGGTGGCCGCGAAGCGGCCGGATGAGGGGTGTTGGAAGGATCTCGTCGCGGCAGAATGAAGCGTGGGATATCTTCAATCTTCAAGGCGGCACTCCGGTGGAGCACCCCTCATCCGTCTCGGCGCTGCGCGCCGATCCACCTTCTCCCACAAGGGGAGAAGGGATAGTCGCACCTTACTCGTCCGCTTTGAACGTCTGCTTCTGCTGGCCCAATCCCTCGATGCCGAGCTCGACGACGTCGCCCGGCTTCAGGAACACCTGCGGCTTCATGCCGAGGCCGACGCCGGGCGGGGTGCCGGTGGAGATGATGTCGCCGGGATGCAGCGACATGAACTGGCTGAGGTAGGCGACCAGATATTTGACGCCAAAGACCATGGTCCTGGTCGAGCCGTTCTGCATGGTCTTGCCGTTGACGGTCAGCCACATCTTCAGGTTCTGCGGGTCGGCGACCTCGTCCTTGGTGACCAGCCAGGGGCCGGTCGGGCCGAAGGTGTCGCACGACTTGCCCTTGGTCCACTGACCCTGGCGCTCGGCCTGGAAGGCACGCTCGGAGACGTCATGCGCGACGCAATAGCCGGCAACATAATCCAGCGCGTCGTCCTCCGAGACATACTTCGCTGTCTTGCCGATGATCACGCCGAGCTCAACCTCCCAGTCGGTCTTGACCGAGCCGCGCGGGATCAGCACGTCGTCATCGGGCCCGACGATCGCCGAGCTTGCCTTCATGAAGATGATCGGCTCCGGCGGCACGGTGGCGCCGGTCTCGGCGGCGTGATCGGAATAGTTCAGGCCGATGCAGATGAATTTTCCGGTGCCGGCGACGCAGGCGCCCAGGCGCGGCTTGCCAAGGACCACCGGCAGCGACTTCGGATCGAGCTTCGAGAGCATCTCCAGCGAAGCCGGATGAAGCGCCGTGCCGGCGATGTCGGCGACATGAGCCGAAAGGTCGCGGATCGTCCCATCCGCATCGAGCAGGCCGGGCTTTTCGCAGCCAGCTTCGCCATAGCGCAACAACTTCATCTCAACGTTCTCCACCTTGCGGCCAAGGGCCGGTTTTGCAAATTCCCATCAAAGCCAGCGGACCGTAGTTGCCGACCCCGTCCACGGCAAGCAAGCCTCGCTACTATGCCGACCAAATCGTCGAGATTTTCAGACGTTTCGATCCGACCGCCCCACCGATATCCGAGCCTCTCGTCAGATCGACCAGCCGCCATCGATATTATAGGCCTGCCCCGACGTGTAGGTTGCGCCGGCAAGATAGACGGCGAGATCGGCGATCTCCTCCGGCGTGCCAAGCCTGCCCATGGGCTGGCGGGCGATGAAGGCCGCGCGCGCTGCCTCATAGTCGCCTTGGGCATGCATGCGGTCCTGAAGCGACGGGCTTTCGACCGTGCCCGGGCAGATCGCGTTGCAGCGTATGCCCTTGGCGACATAATCGGCGGCAACCGCCTTGGTCAGGCCGACCACGGCTGCTTTGGTCAGTCCGTAGACGAAGCGGTTCGGCACACCCTTTTGCGAGCTTGCCAGCGAGGCCATGTTGATGATCGAGCCGTCGCCGCGCTCCAGCATGCCCGGCAGCACGGCGCGGATGGTGCGGATCATCGAACGGACATTGAGGTTGAGCGCGAAGTCGAGATCCTCGTCCTTCATCTCGAGGATGGAGCCGCCATGGACGAAACCGGCGCAGTTGAACAGCACGTCGACTTGGCCGATCTCGGCGAATGCAGTAGCGACGGCCGCATCGTTCAGCACATCGAGCTTGCGTATCTTGATGCCAGGCGTCTTGCCCAGCTCGGCCAGCAGCGGCTCGTTGATATCGGTGGCGTGAACGGTCGCGCCCGTCTTGGCGAAAGCCAGCGCGCTCGCCCGGCCGATACCTTGCGCCGCCGCGGTGACCACAACCACCTTACCCGCCAGATCCGCCATGTTTTCTCCTCGCCTGCCTGGAGTGTTTCACCGTTTCACAGAAACGGCGAACCGCTCCATCTCCTGCTTTGGCGCAATTCCGGACGGAAAGCCGCTCACACCTTTCCTGGAATTGCTAGTGCGTCCGCCTCTATCGATGGCCGGCCCAGGCGTCGTGTGCCAGACAGCTGGCATCGTGCGGTCAGATTTCCGCTTCATAGATAAAGATGTTTTTTCTCGTTAAAGAACACGCGCCCGGACGTCAAGCCCGAGGGCAATCACCTTCGCGGCAACGGCCAAAAACGGCTCCGTCGCGTGGCGCGCCTCAACCGGAACGCCATCAGTCGCCGTAAGGTACCCAGACGTTCTTGACCTCGATGGCGCGGCGCAGGAACGGTTCGCCGGCGGCCTCCCCCGAGGCCCAGTCGAGCGTGCGGCCGTTGCCGGTCCAGACCCGCTTCAAGTTGCCGATGGAGTCGGCCTCCGCCTTGGCGCAAATGTCGGCATCGGCGAATACCCAGAGCCCGTCGACATCGTCATGCTTGGCCAGCACGCCGGCCAGCTCGGCGCTGCGGCCGGTGACGATGTTGATGGCGCCGGCAGGCAAGTCGGAATATTCGATCACCTGATAGAGGTCGGTCGCAAGCAGCGGATGCCGCTCGGACGGGACGGCAACGACGGTGTTGCCCATGGCAAGCGCCGGCGCGACCAGCGAAATGAAGTTGAGCAAAGGCTGGTTGTCCGGCGCAACGATGCCGACGACGCCGACCGGCTCATGCAGCGCGAGCGTCACGACGCGGGCCGGCGGCTGGTGGACGCGGCCCTCGAACTTGTCGGTCAGGCCGGCATAGAAGAACAGCCGCTCGATCGACTGCTCGACCTCTTCGCGCGCGGCCTTGGCGGTGACGCCGGTCAACTGGACAAGGCGTGCGGCGAACTCATCGGCGCGGCCCGAAAGGTTCTCTGCGAAGTAATAGAGCACCTGGCTGCGGTTATAGGCGCTCGCCTCCGGCCAGGCCTTGCAGGCGCGGGCGGCGGCGACGGCATCGCGGATGTCCTTGCGGTTGCCGAGGCCGACTTCGCCGGCCAGCTTGCCCTTGGCGGTGGCAACGGCGAGCGAATAGTTGCCATCCGGGCGCACCTGCTTGCCGCCGATGAACAGCTTTGCCGTGCGATCGATCGCCGTGCCGTCGGCCTGTTCGACCGACTGGGCCGTTCCGGCCATGGCTGGCTTGATGACGGACCCGACCGGCAGCTTGGCCGCGAGATATTCGAACATGCCTTCGCGACCGCCTTCACGGCCAAAACCGCTTTCGCGGTAGCCGCCAAAGCCGCAGGCGGCGTCGAACATGTTGGTGCCGTTGACCCACACCACGCCCGCCTTCAATTGCGGCGCGACATGGAGGGCCAGATTGATGTTCTCGCTCCATACCGAGGCGGCAAGGCCGTAGCGCGTGTTGTTGGCAAGCTCGATCGCTTCCTCGGTGTTGCGGAAGCTCATCGTCGCCAGGACAGGGCCAAAGACCTCTTCCTGCGCCAGAATGTTAGCCGGCGAAACACTCGTCGCGAGCGTCGGCAGGTGATAGTAGCCTGTCGTCGGCAAGGCAGCGTCCGGCTGCCAGCAGACGGCGCCCTGTTTCGCGCCCTCGGCGATGAGACCCTTGACGCGGTCCAGCTGGGTGCGGTCGACAAGCGGGCCGATGTCGGTGTTCTTGTCGAGCGGACTTCCGACGCGCAGCCGCGCCATCCTGACCTTGATCTTCGCAATGAGGGCCTCGGCGATGCCTTCCTGCACCAGGAGGCGCGAGCCGGCGCAGCAGACCTGGCCCTGGTTGAACCAGATGCCGTCGACCAGGCCTTCGACGGCGCTGTCGAGATCGGCATCCTCGAAGACGATGAAGGCCGACTTGCCGCCGAGCTCCAGTGAAAGCTTCTTGCCGGAACCGGCCGTCGCCTTGCGAATGATCCTGCCGACTTCCGAAGAGCCGGTGAAGGCGATCTTCTGGAGGCCGGGATGATTGACGATGGCCGCGCCCGCTTCAGGGCCGCCCTGAACGATGTTGACGACGCCTTTCGGCACGCCCGCCCGCTCGCAGATCTCGGCGAACAATATGGCGGTGAGCGGCGTGAATTCGGCAGGCTTCAGCACCACCGTGCAGCCGGCGGCCAAGGCCGGCGCGATCTTCCAGGCCAGCATCAGCAGCGGGAAATTCCACGGGATGACCTGGCCGACGACGCCGACCGGCTTATGGTCGGGAAAGTCCTTGTCCAGCGTCTGCGCCCAGCCGGCATGATGGATGAAGTGGCGGATCGCCAGCGGCACATCGATGTCGCGGCTCTCGCGGATCGGCTTGCCGTTGTCGATCGATTCCAGCACCGCGAACAGGCGCTGGTGGCGCTGCATGGCGCGGCCGATGGCATAGAGCACTTTTGCGCGGGCGTAGCCCAAGGATGCCGACCATTTTGGCAGCGCCTTTGCTGCCGCCGCAACCGCCGCGTCAATATCGGCGGCGCCGGCATCCGAGATCTTGGCCAGAAGCTTGCCGGAAGACGGCTCGCTGGTGTCGAAAGTCTTGCCGCTTGTCGCCGCTTTCCAGCCGCCGTCGATGAACAGCGCCTTGGAGAAGTCGCGTGCGGCGAGCCAGGCATCCGCCTCATTGCGGGCTTCCGGCGCCGGGCCGTATTCCATGGCGTGATAGCGTTCGAGGATGTTCATGGGGCGCACTCGTAGCCTACGCCATCGCGTGGCGGTGGTTGGCCGAATAGTGGCCGGTCAAATGATGTTCGAGCTGGCGTTCGATGTCGGTGAGCAGGCTGGAGGCGCCGAAGCGGAACAGGTCCGGCTCGAGCCAGGGACGGCCGAGCTCCTCTTTCATCAGCACCAGCCAGTCGAGCGAGACTTTTGCCGTCGAAATGCCGCCGGCCGGCTTGAAGCCAATGAGATAGCCGGTCTCCTCGAAATAGGCGCGGATGGCGCGCACCATGGCAAGGCCGACGGGAAGCGTGGCGTTGACGCTCTCCTTGCCGGTCGAGGTCTTGATGAAATCGGCGCCCGCCATCATCGCAACCATCGAGGCGAGCATGACGTTGCGCAGCGTGGCGAGGTCGCCGGTGCCAAGAATGACCTTGAGATGCGCATCGCCGCAGGCGGCGCGCATGGCGACGATCTCGTTGAACAGCTCGCGCCATTTGGCGCCATAAACCAGGCCGCGCGGAATGACGACGTCGATCTCGTCGGCGCCGTCCTTCACCGATGCTTCGATCTCCTGCAGGCGGGTCGAGAGCGGCGCAAGGCCGTGCGGGAAAGCAGTCGAGACGGCGGCGACATGGATGCCGGTGCCGCGCACGGCGTCGACCGCGGTGGCGACGAAGGGATGGTAGACGCAGACCGCCGCCGGACGGATCGCCTCGCTCGATATGCCGAGGCCCTCGACGATATCGCGACGCAGGGGACTGATCGCCTTGGCGCAAAGCCGGCGCACGCGCTCGTCGGTGTCGTTGGAGTTCAGCGTGGTGAGATCCATGCAGGCGATGGCGCGCAAGAGCCAGGCGGCCTGGTTGTCGGCCTTGATCGAGCGCCGCTTGGTGAGCGTCGCGACCCGACGCTCCAGCGCCGAGCGGTTGACGCTGCGCACCGATTCCAGAAAACCGAGATCGAGCTTCATGCCGGGGTTGCGGGCAATGCCGTGCTCCAGCGGCACCGACGTGTTGGCGGCGGCGCGCGCCGGCAGCGGCATCACCTTGGGCGCGCCTGCGCCGGCCTCGCGGATCGTGCTCATCTCCTGCCCTTTCACTCAGCGCCTTTGCGCTTTTATGCCTTCGTGGGTGTCATTGGGTGGCACGAACGAAGATAGCCCGTGAAACGATGCTTCACGAGTCTTTCAAAGGGTCATAGCGCAAAAAGCCCGCTCAGGCAGCAGATTTTTGACCGTATGGTCAAAACATCATGCTCCCTGCGTTGGAGATTGGCCGCAACGCCCATCCCTTCGTCATACTCGGGCTTGACCCGAGTATCCATGCCGTGACCTCTGCCGCAGAGTGCAACGGCGCAGAATTCTGTAACCGCCGCAACGCCTTAGCGTAAGGCACGGATTCTAGGGTCTGCGCGCGTCGCTCCGCTCCTTGCTCCGCCCTAGAATGACGAAGCGCGAATGCCGTCGCTAATCTCAGACGCCTCCAACAGAGCAGGCGGACCGCGATATGTCTCAGCCGACGAAGGCGCGCTCGACGACGAAGCTGGCCGGATGACTCAAGGAACCTTCCTGGAAGCCGAGGCTCTCAGCAAGCTCCTTGACGTCCTTCAGCATATGCATCGAGCCGCAGATCATGATGCGGTCGGTCTCTGGGTTGAGCTTGTCGATGCCGAGGTCGGAATAGAACTTGCCCGAGCCGATCAGCGCGGTGATGCGGCCCATGCGCGCCGATTCCTCGCGGGTCGTCGAATTGTAGAGCGTGACGCGGCCGCCGGTCAGCTCGCCGATCAGCGGATCGCTTTCGAGCGCCGCCACCAGCTCCTGGCCATAGGTGAGCTCGGCATTGTCGCGGCAGGTGTGGGTGAGAATGACCTCGTCGAACTTCTCGTAGGTATCGGGGTCTCGCAGCAGGCTGGCGAAGGGCGCGATGCCGGTGCCGGTCGAGATCATGATCACGCGCTTGGCGGGCGTCAGTGCGTCGAGCACCAGCGTGCCGGTCGACTTCTGGCGCATGATGACGGTGTCGCCGACCTCGATCTTCTGCAGCTCGGAGGTCAGCGGACCGTCAGGCACCTTGATCGAGAAGAATTCAAGCTCGTCGTCCCAGGCGGGGCTCGCGACCGAATAGGCGCGGAAGATCGGCTTCTCGGCATTGGGCAGGCCGATCATGACGAACTCGCCGGAGCGGAAGCGCAGCGACTGCGGCCGGGTGATGCGGAAGGAGAACAACCGGTCGGTATAATGCTTCACCGACACCACGGTCTCGGCATAGACATTGGCCGGGATCGGGAACTGCAGCGGCTTTGCGCCGGCGACGTTCAACGCGGATGTCGTGTTCATTCCAACCCAACTTTCCGGCCCAGATGAAACGCACTGGGCGCCAAACTTTCTCCTGCGCGCCCGAACGGTCAGGTTCCTGCGTGCTTCCTGCACACTGTCAAGCGGTAAGCTCTTGTGTCGATAATTTATTAGTATACAAATGATCTTCAGGTCAAGATGGCGGCGTAAAACGCCTTTCCAAACCGAAGCATATCCGTAGTCCTGGCATTTCGGGTTTCGGCAATGAATGAGAAATTTTCGGCGTCGGCGGGAAACGTCGTGGCTGGCATCGATGTCGGCGGAACCTTCACCGATCTGCTTTTGATCGACGGCAAGGCGGGCGGCAAGGTCCATATCGCAAAGACACCTACCACGGTGGAAAACCAGGCCTTCGGCGTCGTCGCGGCACTTGGCGCCACCGGTTTTCCGATCGACGGCATCGACCTCATCGTGCATGGCACGACGACCACGACCAACGCCGTGCTGGAACGTCGCCTGGCGCGGACCGGCATGATCACCACCCGAGGCTTTCGCGACGTGATCGAGCTTGGGCGCCGCACAAGGCCGCAGGCCTATGGGATGACGGGCACTTTTGTCCCCGTCATTCCCCGCGACCTTCGGCTTGAAGTATCGGAGCGGGTCGAGGCGTCGGGCGCCGTGCGCATTCAACTCGACGAAGCCGAGATGCGCGATGCGGTGAAGGCGCTGCTCGACGCCGGCTGCGAGTCGCTGGTCATCCATTTCCTGCACTCCTACGCCAACCCGTCGCATGAGCGGCGCGCGGCAGAGATCGCGGCGGAGCTCTGGCCGAACAGCCACATCACCACCGGCCATGCGCTGCTTTCGGAAGCGCGCGAGTTCGAGCGCGGCGTCACCGCAGCGGTCAACGCCTCGGTGCAGCCGATCCTGGAGCGCTATGTCGAGCGGCTGCGCAAGGAGCTTGCCGCGAAAGGTTATGCGCGCGACTTCCTGATCATGAACGGCAATGGCGGCATGATCTCGGCCCGCTTCGTCACGCAGGAATCGGCAAAGACCGTGATGTCCGGCCCGGCGTCGGGGGTGATCGCCGCCGCCTATACGGGAAAACGCGCCGGCTTCGGCAATCTCGTCACCTACGACATGGGCGGCACCTCGACCGACGTGGCGCTGATCCGCAACGCCGAACCCGCCGTCTCCAACGAGATCGAGATCGAATATGCGATGCCGATCCATGTGCCGATGGTGGCGGTGCACACGGTGGGCGCCGGCGGCGGCTCGATCGCGCGCGTCGATGCGGCCGGGCTGATCCAGATCGGCCCGGAAAGCGCCGGCGCAAATCCCGGCCCGATCTGCTACGGGCGCGGCGGCATCGAGCCGACCATCACCGACGCCAATCTGGTGCTCGGCCGCCTGGCGCCGAAGAAATTGCTCGCCGTCGACAATCCGGTCACGGTCGAGCGCGTCACCGGGATTTTCGAGGAGAAGATCGGCAAGCGCACAGGCCTCTCCGGTGTCGAAGCGGCGGGTGCCGTCTTGAGGCTCGGCAACATGAAGATGGCGGGCGCCATCCGCATGGTCTCGGTCTCGCGCGGCCACGATCCGCGCGATTTCGCGCTGTTCGCCTTCGGCGGCGCCGGACCGCTGCACGCCACGGCGCTCGCACGCGAGCTCGGCCTGCCGAGAGTGCTCGTACCGGCGCGCCCGGGCATCACCAACGCGCTCGGCTGCGTTGTGGCCGATCTGCGGCACGATTTTGTCAACACAATCAATCAGCCCGTCGGCGGCCTCGACGAAACCGCGCTTCGCGAGGTATTGGAACGGCACCGTAACGAGGGCGAAGCGCTGATCGCCAAGGAAGCGGTGAAGCCGGACGAAATCCGCGTCACGCATTCGGCCGACATGCAGTTCGTCGGCCAGACGCACATTATCAACGTGCCGCTGCCCTCCTCGTCGGTTTCACGAGAAACACTGCAGCAATTGTTCGAGAAGGCATATTTCGCCCGCTTCAAGGTCGAGCTGCCGGAAATCCGCGCCAACCTCGTCAACCTCAACACCTCGGTCACCGGCGTGCGGCCGCAGATCGACCTGTCGCGGCTGATCGACCCGGCGGGACGCGCGGCAATGCTAACAGAGGCGCGGCGCGAAATCCGGCCGGTCTGGTACAACGGGCGCTGGCATGACACGCCGGTCTATGCGCGCGAAAAGCTGCCGCTCGACGCCACAATCGAGGGTCCGGCGATCCTGGAACAGATGGATGCGACGACCGTGCTCGAACCCGGCGACCGGGCGCGCTCGGATGCGGACGGCAACATCATCATCGACATCGGCGAGACCTGAGATGGCAAAGCTCGACACGATCACGCTTTCGGTGCTGCAGGCGGCGCTGCAGCAGGTCTGCGACGAGATGGACCTGACCTTCTCGCGCGCGGCCTTCTCGCCGGTCATCGCGGAAGCCAATGACCGTTCGGACGGCATCTATTCGGCCGTCGACGGCTCGCTGATCGCGCAAGGCAGCCAGGGCCTGCCGGTCTTCGTCGGCGTCATGCAATACTCGACCAAGACCGTCATCGAGATGATCGCCGACGGCCGTTGCCTGGCGCCGGAGCCCGGCGACATCTACATCGTCAACGACCCCTATCTCGGCGGCACACATCTGATGGATGTGCGCTTCGTCATGCCGGTCTATCGCTGCGGCCAGATCTTCTGCTGGCTTTCCAACACCGGCCACTGGCCGGATATAGGCGGTTCGGTGCCGGGCGGCTTCTCAGCCTCCGCCACCGCGGTCGAGCAAGAGGGCTTGCGTCTTCCACCGATAAAGCTGTTCAAGAAGGGCATGCTCGATCCGGAGATCTACGCCATCATCTGTTCCAACATCCGGGTCGCCGACCAACGCATCGGCGACATCCGGGCGCAGGCCGCCGCGCTGCTGATCGGCCAGGACAGGCTCAACGAGATACTGGATCGTTACGGGGACGAAACCGTCGTTGAGGCCATCGCGGAACTGCGCCGCCGCGCCGCAGAGCAGATGCGCGCCTCGATCGCCATGATCCCGGACGGCGTCTACCGCTCGCAGGCCTTCGTCGATTCCGACGGGGTGGTAAACGAGCCGCTGACCATCAATCTCGCCGTCGAGAAGCAAGGCGACACGCTGACCTTCGACTTTGCCGGCTCATCGAAACCCTGCGCCGGACCGATGAACAGCGTGCTGGCGACGACCTTGTCGTCGGTCTATCTGGCCATGCGGCATATTTTTCCAGAAGTGCCGATCAGCGCCGGCGCCTTCGAACCGCTAAACGTCAAGCGGCCGGAAGGCACGTTCCTCGACGCCAAATATCCGCGCCCGGTCTCGGGCTGCGCGGCGGAGGTTTCGCAGCGCATCGCCGAAGCCGTATTCGCCGCGATGGTGCAGGCGCTGCCGGAAAAGGTGACGGCGGCGCCCGCCGGCTCCAGCGGCAATTTCGCGCTCGGCGGCAACGATCCGGCGCGCGGGCGCGACTATGTCATGTACCAGATCTCGGGCGGCGGTTATGGCGGCAATGCCGGCCATGACGGGTTGAGCAATGGCTGCTCGACCATCGGCATTTCGAAATCGCCGCCGGTCGAGATCATGGAGCAGGCGTTTCCGGTGCTCTACCGGCATTACGCGCTGCGCGAAGGCTCCGGCGGCGCGGGAAAACATCGTGGCGGCTTCGGGCTCGCCTATGAAGTCGAGCTATTGCGCGGTGAAGCGCGCGCATCATTCGTCATGGATCACGGCCGCTTCGGGCCGCAAGGCGCGCTCGGCGGCAGGGACGGCGCGCCGAACAGCGTCACCGTGTTCCGGGGCGGCGAAGCGCATGTGCCGCCGCATCTTTCCAAGGAACAGGACATCGCGCTCAAGGCCGGCGACCGCGTGCGTGTCGGCACGCCCGGCGGCGGCGGTTACGGCGATCCGCGCGAGCGCGACCCGAAGCAGGTCGCCGAGGATGTCAGGCTCGGGTACTATACGGCTGAGCAGGCCAGGGAGATGTTCGGGGTGGACGTGTAGGCGGACGGGCGTGGCGTTAGCCAAACGCTCAGGTCGAGTTCCCGCCAACCCCCCTCTGCCCTGCCGGGCATCTCCCCCGCAAGGGGGGAGATCGATGTCACCGGCACTTTCGCCAATCGCCAGCGCCTTAGGGAAGGCACCGGGTGAGAAGCTGCTAATCTCCCCCGGGGGAGATGGCCGGCAGGCCAGAGGGGGTGCTGTCCCTCCAGCGCCTAAAGATCCTCTCGAAAGCAACCCTTCACGCCAGCTTCGCAAGCAGCCGCAGGAACGTCGCGGTTTCCTTGGCAGTCAGCGGCGCCAACGTCTCCTCGGTGATGGCGCGGGCGAGCGGGATCAGCCGCTCGATCGCCTCGCGGCCTTCCGGCGTCAGATTGACCAGCAACCGCCTTTTGTCGACCTCGTGCTTGGAAACCTCGACCAGGCCGCGCGCCTTCAGCCGGTCGATGACACCCTTCACGGTCGCGGCGTCCATGGCTATCAGCGTTCCCAATTGGTTCTGCGAGGTTTCGCCGATATCGTAAAGCTTGGCCAAAGCGGCAAATTGCGGCGGCGTCAGGTCGCCGATATGCGAAGCGAAGATCGAAACATGGCGCTGGTGCGCCTTGCGCAGGATGAAGCCGACCTGGTCCTGCAGGTGGTAGTTGTTCTCGTCGTCGTCTTCGGCCTCGACCAGCCGCAGCAGATTGTCCTCGGCGCTCATCTCAGGCCGTCCCATGCCTTAATGTCCTCGGCAGCCAGGCCGCCCATGCGGTTGTGGACACGCGGGCCGCAGGTCATGGCGAGGCAGAACAAGATCTCGTCCGGACGCGGGCCGTCGCTGATGCCGACCTCCATGGCGTCGAAATGACTGCGCACATAGGCGGCGTTGATATGGCCGAGCGGCACATCGAGCCGCGCGCCGAAGGCGCCGACCTTCTTGGCCGAGGGCACGATCGCCTTGGCGTCGCCGAGGCGCTCGCGCATGGCGTAGCCGCCCGGCACATGCCACAGCGCGCCGTGCTCCAGTTCCCCTGCCGTGCCGACGATGGCGCCCTTGCCGTAGCCGTCGATCTTCTTCACGTCGCCGCCGAGCGCCGCGATCAGCCTGTCCGAGAGCAGAAGCCCCAAAGGCTTCAGGTCCTCCATCGCGCCCTGCAGGTCCTCGACATAACGGCCGGCGAAGGGGTTCTTGACCACGGCGAGAGCCGCCGCGCGCAGGCGGGGTTCTTTCGCGACGGGGCCGCCGTCGTGAAAAATCTCCTCGGTCAAGACCGCGACCTTGCGGATCGGAAAGTCAGGCATGGGCAAATTCCTCCTGTGCATGCTTGTTGGGCGCAGCGAGCGTCACCGAGCCACTGATGCGGGCCTCGCCCGCCAGAAACAGCGCCGAGGCGGCGACCAGGCCGCGCCGGCGAAAATCTTCGGCGACGGCAAGGCCGTTGTCTAGCGCGCGCGCAATTTCGGCGGCGTCAAGCGGGCCGACGCTTTGCGTCACCAGCATCTCACCGAGATCGCTGTCTGGCGCCAGATCGCGCGCGGCGGCGCGTGCAATGGCGGGATGTCCGGGCAGATCGACGGCGTTGGCAATCAGCGTTGCCGCCGCGTCGGCCTCGGCGCCGGTCGGCGCCAGCACCGTGACGGCATCGGCTATGCCCAGCGAAAACGACCGGCCGCGCCAGCCGCTCGTGGCGACGCCGCGCACGCCGTCTTCGGCTCGAATGGCGACGCGGTCGGCCAGGCCGTGCCCGGTGCCGGCGATCGCCACCGTCATCGTCTGGCCGATGCCAAGATGGAGAGCGCAGTCGCCGCCATTGTTGACGTAAGCGCGGTCGAGCCGGCGGCCGGCGAGCATTGCGCTGAGAATTTCGTCGGCTACCGAACCGGCAACGGCGGCCATCGGCGTGATAAAGCATTCCGCCAACGGCATGACGGCCGCCTCCATGCGGCGCGCTGTCGGGCCGGCGAAATCGCGCGGCGCCAGGAAGAAGGCCGGCAGGCGCAATTCGGGCAGCTCCTCGACCACCTCGATCAGGATCGTCTGAAAGCGCGCGACCGCCTGTTCGTACGCGGCGCGGCATTCCTCCGCTTCGCCAAAGGCCTCGACGATCAGATCGATCGGCCCATGGTTGAGATGGAGCCGCCTGCCGTCGGCAAGCCAATGCGCCTGCGGGCCGTTCATCAGCCGGCCCCATTCGCCACGGCGCGGCGCAGTTGCGCCAACGGCGGCCAGGGGTTATCGGCCGGCGCGCCCGTGCCGCGGCGCGGATTGAGATATTCGCCGCCCTTGGCGAGGATGTCCTCGATGCTGCGGATCTCGTTCTCATAGCCGCCGAGCCGGACATAGTCGTCGCGGCGCATGGTGAACTCGATCGGCGCCACCAGCGCCGGCGTCGGCACATAGCCGAAGGCGCCTTCCGGCACGCGGGTGACGTCGACCATCAGCGTGATGCCGCCGCCCGGCCAGACATAGACCGGCGCGCCGCCCACGGTCACATAGGTCTTCAGCCCTTGCACCGAGCGGGTGAGGTTGACCGGGTTTTCGGTGACGCCGGCACGCAGCGAGCCGCCGGCGCCGCCGATGAACAGAACCGTGCACAGCGCCGGCTCGCAATTGTCCTCGATCAGGCCGACGGACTTTTGCAGCCGCTCGGGAAATGGCTTCTGGACCGGCTTCAGCTGGTCGTCGAGCTCGTAATAGGCGAACTGCTCGCCGGTGGTCGAGACCATCAGCAGCGACAGGCCGGGACGCGCGCCCTTCTTGGCGTTCCAGTCGCCGAGGATCGACAGCGGATCGGAAATCGTGGTGCCGCCCCAGCCGAGGCCGGGCTCGGACACCTTGAAATAGCGGCCGGGGGTCGAGCGGCGGCCGATGATCTTTATCCCCGTATCCTCCCAGCCCAGCACCTTGCCGGCCTGATGCTCGGAGACGACGCCGGTGATGTGGTCGTCGACCACCACCACCTCGTCAACGAGGCCGCGCCATTGCGTGGCGAACATGCCGATGGTCGCCGAGCCGCAGCCGACGCGCATGCGGTGCTCGACCTTGCCGTCGATAACCGGCGCCTTGCCGGCTTCGACGATGACCGTCGCGCCGCCGTCGATGGTGAGCTCGACCGGGTTGCGGTTGCACAGATTGAGCAGCGCGTCGCAGGTGGCGCGTCCTTCTGCCTTCGAGCCGCCGGTGAGGTGATGGACGCCGCCGAGCGACAGCATCTGCGAGCCGTATTCGCCGGTCGTGACATGACCGATCGCCTCGCCTTCAGAGCGCACGGTCGCCGTCTCGTCACCGATGTGGCGGTCGGTGTCGATCTTCACCTTGACGCCGCAATAGGAGAAGATGCCTTCGGTGACGACGGTGACGAGATCGACGCCTTCGACTTCCTGGCTGACGATGAAAGGCGCGGGCTTGTAGTCCGGATAGGTGGTGCCGGCGCCGATCGCGGTGACGAAGCGGCGCCCGGTGTTGACCAGCTCGCCGTTCCAGGCTTCGCCCTCGGCGACGAAAGGCACGACCGCGCCGCCCGTCTCGGCCGCGTGGTCGAGGATGGTCAGCGGATCCATGCGCACGATGCGGCCGCCGACATTGCCGTAGCGGTCGCAGGCGCCGGTGCGGCCGTCGGCGATGTAGCACATGACCGGGCAGGCATCGCAGCGGATCTTTTCCGCTACCTGCTTCTCGCCGGGATCGTGGGTTTCGAAACGTTCGGCAAGCTCGCTCATCGGCGCGCCTCCTTCTCTCGGATCGCCGCCAGGATTCGGCTCGGCGTCGCCGGCACCTTGGTGACCAGGACGCCTGTGGCATGGCGAACGGCATTGAGGATCGCCGGCGCCGTCGGGATCAGCACATGCTCGCCCAGACCCTTGGCGCCGAACGGTCCTTCCGGATCCGGAACCTCGACCAATATATGTTCGATGGGCGGCACGTCGCCGATGGTAGGGATGAGGTAGTCGTGCAGGTTTTCGGTGCGGCCGGGGATATATTCCTCCATCAGCGCCATGCCGATGCCTTGCGCGATGCCGCCTTCGATCTGGCCTTCGACCAGGACCGGATTGATCGCCTTGCCGACATCATGCGCCGCGGTGATCTTGATCAGCTTCACGGTGCCAAGCTTGAGATCGACCTCGAGCTCGGCGATCTGCGCGCCATAGCCGTAGACCGCGTAAGGCTTGCCCTGGCCCTTGGCATCGAGCGGCAGCGTCGGCGGGTCGTAGGTTTCTTCCGCAGCGAAAACGAAGCCGTCGGCATCGGCCTTCAGCGCCGAAAGATCGATGCGCCGCGCGGCATCGCCTTCGCGGATGGAGATGCTGGTGCCGTCGAGCGCGATCGTCGCTTGTTCCGAGACATTGGCAAAGCGCAGGATCTTCTCGCGCAACGCCCTTCCGGCCTTCTCGGCGGCCTTGCCGGTGACAAAAGTCTGGCGCGAGGCGGATGTTTTGCCGGCATCGGGCGTGATGGCGGTGTCGGCGCTCTTCAGCGAGAAACTGGCCAGCGGCAGGCCGAGCGCGTCGGCGCAGATCTGGGCGATCACTGTGTTGGAGCCCTGGCCGATGTCGACCGCGCCCTGGTGCAGGACGACGTCGCCGGAGGCCGAGATGCCGACCTTGATGGTCGAAGGATTGGGCAACGAGGTGTTGCCGCAGCCATACCAGCAGGAGGCGATGCCGACGCCGCGCTTGCTTGCCGTATGGGTTACGTTGAACACCTCCGCGTCCGCCAGCGCACGCGCCCAGTGCGGCTTGAGCTGTTCCAGGCACTCGCCGATACCGACACCTGATTCCAGGCGTTGGCCGGTGACCGTTTCGTGTCCGTTACGAAGGCAGTTTTTAAGCCGGAAATCGAGACGATCCATGCCGAGCTTTGCGGCGAGCTCGTCATAGAGCGTCTCCTGCATGATGGTAGCTTGCGGCACACCGAAGCCGCGGAAGGCGCCGGCGATCGGGCCATTGGTGTGGATGGCGTAGCCCGTAGCCCGGTAGTTCGGCGTGAGGTAAGGGCCGGAGGCATGCACCGGCACGCGATTGGCGACCGTCGGGCCCCAGCTGGCATAGGCGCCGGTGTTGAAATCGCCCTCGAAGACCATGCCTATGACACGGCCTTCGGCATCGGCGCCGATGGTCGCCTTCATCTCGGCCGGATGGCGCTTGGTTGTCGACATCATCGATTCGTTGCGGGTGTAGGCAAGTGCTGCCGGCCGACCCGTTTTCATCGCCACAAGGCCGATGAGAGGCTGCAGCGAGACATCGAGCTTCGAGCCGAAGCCGCCGCCTGTCGCGGTCGGCACGATGCGCACCTTGTCTAAGGCAAGGCCCAGCACCTTGGCCGTGTCGTCGCGGTCCATGTAGGGCGCCTGGGTGCAGGCGACGACGACCAGCGTGTCGCCGTCCATATAAGCATAGCCGGCTTCCGGCTCGATATAGGCGTGCTCCACAAAGGAGGTCTCGATGGCGCCGGAGACAGTGACCGCTGCGCCGGCGAGCGCGCCATCGGGATCGCCGCGCTCGACATAGCCGGAGGTGAGCAGGTTTGCAGGTCGGTGCGGATGGATCAGTGCCGCGCCGTCAGCTTTCGCATCGCGCGGCTGCAGCATATGCGGCAGCTCGGTCCAGGCGATGGGAAAGTCCGTCAGGTCGAGGTCGAGGATCGCCTCGCGCTCGCCAGCCACCAGGGCCACGGCCTCGCCGCGCAGGCGCGCAAAACCATCGGCCAGCGCCGGCTGGTCGGCGAAGGGGCCGATGACGCCGAAGCAATTCTTTCCCGGAATGTCGGCGGCGGTGAAGGCGCCGGTGAGGCCAGGATGCGCCTTGGTCCAGGCATCGATATCGCCGAAGCTGAAGCGGGCATGATAATGCGGCGAGCGCACCACCAGCACCGCCAGTGCGTCGGACGGGAAGGAATCGCCGCCGAATTTTTCGTCGCCGGTGACTTTCGGCACGCCGTCGAGCCGGATCGGCGAGGCACCGACGGCATGGCCGGCTTCCGGCAGGCGAAGATCCACGCTGTTCATGTGCTGCGAGGCCTGCATCACCGCCGCGACGATTTTCCTGTAGCCGGTGCAGCGGCAAAGGACGCCGCCCAGCGCGTCCTGCGTCTCGGCCTCACTCGGCGTAGGATTGCGGTCCAGCAGCGCGGTGGCCGCCACAAGCAGGCCGGGCGTGCAGATGCCGCATTGCGCGGCACCATGTTCGAGGAAGGAGGCCTGCAAGGCGGACAGCCGGCCATCGGCGAGGCCCTCGACAGTGGTGACGGAGGCGCCGGCCACGGAGGCCACCGCCATCAGGCAGGCGCAGACCGGATTGCCGTCGACCAGCACCGTGCAGGCGCCGCAGTCGCCGGCATCGCAGCCGACCTTGGTGCCGGTCAGCCGCAACTCGTCGCGCAACACCTGCGACAGACGCCTGACCGGCGGCACCGACACGCTGACGGCAGCGCCGTTGACGTCGAAGGCGATCTGGGAGCGCTCCATGCCGGACCGGGCCATGGTGGATTGGGCCATGCCGGATTTGGCAGCGCCGGACTGGGTCATGCTCATGCGGCCACCTTGCCTTCGCCATGATCGATCGCAGCGCGCACCGCGCGGGCTACTATCTCGCGCGCGGCATCCTGTCGGTATTCCGCGCTGCCACGCACGTCGGCGATCGGCGACAATTCGTCGATCGGCGCCGACAGCACCGCATCCGCAAGGGCAGAAGTAACTGGCTGCCCGCGCAACGCCGTCTCGACACCGGCGAGACGGCGGGCGACTGCCGAGCAGGCGCCGACAGCGATCGCCGCATCGGCGACGACACCATTCTCGACCACCAGCCGCGCCGCCGCCATGGCGATCGAGATGACGAGATAGCGCCGGGCGCCGAGCTTGACGAAGGCCGAGCTGCCGGCAGCGGAACGCTTCGGCACGCGGATGGCGGTGACCATCTCGCCCGGCTGCAGCGCGGTGCGGCGATTGCCGAGGATGAAGTCGCCGAGGGCCAGATGGCGGATGGTTTTCGCCGAGCGCAATTCGACATCGGCATCGAGGGCCAAAAGCGCCGGCACGCCATCCGCTGCCGGCGAGGCATTGCAGAGATTGCCGGCCACCGAGGCGACATTCTGGATTTGGACCGAACCGACCTCGCGCGCGGCCGATTTCAACGCATCGAACGCGGCCGGCAACGGGTGGCGCACGATGTCGGTCCAGGTCGTGCGCGCGCCGACGCGCCAATGCCCGTCCGTTTCGGCGACGCCGCACAGTTCGGCGAGACCGTTGATGTCGAGGACGTTGTCGCGGAAGGGTTTCGCGCCCTGCGCCGGATAGAAATCCGTGCCGCCGGCGAGAATGCGCCAGCGGTCCTCGCCAAGCAAAGCGAGCGTTTCGTCGACCGTGGTGGGTTTTGCGTAACGGATCACGCTCTGCCTTCCAGACAATTAGGGCCTTCCCAGACCTTTAGGCCTTCCCCAGGCCTCCCGAAGTGCCGCTTCAGGTCTTCTTGCCGGTCTCCGGACCGGTCAAATTCATTCGTATGCAAATGATATCAGGCCGGCCGGAATTGTCAAAGCCGGAGTTGGCGCCGCGAAGAGCTGAACGCGATTGTTATGGCGCCGGAGGTTGACGCCGCCGGCCATCTGGTCAAGGTTCCGTGTCCGGTCGCGTCAGCGGCTTTTGGACAGGTGCCCCAAGCCAGACGAGAGGGCCGAAACGAAAGGGACCGCATGGCCGAAGAAGCGCTCATCGTCATCGACGTGCAGAACGATTTTTGCCCCGGCGGCGCGCTGGCGGTTGCCGGCGGCGACGAGATCGTGCCTTTGGTCAACGACCTGATCCGGCGAACGGAGCACGTGATCCTGACCCAGGACTGGCACCCGGCCGGGCATTCGAGCTTTGCCTCCAGCCATCCGGGCAAGCAGCCTTTCGAGGGCATCGAGATGCCATATGGGCCGCAGACGCTGTGGCCCGATCACTGCATCCAGGGAAGCCTCGGCTCCGATTTCCATTCGGGACTGGCCTGGACCAAGGCGGAACTGGTGATCCGCAAGGGGTTCCGCACGGCGATCGATTCTTATTCCGCCTTCTTCGAGAACGACCATAAGACGCCGACCGGCCTCGGAGGCTATCTGAAGGAACGCGGCATCGACACGATCACCCTGGTCGGCCTCGCCACCGATTTCTGCGTCGCCTTCTCTGCGCTCGACGCGGTGAAGCAGGGTTTCAGGACGACCGTGCGGCTCGACGCCTGCCGCGGCATCGACCTCAACGGCTCGGTCGAGGCGATGCTGAAGCGGATGCGCGACGCCGGCGTGACGCTCGAAGACCATTCGGCGGACTGACCGGATCGTGGGGAAGGTCCCGCTCACCCGGATTGCGGGCTCCCCCTTCTCCCCTTGTGGGGTGAGAAGAGGTCCGCGTAGCGGACGAAAAGCCAATCGCTTGGCTTTTCGAACTTCGAACGCCCTGAGCCAGCGAAGGGCCGGGTGGTGTCGCCGAAGGCGACGGATGAGGGGTGTTCCAGGGAACGCCAGCGCCTCACTCCGCTGGAACACCCCTCATCCGTCTCGGCGCTACGCGCCGATCCACCTTCTCCCACAAGGGGAGAAGGGGAGGGCGCGCCGCGGCCGAAGGAAGGAGCTTTTCGCATTCATCGCGCTCGCCATCGCGATGCTGCTTCCGGTCAAGGCTTTCGCCGCCGAAATCCACAGGCTGCCGGGCGCCGCGATGCCGCTGTGGTGGGGATTGCCTTTTGCCGGCCTGCTCTTGTCGATCGCGACCGGACCGCTGCTTTTCCCGCATGCGTGGGAGCATCATTACGGCAAGATCGCCGCTGCCTGGGCCATGCTGGCGGTGGTGCCGCTGACGATCGCCTTCGGGCTTCCCGCGGCAGGCGAAGCGGTGCTGCACACGCTGCTTACCGAATATCTGTCCTTCATCATCCTCCTGTTCGCGCTCTACACCATCTCGGGCGGCATCCTGCTTGCCGGCAACATCCACGGCACGCCGCTCGTCAATGCCGGCCTGCTGCTCATCGGTGCGCTGCTTGCCTCGGTGATCGGCACCACCGGCGCCTCGATGATCCTGATCCGGCCGATGCTGCGCGCCAACGACAACCGGCCGTTCAACGCCCATGTGGTGATCTTCTTCATTTTCCTGGTCTCCAACATCGGCGGCTCGCTGACGCCGCTTGGCGATCCGCCTCTGTTCGTCGGCTTCCTGCGCGGCGTCGATTTCTTCTGGACGACCGCGAACCTGTGGCGCGAGACGCTGTTCAGCGGCGGCCTGGTGCTCACCGTCTTCCTGGCGCTCGACATCATGCTGCATCGCCGCGAGGGCGGCATGCCGAAGATCAAGGATCCTACGCCGGACACGAAGGTGCGCCTGCGCGGCCTCGCCAACCTGCCGCTGCTTGCCGGCGTGATCGGCGCGATCCTGCTTTCGGCGAGCTGGAAGCCGGGCGTCAGCATCCCGATCCTCGGCGTCGGCCTCGAGCTGCAGAACCTGGTGCGCGACGCCATCATCCTGGCGCTCGCCTTGCTGTCCCTCAAGGTGTCGTACAAGAGCCACCGCGAGGCGAACGGCTTCACCTGGGAGCCGATCGCCGAGGTGGCGAAGCTCTTTGCCGGCATCTTTACCTGCATCGTGCCGGTGATCGCTATCCTGCGGGCCGGCCATGACGGCGCGCTGGCGCCGCTGGTGGCCCTGGTCACATCCGCCGACGGCCAGCCGAACAATCTCGCCTATTTCTGGCTGACCGGGGCGTTGTCGTCGTTCCTCGACAATGCGCCGACTTATCTGGTGTTCTTCGAGCTTGCCGGCGGCGATGCGCACCACTTGATGACCGAGGCCGCCTCGACATTGGCCGCGATCTCGGCGGGCGCCGTGTTCATGGGAGCCAACACCTATATCGGCAATGCGCCGAACTTCATGGTTTTCGCCATCGCCCGGCATCGCGGCTTCAAGATGCCCGGCTTCTTCGGCTATATGGCGTGGTCGGGGCTGGTGCTGATCCCGACGTTTTTGATCGCCGGGTTAATGTTTTTTCGATGAGCTGAGCTACTCAATTTCCACCGCCGGCGCTGCCCCTCATCTGGCTGCCGCCATCTTCTCCCCGTGAACGGGGAAAAGGGGGCTGGCATCGCCGATTTCGCCAATCACCAACGTTGCAGAATGACCGCCGAGGTCGCGGCCAGCTTCTTTCTCCCCGTTCACGGGGAGAAATGCCCGGTAGGGCAATGAGGGGCAGCGCAGCCGCCGACAGTCTTGGCACCGACGCGCACTCGGCGCCCTATCCCACCCCCACATACCTGCGCACCGCCGACGGATCGGCGCGCAGTGCTTCGACCTCTACCGTCTCGCGATTGCGGCCGTTCTCGATGAATGAGACGCGGTCGGCGACCGACAGAACGGCGTCGACGCGCTGCTCGACCAGGATGGTCGAGACGCCGAGCTCGCGCAGCTTCGCCACCGTCTCGCGGATTTTGGCGATCATCGACGGCATCAGCCCTTCGGTCGGCTCGTCCAGCAGCAGTACTTGCGGCTCGAGGCAGAGCGCGCGGGCCATTGCCAGCATCTGCTGCTCGCCGCCGGAGAGCGTGCCAGAGCGTTGCCTCAGCCGCTCCCTGAGCAACGGGAAGAGATCGAGCACGCTCTCGCGGGTTTGCTTGCCTTTGCCGCGCGCCATCAGACCGATCTCGATGTTTTCCGCTACCGTCATCTCGGCGAAAAGCCGCCTGCCCTGCGGCACATAGGCGACGCCGGCTTTGGGCACGTCATGCGCGGCGAGCCCGGTCAGTTCCTTGCCGTCCAGCCTGATCGAGCCGGCAGCCGCCGGCACCACACCCATGATCGCCTTCAGCGTCGTCGTCTTGCCGGCGCCGTTGCGGCCGAACAGGCAAAGCACCTCGCCTTCGTTGAGGATGAGGTCGAGGCCGTAGAGCACCTGCACCTCGCCATAGAAGCAATCGAGGCCGGAAATGGTGAGCAATCCGCCATTGGTTCTAACGGAGTCAGCCATGGGTCGCTCCGAGATAGGCATCCTGAACTTGCGTGTTGGCGCGGATCTCACCCGGCGTTCCCTCGGCGAGGATCTTTCCCGAATTGAAGACGGTGATGCGGTCGGCAAGCTGCATGACCACCGGCATGTTGTGCTCGATCAAAAGCACCGTGGCGTCCCTGGCGATCTCGCGCACCAGCGTGATGAAATTGTCGATCTCGCTGTCGGCGAGACCCTGCGTCGGCTCATCGAGGATCAGCAGGCGCGGCTTCAGCGCCAGGCCCATCGCGACTTCGAGCAGGCGCTGGTGACCATAGGAAAGCTGCCCGGCAAGCGTGCCGGCGCGGTCGGCGAGACCGGTCCGCTCGAGTGCCGCCATCACGCCGCTTCTCACCTGGCCCTTCGTGCGGCCGTCGGTCAACGTGCGCTGCACCGGCAGCGCAACATTGTCGAAGGCGGTGAGATTGGCGAAGACGCTGGTGATCTGGAACGTATAGGCGACGCCGAGGCGAACCCTTTTGTAGGCCGGCATGGCGGTGATGTCGGCGCCGTCGAAGACGACCATTCCGGAGGACGGCCGGATGCGGCCTGAGAGCAGGCTGACGAAGGTGGTCTTGCCGGCGCCGTTGGGGCCGATGATGGCGCGGATCTCGCCCGGCATCAGCGCGAAGTCGACGCCGTCGACGGCGCGCAGGCCGCCGAAATGGCGCGACAGGCCCTTGGTGGTGAGCAGCGGCATCATGGCAGCCACCTCAGCCAGCGCTCGCGGATGCTGCCCAGAATGCCTTTTGGGAAGAACAGCACCAACAGGATGAGCGCCACGCCGACGATCAGCAGATAGGCGGAGGTGAAGCCGCTGGTGATGTCGGTGACATAATACATGAACAGCGTGCCTACGAGCGGCCCGAGCGTGGTCGCGGCACCCCCGAGCAGCACCCAGAGCAGCGGCAGGATGGAATATTGCACGGAAGCGAAGCTCGAGCCGACATAGCCGAACAGCAGCGCATAGGCCGCGCCCGAGGCCGCGCAGATGGCCCCGGAGGCGACGACCGCGGCGAGCTTGTTGGCGACCGTGTCGTAGCCGAGCATCTTGGTGCGCTCCTCATTCTCGCGAATGGCGACCAGCACGCGGCCGAAGCGGGAGCGGACGACGGCTAAGGTGACGAGCAGAATGATCGAGAAAAGCGCCAGCGCGCTCATGTAGCGCACGGTCGGGTCGGTCAGGTCGAAGGATGCGCCGCCGATCGCGATCACCCGCGACGCCTGCTGGATGACCAAGCCCTGGTCGCCGCCCGTCCAGGCGGCGAAATAGAGGATGAGCAGATAGAAGACCTGAGCGAACATCATGGTGACGATCATGAAGGCGACGCCGGAGGTGCGCAGCGCCAGCAGGCCGATGACCAAGGCGAGCAGCGCGCCACAGGCGACGCCGGCGACAAAAGCTGCCGGCACGCCCCAGCCGAGGTGATAGACGGTCAAGCCGGCGCCGTAGAGGCCGGCCGAGAAGAACATGGCATGGCCGAGGCTGAGCAGGCCGACATAGCCGAAGAGCAGATTGTAGCCCATGGCGAAGACGGCGAGCGCCATGATGCGGGCGAACAGGCCCTGGTGGTAGTCCGGCAGGACGAAGTTCAGCGCGAAGAGAAGCGCGATGACGCCGATATGCAGGGCGTAGGTCTTTGCCGGTGAAGCATCCCTCATCGCGGCGTAGTCCCGAACAGGCCTTGCGGCCGGAACACCAGCACCATGGCGACGACCAGCGTGGCGATGATCTTGGCCAGCGTCGGCGAGAAGAACATCGAGATGATGCCGTCGGAAAGGCCGATCAGGACGGCGGCCACCACGGTGCCGCGGAGCGATCCCAGCCCGCCGATGATGACGACGATGAAGGACAAGAGCAGCGGATCCTGCCCCATCAGGTAATGCGCCTGGCTGATCGGCACGATCAGCACCGCGGCGATCGCCGCCAGCATGGCGCCGATGGCGAAGACGCCGGCATAGACGCGCTCGACCGGGATGCCGAAGGCCTGCGCCGTCTCGCGGTCATATTGGGTTGCCCGCATGATCAGGCCGATCTTCGTTCGCGTCAGCACCAGCCAGGTGATCACCAGCAGAATGGCGGAGGCGGCGACCACCGAGAGCTTGTAGCCGGAATAGCCGAACCAAGGCAGGAGAATGCGGTAGCTGAAAGGCGGCTCGACCGGGCGCGCCTCGGGACCATAGAAGGTCAGCGCCAGCTGCTGGATGATGTAGAGCATGCCGATGGTGGCGACGATGGTGCCTTCGGGATTGTAGTGGAGCCGGCGCAGCACCAGGCGTTCGGCAATCAGCGCGACCAGCCCGACCAGCAAGGGCGCGATCACCAGCGCGGCGATGAAACCGATCGCCGGGTGGCCGGAGATCGCCGTCGAGACCGCCCAGGCGAGCACCGCACCCAGCATGAAGAACTCGCCATGCGCGACATTGACGACGCGCATGACGCCGAACACCAGCGACAGGCCAAGCGCCGTCAGCGCCAGCACGGCGGAGGTGACGAGGCCTTCGAGGGCGGCGAGGAGGAGATGGGGTCCGAAGTGCATGGGCTATGAGACAAGCTCACAGCGCCTGCGTCGTGTAATCCCCTTCCGGCTCGTAGAGACCGTCCTCGATCTTGGTCTTGTGGACGACCTTGAGCTTGCCGCCTTCGACCTTGGAGATGTTCTGGATGCCGAAGCATTGGTGGATCTTGCCGTTGAAGGTTTTTGGACCCTGCGGATGCTCCGGCCCTTCGGCGAATTCCTTCAGCGCCTCGGTCGCCTCGACCAGCTTGGCGCGATCCTCCGGTCCCTTGTAGCCGGCGTCCTCCATCGCCTTCTTGACCACGTAGAGCGTTTCCCAGCAGCCGAACATGTGGGCGGCGGTGGAGACGTCCTTGGGGTCGCCGACCGCGGCGCCGTTGTCGTCGATGCCGACCGCGGCGCGGTAGGCTTTCTGCGCGGCAGAATCGTCAGGCTGCGCATAGCGCGGAGAGCCTTCCCAGAAATGGCTGCCGTCGAGGAATTCGAGGCCGGGGCTGTTGATGTCGACGGCTTCGAGCGAGTCGATGAAGCCGAAGAGCTGCGGCCGTTGCGAGCCGTAGAACTCGCCGAGCTCCTTGACGAAGGTGAGCACCGCAGGGCCGACCATGACATGGTAGATCACCTCGGTCTCGGCCGGGATCTGCGGGAAATATTTCGTGAAGGACGACTCCGTCGGCGGGATGGCGATCTGAGCGATCACGTCGGCGCCCTGCGCCTTCAGCGCCGGCGGCAGGTAGTCGCGATGGTCGTGGCCGAAAGCGAAGTCGGGGAAGATCTGCGTCACCTTCTTGCCCGCGTTCGCCGCGATCCACGGCGCCATCGACTGGATCTGGCTCTTCACGTCGGTGATACCGGGCTGGAAGACGTAGCGGTTGAGCTTGGTGGAAGCGACGTGATGGCCTTCGCTGACGACGAAATAGGGGATCTTGTTCTCGCCGGCGGCGGGCGCCGAGCCGATCACGACATGCGAGAACAGTGTGCCGAAGACGATGTCGGTCTTGTGCTGCTTGGCAAACTTGTTGACCACCTCGGCGCCGCGCGCCGGATCGGTGCCGTCATCCTCGATGACCAGCTCGACCTTGCGGCCGCCGATACCGCCGGCGTCGTTGATCGCCTTGACGGCGGCGGCGCTCGTCTTCTCGTACCAGCGACCATAGGCGGCGCCGATGCCGGTGCGGTGCAACTGGAAGCCTATCTTGATCGGCGCCGAGCTCTGCGCCTGGCTGTAACGGACAAAGCCCGGCGCCAGCGCCAGGCCGGCCCCGGCGGCGATACCCTTCAGCGCGGTGCGGCGCGACAGCGTCGTCTTGGAGAGGTCGAAAAATCCGTTCTTGTCAGCCATGTCGGTTCCCCTGTTTTTTTCAGTCTTGACCAGCGATAAGGCGGCTAAGCCATCCCCTTCCGAAGGATGGGAAAATTGCATGTGTACAAACTAAATCACCAAAGCCGCGACGTGGCAAGCTAGCTTCCCTCGCGTCATGGCGGCGGCCCTTGTCTCATCCCGCCGTCGGCGTGGCAAGCAGCCACAGGCCGAAGATCGTGTAGGCGATCATCAGCACCGTGAGCGGCAGCTGGCTGAGCGCGGCACGCGACGGCTGAGGATGGAGACGCCAGGCAAGGCCATGTGCGACGAGGACCGCCAGCACATGGCCGGCGATGATGACGCCGGCCTGCAGGTTCCACAGCCACCAGGCGGACTCGGCGCCGGCGACTACGCCGGCCTCGACCATCCTGTTGGCGGTACCGAACAGGTTCCAGCCGAGCGCGAAAGGATCGGAGAGCGCGACCAGCGCATACTGGCCGTCGACCAGGAGCACGGTGAGGTAATGCGCGATATGATAGGCGAGCGCGATCGGCACGATCGACCAGACCAGCAGGCCGGCGGCTTTTCCGAACGACTGCGCATCGCCGGCGAGGCGCTGTCCAAGAAAGGCGGCCAAAGCGAACACCGCCGCGAGCAGGACAAGGGTCAGCACGAGGCCGAAGCTGCCGATGCCGACCAGCGCGGTGCGGCCGGGATATTCCAGCGGGTTGACGCCGAACAGGCTGAGCCAGAAGAAGGTCTTCGACAGGCCGTCGAAGGACACCGAAGACAGCGCCAGCAGGAGGAAAGCCGTGCCGCTCAGCGGCAGCGGGTCGCCGGCAAGCAGCTTCGCACCGGGCCAGCAGAGCGAGAGCCGACCATCGAGGCGCTCGACGGGCGCGAAGCGGGCGACCATGGCGAAGAAGGCAGTGAGGAATTCGCCGCGCTTGCTCCAGGGGTCGTAGCCGAAGATGAGCATCGCGACGAAGCTGGCCAGCCAGTAGAGGCCGGCGGCAAGGGCCAGGCGGGCCGGATCGTCGGGTGCCGGATCGATCAGCTCGAACCAGGCGAAGGCGAAGAACAGCACGAAGGCCGGCCAGTAGCCGAGTCTTAACGGCAGATGTGACGGCTGGGCTTCGCTCCATCGGTCGCCCACAAGCCGGCTCACGACGCGCCAGGGCCCATACCATGGGTTGAGCCACGCCCACAGGTCGCCGAGCATGCCTTGCAGCAGGGTGAGGCCGGCCCAGAGCAGCGTCCAAATCACGAGTGGGAGAGGGTTGGAAAGCGGGTCGCGACTGCCGGAGAGACCGGCGGCGACGAGAAGCGCAAAGCCGGCAAAGGAAATCAGGCTGACGACAATGCGGGGGGTGTCGCTGAAGGCAAACAGGGGTAGGCGCCGACGCCAGAAATTGCCGAGGGCAGCGGCCGGCAGCAGGGCCAGGACGAGGAAGCTGACGGCTACCGCCAGCGCGCCGCCGGCGATGTAGTAACCGGTCGGGAGGAGCAGGACGTGGCCGCGGTCGGAGGCATGGGCGAAGGCGGGCGTCGGGAGAGTGGCCGCCAAGGGAGTTGCGAGAAAGGCCAACCTCCAACGTTGGCGCTCTACGGCGCCCCCCTCTGCCCTGCCGGGCATCTCCCCCTCTTGGGGGGAGATTAGCAGTTTCGGCGCCAGCTCTCCTCCTGCGACGTCGGAGATTGGCGAAAGCGGAGATGACAGCGTAATCTCCCCCCTAGAGGGGGAGATGTCCGGCAGGACAGAGGGGGGCGCGAAGGAACTCCGCTTATCCGGGAATTCCATTCGTCCGGGCCTTAAGCCTCACACCTTCACCAGCTGCTCCACCCGGCCCTTCTCGCCAAAAATCCTCAGATACCGCTTGATCTCCTTCTCGTCCCCAGTCGCCTTGGCGGGGTTGTCCGACAGCTTCACCGCCGGCCGGCCATTGGCTTCACTGACCTTGCAGACGAGCGAGATGGCGTCGAGGCTCTTGGTTTCGGTCGGCGCGCAACCCTCGAAATCATTGGTTAGGTTGGTGCCCCAGCCGAAGGACATGCGCACCTTGCCGCGGAAATGCTTGTAGGTCTCCTCGATGGTCTCGACTTCCAGGCCGTCGGAGAAGATAAGCAGCTTCTGCTTGGGATCCCTGCCTTTCTCACGCCACCAGGAGAGGACCTTCTCGCCGCCTTCGATCGGCGGCGCGCTGTCCGGCCGGAAGCCGGTCCAGTCAGCGATCCAGTCCGGCGCATCGCGCAGGAACGCGGCGGTGCCGAAAGTGTCGGGGAGCACGATCAGCAGATTGCCGCCATAGTAGCGCTGCCAGTCCTGCAGCACCTTGTAGGGTGACTGCCTCAGCTCCTCTTCGGAATTGGCAAGGGCGGCGAAGACCATAGGCAATTCATGCGCGTTGGTGCCCAAAGCCTCGAGGTCGTTATCCATGGCCAGAAGGACGTTGGAGGTGCCGGTGAAGGCATCGCCGATGCCTTCCTTCAGCGCCTCGACGCACCAACGCTGCCACAGGAAGGAATGGCGGCGTCTTGTGCCGAAGTCGGAAATGCGGATGCCGGGCAGCGCTTTGAGCCGCTCGGTCTTGGCCCACATCTTGGCCTTGGCGCGGGCATAGAGCACGTCGAGCGCGAACGGACCGAAGGAGCGCATCGCCGCGCGCGAGCGCAGCTCGTTGATGATCGCAAGTGCCGGGATTTCCCAGAGCGTCGTGTACATCCAGGGCCCGGCGAAGGAGAGCTCGAACTGGCCGTCGCGCCTGGAAAGCTCGTATTCGGGCAGGCGGAAATCCTCGAGCCAGGCGAGGAATTCCGGCTCGAAGATCTGCTTGCGGCCGTAAAAAGTGTTGCCGCCCAGCCAGATCATTTCCTTCTTCGAGAAGCGCAGGGTGCGGGCGTGGTCAAGCTGTTCGCGCAACTCGCCCTCATCGATCTCATCGGCCAGCCGCACCGAGGTGGTGCGGTTGATCAGCGTGAAGGTGGCATCGACCTTGGGATACATGCCCCAGATCATCTGCAGCATCAGAAGCTTATAGAAGTCGGTGTCCAGCAGGCTGCGGACGATCGGGTCGAGCTTCCAGGTGTGGTTGTAGACGCGCCGCGCTATATCGGTCTTTGCCATGCTCGCTCACCCATAAAGCACAACGCACGGGAACGCGGGCGCCACGCTTCAAATCCTTGTTCGATCAATTCCGGACGGAACCCCGTTGCGCGGAATTGCTTTAGCAACTGCCTCTTAGCACCGTATTTTCGAACGCGCTTGCTGCTTTGCAAGCTGGCCCGACAAAAAGCAGCTTTGCAAGTCCAGCCGTCAGGATGCGGTCCTGGCGCCTATGACCTTGAGGGCGGGGCGTTTTCTGCGGCTCGGCACGCGGCCGGCGACCGGCGCATCGGCGCGGGCCTCGTCCTGCTCCTTCTCGGCGAACAGCCAGTCGATGAAGAGCTGGACGATCGGCGCCGAGCGCATCTCGTTGCGGCAGACGACGTAGAAATCGTCGACCGCCGGAACCGACAAACTGAAGGGCGCCACGAGCATGCCCCTGGCGAGCAAGGCGCGCGCGGTGACGGAATCGCCGAGCGCCACACCATGGCCGTGCACGGCGGCCTCCGTCGCCATGCGGGCATCGCCCAGACGGTGGCGGCGGCCGCGTTCCAGATCGAGCGCGTCGGCGGCGGCCAGCCAGGTGTGCCATTCACGGCCATCGTCGCCATGCAGGAAGACGTGGTCGGCGAGGTCGCGGACGCTGCGGATCGGGCGGTTGTTGATCAGCGTCGGACTGACAACCGGAAATAGCTCCAGGCCGGACCACTTGCGTATCCAGCAGTCGCTCCAGCTGCCGTCGCCATAATGCACGCAGACGTCGATGTCCGCGGCGCGGATGTCTTTGGGATCGTTGGACGGGATCAGCGTCAGCTGGATGTCCGGATATTGCGCCGTGAAGGAGCCGAGCCGCGGCGTCATCCAGAGCAAGAGCAGCGCCGGCACGCAGGAGACCGACAGCGCGCCGGCGCTTGCCGGCCGCGTCATGCGCTGGGTGGCGGCGGCGATGCCGTCGAAGGCGGCCGATACCGCCGGCAGGAACTCCGCGCCATGCGGCGTCAGCTTCACGCGCTGCCCGCTGCGCTCGAAGAGCTTCACGCCCAGCGACTGCTCGAGCGCCTTGATCTGGTGGCTAACGGCGCCATGCGTGACATTGAGCTCACCCGCCGCCTTGGTCAGCGAGGCGTGCCGCGCCGTGGCCTCGAAGGCGCGCAGAGGGTTCAGCGGCGGCAGGCGCTTGGCCATGAGGAGCTCCTCTTTTGTGAGATTTTCTCACAGCTAGGACCCTAACAATATCAATTGATTTTTCAAAGCGGCTGCCCGACACTTTTGCCCGGAACAGCTTCAAGAGACGCGGAATCCGCAACGCAGCGGCGGACAACGATCCAGCCGGACAACAGGCTGGCTTGGCAAATCGCACATGCGGGCAGCGCTGCAGGCAGGCAGGAGGACCGGACATGGGTTACGATCGCGGCAAGCTCGAAGCGTTGCGCCGCAAATATGGCGAGAGCCATGGCGGCGAGATGTTCGACCCGAAATTCCGCAAGGTGGCCGACAAGATCTTCAACAAGTCGGGCACACGCCTCGCCCCCTATTCCGGCATCCCGACCTTCCTCGCCGCGCCCTATCGCGAGATCGCGGCCGACAATCCGGATTTTGGCGACCTGCAGGTGGCGATGATCGGCGTGCCGATGGATCTCGGCGTCACCAACCGTCCCGGCTCGCGCTTCGGGCCGCGCGCGTTGCGCGCCATCGAGCGCATCGGCCCCTACAATCATGTGCTGGAATGCGCGCCGACGCATGAGCTGCGCGTCGCCGATATCGGCGACACGCCGTTCCGCAGCCGCTACCGGCTGGAGATCAGCCACGAGGACATTGAAAAGCGGACCAATCAGATCGTCGACGCCGGCGTGCTGCCGCTCTCCGTCGGCGGCGATCATTCGATCAGCCATCCGATCCTGAAGGCGGTCGGCAAGAAAGCCCCGGTCGGCATGATCCATATCGATGCCCATTGCGATACCAGCGGGCTGTTCGACATGACCAAGTTCCACCATGGCGGACCGTTCCGCAACGCGGTGCTGGACGGCGTGCTCGACCCTTCGCGCACCATCCAGATCGGCATTCGCGGCTCGGCGGAATATCTGTGGGAGTTCACCTACGAGTCCGGCATGACCGTCGTGCATGCCGAGGAGGTGACCGGGCTCGGCATTCCTGCCATCATCGAGAAGGCTCGGAAAATCGTCGGCGACGGTCCGACCTACATCTCCTTCGACGTCGACAGCATCGATCCGGCCTTCGCGCCCGGCACCGGCACGCCGGAAGTCGGCGGGCTGACGACGCGCGAGGTGCTCGAACTGCTGCGCGGTCTGAAGGGTCTCAACATCGTCGGCGGCGACGTGGTCGAGGTGGCGCCGCAATATGACGCGACCACCAACACCGCCCATGTCGGCGCCCAGGTCCTGTTCGAGATCCTGAGCCTGATGGTGTTCAGTCCGGCGATCAAGAAGGGCTGATGCCTCGCGCAATTCCAGACGGAAGCCATGGCGAAGTCGCCAAGCCTAAACCGCGTTTTCTGGAATGCTCTGCCAACACGGCCGCCGCGCTGGAGCCGGCGACCGGTTTCAACAACAAGCTTCCAGCAGGGGAATAACAATGTTACTTCGCAACGCACTGAAATCCGCCATCGCGGCGGCTGTAATGCTCGGCGCCGCCGGCCTCGCCACGCAGGCGAAGGCCGACGCCGTCGACGACATCACCAAGGCCGGCGCCATCAATGTCGGCATCTTCTCCGACTTCCCGCCCTTCTCCTCGGCCAGCGCCGATATGAGCATCAAGGGCTATGACATCGACGTCGCGCAGGCGATCGCCGATTCACTCAAGGTGAAGCTCAACCTGGTCAGCGTCACCGGCCAGAACCGCATTCCTTATCTCACCGACAAGCGCGTCGATATCTTGATGAGCGTCGGCTACTCCAAGGAGCGTGAGCAGGTGATCGATTTCGCCGCCGCCTACGCGCCCTATTACATCGCCGTCATCGGCCCGGCCGAGCTTGCCGTCAAAGGCAAGGACGACCTCGCCGAGAAGTCGATCGCCGTCAATCGTGGCACGCTGGAGGACACCTCGCTGACCCAGGCGGCGCCGGCTTCCGCCAACATCCGCCGCTTCGACAACTACAATTCCGTCATCCAGGCCTTCATCTCCGGCCAGACTCAGCTTATGGTCGTCGGCAACGATGTCGGCGCCCAGGTGCTGGCCAAGCAGGACGCGCTGAAGCCGGAGCAGAAATTCCAGCTGCTCACCTCGCCCTCGCATATCGGCCTCAACAAGAACGAGGACCGGCTCAAGAAGGCGGTGAACGACGCGGTCGCCAAGATGCTGGCCGACGGCAAGCTGGACGAGAGCTCGAAGGCCTGGCTGAAGACGCCGCTCAATCCGGACAACCTCAAGGATTGATCTGTCTACCGGTTCGGCGCCGTAAGGGGCGCCGAACCCTCTCTTCGGTCAGGCACCTCCAACAAGGTCAATCGCCATGGGCTACAGCCTCGACTTCGGCTGGCTTGCGGGTGCGGCGGGCATGATTGCGCGCGGCGCGGCGATGACGCTGCTTTTGATCGCCGTCACCACGCTGGCGGGCACGTTCCTCAGCATCCTCGGCGCGGCCGGCAAGAGAAACGGCCCGAAGCCGCCTCAGCTGGCGATCGGCATTTATGTCGAGGTGATGCGCAACACGCCATTCCTGGTGCAGCTGTTCTTCATCTTTTTCGGACTGCCCAGCCTAGGCGTCAGGCTCGACCCGATCCTGGCCGCGATGCTGGCGATGACGCTCAACATGGCGGCCTATACCATCGAGATCGTCGGCGCCGGGCTCGACGCCGTGCCGCGCGGCCAGAGTGAAGCCGCGCTGGCGCTCGGCCTCAGGCCCCGCCAGGTGTTCGTCAAGATCGTGCTGCCGCAGGCGCTGAAGGTGATCTACCCGGCACTGACCAGCCAGATCGTCATCATGATGCTGGAATCGGCCGTGGTGTCGCAGATCGCGGTGCGCGAATTGACTTATGAGGCCGACATGCTGCAGGCGCGCACTTTTCGCGCCTTCGAGACCTATTTCGTGGTGACGATGGTGTATCTCGGCCTGTCTATGGGGCTGCGCCGGCTGCTGGTCGGCGGCGGCCGCCGTGTTCTGGGGGCGGGCGTGTCATGATCGAGTTCACCTTCTGGGACATCGTCCGCAATCTGCTGCTCGCCGCGCGCTGGACGGTGCTGCTGTCGCTCGCCGCCTTCGTCGGCGGCGCGCTGGTCGGGCTGGCGGTGCTGTTCTTTCGCATCGCCAAGAACAAGTGGGTGAAGCGGATCGCGTCAGGCTATATCGCGCTGTTCCAGGGCACGCCGCTTTTGATGCAGCTCTTTTTGATGTTCTTCGGCCTGCCGATGCTGGGGCTGCGCATCGAACCGTGGACGGCAGCGGCGCTCGGCCTCACCTTTTTCGCCAGCGCCTATCTGGCCGAGATCTGGCGCAGCGGCGTCGACGCGCTGCCGCGCGGCCAGTGGGACGCCGGCGCCAGCCTCGGGCTGCATTATCTGCAGGAGCTCAGGCTGATCATCCTGCCGCAGGCCTTCGCCATCACCCGCGCGCCGACCGTCGGCTTCTTGGTGCAGCTCATCAAATCGACGGCGCTGACCTCGATCATCGGCTTCGAGGAACTGGTCAGGACCTCCAACGCCATCAACAATGCGACCTTCGAGCCGTTCAAGGTCTACGGGCTGGTGGCGCTGATCTTTTTCGTCATGTGCTTCCCGCTGACGCAATACGCACGGCGGCTGGAGCAACGCGCGGGGGCGCGCTGAGCCGACGAAGGCTGCCGACTGGACCCGCAGCCTTGTCGATCAATGCCCGAAGGCGAGCGCCGGCGCGATGCGGTCGCGCCTGAGCCAGCGCGCGAGCAGCAGCGCCGCCACCACGGCCAGTCCCGAGGCCAGGCCGATCCAGATGCCGACGCCGTTCAGGCCGAAATGGAAGGCGAGCAGCACGCCGAGCGGCAGGCCGACGCCCCAATAGCCGATCGCGGCGTAGATCATCGGCACCTTCGTGTCGTGCAGGCCGCGCAGCATGCCGGCCGCAACGGCCTGGGCGCCATCGAAAATCTGGAACAGCGCGGCGAAGGCAAGGAACGAGACGGCAAGCGTGATCACCCTTGCATTGGCGGGATCGGCAAGATCTATGAAGGCGCTGATCAGCGTGTGCGGCCAGAGAATCATCACCAATCCCATCAGCGCCATGAAGGACACGCCGATGACGAAGGCGGTCCAGCCGGCGCGCGATACGCCTTCCGGGTTGCCGGCGCCATGCGCCAGCCCGACCCGGACCGTGACCGCCTGGTTGAGACCGAGCGGCACCATGAAGGAGATCGAGGCGATCTGGATGGCGATGGCGTGGGCGGCCAGCGAATCCGCGTCGATCAGGCCCATCAGCAGGGCCGCTGCGTTGAAGATCGTCACCTCGAAGGCGAGGATGCCAGCGATCGGCAGGCCGAGCCTCAACAGGCCGCGGAAGCGCGGCCAGTCGGCGCGCCAGAAGCGGCCGAACAGACGGTAACGGCGAAACTTTTTCTCCTTGATCACCACGGCGGCGAGGCCGACGAACATCAGGGTGCTGGACAAAGTCGTGGCGAGGCCCGAGCCGGCGATGCCCATCGACCTGACGCTGAGATTGCCGAACATGAACACCCAGTTGAAGAAGGCGTTGCAGGCGACCGCGACGAAAACGATGATCAGCGCCCAGCCCGGCCGTTCCAGCGCCGAGATGAAGGAGCGCAGCACGATATAGCCATAGAAAGGCAGCACCGCCCATTGCAGCCAATGCAGATAGATGCCGGCCTCATGCGCGAGCTCCGGCTTCTGGCCCATGGCCAGAAGCACCGCTTCGCCATGCCAGAGAAAAATCCAGATCGGGATCGAGATGAGGATCGCCAGCCACAGGCCCTGGCGCACGGTGCGGCGCAGGTCGCGCACGGAATGGCGGCGGCGGCCGAGCTCGGTCGCCATCATCGGCGAGGTCGCCAGCATCAGGCCGAGGCCGAAGATCAGCGGCATGAAATAGAGATTGGAGCCGAGCGCGCCTGCGGCGAGCGTATCGGCCCCGAGGCGGCCCATCATCATGACGTCGGTCGCGGTCATAGCGGTCTGGCCGAGATTGGTCAGCACCATCGGCCAGGCGAGCGCGATCGTTGCCCTGATTTCCTGACGCCAAAGGTTTTCCGGCGCGCGAGCGCCGGCTTCGATCGCAGACATTGTTCCGCTCTTTCAGAACACGGCGCGTCGGCCAAAGGGCCGGAAGCCGCACACACGGCGCAAAATGGCGCCATTTGCGTCGCCTTGTGAACGAAATGCGACATCATGGCAAGGGCAGAGGTCCGGCTAGCGATTGATCCAGGCGAAGCCGGGATTCCGCGACGCCTCTTTCATTTGCCGGCCGGGGGCTGCTACGGATGCCCTGGCATATTAAGCCGGCGCGCCATGCCGGGAGGAACGAATGCCGTTCAGGCGCAGAAAGAACACAGCCGCGATCCCGCGCACGGCGCCCGCCTTCGAGCACATCGTGACGGAGGCCAGCGAGAGCTTCCTGTGGCGGCTGGACGATTATCCGTGGGAGCGCAATGTCTGGAATTTCCATCCCGAATACGAAATCCATCTCTTGCGGAAATCGTCCGGCGTCGTGCTGGTCGGCGACCATATCGGCGAGTTCGGGCCGGGCTATCTGACCATCGTCGGCGGCGGGCTGCCGCATGACTGGGTGACGGCAGTGCAACCCGGCGAGCTTATCGAAGGCCGCGATATCGTGCTGCAATTCGATCCCGAACGGCTGCGCGGCTCCTCGGGGCTGCTGCCGGAGCTGCGCGAGCTGGAGCCGTTCCTGGAACGCTCGCTGCGCGGAATGGTCTTCCATGGCCAGACGGCGCTCGACGGCGCCGAGCTGATGGAACGAATGGGCGAGGTGCATGGGCTGGCAAGGTTCCGCATGTTCCTCGAACTGCTGGACCTTCTGGCCACCACCCAGGAATACGAGCTTCTGTCGTCGCCGGATTTTTCTCCGCTTCTCGACGCGGAATCGCTGGATATTATCCAGCGCTCGCTGACCTATCTGTTCCAGCACTTTGCCGAGGATCTGAAGCTGCCGGAGGTGGCGGCGTTGGCCGGGATGAGCGAAAGCACTTTCTCGCGCTTCTTCCAGAAGAACACCGGCAATTCGTTCAGCGACCACGTCGCCAAGCTCAGGCTCTGGCAGGCCTGCAAGCTGCTCGCCGACACCGAGATCCCGATCACCGACATCTGCTTCCAAGTCGGCTATATGAACATCTCGAACTTCAACCGCGCCTTCCTGCGCAAGCACAAGATGACGCCGTCATCCTACCGCAAGCTGTCGCGGCAGCGGCTGACGCTGCGGGCCTGATTTCGCCACCCTAACTTTTGTTTCATCGCAATTCCGGACGGAAAACCGCTGCACACCTTTCCTGGAATTGCTCTAATCGTACTGATACTCGTGTGACGGACAGACTCTGCCGGTGCCATTTTTTGCGCCGCACAATGCATAAAAGTACAGGTCTGCTGCAACGAGGCTTCTAGTCTCGCCCCTTCCAACTCCTCATTTTGGCGGCGGGTCGCAGTCATGCGGGCGACGGTGAGGGTCGCTTAGCCCGCGGACTTGCTTGTTCCTGGAGGAGAAACATCAATGAAATCAACCCGGCTCGCTGCCAGCCTCGGTGCAGCTTTCGTGCTTACCGCTTCCGTTTCAACCGCAGCACTGGCGCAAGCGCCGGTCTGCTCGGCGCCGGTCAAGGTGCTGGCGCAGCCGCGCGACGGGCTGACGCTTCTGGAGGACTCCAAGGACGAGTTCAAGAAGCTGTCCGGCGCCTCGTTCCAGATCGACTATCTCAACGAGAACGACCGCCGCGCCAAGTCGCGCGCCGACGCCTCGACCGTCGGCAACTACAATGTCTACTATGTCGACGAGGCGAACGTCGCGCTGTTCGCTTCCTCGGGCTGGATCGCGCCGCTGACCGATTATTATCCGGCTGAATACGATTTCGCCGATTTCGATCCGGGCCGCCAGAAGGTCGCCACCTATGACGGCAAGGTCTGGTTCGCGCCGCTGACCGGCGGCGGCGACCTGATGGTCTACCGCAAGGACGTGCTCGAGGCCGCCGGCATCCAGCCGCCCAAGACGCTGGACGAGCTGATCGCCGACGTGCCGAAACTGACCAATGCCGACAAGGGCGTGTACGGCATCGCGCTGCGCGGCGCGCGCGGCTCGGGCGCCAATGTCTGGCGCTGGATGCCTTTCTTCAAGGCCTATGGCGGCAAGTGGTTCGACGGCGACAAGCCGGCTTTCAATTCGGACGCCGCAGTCAAGGCGACGGAGACCTATCTCAAGCTGTTCAAGGACTCGGCCCCCGGCACGCAGACCGGCAGCTGGGATGAATCGACCGGCGCCTTTCTCTCCGGCCAAGTCGCCATCCTCGTCGAATCGACGCCGCTGTCGGGCATGGCGGTGGACCCGAAGACCTCGCAGGTGGTCGGCGAGGTCGGCTTCCTGCCGCCGCCCTCGCCACTGCCGGGCGGCGGCTACGGGCATGGCCTCGCCATCGGCACCAAGGCCAATGCGGATGACGCCGCGAAGAAATGCGCCGGCCTGTTCATCGCCTGGGCGACCTCGAAGGAGAACGAGAAGCGCCGGCTCGATGCGCATCAGTTCGGCGAGCTCAACCGTACCAGCGTCCTCTCCAGCAAGGAATTCGCCGACATCTACGGCGCCGATCTCGGCAAGGCGCTGGCCGACACCGGCAAGGTGACGGCGGTGAATTTCTGGCAGGATCCGCGCTGGCCGGATCTCGGCGACCGCTGGGGCATCATCCTGGAAGAGCTGGTCACCGGCACTCGCACCGACATCAAGGGTGGCCTCAACGAGCTCGAGGCCTATGCCAACGAGTTGGTGAAGAAGAAGTAATCCTCCCGCCTGCGGCGCGCGATCCACGGCATTCGAAGGAATGCCGGGATCCGTGCGCCGCGGGACCTTCACCAGACCCCAGTAAAAAATCCAAGGATAGGCAATGCGCCGACGATCTTCCCTGCCGGTCACATTTCTGGTTCCTACCCTCGCCATCCTCCTAGTGCTGTCGATGGTGCCGACGCTCTACGCCATCGTGATCGCCTTGCAGAACCGCGAGTTGAGCACGACCGGTTACTCATGGGTCTGGTTCTCGAACTTCGCCGATCTCTTCCTCGACCGCCGCTTCCTCAACGCCGTCTGGGTTTCGGTGAAATGGGAGATCGTCACCGTGGTAGCGACGATGGTGGTGGCGATCGGGCTGGGTGTGCTGATGTTCGAGGTCGCGGGCCTACGCCTGCGCAATTTCTATTGCCTTTTGTTCATCATCCCGGTGCTTTTGCCGCGCGTCTCTGCGGCCTTCGTCTGGAAGTTCGCCTATCATCCGCTCTACGGCATCGCCACTTATCCCTACCGGCTGATCACCGGCGGGCTGATCTTCGATCCGCTGTCCAAGCCGGGCACCGCATTGTTCGCCGTCGCTTCGGTGGACGTCTGGCAATGGGGACTGTTCTTCGCAGTCATCGTGCTGAAGCTTCTCGAAACCTTGCCGCCGCAGCCGATCGAGGCGGCCCGGCTCGACCACGCCAAGCGCTGGCAGATCCATGCCTATGTCACCTTGCCGATGCTGAAGGCGCCGCTGATCAGCCTGATGTTCGTCAAGATGATCGAGTCGCTGCGCTCCTTCGACCTGATCTATGTGATGACGCGCGGCGGGCCCGGCGTCGCGACTGAGACGCTCGACATGTATGCCTTCTCGCAAGGCTTCATCGAGTCCGGCAAGGTCTCCTACGCTTCGGCCATGGCGGTGCTGATGATGATCGCGACGGTCATCACCTTCACCATGCTGTGGAAGCGGGTGCAGGCATGAAGCCATATCCGATAAGACCGGGCCGCCTGGTCGCCAAGGCCATCCTGGCGCTGGCCGGATTCCTGGCCGTGTTCCCCCTTCTGTGGACGGCGCTCAATGCGCTGAAGAACAATGTCGACATCATCACGCGCGTGCCCAAGGTGGTCTTCACGCCGACGCTCGCCAACATCGGCTACATCCTCGGCCGCGACAGCGTGCTGACCGGGCTCTACAACTCGGTCGTCGCCTGCGGTTCGGCGGTGCTGATCGGCGTCGTGCTCGGCCTGCCGGCGGCCTATGCGGTGGCGCGCTATCCCAACCGCTTCGCCGGCGACATCCAGTTCTTCGTCTTGTCGCTGCGTTTCCTGCCGCCGGTGGCGGTGGCGATCCCGCTGATGGTGATCTGGCTGCAGGTCGGGCTCTACGACACTTTGCCGGCGCTGATCGTCACCTATTCGCTGCTGACCATATCGGTGATCATGTGGCTCGCCATTCCCGCCTTCCAGGGCGTGCCGAAAGAGATTGAGGAGGCGGCCTTCGTCGACGGCTACGGCGCCTATTCGGTGTTCTGGCGGATCGCGCTTCCCGTCGCGGCGCGCTCGCTGATCGGCGCCATCGCCTTCAGCTTCGTGCTGGTCTGGAACGAGTTCCTGATTGCGCTGATGCTGTCGAGCTCCAACGCCAAGACGCTGCCGATCGTGGCTTCCGAGCTCTCCCAGCAAGGCATGAACGTGCCGTGGGGAATCCTCAACGCCTCGGTCGTGCTTCTGTCGCTGCCGCCGCTTTTGTTCCTCGGCGTTTTGAGCGGCTTCCTGAATTCCGTTTTCCGGCAAAAGAAAAGTTGATGCGAGGATACCCGATGCGGGCACTGGTGCTTGAGAAAAAAGGCGAACTGTCGCTGCGCGAGATCGCGCTGCCGCAAGACGTCGGACCGGACGACGTCAGGATCGCCATCCACACGGTCGGGGTCTGCGGCAGCGACGTGCATTATTACACGCACGGCGCCATCGGCAGCTACATCGTTCGCGAGCCCATGGTGCTCGGCCATGAGGCTTCGGGAACCATCGTCGAGGTCGGCGCCAATGTCACGAATCTCAAGGTCGGCGACCGCGTCTGCATGGAGCCAGGCGTGCCGAACCTTTCATCGCGCGCGACCAAGCTCGGCATCTACAATGTCGACCCGGACGTCCGCTTCTGGGCAACGCCGCCGGTGCATGGCGTTCTCGCGCCCTACGCCGTCCATCCGGCGGCCTTTACCTACAAGCTGCCGGACAATGTCTCCTTCGCCGAGGGCGCGATGGTCGAGCCCTTCGCCATCGGCATGCAGGCGGCGGCGCGCGCGCGCATCGTGCCCGGCGATGTCGCCGTCGTCGTCGGCTGCGGCCCGATCGGCATCATGATCGCGCTCGCCGCGCTGGCGGGCGGCTGCTCCAAAGTGCTGATCTCGGACTTTTCCGCGCCGAAGCTTGCGATCGCTGCCCAGTATCCCGGCATCGTGCCGGTCGATATCGGCAAGCAATCGCTGGTCGACGCCGTCGCGGCGGCCACCGACAATTGGGGCGCCGATATCGTGTTCGAGGCGAGCGGCAGCCCGAAGGCCTTCGCCAACCTGTTCGACGTGGTGCGGCCAGGCGGCGCGGTGGTGCTGGTCGGCCTGCCGGTGGAGGCGGTCGAGCTCAACGTGCCGGCGGCGATTTCCAAGGAAGTGCGCATCGAGACCGTGTTCCGCTATGCCAACATCTTCGACCGCGCCCTGCAGTTGATCGCCTCCGGCAAGGTCGACCTCAAGCCGCTGATCACCGGCACCTATGATTTCTCCGAGAGCATCAAGGCGTTCGAGCGCGCGGCGCAAGGCAGGCCGCAGGACGTCAAGCTGCAGATCCTGCTGACCGGCGAGAAGGGATAAGGGATGTCCGCGATCGTTTGCTCCCATGTCGACAAGGCCTATGGCGCCACGACCGTCATCCGCGACCTCAACCTCGCGATCGAGGAACATGAATTCGTCGTGTTCCTGGGGCCGTCCGGCTGCGGCAAGTCCACGCTTCTCAGGATGCTGGCCGGGCTGGAGGATATCAGCGGCGGCGAGGTGTCGATCGGTGGCAAGGTGGTGAACGATCTCGAGCCCGGCGATCGCGGCATCGCCATGGTGTTCCAGAATTATGCGCTCTATCCGCACATGACGATCTTCGACAACATCGCCTTCGGATTGAAGCGGCAGAAGGTGCCGGCGAACGAGATCAGGAAGCGGGTCGAGGCGGTCTCGAAGACGCTCGGGCTGGAGCCCTATCTCGGCCGCAAGCCTACAGAGCTTTCCGGCGGTCAGCAGCAGCGCGTGGCGATCGCGCGCGCCATGATCAAGACGCCGAAAGTGTTCCTGTTCGACGAGCCGCTCTCCAACCTCGACGCCAAGCTGCGCAATCATATGCGCGTCGAGATCGCCAGGCTGCACCAATCGCTGAAGACCACCACCGTCTATGTCACGCATGACCAGCTCGAGGCGATGACGCTGGCCGACCGCATCGTCTTGTTGAAGGACGGCGTGATCGAGCAGATCGGCTCGCCGGCGGAGATCTATCGCCGCCCAGGCAATCTGTTCGTGGCCGGCTTCATCGGAACGCCGAACATGAATTTCATCGACGTGACGGTCGGCAAGGGCAAGGATGGCTGGACGCTGACCGGTGCGGGGACGGTGCTGCCGCTCGGTGGCCAGAGTTTCCACCTGCAGCACGGCGATCGCGTGGTGCTCGGGATCCGGCCGCCCGACCTGACGCTGGCCGGCGTGGGCGCAAGCAACGTCCTGCAAGGCACCGCCGATCTCATCGAGTTCCACGGCAATGACGCGCTGGTGACCTTCGGCTCCGGCGGCAAGGAGATCAGCGCGCTGGTGCCGGCCCGCGAATGCCCGGAGTTGCGCGCGCCGGTACGCTTCACGTTCGATGAGGAGAGCATCCATCTGTTCGACGCGGAGACAGGCAAGTCGCTGCGCAAGCAATAGGCAATTCCGCCCGGAATTGCCTAGGGACGCGCACAGTTCCAAGCGGCTGGTCTTTGCCGTAGTGTGCATGGCAGCTTGGCGCATGCATTGTCTTATGCTGCGCTGGTCGACCCCCACTCCGTCTCGGCTTCGCCGAGCCACCTCTCCCCCGATCGACGGGGGAGAGGAAAGGCGCCAAGCTTTTTGCCGTCGACGCTCGTCTAGCAAGGCTCCCTTCCTTTCCCTCCGGAGGGGGAAAGGTGGCGCTGCGAAGCAGCGACGGATTGGGGGAACCACGCGGCAATCAAGCCTCAGCTGGTCCGTCACGCCAGTCACAGAAGATGTGTGCATGGCGTAGCCGGAATTGCGTGGATGGAAGCTACCCGATCGCGTCGAGCATCTGCCGCTGGCGGTGCATTTCGAGGAAGATCCGGTAGTCTCGGTCGAAGCGGGCGCCGGCTTGCTTGTTGGGCGCGCGCGTGCGGCCGCCTTGCTGCATCGCGACACAGGCCGCGTTGAGGTCAGGGTAGAGGCCTGCGGCGGTCGCCGCCACCATGCCGGTGCCGAGCAGCACCGCCTCGTCGGCCAGCGGCTCGACCACCGTGCAGCCCGTGGCGTCGGCGTAGAGATCCATCAAAAGCGGGTTCTTGGTGTGGCCGCCGGTGACATGCAGCGTGTCGATCAGATAGCCGTTCTCGTTCAGCGCCTCGAGCACATGGCGCACGCCGAGCGCGATGGCGACGGCGGTGCGCCAGTAGAGCTTGCACAGGCTGTCGAAGGAGGAATCGAGCGTCAGGCCGCTGATGACGCCGACCGCGTGCGGGTCGGCGAGCGGCGAGCGGTTGCCGTGGAAATCCGGCAGCACATGCAGCCTTGCCGCCAGCGCGTCGCCATCCTCGGCGCGCAGCTCGGCGACGCGCCTGGCGATCTTCATATGCATGGCCGCGTCCGGCTCGCCGCCGGCGCCATGCCAACGGATGATGTGGTCGAGCAGCGCGCCGGTGGCCGACTGGCCGCCTTCCGACAGCCACAGCCTCGGCAAAGCCGCGCCGTAATAAGGGCCCCAGACGCCAGCAAAGGGCTGCGGGTCTTGCGACATGGCCATAACGCAGGACGATGTGCCGGCGATCAGCGCCAAATGCCGGCTGATGTTCTTCTCGTCGCCGGCAAAGCCGCCGAGAACGCCCAGCGCACCGGCATAGGCATCGATGACGCCGGCGCCGACCCGGCATTTCTCGGTGAGGCCGAGCTCGGCTGCGGCCTTCGCCGTCAGCGGACCGATATCGGCGCCGACCGGGCTTGCCTTTTCCGGCAGATTGCCGTGCTCGAACAGGTCGCCGAGCCCGACGAGCTCGAAGAAATCGCGCCGCCAGCTCTTTTCCTCATGCGCGAGATAGGTCCATTTCGCCGTCAGCGTGCATTGCGAGCGGGCGAGCGAGCCCGATGCCTTCCAGGTCAGGAAATCGGCAAGGTCGAATAGATAGCCGGCTTCATTCCATGTGCTCGGCAGATGACGCTTCAGCCACATCAGCTTCGGCGTTTCCATCTCCGGCGACATCACACCGCCGATATAATCGAGCACGGCGTGACCGCTTGCGGTGCATTCATCGGCCTCGGCGATGGCGCGGTGATCGAGCCAGACCATCGTGTCCCAGCGCTTCTCGCCCGTGACCGATACGCTGATCTGGCCGCCCTGCCTGTCGCGCGCGACCAGCGAGCAGGTCGCGTCGAAAGAGATGCCGGCGATATCGCCGGCGGCGACGCCGGATTTTTGGAGCGCGGACCGCACGGATTTGCACACCGCCGACCAGATATCTTCCGAATCGTGTTCGGCATGATCGGGCTTGGGCTGATGCATGGCGATTGGATGATCGGCGCGGCCGAGCAGGTTGCCGCGCACGTCGAGAATGCCCGCGCGCGCGCTCCCGGTGCCGACATCGACCGCGCAAACGAAACTCTTGATCAAGATGCTTTTTCTCTCGCTCCCAGGCCTGCAATCAAATCGGGCAATTGCAGCATGTCAGCGAATATAAAGTCCGGTTCCGTCGACGCAAGCCGCGCCTTGAGGGCGGGATTGGAGGCATGCGAGCCGCCCGTGAAGGCAAAGACGCGCATCCCCGCCGCGCGCGCGGCGGCGACGCCTGCCGGGCTGTCCTCGATGACTAGACAATTGCGAGGACGCGCCTGCATGCTTGCCGCGGCATGCAGGAAAAGGTCGGGCGCCGGCTTGCCGCGTTCGACCATGCTGGCGCTGAACAGATGCGGATCCAGCAGGGGGAGCAGGCCGGTGACGTCGAGCGCATAGCGGATGCGTTCCAGCGTACCGGACGAGGCGACGCAGCATGGCCGACCGAGCTCCGGCAGCACCTCCTTGATGCCGGGGATCGGCTTCAATTCCTCGCGGAATTTGCGCATCAGGTCGACGCGCATGGCGGTCAGATGCCGGTCGCTGATCTCGAGCCCGAAATCGCGGCCGAGGATCTCGCGCACGCTCTTCATGCTCTTGCCCAGGAAATGTTCGTAGGCGGCATCCTCGCTCACCGTGCCGCCGGCGAGTTCGATCATGCCGAGCAGCGCCGAGACCGAAAGCGCCTCGCTGTCGACCAGCACGCCGTCACAGTCGAAGATGACCAGTTCCGGCGTCATGACTGCTGCGTCCGGCGCTTTTAGAGTTTGCCGGCGAGGTAACGCGTCAGGGTTTCGCGCGCGCCGTGCGCCCACAGGACCTTCAAGGCGTGGGCGAAGGCCTCGGCGAAGACGGACGAGCGGCCGACATCGCCGTAGATGTCCTCCATCGCCAACCAGGCCTGCGGATCGTCCTTGGCCGCCTTCGCGGCCGCCTGCATGCGGTCCCAGCTCGGGTCGTTCGGCTCGATGACGGCGCCGCTGTCGGTGGTGCCGAAGCAGTAGCGGCACCACAGGGCCGATTCCAGCGCGAGGCCGGCGACACCCTCGCCCGCCTTCAGCCGGTCGGCGATCGTCGGGATGATGAATTTCGGCTGACGGTTGGAGCCGTCGAGGCAAAGCCGGCGGATCGTGTCGCCGATCTTGGGATTGGAGAAGCGGCGCTCGATGAGCTGGTAATAGTCCTCCAGATCCGTATCCGGCACCGGCGGCACGGTCGGGATGATCTCGTCATGCTCGAGCTTCGACAGGAAGGCGCGCACCAGCGGCTCCTGCATGGCTTCATGCACGAAATGAATGTCCATCAAGCCAGCCGGGTAAGCGATGGTGGCGTGTCCGCCATTGAGGATGCGTATCTTCATCAGCTCGTAAGGCGAGACATCCTTGACGAATTGCACGCCGACCTTTTCCAACGCTGGGCGGCCGGCGGTGAAACGGTCCTCCAGCACCCATTGCTTGAATGGCTCGCAGAACACCGGCCAATTGTCCTCCAGCCCGAAATCATCGGCGAGGATCTTGCGCTCGCGGTCGGTGGTGGCAGGGGTGATGCGATCGACCATGCCATTCGGGAAGGCGACCTTGTCCTCCACCCATTTGGCGAGGTCCTCGTCGATCAGCCGCGCAAGGCCGATGACGCCGTCGGAGGTGACGTGGCCGTTATGGGGGATGTTGTCGCAGGACATGACGGTGAACGGCACGATGCCGTCGGCCCGCCGGCGCAACAGCCCGGCAAGGATGATGCCGAAGACGGTCTTCGGCACAGCGCCGGGCTGCGCATCGGCGACGATATCGGGATGGGCCGGGTTGAATTTGCCGGAGGCCGGGTCGATGAAATAGCCGCCCTCGGTGATGGTGAGCGACACGATCTTGATCGCCGGATCGGCAAGCCGCTCGATGGTCGCAGCCGCGTCGCCGGGCATCAGGAAATCGATCATGGCGCCGGTGACGCGGGCGCTCATATGACCCTGATCCTGCTCGACGACGGTGGTCAGCCAGTCCTGTTCCTGCAGCTTGGCGCGACCGATCTTCTCGCCTTCGAACACGCCGGCGCCGATCAGCGCCCAGTCATGGCCCTCGCCGGTGCCGAACAGGTCGTCGAGATAGACCGCCTGATGCGAGCGATGGAAGTTGCCGACGCCGAAATGGACGATGCCCGCCTTCAGGACAGAGCGGTCATATTTCGGGCCGGCGACCTTGGCCGGCAGCATGGCGAGGTTCGAGGAAGAGAGTCTTACGGTCATCTCATTTACCCTTTGGCCGATCTGCAGCCCGACTGTTCCGCCTCCTTCGGATGGCGAGGATGAGGGGCAACACCCGGTATTCCGTTATGCTGCCCCTCACCTGCCCCATGGCGTCTTCTCCGGAGGAAAGAAGAGAAGCGCCTCCCCCTCAACTCATCCATTGGCCGCCGTCGACATTGTAGGTCTGGGCGACGATGTATTCGGCCTCGTCACTGGCGAGGAACACGGCCATGCCGGCGAGATCTTCCGGCTTGCCCATGCGACCGTAAGGCACGCCTTCGCCGACCAGCCGCTTCTTCTCGCCCTTGGGCCGGTTCTCATATTTTGCGAAGAGCGCATCGACCTGGTCCCACATGTCGCTGTCCACGACACCCGGCGCGATGCCGTTGACGTTGATCCGATGCTTGATGAGGTCGAGCCCGGCCGATTGGGTGAGCGAGATGACGGCGGCCTTGGTGGCGCAGTAGACCGCGACCAGCGGCTCGCCGCGGCGACCGGCTTGGCTCGCCATGTTGATGATCCTGCCACCTTTGCCACGCGCGATCATCGAACGGGCAGCCGCCTGCAGCATGAACAGCGTGCCGGCGACATTGACCGCGAACAGTTTTTCGTAGCTCGCCCTCGTTATCTCGACGATCCGCGCGAGGTCGAAGATCGCCGCGTTATTGATCAGCACGTCGAGCCCACCGGTCTTGGCCTCGACCGCTTTCACCGCCGCTTCGATCGAGGACTGATCGGTGACGTCGAGCCGGACTGCGTAAGCGGCAGAACCGATCGCTTTCGCCGTCGCTTCCGCCGCTTCAATGTCGATATCGGCAATTGCGACTGTCGCGCCTTCGCGCGCATAGGCCTCGGCGAAGGCCCTGCCGATGCCGCGCGCCGATCCGGTGATCAGCGCCGATTTGCCTTTCAACCTCACTGCACCAGCGCCTTGCCGTCGGCGCCGAAGCGGTGGAGCTTGGTCTTGTCGGGGGTCAGGTAGACGGTGTCGCCATGCTTGACCGCGACCTCGCCGTCGGCGCGGACATTGATGGTGCCGATGCCGTCCGCCTGGACGTGGAGGAAAGTGTCGGAGCCGAGATGCTCGGCAACGCCCACCGTCGCCTTCCAGTCGCCCGCCGAGGTCGAGATATTGAGATGCTCGGGGCGAATGCCGATGGTCTTGGCGCCATATTTCTGCGCCGGCGCGCCTTCGATCATGTTCATCTTGGGCGAGCCGATGAAGCCGGCGACGAAAAGGTTCTTCGGCGTCTTGTAGAGCTCCATCGGCGAGCCGACCTGCTCGATGTTGCCGGCATTGAGCACGACGATCTTGTCGGCCATGGTCATGGCTTCGACCTGGTCGTGGGTGACGTAGATCATCGTCGTCTTCAACTGATGATGCAGCTCGCTGATCTCAAGCCGCATCGTGCCGCGAAGCGCGGCGTCGAGGTTGGACAGCGGCTCGTCGAACAGGAAGGCCGAAGGCTGGCGCACGATGGCGCGGCCGATGGCGACGCGCTGGCGCTGGCCGCCGGACAGCTGGCCTGGGCGGCGCTCGAGATAGTTGGTGAGGTTCAAGATGCGCGCGGCGTCCTTCACCTTCTTGTCGATGGTCGCCTGGTCTTCGCCGGCCATCTTCAGCGGAAAGGCGATGTTCTTGGCGACCGTCATATGCGGATAGAGCGCGTAGGACTGGAACACCATGGCAAGCTTGCGCTTGGCCGGCGCCTCGCGGGTGACGTCGCGTCCATCGATGCTGATGGCGCCGCCGCTGGTGTCCTCGAGCCCGGCGATCAGCCTAAGCAGCGTGGACTTGCCGCAACCCGAGGGGCCGACGAACACCACGAACTCGCCGTCCTCGATGTTGAGGTCGATGTTCGGAATGATCGTCGTCGACCCGAAGGACTTGGAGACGTTCTTGAGCGCGATGTTTCCCATGGTTTCCTCCCGGGGATGGTCTTCGTCGTCCGCCGCTTGGGCGTTGCTACTTCACGGCGCCAAAGGTGAGGCCGCGCACCAGCTGCTTCTGGCTGAACCAGCCCATGATCAGGATCGGCGCGATCGCCAGCGTCGAGGCCGCTGACAGCTTTGCCCAGAACAGGCCTTGCGGACTGGAGAAGGAGCTGATGAAGGCCGTCAGCGGCGCGGCATTGGTGGTGGTGAGCCGGATGGTCCAGAACGCCTCGTTCCAGGCCAGGATGATGTTCAAGAGCATGGTCGAGGCGATGCCGGGAACCGCCATCGGCGTCAGCACATAGATGATCTCGTTCCACAGCGAGGCGCCGTCCATGCGCGCCGCTTCCAGGATCTCGCCCGGGATTTCGCGGAAATAGGTGTAGAGCATCCAGACCACGATCGGCAGGTTGATCAGCATCAGCATGACGGTTAGGCCGATGCGGCTGTCGAGCAGGCTGGTGTCGCGGAAGATCAGGTAGATCGGGAACAGCACCGCGACGGCCGGCATCATCTTGGTGGACAGCATCCACATCAGGATGTCCTTGGTGCGCTTGGTCGGAGAGAACGCCATCGACCAGGCTGCCGGAACCGCAATCAGGATCGCAAGCAGCGTCGAGCCGACCGACAGGATCACCGAGTTCAGGAAGAACTTGAAATAGCCGCTCTGCGCCTGCACCTCGGCATAGCTCTCCATGGTGCCGGACGGGATCAGTGCAAAGCCCTGGATCGCTTCCTGCTCGGACTTGAACGAGGTGATGATCGTATAAAGGATCGGAAAGAAGATCAGCAGGGCGACGATCCAGGCCGCGGCCGTGGCGATGGTCTTGTGCTGGGTGGTGACTGCGCGTGCCATCTTATCCTCCCTTATTTGTCCAGGTTCTTGCCGACGGCGCGCATGGCGAAGAAGGCAACGATGTTGGCGAGAATGACGGCGATCACGCCGCCAGCGGACGCCTGACCGATTTTGAACTCCAGGAGCGCCTTCTGGTAGACGAGGAAGGGCAGGTTGGTGGAGGCATAGCCCGGGCCGCCATTGGTGGTGACCAGGATCTCGGCATAGACCGACAGCAGGAAGATCGTCTGGATCAGGATGACGACGGTGATGGCGCGCGACATATGCGGCAGCGTCAGATAGATAAACCGGCTAATAAAGCCGGCGCCGTCCATCTCGGCCGCTTCCTTCTGCTCGCCGTCGAGCGATTGCAGCGAAGTCAGCAGGATCAGCGTGGCGAAGGGCAGCCACTGCCAGGCGACGATGAGGATGATAGCGGTCAGCGGATGCTGGCCGAACCAGTCGATCGGCTCGGCGCCGAAAAAGCGCGCTATATCGGCAAAGACGCCGTATTGCGGATGCATGATCATGTTCTTCCAGACCAGCGCCGCGACCGGCGGCATGACGAAGAACGGCGAGATGACCAGGATGCGCACGATGCCCTGGCCCCAGATCGGCTGGTCGAGCAACAACGCCAAAAGGATGCCCCCGACCACGGTGATGACCAGCACGCTGACAACGATGATGAGCGTGTTGAGGATCGAGGAGAGGAAGGCCGGATTGGAATAGAACAGCGCGTAGTTGGAGAAGCCGACAAAACCGTTACGGATCGGGTTCAGCGGATTGTATTGCTGGAACGAGAACCACAGCGTGAACAGCAGCGGCACGATCATCCAGACGAACAGCAGGATCACCGATGGCGCCATCATGAAACGGGCAAGCGAACGGGTTTGCTGAGTAGCCATGACGGTCACCCTCCCAAGGTCAGCCGGATTTTCAGAGTCGTGCCAGAATTTTCCCGATTTTGAAGGGTGGCCGCCCGAACTGGGTTTCGGGCGGCCCCTTGCCGGTCATGATGCGCTACCGGCGTTCGGCACCGGGAGGAGCCTTACTTGATGTAGCCGCCTTCGGTCATCGCCGCGGTGGCGGCGTCCTGAGCCTGCTTCAACGCGTCGTCGACGCTCGACTGGCCGGCAAGGGCTGCCGAAAAGAGCTGGCCGACGGTGGTGCCGAGGCCCTGGAATTCAGGGATGGCGACGAACTGCACGCCGACATAGGGCACCGGCTTGACGGTCGGATGCGTCGGATCGGCGGCATTGATGGAGTCCAGCGTCATCTTCGCGAAGGGCGCCGCCTTCTGGTACTCCGGATTGGCGTAGAGCGAGGAACGCGTTCCAGGAGGAACGTTGGCCCAGCCCTCCTTCGAGGCGACGAGCTCGAGATAGTGCTTCGAGGTCGCCCATGAAACGAATTTCTCGGCGGCGTCGGCCTTCTGGGTGCCGGCGGGGATAGCGAGCGACCATGCCCACAGCCAGTTGCCGCGCTTGCCGAGGCCGTTGTCGGGCGCCAGCGCATAGCCGACCTTGTCCGCAACCTTCGAGGCCTTCGGATCGGAGACGAAGGACGCCGCGACGGTGGCGTCGATCCACATGCCGCACTTGCCCTGCTGGAAGAGCGCCAGGTTCTCGTTGAAGCCGTTGGAGGAAGCGCCTTCCGGACCGTCGGCCTTCATCAGGTCGACATAGAACTGCAGCGTGTTCTTCCATTCGGGCTGATCGAATTGCGGCTTCCAGTTCTCGTCGAACCAGCGGGCGCCGAAGGAATTCGACATGGCGGTGAGGAAAGCCATGTTCTCGCCCCAGCCGGCCTTGCCGCGCAGGCACACGCCATTCACGCCATTGGCGCGGTCGGTCATCTTGTCGGCGGCCTGCTTGATGAAGTCCCAGGTCGGCGCGTCGGGCATCTTCAAACCAGCCTTCTCCATCAGGTCCTTGCGGTACATGACGAAGGAGCTCTCGCCGTAGAAGGGCGCGGCATAGAGCTTGCCGTCGACCGAAAGGCCGCCGGCGATGGCCGGGATGATGTCCTTGACGTCATAGTCGTCGCCGAGCTTGTCGAGCGGCAGGAGCCAGCTCTGCTTTGCCCAGATCGGAACCTCGTAGGTGCCGATGGTCATGACGTCGTACTGGCCGCCCTTGGTGGCGATATCGGTCGTGACGCGCTCGCGCAGCACGTTCTCTTCAAGCGTCACCCAGTTGAGCTGGATGTCGGGGTTGGCCTTGGTGAAGTCGTCCGTCAGCTTCTGCATGCGGACCATGTCGCCATTGTTGACGGTGGCGATGGTGATGGATTCGGCATGCGCGGCGAAAGCGAGGGCGCTGGCCGACAACAGGCCCAGGGTGAGCGTGCGAAGTTTCATCAAATTCCTCCCATAAACCAAGATGAGCATTTGCCTTGGCTCTGGGCAATTACTCACTTGGCGTGAATTATGTCAACCCTGAATCTGTGCTGCAGCGCAGCAGAAATGACGCCGCACGCCCCGGTCGGGCGACGCGCCGGTATCCCAGGGAGGAGGAACGTCAGGGCGATTGGCTTACGGGCAGGCGATCTCGGCCAGGAGCCAGTCGCGGAAGGCGCGGATCTTCGGCACGTTGCGGCGCGCCGTCGGATAGACCAGCCAATAGGCATGGCCGTCGTCGCCGACGAGGTCGAAGGGCTGGACCAGGCGGCCGTCGGCGATCTCGTTCTTGAACAACGACCTGGTCAGGATCGCAACGCCATGGCCGGCCATGGCCGCGTTCGCTTCATAGGCCTGCGCGCCCATGCTGGAGCCCGGCCTTTTGGCGAGGTCGTGCCCGGTCACGCCGGCGGCCTCGAACCATTGCGTCCACCAGATGTCACCGGGGTCGAGGATCGGCAGGCGCAACAGGTCCGCCGGCTCCTTGACGCCGCCGATGCTCGCCGCGAGCTTGGGACTCAGCATCGGCGTGAAATCGGCATCGAGCAGCTTGTGCGCCTCCAGGCCCGGCCATTTGCCGCCGCCGGAACGGATGGCGAGATCGACATCCTCGCGCGCGAAATCGGTCAGGCGGCTCGACGTGTCGAGCCCCACGGCAAGTGCCGGATGCGCGAGCTGGAACGCGCCCAGATGCTGCGCCAGCCAGTTCGAGGCAAAGGTCAGCACGGTGGTGATGCAGAGCAGGCCGTCGGCGCCGCCGCGCGCCGCGGCATAGGCCTGGCCCAGGATGGCGAAGGCTTCGCTGACGGCGGGCGCCAGGCGCTGGCCGGGCTCGGTCAACTCGATCTGCCGCGGCCGGCGCAGAAACAGCGGCGCGCCGATGCGCTCCTCGAGCAGCTTGATCTGGTAGCTCGCAGCCGCCTGGGTCATGCCCAGCTCCTGCGCGGCCTTGGTGAAGGACAGGTGCCTGGCCACCGCCTCGAACACCCGGATCGCCTGCAGCGGCGGCAGGGGCGCAAGCTGCGGAGAGCTGAGATCGGGCATAAGGCCTCCTTATGGGTCATGATCGAGGTTTGATTGGAAGCACGAACCGGCCAGACCGATATTTGGGGTCGACGATCAATCCAGTTCAAGCATTGCGAAGGCTGACGATCATGGTCACGGTTCAGGAAAAGCTCGTTTCTACCCCGGCACAAGGCTGGTTTTTCACGCTCGTGCGGGAATTTGCAAGGTTTTCGGGCCGCAGGCGCGGTTATCTCGATGTCCGGGAATTTTCCGAGCATCTGCAGCGCGACATGGGCTTTCTCGACGGCAACGATCCGCGCGGCCGCTCGCAATAGCCGGCACTTTTTATGGGCAATCAGCCGGCAAGCAGTGCTTCGGCCGTGCGTTCGTCGGTGATGAGGCCGTTGACCAGCCGGCGGTTGACGGCGGCCAGGATGCCCGCCAGCTTGCGTTCGCCCATGGCCAGAGCGATGACCAGCGACCTTTCCCGCGACGGCAGCGCGGCGGAAGACACGCGGTCGTTGGTGATGCCTTCGATCATGCGGCCTTCGCGGTCGTACACCCAGCCGACGATCTCGGCGATGCCGCCTGCCTTCTGCAGCGCCTTCAACTCGTTTTCGGAAATGAAGCCGTCCTCGTAGAGCGGGGCCTTGGGCCCGAGATCGCCGATGCCGACGAAGGTGACATCGGCCTCGGCCGCCAGCGCCAATGTAGGCTGGATCATCGGCTGGTTGAGCAGCATCTCGCGCTCTTCCGGCGAGGACGCAATGACCGGCAGCGGCATCGGGAATGACCGCGCCTTGACGCGGTCGGCCATGGTGAAGATGACGTTGTAGAAGGCGGCCGAGCCATCGGGCGAGATGTTGCCGGTCAAGGACACGACCTTGTGCTGCGGGCATTCCATCGGCGGCAGTTGCTCGATCGCCGCCTTCAGCGTGCGCCCGGTGCCGATCGCCATGACGATGGGGGCCTCAGAGCGCAGCCGGCGTTCGATCTCGGCCGCGGCCGCCTCGGCGATGCCGATCGTCGTCGAGCTCGAGGTCGGGTCACTCGGCACCACTTCGACAAGGTCGAGGGCGAAGCGCGACTTCAGCCGCGCGGCGAGGTCCAGGCAGTTGGCGATCGGATGATCGACCCGTACCTTGATCAGGCCCTCCGACATGGCGAGCGATACCAGCCGCTGCGCCGTCTGCCTGGAGATGCCGAGCTTGGCGGCGATCTGGTCCTGCGTGTTGCCGGCAACATAATAAAGCCAGCCGGCGCGCGCGGCGTCGTCCAACCTGGTGCTGCCGGTTTCCTGTCGCGAATTCACGTCCTGCCTCCCAGCCCGCAAGAATGTTGAAACGGGCTCTATAACTTACAGCGATTGCACCAACGCGCAATTGTCTATCGAAAGAGCAATTGCTTGGCAGCTTTCCTGATCCCCGAAGGATCAATCCGCCGCTTGCCCAGCCATTTGCCGGCGGGACGGTTTATCTCCACCGGGAAACCGATTAAGGGGATCGGCGAAGGGAGCCGCGCATGACGCCGAAAGCCGTTTTCTGGGATATGGACGGGACGCTGGTTGACAGCGAGCCGCTGCACGAGGCGGCACTTGTGGCGGCGCTGCGCAGCGTCGGCATTGCCCCGCCGCCCGACCTGCATCAGCGCGTGCTGGGCATCGCCGCATGGCCGGTTTACGAAATGCTGCGCGACGAGTTCGGCCTCGCCCTGCCCTTCGACGATTGGATCGTGCGCAAATATGACCACTATTTGCCGCTGGCCGAAACGCTGAAGCCACGCCCCGGCGCAATCGAGGTGTTCAACGAATTGCGCGCGCTCGGCGTCGAGCAGGCGGTGGTGTCCAACTCCGACCGGCTGATCGTCGACGCCAATCTGCGCGCCGTCGGCCTCACCTATCCGGGCATGAAGACGGTCAGCCGCAACGACGTGATCGACGGCAAGCCGCTTCCCGAACCATTCCTGCGCGCCGCCTATCTCGCCGGCGTCGATCCGGCGGATGCTTTTGCCGTCGACGACAGCCTGACAGGCGCCATGGCCGGACTGGCGGCGGGCATGAAGACGATCTTCTGGCCGGAGGCGCCGATGGAAGGCCCGGCGGGAGCGATCGTCATCAACAGCGCTGAAGAGCTGCGCGCGCAACTGGGGCTCTGAGCAGCTTCAGACGTCGGCGCTGCCCCTCATCCGCCCTTCAGGCACCTTCCCCCCGTGAAACGGGCTACGGCATGCACACATTTCCGAGCGGCTGGTCTTTGGCGATAGCGTGCGTAGCAGCTTGGCGCATGCATTGTTTGATGCTGCGCTGGTCGACCTCCACTCCGTCTCGGCTTCGCCGAGCCACCTCTCCCCCGATCGACGGGGGAGAGGAAGGGCGCCGAGCTTTTTGCCGCCAACGCTCGTCCAGCAAGGCTCCCTTCCTTTCCCTCCGGAGGGGGGAAAGGTGGCGCTGCGAAGCAGCGACGGATTGGGGGAACCACGTGGCAATCAAGGCTTCGGCCTGATCAGTCGCGCCAGTCACAGAGGATGTGTATAGCGTAACCGGGGAGAAGGAAGATCAATTCCGGTAGACCGGCTCTTCCTCGTCGAGGATTGCCTTCAACTCGGCAAGGTGACGCTCGGCCTGGCCGGGATAATCATCCATTTCGCGCGCGGTCTTCTCGGCGATCTCGTCCGAGAGCGTGCGCAGCGGACGGCCGGTCCACAGCGCCTTGATGTAGGTCTCGGCGGCGCGTTCGAAATAGAACATGCGGTTGAAGGTGTCGGCGACGGTGTCGCCGATGACCATGACGCCGTGATTGCCCATGACCATCACCTTGACCTTGGGGTCGGTGAGAAGCTGCGAGCAGCGCTCGCCCTCTTCCTCGAAGGCCAAGCCGCCATAATTGGCATCGACGACATGGCGGTTGAAGAACATGGCTGAGTTCTGGTCGACCGGCGGCAGCGTCGAATCGGCGAGCGAAGCAAGCACGGTGGCGTGGATTGAATGGACATGCATGGCGCAGCGCGCATGCGGGACGTTGCGGTGGATGGCGCCGTGCAGGCCCCAGGCGGTCGGGTCGGGCGCGTTGGGGCCGGACAGCGTGTCGGGATCGTTGGCGTCGATCAGCAGCAGGTCGCTCGCCTTGATGCGCGAGAAATGCACCTGGTTGGGGTTCATCAGGAACTTCGTGCCTTCGTCGTTGACGGACAGCGAGAAATGGTTGGCCACCGCCTCATGCATGTTGAGCCGCGCCGTCCAGCGGAAGGCGGCGGCGAGATCGACCCGCTCCTCATAATAGGGCAGGTTGCTCAGCGGTTCCTTATGCAGGCGGGCAAGGCTCATCGAAAATCCTCCGCTTGGGTTTGTGTCCCGAGAATGCCGCGCATGGCGGCTGCCAGCAACCGATAAACGCTGGCTCAGCGGGATCAAGCCGCCGGGCGCGCCGACTGCAGCCCGCCCTGCTCGACGATGAAGTCGATCACGTCCTGCAATCCCTTGCCGCGCGAAAGGTCGGTGAAGCCGAACGGCCTTTTGCCACGCATGCGGCCGGCATCGCTCTCCATGACGTCGAGGTTGACGTTCACATAGGGTGCCAGATCGCTCTTGTTGATGATCAGGAAATCCGAGCGGGTGATGGCCGGGCCGCCCTTGCGCGGGATCTCCTCGCCCTGGCAGACCGAGATGACGTAGAGGGTCAAGTCGGCAAGGTCAGGCGAGAAGGTGGCGGCGAGATTGTCGCCGCCGGATTCGATGAAGATGATGTCGAGATCCGGGAATTTCTTGTTCAGCTCGGCAATGGCCCGCAGATTGATCGAAGCATCCTCGCGGATGGCCGTATGCGGGCAGCCGCCGGTCTCGACGCCGACGATGCGCTCTTCGGGCAATGCTTGTAGCCGCGCGAGCATCATAGCATCCTCCTTGGTGTAGATGTCGTTGGTGACGACGGCGATCGAAAAGTCGTCGCGCAGCGCCTTGCAGAGCTTTTCGGTGAGCGTCGTCTTGCCGGAGCCGACCGGCCCGCCGATGCCGATGCGAAGAGGACCGTTTTTCGACGTCATGCCGGAAACTCCGTGATGGCAAGAATTGCGAAGCCTGCCCCGATCAGGAGGCAAAGCGGCGAATAAAGGCTTTGGTCAAGCCGCGCGAAAGGCTGTTCGGGCGCGAGCCGGCGCCACCAGGGCGTGAAGCCGGCAATGCCGCGACCGAGGAAGACGAGGCCGATCATCAAAGCCGTGGCAGCCAGGCCCTCTCTTGGAAAGGGCGTCGCAAAGACGCCGGCCAACGCCAGCGGCCAGAGCGTTGCCAATGCCAGGCAGGTCGCGACAGCAAAACTCGCGAATGACGACGGCATCTCGTCGACGCCGCGAAAACCGACGACGGCGCGGGCGCAGGATGCCTGGTCCGTGCCCGGCCAGATGCCGCCTATGCCCCAATAGACATGCAGCGTTGTGATCAGGAGCAGGACGAAGGAGAGGATGACGGCAAGCACGATCATGAGCGGAACAGCCTGGAGTATTGCGTCTCATGCTGCATCGCCGCTATGTCGGACATGAAGGCCGCGCCGCCCAGATCGTCCAGGCTGGAAGCGCCGGCGCGCGATGCGGTCGCCAGCGTCAGAGGTTCGAAGCCGGCTAACAATGCGACGGCGTCGACCTGGCCAACGACACCCAACCTGATTGCCGCTTGCAGGAGATTGGAGAAGAAAGCCTGCAGGAAGGCGGAGAGCGCCTCCGAAAGGCCGATGCCGCTGCCGCCCGCAACGGCGCCGACTGCTACGCAATAGGGGCAATCGGCCGGCAGGCGCTCCAGCGCTCGAGACGACCAGGCCGACGCCGCCTGGAGGAAGGCTGTGCCCTGCAGCATGGTTTCCGTGTGCCGCTCCTGCGACCCGGCAAGCGCTTCGGCCAGCGCCGCTATTTCCTGGAGATCGCCGCCGTCACGTCCGCGCCGCCAGCCTTCGGCGAAGAGCACAGCGTCGTTCCAGCCCGAGCCGATCTCGACCAGCGTCTCCAGCCAGCCGGCGAGATCGTCACGATCCGCGATCAGCCCGTCATGCACGGCGCGCTCGATCCCGTGGCTGTAGGAGAAGCCGCCGACCGGAAAGGACGGCGACAGCCAGGCCATCAGCCGCAGCAGCGCGACACTGGAAAGCTCCTCAGTCATGATGGTGGTGATGGTCGTGGTGATGGTCGTGCGCATGATCATGGTGATCGTGATCATGGCCGTGGTGGTCATGATCGTGATCATGCGAATGGCCGTGGTCATGGCCGGAATAGGCGCCGCGCACCGGGCTGAACGGCTGCGAAACCTCATTCACCGTGGCGCCGAGGCCTTCCAGCATCGCCTTGATGACATGATCGCGCAGGATGAGGATGCGGTCCGCCTCGATCGCCGCGGCAAGGTGACGATTGCCGATGTGCCAGGCGAGTTCGGTCAGATGAACCGCATCGCGGGCGCGGATGTCGTAGACCTCCTCGGGCGCCGCGACGATTTCGAGCTGGCGGCCGTCTTCCAGCACCAGCCGGTCGCCATTGTTCAGCGCCATTGGTTCGGGCAGGTCGACCAGCACCTTTTCGCCGGCCGCGGTCTCGATGGCGCGGCGGCGCAGATGCCGCTCGTCATGCGGCAGCACGGCTTTGTCGTAGGGCGCGGTCAAAGCCGGATCCCCGGCGGCAAGCACCGAAACGGCACGCGGGAATTTGGTGAAATCGGTGTTAATGTTGAGCTTCATTTCATGGCTCCGCCATTTGCTTGCGCCCTTGCACGGGCGGGGCGCCCGAGGACACGATCGAAATAGGTGTTGACGCGCTGGGACTCGATCGGAAAGCGGCCGGCACGAGCCCAGCCGCCAATATCGCCCAGCAGCACGTCAACGGCCGAGAAGCGGTCGCCCAGCGCAAAGGGCTTGTCGCCAAGCCGCCGTTCCAGCGCCTTTATTTCGGATGCGAAATCATAGGCCGCAGCCGGGCCGACATCCACCCGAACATCCCTGGGGAGCAGGAAGCGGTGGCGCAGCTTGTTCCACAGCGGCGCTTCCAGTTCGCTCTGGGCGAAGTGCATCCAGGAGTCCGTCTCGGCGCGGCCGGCGAGACCCGGATTGGCGCCCATGCCCTTATCGGCATGCTTATCGCCCAGATAGACGCAGATCGCCGCTGAATCCGTGACCTTGAGCTCGCCGTCGATCAGGATCGGCACCTTGCCGGAGGGGTTGAGTGCATAGGCCTCCGGCGAGCGCAGCTTCACCTCGACGAATTCGTAGGGCTGCCCGAGCTCCTCGAGCATCCAGAGCACCCGGCTGACCCGGGATCCGCGCGATCCGACGGCCTTGTACATGGTTAACCTTGCTTTTCCGAAACCTTAGACCATCGCCGGTATCAGCCCAATGGCGCTCAGACGATGGTGTCGAAGAGCCGCAGGATGAACGATACCTGGTAGACAAGCGCAGCCGCGACGAAAGCGATGTGGAAACGGCGGTCGCGAACCAGGATCGCCACCAGGCAAAGCGCGACGAAGACCGGCGTGCGGATCAGATATTCATTGCCGAAGCGGGCGAAATGCTGCGGGCCCTTGAGCAGCGTGTCGACCACGTCGAGCAGATAGGTAGCCGCCAGCAGCCCGAAGAACCAGGCGCGGCGCGAGTAAAAATAATCCTCGTAGCTGGTGTAGTCGAGCATCGAATCCGGAAACAGCAGCGCGCAAAGCAGGAACAGCGTGATAGCGTAAAAGATGATGAAAAGATATTTGCCGAAGGTCCAGTTCTCGATGGCGTAGAGGCCGAATTCCCACCACCAGAAATGCACCAGCATCAACAGCACCGAAGCGACCCAGGCGAGATGCACCGCATAGAGCCGGTACTGGCCTGGATGCTGGACGATGCGGGCAGTTCCCGAAAGCAGACGCGTGACGCCGAGGCCGATCACCATGCCCATGACGATGCGGATATGCGGGAAGATGTCGTGCGGGGAGGCGATTTCGGTGGGCATGCGTAATCACAATGCGGCTGCTGCTTTGCCGCATATTGCGGTCTGTGCGCGCGAGCCGCAACGATATTTGCCCACTCACCGATCAGCCGCCTGTCAAAACAGGAAATACCTCTGCGCCATCGGGAGCACGGTCGCGGGTTCGCAGGTCAAGAGCTCGCCGTCGGCCCGCACTTCGTATGTTTCGGGATCGACCTCGACATGCGGCGTGGCGTCGTTGAGCACCATCGAATGCTTGCCGATGCCGCCGCGCGTGTTCTCGACCGCGATCATCGCCTTGTCGACGCCCAGCCTGCCCTGCAGGCCGGCATCGAAGGCGGCCTTCGAGACGAAGGTCACCGATGAATTGGTCAAGGCCTTGCCATAGGCGCCGAACATCGGCCGGTAGTGCATCGGCTGCGGCGTCGGGATCGAGGCGTTCGGATCGCCCATGGGTGCTGCGGCGATCGAGCCGCCGACCAGCACCATCTCCGGCTTGACGCCGAAGAAGGCCGGATTCCACAGCACCAGATCGGCGCGCTTGCCGACGGTGATCGAGCCGATCTCCTTCGACAGGCCATGCGCGATGGCCGGATTGATGGTGTATTTGGCGATGTAGCGGCGGACGCGGAAATTGTCGTTGTCGCCGGTTTCGTCCGGCAGCGCGCCGCGCTGGCGCTTCATCTTGTCGGCGGTCTGCCAGCAACGGATCGCCACCTCGCCGACGCGGCCCATGGCCTGGCTGTCGGAAGAGATTATCGAGAAGGCGCCGATGTCGTGCAGTATGTCCTCGGCGGCGATCGTCTCCTTGCGGATGCGGCTTTCGGCAAAGGCGATGTCCTCCGGGATCGACGGCGACAGATGGTGGCACACCATCAGCATATCGAGATGCTCGGCGAGCGTGTTGACCGTGTATGGCCGGGTCGGGTTGGTCGAGGAAGGGATGACGTTGGGCAGGCCGCAGACCTTGATGATGTCGGGCGCGTGGCCGCCGCCGGCGCCCTCGGTGTGAAAGGCATGGATGGTGCGGCCCTTGATGGCCGCCACCGTGTTCTCGACGAAGCCCGATTCATTCAGCGTGTCGGTGTGGATCATCACCTGCACGTCGTAATCGTCGGCGACCGACAGGCAGCAGTCGATGGCGGCCGGGGTCGTGCCCCAGTCCTCATGCAGCTTCAGCGAGCAGGCGCCGGCCAGCACCATCTCTTCAAGCGCCGCCGGCTTTGACGCATTGCCCTTGCCCGACAGGCCGATATTCATCGGAAAGGCATCGAAGGACTGGATCATGCGCGCCATGTGCCAGGGTCCCGGCGTGCAGGTGGTGGCCAAAGTGCCATGCGCCGGGCCGGTACCGCCGCCAAGCATGGTGGTGACGCCGCTCATCAGCGCTTCCTCGATCTGCTGCGGGCAGATGAAGTGGATATGCGCGTCGAATCCGCCGGCCGTCAGGATCTTGCCTTCGCCGGCGATGATCTCGGTGCCGGGGCCGATGATGATGGTGACGCCGGCTTGCGTGTCCGGATTGCCGGCCTTGCCGATCGCCGCGATGCGGCCGTCCTTCAGGCCGATATCGGCCTTGACGATGCCGGTCAGCGCATCGACGACCAGTGCGTTGGTGATGACGGTATCGACGGCACCCTCGGCCCGCGTGACCTGGCTCTGGCCCATGCCGTCGCGGATGACCTTGCCGCCGCCGAATTTTACTTCCTCGCCGTATACGGTGAGATCCTTCTCCACCTCAATGAAGAGCTCGGTGTCGGCAAGCCGCACCTTGTCGCCGACCGTCGGTCCATACATCTGCGCATAGGCGGCACGGCTTATCCTGGCCATCAGCGATTGCTCCCGAAATTCAGGTTGAATGAACGCGAGGTGCACATTGTCGCCACCCAATGGTCACGCAATGACCCGCTCGGCGACACCTTGCGCGCCCATTTGGCGGTTGAGGTGCCCCGGTCAGCCCAAAAGGACCGTTTGCCAAACCGATGGAAGGAATATCCATGCTCAAAGCGATTCTTCTCGCCGCAACCGCCACCACGTTGATGGCGGGCACTGCCAATGCCCAGCAGCAGCCGACGCCGCAGCCCAGCCCCGCGCCAACCGCGCCCGCCGCGCCGAAGGCCCAGCCCGCGGCGCCCGCTATCCAGAGCGTCAATGTCGTCGATATCACCGAACTGCCCAAGGACACGCAGACGCAGGTCAACCAGATCGTGGCGCAACGCGGCGATGCCGGCCTGCAGACATTGCGCAAGTCGATCGACGCCACGCCCAAGGTCAAATCCGCGCTCGAAGCCAAGGGCATGAGCTCCGCGCAGGTGATCGCTGCAAGCATGCAGCCCAATGGCGCGCTGACGCTGATCACCAAGAAAGCGAGCTGATTGCACGCCCAGGCGGGCCGCCTTGCGGTCCGCCTGCCGACTTTTGAAGGGAACCTCCGGCCAAGCAGGACCGTTTCGCTGTTTTCGCCCCGCCACGAGTTCAGTCAGGAGCGAGCGATGGCGAAAGCCCCGCGTTTTAAAAGATGGAGCTCCGCGGTTGCCGCCACGCTTTTCGTGGCTGCGCCCCATGCGGCGCCCGCGGCGCAGCCGCTGGACAACGACAGGCCTGCCGCGGCAATCGTCGATTCCGATGTCCGGCAGGAAGAGGCGCTTTCCTCGACGGAGGCCGGAAAGGTCATCACTGCCATCGAGCGCACCCGCGACAACATCGGCACGGTGCGAAAGACAACCAAGCTCGATACGGTCGACATCGTGTTCCTGACCGACGCGGCGCGCAGCGAGGGCGGGCCGCCGCTGGCGATAGAGAACAAGGTGAAGCAGCATCAGGAGGACGTCGCCGAACTGCGCCAGGAGATCGAGGCGAACGCCCTGCTCTTCAACGCGATCGATTCGCGGCGCGTGCAGGCCGAGGACGTGCTCGCCGTAGAGTTCGACAATCCGGGGAAGGTCGTCATCTATGCCGCCGCCAAGCCTCCGAAGTGATGTGAGCGCGCCGGCGGACGTCACAGCTTGCCCATTACCTTTTGCTGGAAGCCATAGACCTCGCGTTTGCCGCCCAGCGGCACCAGCGTCACGTCGCGCTCCTGCCCGGGCTCGAAGCGCGTCGCGGTGCCGGCGGCGATGTCGAGCCGCATGCCGCGCGCGCTCTCGCGGTCGAATTTCAGGCCCTCATTGGTCTCGTAGAAATGATAGTGGCTGCCGACCTGGATCGGCCGGTCGCCGCTGTTGGCGACCTTGAGCGTGACGGTCGGCAGCCCCTTGTTGAGCTGGATCTCGCCCTTGGCCGCGATGATTTCGCCGGGGATCATCGCGCCCTCACAACACGCCGAAGGCGAGGCCGACGCCGGCCGCCGCGCAAGCCGCACCTGCAGCGCGCGCCAGGCTGCGGAAGCGCATGCCGAGGCTGAGGGCCGCCGCGATGCCCACGGCATGGAGAAGGGCCGTCGCGGCGGCGAAACCCGCAATGTATTCCAGCCCGCCGGCGTTTTCGGGCACTTCCGTGCCGTGGGCGTGACCATGGAACAGCGCGAACAGACCGATGACCGCGATCCCGGTCGAGACCGGCAGGTCGATCGCCAGCGCCACCAGCAGGCCAAGCGTCACCACGGAAGCGAGGATGCCGGGCTCGACGAAAGGCATCGGCACATGCAGCATGCCGAGCGCGCCGCCGGCCAGCATCACGCCGACAAAGGCCAGCGGCCAGGCCCAGATAGCCTTGCCGCCCTTAAGCGCCGCCCACAGGCCGACGGCGATCATGACCGTCATGTGGTCGAGACCGGACAGCGGGTGCGCGAAACCGGCGGCGAAGGACGAGGTCGTGGCGATGCCGACATGGGCATAGGCCGGCATGGCGGCTGCCAGGAAAAGGATCGCGGCAAGCGTGCTACGTTTCGTCGAAGCGGGGATCATCTTTCTGCCCTTCCAATTGAGCCGGTCAAGCGGCCTTGCGCGGGCCGCAGCCTTCGGCCTTGAGCACGCGCCTGGTCGACGGCGGATATTTCGTCAGCTTGGCCGCCGGCCGGATCGGCCGCGGCGCGAAATTGCCGCCGCAATTGGGGCAGACGCCACCCAGCACATTGTCCACGCAGTCGGCGCAGAAGGTGCACTCGAAGGTGCAGATCAGCGCATCGGTCGCATCCGGCGGCAGATCCTTGTCGCAGCATTCGCAATTCGGCCTGAGCTCCAGCATCTGTCTTCCTCCTCACCGGATCGGTTCATGCACGGTCACCAGCTTGGTGCCGTCGGGAAATGTCGCCTCGACCTGGACGTCGTGGATCATCTCGGCGATGCCGTCCATGACCTGGGCGCGGGTGACGACATGCGCACCCGCCTCCATCAGTTCCGCGACCGGGCGGCCGTCGCGCGCGCCTTCGACGACGAAGTCGGTGATCAAGGCGATGGCTTCGGGATGGTTGAGCTTGACGCCGCGCTCCAGCCGCTTGCGCGCCACCATCGCCGCCATGGCGATCAGCAGCTTGTCTTTTTCACGCGGCGTCAGGTTCATGCAACTTCCCGGCAATCGAAATCAGAGTGACCACAATTTAGGCAGGCCCGCCCGCCCATTGAGCAGTTCGACGAGCGGAACCAGCCGCTTGCGGAGCTGGTAGCCGTCGCCGGCACAGAGCCTCGCAAGAAGCTTGCCAGATCGGCCGACGCGCCAGAAACTGGCGCCGCCCCAACCACCGGTGGCGGGGTCGCCGATGATGGCGCGGGCCGGCTCCAGCAGACTTTCAGCCTGCGGCGACACCAGCAGCAATGTGGCGACGGCAAGCGCGCCGCCGGTCGCCGCCCGCCGCTGGAGCGTTGCGGCGATGTCCTGGCCGAGCCGGAAATCCTCCGCATGGACCAGCGCACCGCCCTGGCGAACCCGCCAGCGGTCACGGAAACTGCCTTGAACCATCCGCTCGCCCATCGCCAGCCGGCCGAACAGCGTGGCTTCGAGCATCAATGCCTCGGCATCGTCGCCAAGCTCGACATCCAGCGTGCGGACGAAGGCGGCCCAGTCGAAAACGATGGTTTCCTGCGGCAGCCAGGCGATGCGGCCGCCCGGACCGACACGCAGGTTGACGCTTGTCTCGGCCCTGTCGGCGGCGGCGCGATAGACCTTCTCGCAGGCCTGGGTGGTGACGGCGGCGGAGGCGTCGGCGCCGACCTCGACCGTCCAGCCGAGGCGATCGCCGCCGGTCAGCCCGCCGGCGGTGTTGATCAGCACCGCCTCGAGCGGATCGCCTTGCACCGCCGGCAGGCGGATCTTGGCCGATCCGTCCTGATAGAGCCGCCGCAGGCGCGTCCGGCCGCCGCTCTTGCTGCAGAAAAGCCTGCCCAGGCCGGCAACACGTTGCGCGGCAGGCAAGGGAGGGGCGGCCAAAGGCGAGGCAGGCTGGGATGTCAAAGTGTTGCCGATCATGTCCATGATTCCAGGTTAAGCACTCCGGCGGCTTTGTCGATATCGCTTGTTGCTTGACATCGTTTCGGTTTCTATAGAGGGAAGCCACCTTGGAGCGGTCGCGCGGCGCCTGACGAGGTAAGGGCAACGGCGTTTGTTGGGTCCGGGGATCAAAAAAAGAGGCGCTGATCAGTGGCGTCGGGCAACGACAGGGAAGGAACCGAATGGCTGACCAGCTGACGACCGAGATCATCGAAAAGATCAAGGCGCATGCCGATACCGGCGGCGAGGAAATCACCGCCAGCACCGATCTCGGCACGCTCGGCATCCATTCGCTGGAGCTGACCGAGATCATCTTCGATCTCGAGGAAAAGTACGGCATCGAGATCGAGATGAACACGGTCGATGCCTGGAGCAACCTCAAGAACGTCGGCGACATGGTCGAGGCGGTTCGCGAACTGATCGCGAAAAAAGCCTGACTGCATGCAAAAACGCGTCGTCATCACCGGTATTGGCGGGATTTGCGGGCTCGGCAACGATGCGGCGGCGATATGGGACGCCATGCGCGCCGGCCGCTCGGCCATCGGCCCTATCGACAATCCGTCGCTGCATGACCTCAAGGTCAAGACCGGCTGCGAAATCAAGCAATTGCCGGACCATGGCATCGACCGCAAGCAGGTCGTGTCGATGGACCGCTTCAGCCTGCTGGCCGTGATCGCGGCGCGGGAAGCCATGCAGCAGTCGGGCTTGACCGCACATGCCGACAACACCTACCGGATGGGCGCAATCGTCGGCATCGGCGTCGCGGGCTTCGAGACGATCGAGGAGAATTACCGCGCCATCCTGCTCGAAGGGCGCAACCGCGCCGCCATCTTCACCGTGCCGAAAGTGATGCCAGGCGCCGCCGCCGGCCAGGTCAGCATGAATCTCGGGTTGCGCGGCCCTGTTTTCGGCGCCACCTCGGCCTGCTCGTCGGCCAACCATGCGATTTCCTCGGCGGTCGACCAGATCAGGCTCGGTCGCGCCGACGTGATGGTCGCCGGCGGCACCGAAGCGCCGCTGGTGTGGGGCGTGCTGAAGGGCTGGGAGGCGCTCAGGGTGCTTTCGCCCGACACCTGCCGGCCGTTCTCGGCCGATCGCGCCGGGCTGGTGCTCGGCGAAGGCGCGGGCATGGCGGTGCTCGAAAGCTACGATCACGCGATGGCGCGCGGCGCCACCATCTTGGCCGAGATCGCCGGCGTCGGGCTTTCGGCCGATGCCTCCGACATCGTCGCGCCGACCATCGAGGGACCGGAAGCGGCAATGCGTTTTTGCATGGCGGATGCCGGGCTCAATCCGGAAGATGTCGACTACCTCAACGCGCACGGCACCGGCACCAAGGCCAACGATCAGATCGAGACCGCGGCGATCAAGCGCGTCTTCGGCGAGCATGCCCGTTCGCTTTCGGTGTCCTCGACCAAGTCGATGCATGCGCATTGCCTCGGCGCTTCGGGCGGGCTGGAGATGATCGCCTGCGTGATGGCGATCCGCGACGGCATCGTGCCGCCGACCGCCAATTACCGCGAGCCGGACCCGGAATGCGATCTCGACGTGACGCCGAACACGGCGCGCGAGCGCAGGGTGCGCGCGGCGCTCAGCAACAGTTTCGCCTTCGGCGGAACCAATGCGGTGCTGGCCTTCAAGACGGTTTGACCGCGGCCCACTGGTTGACTGTGTGTCCATGCCAAGCCGCTTGCCGGTGTATTGATCCCGGCCGGCCGGGATCCTAATTCTCCCTCACCCGCCAAAAAGCGCCGCCCCGCGCCAATCCGCATCCGGAGTTTGCGATGACCGACCTGTCCGCCTTTCCGATCGCCAAGCGCTGGCCGGCCAAGCACCCCGAGCGCCTGCAGCTTTATTCCGCCACGACGCCCAATGGCGTGAAGGCGTCGATCGCGCTGGAGGAGATCGGCCTGCCTTATGAGCCGCATTATGTCGATATCGGGAAGAATGAGAGCTGGACGCCGGAATTCCTGTCGCTCAATCCCAACGGCAAGATACCGGCGATCATCGATCCGGACGGTCCGGGCGGCAAGCCGATCGGCTTGTTCGAATCCGGCGCCATCCTGCTCTATCTGGCCGACAAGACCGGCAAGCTCATTCCCGCCGATCCGGCGCGCCGCTACGAGACGATCCAATGGGTGTTCTTCCAGATGGCGGCGATCGGCCCGATCTTCGGGCAGGTCGGCTTCTTCCACAAATTCGCCGGACGCGAGATCGCCGACAAGCGGCCGCTGGAGCGTTACCGCGACGAGTCGCGGCGGTTGATCGGCGTCATGGAAACGCGCCTGAAGGGTCGCAAGTGGATCATGGACGACGACTACACCATCGCCGATGTGTCAATGCTGGGCTGGGTGCGCAACCTGATCGGGTTCTACGAGGCGCGCGACCTGGTCGGTTTCGACGATTTCCCGACCGTTGCCGAATGGCTGAAGCGCGGCCTGGCACGGCCTGCGGTGAAGAGGGGCCTGACCATCCCGGCGAAGGGCTAGACTCTTATTTCGACTTGGCGCCGGTTCCCCTGCCAAGCATGGACGCGGCCAATCTTGCAGTCGCCACCACCGCGCCGGTCGCAACGCTTGCAACCGTGCGGATCGGACCCGGCCTGCTTGCGGCTGGTTTATGGGGCTTCTGCGCCTTGGCCGCGACCTTGTGGGCCGCGCCGGGCGTCACTTTCTTCGGCGCTGCCTTACCGAAGGTCGGCTTGGCGTCCTTCGATCGTTCGGCCGCCGCGGCGCCGGCTTGGGCTTGCGTCGTCCTGGATTGGCTGGCCCTGCTGGCCTTCTTGGGCGCGGTTTTTCTGCTGTTCGTTGCCATCTGACGGCTCCTGCATTCTCGGTTCGCAGTTTCGGAGGGAAAGCGTTCGCCCGCCTTCCTGGAATTGCTCCGGCGCCGGACAATTCGGGATAGGGTCATAACGGCCTGAAAACCTTAAAGTTCCCGCCGGAAAATATTGAAAATTGAGCAGGTTAACCAATAACCAAGGAACCAACGACCATATCGGCCGGCCGGCGCCGCGCCAGCACCCGCTCGATGTTGGGCATGTCGTTGGAGGCGATCCATGCGCGGGCGTCCTCGTCGGACTTGCCATGCTCGCGCCAGCGCTCCATCAGGCGGCTTTCGAGCTCGCCCCGCGGCACGTCGACGAAGATGGTGAAATCGAACAAAGGCGCCAGCCGCGACCACGGCTCCTCGTCGAGCAGCAGATAGTTGCCCTCGACCAGGATGAATTTGGTGTCGGTGCCGACGATTTCGGCCGCCGCGCGCGACAGTTCCATGCTGCGGTCGAACACGGGAATCGCGATATCGGGTTCGCCGGAGCGGATGCGCTTCAAGAGCGTCTCGAAACCGGCGAAATCGAACGTTTCCGGTGCGCCCTTGCGGGGGCGCAGGCCGCGGCGGTTGAGAATGATGTCGTCATAATGAAAGCCGTCCATCGGTACGACCTCGGATGTGCCTTCCGGCAGCAGTTCATGCAATGCAGCTGACAGTGTCGACTTGCCGGAGCCGGGCGGACCGGCGATGGCGACAACGAAGCGCTTGGCTCCGCCGGCGCGCTTGAAGATGGCGGCTGTGATATGGGCGATCTCGGACATCGGCGGCTTTCCGGCTGCGGTTCAGCCGACATCTTGGCGGGTGTCGGCAGAAAATTCAAACCTCGTTCCGAAGTTTAGGCGGCCTGCGCACCTTCGAGGTTAGCCGAGGCGTCCATCCTCGTCGCCCTGGAATGACGAACTCTCAGGCGCTGGCCGACGTCTCAATCAGGAACCGAGCCGCCGATGCGCAGGAACCCGCCGTCGAACGGCACCTCCCGCGCTGCCCCGCCGGCAACGATGAAACGCAGGCGGTCGGGCGCCGATTCCAAGCCGCTCGGCGGCTCCACGTCCGCGAACGGAACCCCACCGATGACATGGCGAAACGACACTGACCGCCCTTCAGCGAGTGCAAAGACTGTGGCCACGCCTTCATGCTTCAACCAGTTGTTGCCGAGCGAAGCGGCATGGCCGATCGCGGTGCGGCCGTCCTCGATGCCGAGCACGCCGAGATGGCGGCCGCTCCAGGGCGCGTAGTCGCGGCCGCCATTCGAGAACCACAGCATGGTGACCGGCAGTTCGGCCGGGTTCTTCAGCACCAGAACCAGATCCTGCTCGGCGCGCCGGGCAATCGCCGTCCAGCCCGGGCCGCCGTGATCCGCCTCGACCAGAGTAATGAAATCCTCGCGCCTGTCCTCCATGCGGTAGTCGGTGAGGTCGGTTGTGCCGCCGGCGGCGAGCGGGAACTTTGTGAGGTCGGCGGCGCGAGCCGGATAGGCCAGCATGAAGCGGCCGCGGGCCGGATCGGGCTCCGGCGGCATCGGCGGCGTGACGGCCATGCGCTTCGGCGAGAAGGCGAGCCTACCGCCGCCCGTCATCGCCGTCATCGGATGATGGGCGACGGAAATCGCGCCGGCGCCGCCGGAAAACATGTGCTCCTGGTAGAGGAAAGGATGGCCATCGCGCAGCGTGAAGACCTTGTCGACAGTGGCGCCCATGACCTTGCGGCGCAGCCGGAAGACGGCGCGCCAGCCTCCGGGAACCGCGCCGTTGTCGACGACGTCCCACTCGCTGTTGGCCGGCCAGCCATGCAGGGGCGCGGTCTCGACGTCACTGGTGGAGAAAGGCGCGCAGAGGAAATCGCCGGACAGGCGGACCGTGCCTTCGGGCAGGGTTTCCGGCAGGCTCTCGCGCGGCGTGCCGACCCAGGGCGCGCGGTGCAGGGGCTTCAGGATGCGGCCTTCGGCCTCGACCTCCATGGCACTGATGTGACCGACGGCAAGATCGAGCGAAACCGAGATGCCCTTTGCGTCGATGGTGAGCGTGTCCATGAATGCTTCCCGAATCTTTTCTCGCGGCAGCAAAGCCTGTCCAGCACCGGATACGCAAGCGTGATGGCTGGCAATTTGCATCAGGCGTTTTCGCCCCCGCCAACCTATCCTTCGTCATTCTAGGGCGGAGCAAGGAGCGAAGCGACGCGCGCAGACCCTAGAATGACGAAGGATAGGTCGTCGCTTCACGCGCGATAAAAAATCGCAAGAGAGGCGAACAGCGCCACGCTGAAAACGACCCTACTGCCTTTTATACTCCCTGACCGGCGACTTGGTGCCATCGGTATAGGTCACCTGCACCGCCATCGATTTCACGTCATCCTTGACCTTGAAATAGGGTTGGTAGTCGGAAGGAATTGCATAAGGGTCCTTGGCGTCGCAGGGCGGCATCTTGATCTCCTTGTCGAGCTCGGTTCCGTTCAGGCTGTAATGCACTTGCCTGATGGCGCAGCGGAAGGAGAGCATCTGGGTGAAATAGACCAGACCGCGATTGCCGCCTGCGTCGAAGGCGATCCACGACGTCCAGAACTGGTCGAGGATCTGCTTGTTGCCCTGCTGGAGCGCTGAATCCGGATCGAAGCGGATGTCGAACGGGCCGGTCTCACGACCGCGGATGTCGAGATATTTGATGCCGATATTGGTCGCCGCGGTGCTGTCCGGCAATTCGAAGCTCGGATTGGGCATCGGCTTGCCGGTGCGCTGGTCGTTCACGGCTATCAGCCCGGTGTCGGTGAACGGGCCATTGGCGCCGAGCCGCCAGGAAATCGCCGTCGCCGGCTCGGGCAGCGAGATCGTCATCGACCAGCCGGCGTTGGAGCGCGTCGGCGTCAGCGTCGGCACGAAGCGCGACGGGTCGAGCACGTCGCCCAATGCCGTCAGCCGCGCGCGGCTGCGGTCGAGCCAGTCGGCCAGTTGGGTCTGATCGACGAAATATTTGAGCAGGCCGCCGTCTTTTTCGTACGAAACGAATTTGGTCAGCGCGGTCGCCTCGCTGCGCTTGTCGGCCAGCGTCTGGCTGCCCAGGCGGTCTTCCGAAAATTCCTGCGCCAGGAGAAAGTAAGCCGGCGCGTAATCCGGGTTGGCGGCGATGAAGGCGTTGAGCTTGTCGAGCCGCTGGACATCGTCGAACTGCAACAGATGGACGAGCTTAATCGACGGCGCCTTGGCCTTTTCCGCCAGAGAACCCAACACTTCGCGGGCGCCCGCCTTGCCGTCCTGGACCCTGAGCAGCGTGGCGAAGCGCGTATAGGGGTCGATAGCGTCGACATCGAAGCCGGCAAAGGCAAGATAGGAACGGCGCGCGTTGAGCATGTCGCCGGCCAGCTCATAGACGCGGGCATTGTGATAGAACTCGTCCGGGCGCTTCGGATCGGCGATCGTTCCGCCTTGCGCGGAGAGCTGCGCGAAGCCCTTGGCGATGGTGTCGATCGAAGCGGCGATCTGCTCGGTGGTCGCCTGCAGCTTTTCGGCCTGCGCCTGCTGCTGTTCTTGGCCCGCGGCCAAGCTGTCGGTGGTCTGCTTGACCGCCTCCACGGTCTTCTGCGTCTCGGTGCCCTGTTGGGTCTGCCTGGTCTGCGTCAGCGCGATCTCTTCGGTCGTCTTCGCCATCGTGTCGGTGGACTTCTTGACCGCTTCGACGGTCTTCTGCGTCTCTGTGACGGTTTTCTCGATCTTCGCCACTTTCTGCGAGACGATGCCCAGCGACTGCTGCAGCTCGGCCACCGCCGGCACGAGGCTGGCGATCACGCCGTTCTGCGAATTCGTTTGCTGCTGGATGCCGTAGACGCCGCCGGCGATTGCCGCCGCGCTGGTGGCGAAGATCAGCGCCGGCATGGCTTTTGCCGCCAGCACCAGGCGCAGCACCATGGCGATGGCGATGATCAACGCCGCGACCGCGGCGCCGAGCGCGATATAGGCGGCGAAGGGTCCGAGCGGGTTGAGCACGTCGCCGACCGCGCCGCTGACAAAGGCGAAGCTCGCCGCCCATTTGCCGGTGCGGCTGAGCGATGCCCGCAGAAGCGAGGTGGTGCCCGTGGCGATTTCCGACATTGCCGATCCCCCAAAACCAAGCCGCGCGCATAGTAACGGAAAGGTGGGGCGGAAGGCAAAGCGTGGGTAAGCAGGTGGCCGGCGATTGGCGAAAGCCAAGCAGCATCCGATCTCCCCCTTGCGGGGGAGATGTCCGGCAGGACAGAGGGGGTGCGAAGGATCGCGGCCTTGCAGAATGAGCGATGTTCAATCAGGCTTCGTCTAAGGACATGGCGGCCACGCTGGCGGGACAGCACCCCCCTCTGCCCTGCCGGGCATCTCCCCCGCAAGGGGGGAGATTGGCAGCTTCGGCGAGGGCTCGAACCTCCAAAACCTGGGCAAATGCCTTATTGCCGCCGTTAACCAGTTGGACGCGGCACATGCGGTACGTTAGCTTCGCCGCATCGCAGCAACAGCTTTAGAACCGTCTTGCCCCGTCCCTTCCCGCTCCTCCAGAAACTCATCGCCGCGATGGCCCTGCTCCTGCTGGTCGCCGGCTGCACCACGGCCGCGCCGCCGGAAAGCGTGCTGGCCGTGCCGGCGCAGCCGCAGAAATATGCGGCGATCGTGGTCGATGCCTCGACCGGCAAGACCTTGTTCGAGGTGAACTCGAGGTCGCAGCGCTATCCCGCCTCGCTGACCAAGATGATGACGCTCTACATGCTGTTCGAGGCGCTGGAGTCCGGCCGCGTCACCAAGCAGACGCTGATTCCGGTTTCCGACCACGCCGCCTCGCAGCCGCCGACGAAGCTGCGCTTCCGGCGCGGCGAGACGATCGACGTCGATTCCGCCATCCGCGCCATGGTGGTGAAGTCGGCGAACGACGTGGCGGTGGCGGTGGGCGAGTATCTGGGCGGCGGCTCAGAGGACCAGTTCGCCGCCATGATGACTGCCAAGGCGCGCCAGCTCGGCATGACCGCCACCAATTTCCGCAATGCATGCGGCCTGCCCGACGACGGCCAGGTGACCACGGCGCGCGATATGGCGGTGCTGGGCATGGCGCTGGAAAAGCGCTTTCCGCAGCATTTCCACTATTTCTCCGAAAGCGACTTCATGTTCCGCGGCCGGCTGGTGCGCGGCCATAACGACATGCTGGGGCGCGTGCGCGGCGTCGACGGCATCAAGACCGGCTACATAAGAGCCTCCGGTTACAACATCGTCACGTCCTACAATGCCGACGGCAGGCATCTGATCGTGGTGGTGATGGGCGCCGACAGCGCGCGCCAGCGCAACAACCATGTCGAAGCGCTGATCCAGCGAAGCCTGGGGCCGACGACAGCCGATGCCGGCCAGCCCAGGCTGATGTATTCCGGGCAGCCGGCTTCGCCCCTGCCCGGCATGGCGCCGCCGGATTCGGCTTTGCCAGGGCTGCCGGCACCTGGTTCCGCGCCCCCTGCGTCGATGCAGGCTGGCCAGCCGGCGTCCGATCTGCCTTCGCCGGATTTGGCGTCGCCCAGTTCGCCGCTGCTGCCGACGCAGTAGCGCGGCGCCTTTCGACTTCGTCACGTATGGACGGCCCCTTTTGGCAAGAGGCAAATGGCGACGACGGCCCGGGGTCTGTCGAGGTTCAGGTCAGGCCGTACACGATGGCTTCCGAGAACCGGAGCGGAGCGTACTTAACTGCGTGAGCACCGGAAGCGCAGGAAACCATCGTTCGCAGGCCGGCATCACCTATCGGCGGAGCCTACCGGACCACCAGCACCGGGATCCGCGTCAGCGACACCACCTCCGCCGTCTGGCTGCCAAGCACCAGGCGGCCGAGGCCGCGGCGGCCGTGCGAGGCCATGACGATGAGGTCGCTGCCCTCGGCGCCCGCAACCTCAAGGATCGCCTCAGCCGGCGCCTTGTTCTCGACGTGGACGCCCTTGGAGGCCACACCCTTGGCATCGGCTTCGGCCTTGCATTTGTCGAGCACCTCGCTTGCATATTTGCGCGCGCTTTCCTCGTAATTGGTGAGCTCGTCGGCGGCGGCATAGCCGGCCATGGCGCCGCCCCAGGCCAGCGTCGGGAAAGGCTCGGAGACGGTGACGAAAGCCACGGCGGCGCCAAGGCCCACGGCCAGCTCCAGCCCGTGAGCGACGCCCTTCTGGGCTAGTTCCGAACCGTCGGTGGCGATCAGGATTTTCTTGTACATGGCGGCGATCCCTCATTTGCCGGATGGCGGGAGCCTGAACGCTCAGGCCTGATCTCGATATAGTCAGCCTATCAGGCCCGCCACAGGGGCCAGCTTGATCTGGATCAAGGCCAGGCGGCGGAGACGATTGCGCCAGGGGAGACTTGTCGAGGCAGCTTGCGCGGATTGGGGGTCTTTTCGCTTCTGGATTACCATCGAGGCGGCGGGTAATCGCTGAGGGCGGCGCTGCGCTATGCAATTGCGCGCGCATCGACGTGCGCTCCTCACCCTGCCGCCCAATCACAAGAACTTGTCTGTCATACGAGATTCATACTGACCATGGATATGCCGCGCCGGCTTGGCGTATCGTATCGCAAAGCCTCGAACAGGAGCACCGACCATGGCTAGCGACCCGAAGGCAGCCGCGCAGAAGCAGGCGGACAACGAGAACGACGTCGCCGGCGAATATCTCGAGGCGGAAACCGTGTTGGAGGATGCCCAGCACGGAGCCGACGAGATCCTCGAAGCGCCGGAAGTGCCGGATTCCGAACCGCATGTGCCCGGCCGGATCAAGCCGAAGAAAAAACCCTCGGCGATCAGCGGCCGGAAATTCCGCAAGCGCGACCTGGTGCGCATCGACGATCTCAGGCCCAGCCTTGCCGACCGCATCCGCTCCGACCATCCCGACCTGCCGCGCGGCGCCCGCATCAGCCGCGAGGAGCTCGGCCGCTACCGCATGCGCTACATGGAGGAGCTGCTGCAGCAGGAGCATGGCGAATTCTCCGAGCTCGACCGCCAGGTGGTGGAATCGATCGCGAGACAAGACACAATCTCGGAAAACTCGGAAGAGGAGTTCGAGGAGCACCGCTCCTTCGCCGACCGCGTCTCCGACACGATGGCCGAGTTCGGCGGCAGCTGGTGGTTCCTGATTTCGTTTGCTACCGTGCTTCTGGTCTGGATCGGCATCAACCTGATCGCCGGCTTGGCGCACGCCTTCGATCCCTACCCGTTCATCCTGCTCAACCTTCTGCTCTCCTGCATCGCCGCCATCCAGGCGCCGGTGATCATGATGAGCCAGAAGCGGCAGGAAGCCAAAGACCGGCTGCGCTCCTTCAACGACTACCGGGTGAACCTGAAAGCCGAGCTTGAAGTGCGCCACCTGCACGAAAAGCTCGACTATTTGATCTCGCGCCAATGGCAGCGGCTGGCTGAAATGCAGCAGATGCAGCTGGATGCGATGCACGAGTTGGCGGGTGCAAAGAAGCAGAAGCGGGCGACAAGGGCGGTGAGGAGGAGGGTGGCGAAAGTGGAGGCGGAGGGGTGAGACCCAGAAGCTTGGGTTCCTCGACAAAACGGACGTCCGAACGGCGGCGAGACCCGCGGCTTGCTCCGAAACGGTGGGCTCGGCGAAGCCGCGACGTCGAGGGAGCGCCATGTCCGATAAACATCGATGAGACAAGCAATCCGTCTCACGCCGCCGCACAATCGCCAATTGGCCGTTGAAGCCACGGGCGGCTTCCGCTATGAAGCCGTGGCTGGCCGGCTCACCGGCCGGTTCGTTTTCCGGTTTCCGGGAAGCACCCGTAGCTCAGCTGGATAGAGCGCTGCCCTCCGAAGGCAGAGGTCGCAGGTTCGAATCCTGCCGGGTGCGCCATTTTTATACTGTCAAAACAGGTGGTTAGCAAGGTATTTTTCCCGCGAGACGAGGTCGGGAAGTGCGTCGCGGAAGCACCACGGAAGCAGTCGGACATGTATTCGGGCTAGGCTTTGACCGATCACTGTGGAGTCAGACGCCCATTCCGCGCCAACTTACCACTGGTCGCGGCCGGGTGCAGCTTGTGGCTCCGGCTAAGGCCCAACTCTACTCATGGGACTGTGGTTTCTTCACGGTCAATATGTCGAATTTTCTGCGGGGGCGGCCGGAGACTGTCTAACGGGTGCTGGCTGAGGCATAGATCAGATTGCTATAGCTCACCTTTTTCGATATCATGAGTTATAGAAAGGGGCTCTATAGCTCATGGCATGGAATTGGGAGCAGGCCGACTGGCCGCATTTTACCTACGACAAGATGGCATTGGACCCGCTGGAAAGCGAGTTCCTATTGCGATCGGGCGAGTTCCTGGGCGTGTTTCGCCATGTCGGCCCCGATGACCGCGACCAGATCCGCATCGATCTAATCAGCGAAGAGGCCTTGAAGACATCCGAGATCGAGGGTGAGTATCTCAACCGGGAAAGCCTGCAATCATCCTTGCGGCAGCAGCTTGGGCTCGGAGGCGAGAATAGGCGCATACCGCCCGCCGAGCGGGGCATCGCCGAAATGATGGCCGACGTGTATCTGCATTTTGCCAAGCCGCTCTCGCATCGCACGCTCTATGCCTGGCACAAGATGGTGATGTCCGGAGAGCGACGCATCGAGACGATCGGCAACTATCGCCAGCACGCCGATGCCATGCAGATCGTCTCTAACCGGCTGGACAAACCCAAAGTGCATTTCGAGGCGCCGCCCTCATCGCGCGTGAAAGCCGAGATGGACGCCTTTACCATCTGGTTCAACGATACCGCGCCCAAGGGTAAGACTCCGCTTCCCGCGCTGACGCGCGCCGGTATCGCGCATCTTTATTTCGAGAGCATACATCCGTTCGAAGACGGCAACGGCCGCATAGGACGCGCGCTTTGCGAAAAGGCGATGGCGCAAAATCTGGGCGAGCCGAGTCTCATCGCGTTGGCCTATACGATCGAACGTCATCGCAAGGCTTATTACGACCGGCTGGAAGCCAGCAACAAAAGCAACGCGATTACCGACTGGCTGCTATATTTCGCCGACACGATCCTCGAAGCGCAGCGCGTAACGCTTGCTCGTGTCGAATTCTCCGTCGCCAAGGCCAAATTCTACGAGCGCCATCGGGATCAGTTCAACGAGCGCCAGGAAAAAGTCATCGCTCGAATGTTCCGCGAAGGTATCGACGGCTTCAAGGGCGGTCTTAGCGCCGAGAATTACATCGCCATCACCCAGGCGTCGCGCGCTACGGCGACGAGGGACCTGCAGGATCTCGTTGCCAAGAGTGCGCTGATAAGAGCTGGTGAACTCCGACACACACGTTACACGCTGAATATTTGTGACGATCGTGCGTAAATCCCATCGAAAGAAGAGGCAGGCTGTCAAAGAGCCTGCTTGCCTCAACATCAGTGAATGGCGGGCAGCTACCCGGCAGGAAGTGGTGGAATGGGTAACAGCGACAGGAAACCTAAGAAGAAGAAAGGCGGCGCCATTCTCGCGGTCAGGTCACGGCTTAGGCCGGTGGATATCTACTGTTATCTGAAAGCTCGCTTTGGCGAACCGAACGGTTTTCAAAACTTTCTGCGCAAGGATGACAGCGATAACTGGATACACTGGGACTACAGCCTCAAGGCCGGCGAGACCGACGTGTATATCTTGGGCATGTCGCGCGAGATTCATATCATGGTCGGCGAGGCGCTCACGCACCAGCAGTGGCGGGACCTGATTGTCGGTATTAGAACGGACTATGCGAGGATCGGTCCGCAGAAATCTGCCGTACTGCAGAGCCTGGAAAAATTCGTCGTCTTTCAGAATAAGTTTGTCAGTATCGCGGGCCTGTGCGCCGACTTGCACGCAGCTATTATCGATGCCCCGGCAAAGACGGCTTTTCCAGAAAGATCGCCAGGTGCCAAATCGCGGCTGAAAACTTTGGAAAAAGCCATGCAAGGAGTATCCACACGTGCGAACGACCTCTTCGGGAACTGTCTAAAGCTTCACCTTCTGATGCCGGTTATGGCCGAGGCCTTCATCAATATGGTGATCCTCATGTTCACCCGCGATGAAATCCGGAATGCCCCTGAAGCCTATCAGGCCTTCATCCGGGCTAAGATTCCCGACCGCCTCGCGCTGCTCAGCCAGCATTGCGATGGCTTTGCACGCGATATCGACAAGAGCACCAATGCCTATGCGCATTTCATGCGAGTCATCGATAAGAGAAATTTCGCATTGCACGGTAATGTCGATCCTATCCGCGAGCAGATCGAGGTGGTCTATTTCGACGGCAGACGCCCGCTCTTCAATATGCCAGGAAACCATGTCGAAAGGTTCTTCGAGCATCTCGAAGCGATTCATCGACCCGAAGAGATCGTGTCCGATTACGAAGCCGTCCACGCATTTCTGTGGGAAATTACGGAATGCCTGAAGCCTCGCACGCAGACGTTCTTCAAGCAAGTCATTGGGGATGCATACCCCGGGTTCGAAGTCCATAGGAAGCGGGCTACTCGCATCCTGCCCGACCATGTGATGATGGGTATGTTGCCAAGTGTGCTCTACGACGACGACCTCGTTGTTAAGTGGTGAGTGAGTCGATTCTTTGGCCCAATAGCTCTAGCCCACATAAGAATTGGCGCGACATGACAAACATGGAATTGGGAAACCCAGGGCGACCAAAGGCGCGTTCTCTCGAAAATATATTCGACGACTTGCGTGTTCTCGCGCAGAGCCCCGGGACATTGCATGATATTTCCGCCATCATGTATCGCGACTGGATCGTTGCTATTGATTTGCGAGAAGCTAAAGTTGCCGACGATCCAGAAAAGCGCTGGTCTACCACCAAGCTAAACAGCAATGAGTTCATGCTCTTGCTCGGGCTGATGGTTCAGTCCGCGTCGGATTGCACTTACTCCATCGTCAATACTGACATCGATTTTGCAGACAAAGCTGACAGACTTCTCAGGGAATTCCACGACCGGCTCACATTGGATTCGATGCCGGATTTCAGTGATCCTGGAAAGATCGAAAGGGCTCTGGGCGCCGCGGCTCGGGAAGCCATTTATTACGGTGCTGACAGCTTCTTTCTCCATCAGCTAGAGCGTTTTGCCCGAGACCGATATCGCGATGATTTTGAATGGCTGATCCGCAATGCTGGGCTTTCAGCGCGTCCAATGGTCGAAATTGCACGGTTCATCATGGAGCATACATCGCGGCAGATGTCAGCGATCAACGCGAGGAAGGAGGATGGAACGGTTCCGACCAAGGCAGATTTAACGGACAGCCTCTTGATCGCCAAAGCCGAGCTGATCAAGAAATTCGGTGCCAGCAAGGCGAAGGCCTTCATGGCCAAGTTCGCAACCCCTGTCACAAACGCAAATGCCAACTTCACGTCTGCGTTTGTTGTGAATCAAGCCAATCTTGCGCCGCTGATCGATATTGGGGAGCATCTCTATGCACCAAACGCATACAGGCTGGCTGAGAGCGTCTACGAGAGCCCGACCTATTGGATGATAGCCGACAAGACATATGTCGACATAGCAGCCAAGCATCGAGGTGCCTTTCTGGAGAAAGCAGCTGCTGACCTCTTTCGATCGGTATTCGGCACGGCGAATGTGTATGAGAACGTCACGATCCAGCCAAGCAAAAAGAAGACAGCCGGCGAAGCCGACGCGCTCATAGTTTACGGCGAGTTCGTGATCGTCGTGCAGGCGAAATCCAAGCGTGTGACGTTAACGGCAAGAGCGGGTGATGAAGAGGCATTAAACAAGGATTTCGAAGGCGCCATTCAAGCCCCATACCGCCAAGCCTACGAGTTTGCCGAGCTAGTCCAGGCCGGAGCGGAATGCAAAACGAAAGACGGCAAAGCACTGACGTTCCCACCAACGGTGCGGGTGTTCCCTGCCGTCATATTGAGCGACGCTTTTCCTGCTGCGACGTTTCTCTCAAACATCATGCTGAAGAGAAGCGACAGGATCGCGCCCGTCATTTGGGACCTAGGCGTTCTCGATTGTGTGGCGCGCATGCTGCCAACGCCCATCGAGTTTCTTTACTACCTTAAGTGCCGCTCGGACGTTTTTGATAAGATGCATTCGGATAGTGAATACAATTTTCTCGGCTATCATTTGAAATACAAACTGGCGATGGATCCTGAATATGACTTCATGCATCTTGAGAAGGATTTTGCCGAAATCGTCGAGGATTTTATGATGCCGCGGGACGTCGGGGTGAAGACGGTTCGCCCAGTTAGCATCCTTGAGCGGTTGGACATTCCGGTTATCTCCGAATTGTTCAAGAGCCTGAAGACGGCACCCCCCGAACTGGCATCGGTAGTCATCGACCTCTACGATTTTTCCTATGGCTCGCTGACGGACTTATCTAAAACCGTGCTGGCAATCCGAGAAGAAGTTGCGGCGGGCAAGGAGATGAAATCGTTCTCGATTCTAACAGAAACAGGCGGTCTTACCTACTTGGCTTGCCGGACTCTGAACGACAAAATATGGCTGGCCGCTGAGGCAATCGGCCAAAAACACAAGTACGATTCGAAGCGAGATCGATGGTACGTCATCGTGGACGACATCAGCACATCAGCGCCTGTCGATGCGGCCCTCCCGCTGGTGGAGAAGTGGCATGAGGATGCTGATCTAGCCGAAAACTCCCGCAAGGTAGACGAACTATTCAAGACCAAATGGCAGCCACGTGCCATTCTCCCTAGGCATCAGAAGAATGGGCCGAAGTTGACATGACTTGGCATTCATTTGGGGATTGAATGACACGGGAGGGGTGCACGGAGAACCCCAATTGAAGGTTGGCGGCCCGGTTTTCCAGACCGATGAGGTTGGCCGCGATCGCTTGATATTGCCTGCAGTTCGCCTGAACGACGGATCGCTCAGGCCGCCCAAGCGGTAGGCTGCCGGCGATTTTCTTCAAGTCGTCGAGGATCGAAGCAATATGCGGCCAGGGAAAGTCTGTTGGATCATCGATATCGCGATCTGCGCCAGCGATGATTTCGAGCTTGGCGACGATGCCAAGAAGCGACCGCGCCTGTATGTGGGGAAGTTTGTCCTGAAGCTTTAAAACCGCCGTTGTGGCCTCGACCTCCGCTTGGCAAGCGATCGAATAGCCGACTTTCTCATCGATCGCTTTTGGGTCTGCAGCGCCGAGAACGCGCCTCTCTAGGCGCTGTTGAAGTCGGCAAAGGACATGCGAGACATGCTGCGCCCGCGCCCAATCTCGCAGCAGTTGAATTGCAGGGTCTGCATCCGGCAACCGGTCCAACGCGTTGGCAGTCTTGCCATTCGTGACGGGAGGCATAGTCGTGCTATGGTCGGAATCAGCCATGATCCGAGCTCCGCAAAGCCTAGGCGTGGTCAGACCGTTGGAGGCGGACGCACCACTTCCAACTGTCGTTTCCTAAAACAAGCATATTTGCGCTTTTTGCGCAACAGGGCATTTGAACAATGAAGGTAAGTGCGGCCCAAGTTCGCGCGGCCCGTGGGCTCCTCGACATTTCTCAGCAGGAACTGGCGGATTTATCCAAGGTGAGTTTGAGGACGATCGTGCAATTCGAACGTGGTTCGAAACCCGCATCTGAATCAATCCTCCAAGCGCTGAAGCTGTCACTCGAAGCTGCCGGAATAGAATTCATTCCAGAGAATGGTGGCGGCCCGGGCGTGCGCTTGTCACGCAATCACTGATCTTCTGTTCGCCATGCGACGGGATTTTCGATCCATTGATTTACGTCTGATTCCCGCCAACCCGCACCGTTGACGCTGATCTTGATCTGAGCCGGGAATGTGCCTTCGGCGATTTTGCGGTACATCGTTGAGCGGGACAGGCCGGTCCGCGCCAGGACGGTTCTAAGGCGAATGATACGATCCGGTTCAGGCATGACTGCGTTGCCTTCGCTGAGAGCATTTGGCACCTGTTGGAACCAAACAGGACAACCCAAGGCTCGCAGGCAATCAGATTTGTCATCTGATCGATTTGGGGCGTCGGAACGGCGGCAAATCGGATGTTTAGATTCCTATGCCACGCCCGCTGCCAATGCCGTGGTTGAACGCGAGTTCCACACCCAGACGGCGGCCGGATTCGACTTGGATGCCGAGCACCTTCTTGTGATTGGCGAGTAGCGATTCCAGTTGGGGATCGCGTTCAAGGCTCTTGGCCATATCGGACATGGCCGCACGCGTTGACTTGTAGCCGGACATGTCGCCGGCCTGATATTGCTGCTGTGCCGTCCGATCGAGTCTTTGCCAACGTTCCATGAACAGGTCGGCGCGGCGGCCGGGATTGATGTCCATCCCGGTGCGGATTTCCGTCTCAAGCTGGAGAGCAAGCACGATGCGGTTGACGCGGCCGGCACCCGCCTCGCGGACAAGTTCGGGATTTTTCACATATGCCGCTTCGGCATCGCGCCAGCCATGCGGCCGCACCTTCTCGAAAGCGCTACGCGCATCTCTCAATTCGCGCATCTGCTCGGGACTGCCCTGCCCGTCTGCATTTCCAGTACTGAGGATCGCGTCGAGCGCACGCGCGTGCCGAACAAGCGCCTTCGTGCGAGCGCTGCGCAATGCCGCTTCCGCGTCCACCGGCACATTCACGTCGGGCGGCACGCCTGTGGCGAGATTTCCTCCGCCGGGCGTCCGGCCTGCATCTCCGATCCGCGCGCCAACACTTTGCCTTGCCGGCCCAGGTCCACGTTCCTGCATCGGCTCGCCGTCTTCGGGAGAGCGCAACCCGTCCAGCAGCCCGCCAATCCTGTCACGCAGCTTCTCCGGAACGATCCGGCGCACGATTTCGACCACACGCTGTCGAAAGGTGATCCCGCGTCGCTCGGCATAGGTCTGCGCCGGGTCGACCTGGTCGTAATCCGACGCCATGTCCTTGGCGCGATCGCGTGAGAGCGTGCGGACGAGCCGGTCTCGTGTCGCGAAGTCGTCGCTGCCGTAGTGCAGTTCCATCCCGTCGCGATGCCGCGACAGGGCAACGTAGCTGCCATGGGCATCCATGCCCGGCGTTGCCAGCACATGGGTCCGGTCGACGGTCATGCCCTGAGCCTTGTGGATGGTCGCGGCATAGCCGTGGTCGATGTGGGCATAGTCTTTCAGGTCGAAGCGCACCGACCTGCCGTCGTCAGTGCGAGCCGTCATGCTCTGCGTGCTGACCTCTTCGATCACACCGAGCGTGCCGTTCTTGACGCCGAGCGACCGCTCGTTCCGCAAGAACATCACCCGGTCGCCACTGGCAAAGTTTCTCGCGCCGCGTTCCACACCCACGTGAACATCGTCGCCGAGATCTCCAGCAACGCGCATGCGCTCGCGCGCTGCCTTGTTGAGCGCGCGCACTTCGTCGTTTGTGTGAGTGAGGATGATGCGGCTTGCCTCTGGGTCTGCCTGCCTGTCGCGATCCCAGCGTTCGACCAGATCACTGCGGGCCTCATCGCGCGAGGCAGCCCGGTGCACCATTCCTCTGTCGTCATAAGCGCCGATCGCAGCGCCGATCCTGCCGGTCGCCAGATCGCGCGTGGCGTCACGCTGCCACTCCTCGCGCTGCCGGCGCACTTGACCGATTTCGACGCCGCCATGGCGCTCATGAATCGAACGGAATGCGGCGCCCGCCTCGATCGCCTGCAACTGCCGCGGATCGCCGACCAGCACGACTTTTGCGCCAACGTCCGAGGCGTGGGAGAGCACGCGCTCCAACTGGCGCGTGCCGACCATGCCTGCCTCGTCGATCACCAGGATATCACGCGCTTTGAGCAGATCGCGGCCCTGTCCCCAGCTGTGTTCCATGCTGGCGATGGTTCTCGACGAGATGCCCGAACCGCTTGTGAGATTCTCGGCCGCAATGCCGGAAAGTGCCGCGCCTCGGACCTCATAGCCGGCGGCTGCCCATGCCTGGCGCGCAACACCCAGCATGGCGCTCTTGCCGGTACCGGCAAAACCGACAACGATACCAAGACCGCGGTCATCTGTGATGTGATCCAGTGCATCGGTCTGCTCGTCAGAGAGAACAAGGCTACGATGCTTGGCATCCGCCAACGCCGTCGCACGATCCCGGTCACTCACAGCATGCTGCCGCTCGCCGGCCATGCGTTCTGCCGCGCGATGCAGGCGCTGTTCCGTTTCGATCATTTGCCGGGTGGTGAAGCGATCGGCACCGCGTCCGTCCTTGCCGAGTTCGACCAGATCGGGTGCGTTGCCGATGGCTGCCGCCACCGTGTTGAACTGCTCCATCCCGTCGCTGTGTCGGTGCGAGAACTTCGCAATGTCTTTTCGGGTGAAGGTCGATTGCTGATGCGTGATGGCATCCAGCGCCACGGATGGATCGGCAATAATGCGATCGCCATTGTTGCGCGCGATCTGGCGGTGCAGTTCGGCGCGATCCGCTTCAATGCCGGCAGCGTCAAGGCCACCGCCCTCGATGCGTTGCGCCGGTGCACCAATCTGGGTTTGCGGCTCAAGGGCAATGCCCTGGGCTTCCAGACTGCGATGGTCGATGCGGGCGTCTATGTCGAGTTCGGCAAGCCGCTCATTGGCAAGCTCGGCCCATCGCTCGCGCCAGCGCTCGACCAGCTCAGTGCTGTTCCAGTCGCGGACTTTCGGACCAAAGCCGTTCTCGTCCACCGACCGCATGGTCAGCATGACATGAGCATGAGGTTTTGGACTGCCATCCTCTGCCCTGTCCCAATGCACATTGAGATCGGCGACCATGCCCCGGCTGACAAACTCGGCCTGCACGAAGTCGCGCGCCAGTCCGATGCCTTGCGCGTGGCTTAGTTCGCGTGGAAGGGCAAACTCCACCTCGCGGGCAAGCTGCGCATCCTTCCTCACCTCGAAAGCCTCGACGTCGTTCCACAGCCGTTCGCGGTCGCTCCAGGCGCCCAGTGCATTCTCTGGCAAGATCACCTCGGAATGGACGACACCGCGCTTAGCCGAAAAGTCATGGCTGCGTTCGATGCGCTCGTCGCGCAGCCGCGAGGCCGAGCGGTAGGCGGCCGACGCCACGGCACTTGAGCCAGCTTTGCGGCCAATGACCTTGACGTGAAGATGATAGATCGCCATCGCGACCAGATCATTTGCACGGCAAAGCGAACGTCGGCACGACGTATAAGCGCGCCCTCCCTCGAAAAAATCTCGGGAGCGACCAGCCCGTCCCGGGCTGTCTCGGCAACCCTGAAGCCTTCAGGCAAGTGCTCGTCTATCATCGCCGCATTGACGTCAGATGGAGACGGCCATGCGTAAACCACGGGATTTCGACGCGGAACTGAAGGCACTGGAAGAAAAGGCGCGGGAACTCAAAACGCGAAAAGTGCAGCAACTCGGCGAACTGGTCATCTCGACCGGAGCCGATGCGCTCACCGCCGATGAACTGGCGGGCGCATTGGTCGCCATCGCCGAGGCGAAGGATGCCGGAAAAAGGGAGGCATGGGCGAAGCGCGGGGCCGCTTTCTTTCAAGGGCGGGCGCGGCGATCTGGGTCAGCGCTTAACCGCGACAACGGCAGCGCTCAAAGGCAACCGGGCGGCGCGCAGTCGCCATCAGGCGGCGCGGGCGCGGCATGACATGCGCATATGGCAGGTCGAGCGCCGCAAGCGCACGCGCCATCTGATCGAACTCGGCGGTCTCGTCATCAAGGCCGGGATCGTCGACCTGACCGGCGATGATCGTGCCACCATCTATGGCGCGCTGCTCTGGATGGCCGACAAGCTCAAAAGCCATCAAGGGGCACAGGCGCGGGCGCTCTGGGCAGCAAAGGGAAAGCAGGCGTTCGAGAATGAATGAAGTACATCAGCATCGCCAAATGACAGGGCCCGTTTGGCCGCCATTGAGACAGGCGGGCGCAAGGTCTCGAACAGACGTGGGGCTCCTTATCGACCATTGAGCGACCCGCAACGGCAGATACCGATGTCTTGGTACTCGTCCACCAATGTCCAACAATAACTCTGGATCAGCGTTTCGCGTTGCCCGTCTGCCTAAAGCTTGCTCAGGCCCTCGCCGTTCAGCTGACGCACAGCTTCCATGACAACCCCGTGAAAGTCGTGCGACTCCCTCGCTGGGCCGGCAAAGCTGGCGCCTACCAGTTGGGCCATCAGTACGCGCAACACGGGACCCGATATCCATGCCGACAAGAATCGATGCTAGTGAAGCGCGCCGGTGGTTTGCCGAAGACCTGCGTGTCTCGTCACCTGTCTTGCACAATCCTGCGGTCATCGAGGCCTTCGCAAAGGTTCCGCGCGAACATTACCTTGGCAACGGGCATGGCGTATCCATTCGCGATTGCAAATCGGAGCGAGCCATACCAGCCCTTCAGCCGCACTTCATGAGATTTACCATGACGTTCTGGTCTCGCTTGACGAAAGACGCGGACTAACAGCGGCTTGCCGTCGCTTTGGGCCTTGGTTTTCGACCATCTGAACACCGCTCCTGGCCAGACCGTGCTTCAGGTGGGCGCCGGTGCCGGCTATTTCACCGCCATCCTCGCTGAGCTGACGGATTCTGGAGGACGCGTGATCGCCTATGAGATCGACGAAGAATTCGCGCGGCGCGCGCAAGCAATCTTGCTCATTATGCCCAGGTCGAAGTGGTATCCGGTGATGCACCGCAGGCGGTTGATCTGCCGGACCTCGATGTCGTTATCGCCTTTGCCGGAGTAACGCACGTGCCGGAACGGTGACTTTCGAACTTGTCCGACGCTGGCCGGATGGCGCTGCCGTTCACGGGTCAAAACCAAGGAGGTTTCATGATGCTTCTGGAAAGGGCTGGCGATAAGTTCCCTGTACGATCACTTGTGCCATGCGGGTTTTACCCCTGCAGCGGAGCCGGGCGCAGTGAGGAAGAAAAGGTCGCGCTCAAGGCTGCGCGAGGCAAGGTCACCCGTCTCGCGTAATATCACCTAGGGCGACCAGCAAATGGCATCGAGAACGCTTGGCTGGTGACCGACATATACTGGTTTCGAAAGCCTAGCGATCGATATCAATCTCGCGTGTCGCCGTTGCAGCGTGCGACACGGCTTTCGACGAGCGATCTATGCCGTCGGGAGCAGTCCGAAGCATCACTATTGCGTCCTGAATTTCCCCGATCCGGGCGTGGGGATTGCGGCCGCGGTCCTGGCCGGCTGCAGCGTAGGCTGCCTCTTGTCCGACGACTGACCAGACCCGTCCCGTACAGCACCATCCGCCGAGACGTCTCCGACCAGCGACGCAAGTTCGGTCTCGTCGAGCGTCTCGGTCTCGAGCAGCCTGCGTGCCGCCCTTTCCAGCACGTCGCGCCGCTCGGTGAGGAGGCCGACGGTTCGTTCGAACGCGGCCGCCACAATGTCGCGTACTTCCGTGTCGATGGCGTCGGCGGCGGCTTCGCCGTAATCGTGCTCGCGCGGTCCGCCGGCGAGCGGGTTAGGGCTCAGGAAGGAGCGCGGGTCCTTTTCCAGCGCCACGTGCCCGAGTTTTGCCGACATGCCGTAACGCGTCACCATGGCGCGCGCTATGTCGGTTACCTTGGCAAGGTCATCGGCGGCTCCGGTGGACAAATGGCCGAATACGATCCATTCGGCCGCCCTGCCGCCGAGCAGCACCGCCATCTTGTTGTCCAGCTCCTCACGCGTCATCAGGAAGCGGTCCTCGGTCGGACGCTGGATAGTATAGCCGAGCGCGCCGACGCCGCGTGGTATGATCGACACCTTGTGCACCGGGTCGACGCCAGGCAGCGCCATGGCTACCAGCGCATGACCCATTTCATGATAGGCGACGATCTCGCGCTCCTTCGGGTTCAGGAGCCGATTGCGTTTCTCCAGTCCCGCGACGATGCGTTCCACCGCATTGTTGAAATCGTCCATCGTTACCGCATCCGCCTTGCGGCGCGTGGCGAGCAACGTCGCCTCGTTCACAAGATTGGCCAGGTCAGCACCGGTGAACCCGGGCGTCAGCGCCGCCACTTTTCCGCATCGACATCCCTCGCCAGCTTGGCCTTGCTCATGTGAACCTGCAGGATCTTTATGCGACCCTTCTTGTCGGGCCGGTCGACCAATACCTGGCGGTCGAAACGGCCGGCGCGCAGAAGTGCCGGGTCAAGGATTTCAGGACGGTTCGTCGCGGCCAGCAGCACGACGCCGATCTGCGGATCAAAACCGTCGAGTTCGACCAGAAGCTGGTTGAGCGTCTGCTCCTTTTCGTCGTGGCCGCCGACCGCGGTCCCGCGGGCGCGGCCAAGAGCGTCGAGCTCGTCGATGAATATGATGGCGGGAGCCTTGGATCGCGCCTGTTCGAAAAGATCGCGCACGCGCGCGGCCCCGACCCCTACGAACATCTCGACGAACTCCGAACCGGAGATCGAGAAGAACGGCACCTTGGCCTCGCCCGCGACGGCCTTGGCGAGGAGAGTCTTGCCGGTGCCTGGCGGTCCGACCAGCAGCACGCCTTTGGGCATGCGTCCTCCGAGGCGGCCGTATTCGCCCGGGTTCTTCAGAAAATCCACAATCTCTTGCAACTCGGCCTTGGCCTCGTCGACCCCCGCCACATCGTCGAACGTCACGCCGGTATTGGCTTCGACATAGATTCTGGCCTTGCTCCTGCCAATTTGCATCAAACCGCCGACGCCGCCGTCCATGCGTCTTAGAAGCAGCATCCACAGGCCAAAGAAGACGAGCACCGGCACAACCCAGGAAAGCAGGTCGCTCAGGAAGGTGCTTTCGACCTGGCCAGTCACAGTGACACCGTGTTCCTGCAGGTCACGGGCGAGGTCCGGCTCGACGCGTGTAGTGATAAACAGCGGCCTGCCGTTTTGCGGCTCCTTGAAGCGGCCCTGGATAAAGCGGTCCGAAACCTGCACCTCAGCGATCTTGCCGGCATTCAGAAGGGTCTCGAACTGGCTGTACGGTATCTGGGCGACGTGTTGCGTCGTGGCATAGATGTACTGGACGACCATCACGCCCACGAACGCCGCAATCCAGTACCAGATATTGAACTGCGTCTTTCTGTTGCTCATGTCCATGGCGGCCTCCACAGGGGAACGGATATAGGTCGCCCAGTCCGCGCGGCATCGGTGTAGGCCAGGTCCGGGGCAAAAAAGTGGGAGGCCCCAGACCGGCCGGCGACAATGGGTCTGTCACTGTCCTTTCCTATGCGGCATGCCCAGCGCACCTGTCATGCCGTTTTCCTCCGCCGGATAGACCCCCTTCAAAACGTCGTTGAAATGATGGCTGACGGCCGCATTGCACTCGCAGGCAAGCGAGCGCAGCCCTTCTGGACTGCGTACAGCAAGCCGGGAGCGCCGGGTTTCGATGACGCCGCGCTGCCTCAGGTCTCGAATGACCCGGCTCAGATAGGAGCGGCCGACCCCCAGCATTGTAGCAAGCTGTTCCTGCGTCACCGCAAGGTTTTCGGCTCCCGTCCGTTCTGTCACGGCCAACAGCCATCTTGCCGCGCGCTGTTCGATCGAATGCGCTGCGCTGCAGGCGACGGATTGGAATACCTGCGCCATCAGGCAATCAGCGTAGCGGGCAAACAGGTGACGCAATGTCAAGGAACGCAATTTGGCTTCTTCGAGATGTTGCAGGTCGATCCTGAAGAATGAATCGCCAAGTTGAACTTCGGCCCGCGCATACGCTGGAAGTCTGCCTTGGCTGACGATGCCGCCGACCGCTCCTTCACGTCCGATGAGCGCAGTCTCGATCGCTCGCCCGTCGCTCAACACGACGCGGTAGGAGACCAGGGCCGATCCGCAAGGGAAATAGGCGTAACGGACTGCATCGCCTGGCTCGTGCAGCAAAGTCCCGGCAGGCGCCGACCATTGTTCGAGCCTCGGTTGCAGGATCTCCCAGTCGTCGGCTCTGAGGGCCCGAAGCAGGTTGTTTCCGATCGGGTCTGATCGCTTTCGAGGGTTCTCCATCGCACTCCTCCGTTTCAAATGGCGGCGTTTACAACGACCGGCGCGAAGAAATGTTCACAAGTGCGCAGACGCGGCGGGCGCGGCTATCTACAAATTGCACGGGGGCGCTGATCCAGGCCTCACCGAGCGCAAGCCGTGGTGCATCGGCTTCCAGGCAGACCGACGGCTGCTGAGGGAAGAACGGCGGCTGGATTCCGCGGCGTGGCGCCTCGTGCACGTCGAAAACTGCAACTCCCTGCGGCAAGGCGTGAACATGAGCGTCAGTCATCGGTCCAATCCAGAGGCCAACGGCCTGCTTCGCCTGTATGTCGCCGGCGATGGGCCGGGCGCCCGTCGGGCGCTGGCAAGCCGTCTGAGGATAGTGGAGGAGTTGGCCGGCGGTATCGAAATCCAGGTCGTCGACGTCGTCGCGGATCCTGACGAGGCGGAAAGGGCCGGCATTCTAGCGACGCCGACGCTCTCGGATGAGTCAACCATCCCTCCACGACGGCTGATTGGCGACATCAGCAACATCGCTCAGGTTCTCGACTATTTCGGTTATCGCAAGAAGGACAGTGGCTATGACCACAGCTGAAGAGATCCTCATCGATCCCGCGCTCGAACGCGTCAGGACCGGTATCGAGGCTTTCGACGATCTTGTGATGGGCGGCCTGCCGCGCGGGCGCACCACCATCGTCGGAGGCACGCCCGGCAGTGGCAAGACTGTATTTGCGACGCAGTTTCTGGCCCACGGCATCACCGTGCTCGACGAGCCCGGCGTCTTCGTCACGTTCGAGGAATCGCCGGTCGAGATCGAGGTCAACATGGCTAGCTTCGGCTGGGACATCCGTCGCTGGCGCGAGATGAACAAGCTGGTCTTCGTCGACGCCAGCCCGCGTGACCACGACCAGATGGTTGTCGGCAATTTCGATCTGTCAGGCTTGCTGACGCGTGTCCTGCACGCTGCGCGAAACGCCGCGGCGAAGCGCATCGTGCTGGATTCCGTCACCCAGCTCTTCGACCACTTCGTCGCGGAGCAGACATCGGTCCGTCGGGAACTCCTTCGCATTGCGACAGCGCTAAAGAGGGATGGTTTGACGGTGCTAATGACCGCCGAACGCAACAGCGAGTATGGCGAGATCTCCCGCCACCGGATCGAGGAGTTTGTTGCCGACAACGTCGTAATCCTGCGCAACGCGCTCGACCGCGAGCGACGCAGGCGTACGATCGAAGTTCTCAAGATGCGGGGCAGCCGCCACGTGGAGGGCGAGGTGCCGATCACGCTTGTGGTGAAGCAAGGCATAGTGGCAGTGCCACTGTCTTCACTGCGGCTCGAGCAGCAATCCAGCACCAAGCGGGTGACGAGCGGCAATCCGGAACTCGACAGGATGTGTGGCGGTGGATTTTTCCGCGACAGCATCACCCTCGTCAGCGGTGCGACGGGCACCGGAAAGACCCTGCTGGTGACAAACTTTCTGGCAGGCGGCGCGGCGGCTGGCGAACGTGCCTTGCTGGTCGGCTACGAAGAGAGCCGCGGCCAGATGTTCCGCAATGCGCGCGGCTGGGGCGTCGACTTCGAGGCCATGGAGGCGGATGGCCGGCTGAAGGTCGTTTGCATTTACCCGGAAGCGCAGAACTTGCCGGACCACCTGTTGATGATCCGCGAGCTAATTGAAGAGTTCAAGCCTGACCGGATCGCTATCGACAGCCTGTCGGCATTGGAACGGATCGCACCAGAGACCGGTTTCCGGGAATTCCTAATCAGCCTCACTTCCTTCATCAAGAAACACGAGATCGCTGGCCTTTGCACGGCCACCAACAAATCGCTCGTCGGCGGCCAGAGTGCTAGCGAACAGCATATTTCAACCCTCACGGACTCGATCATCCTATTGCGGTACATCCAGGAAGGGGATTTCATGCATCGGGGGATCATGGTGCTGAAAATGCGCGGCAGCGAGCATGACAAGCAGATTCGGCGCTTCACAATCGACGGCACCGGCATGCATCTCGGTCAGCCCTTCGACGGCGCACCCGACGTGTTCGGCGACTCCGCCGCGTCTTGGCGTGAGGAGCGTTGAGATGGCGTGCGGCGCAGCCGAAATCTCCGACCAACACGGCGACGCAAATCTGACGGGCATCAGCCAACTCGACTTTCGACGGCTGATCGAAACCACGGCCGACGGGGTTCTGGTTGTCGATCTGTCGGGAACGGTGCTTTATGCAAATCCGGCGGCCGCCGCGATCTTCGGTTATCCGGCTGCCGATCTCGTCCACATCCCCCTCGGCCGGCCGGTCATATCGGGTGAAACCACGGAAATCACCGTCCACAGACCCAATCAAGCACCAGCCGAAGTGGAAATACGGACGGTTGAACTTAGCTGGGACGGTAGGCCGGCGCTGCTTGCCAGTCTTCGCGACGTCTCCGCGCAACGCGCGCAGCAGGAGCGTCGACGTCAATCGCAAAAGCTCGAAGCGATCGGCCGGCTCGCTGCCGGCATCGTTCACGACATCAACAATCTGCTCGCGGTGTTCGAATCGGGGCTGCGACTGCTTCAGAAGCAGCTGCGCGAGGATCCTGCGAATCCGAACGCGGCGATGCTGATTGAAGAGTTGCTCAAACGAACGCAAAACGGCAGTGCGCTGACGCAGCAATTGCTCGCGTTCTCTCGCGCACAGTCGCTGTATCCGGAGACAATCGACCTGAATGGACGTATCGAAGCCGTCACGATGCTGCTGGAGCGGACGCTGGGGAACGGGATCAGCATCAGGCTTGAGCTGGATCCGGCACTTGGCCCCGTCGTTGTCGATGCCAATCAGCTAGACGTCGCCATCCTGAACCTGGCTGTGAATGCCAAGGACGCGATGGCCGGCCGGGGCACGCTGGCGATCGAGACCAGCGGTACTCCCGGCAACATCGAAGACGTGCCCGCTCCGGCTGCCTCTTTTGTTCGGGTCACGGTCAGCGATACGGGTTGCGGGATGAGCAAGGAGGTCCTGGCCCACGTGTTTGAGCCGTTCTTTACGACCAAGGCCGATGGCCGGGGAACCGGACTTGGGCTTAGCCAGGTTTACGGCTTCATCAAGCAGTCCGGGGGGCATGTTAGGATCGAGAGTGCGGTCGGCGAGGGAACAAGCGTTCATCTCTTTCTTCCCCGCGCGCCAAGCACAGGAAATGAGGAACTGCAAATGCAGGGCGAGATCAGGCTCAACACACGTCGGTGAAAAAAGCGGCCTGTGTTTCGGCTGCCGATGTACCTGGCCGCAACGCCTACAACGGCAGACCGCACCCGTAGCGGTTGAAAAAAGCGGGCCCGGAGATCCGGGCCCGCCAGAGATGCTGGTCAGGCCGTTGAAAGCGGACGGTCGCCGAAGAACCAGAGGCTTCCGGCAGCCAAGGCCGCTACGATCACTCCCACGACCACATGTACCCACATGGCCGTTGTCAGGGCCGAGAAACCGAGGGCCCAGGGCGAGATCAGCGTCCACAGCCCAACCACCAGGTTTGCCCATTCCTCATAGGCATGGAACGCAACCAGCGCACCCACGGCGATCAGGGCAATCACCGCACCGGCGATCCAGGCGTTCCAGGCCGCATAGGTTTCAGCCGCAAATCCAAAATACCAAGGCGACAGTACCAGCGCTATGCCGGCGATCACATTGACGATATCGATCGCCGGACGACTTTCAGTTTTCAGCCATTTCTCCATTGCTCATCCTCCTTTCCTGACATGGTGAGTGCGCCGCCCTCTGAGCGACGGCGGGTGCGGCAGCCAGGGATTGACCTTTGCCACCGCGAAGCTTTCTTCGTCGGCCGGGCCGTCCCCGGCCATCGCGCGGAACCGAACCGGCCAGAACAAAGGACTTGATCTCGTCGGGCTGGAAGCGGTTGCCGGCGATCTCGCGCAGGGCGAGTTCGACGGGCGCCGTCGCTTCGTCGGTCAGGCGCTCAGCACCCCGGCTGAGCGCACGAGCGCGCCCCGCCACGGCGACGGCCAGTGCGAAACGGTTCGGCAGCGTATTTTCACAATCGAGCACAGTCAGCCGATCCATGACGACCCTCACATTGCCTTCTGCTTCTGTTCAGGAATAGAAACGGCCAGGTTCGCTGCCGTAACTGGCTCCAGCGCGAGCAGGGCCAATTCCACTTCGTCCAGCCGCGTCGGACGCGCGTTTTCCGGCATCCCCTCGGCCGTGGCGAGATCGACCAGATACTCGTTCCACGCCCAGTTTCGCAGGATTGCGCGTTTCTCGTCGGCTGTCAGAAGAGGATCGACGACCACGTCCATCGGCGATGCATAAAGCGCCTCCGGGTCCGTCAGCGCCGGTCCATAATGCGGCGCCTGCGAAACTGCGCCGTGGCTGCTTTGCAGCAAAGCCAACTGGAGGCGGTTCCAGACAACGTCTGCGCCGGCCTGCAGCGGGTTGTCCGCGTCAGACGATTCGACACTGGACTTTTCGGCCGCCGGGCTTCCTTGAACAGCGTAGGCAAGCCCCTGCCGTTCGGCATAGTCGATGGCCGCCTGAGCCGTTGGAAATTCGAGCTCCACCTGGGTCAGCGTGTCACCACTTGCGGTGTAGCCCATCAGCGGTTCAATGACCGGCGCAGTACGCCGCTCGAACAACAGCCGCCACCCTTTCGGCCGCGCACGGCTTGAGGTCATGACTGAGCGGCAAGGCTTGTAGATCCGCGCGACGGCATCACGCGGGAACTCGGATCGCCCGAGCGACGGCGCTCGCCCGCGTTTCTCGTTTGCCGGTCCGAGATTTTCTACGACTGGTGTGACTTTTCTTTCTTGCTTCTGCATCACTCATCCCTCCCATTTTTGGCGAAGGATGCGCCGGAGGCAGCGGGCTGCCGCCTCCGACTTGGTCCATGCGTCAGTGGGTGATCGGGATGCGCTTCACCTTCGACTGCGCGTTCGGGTTCTTCGGCAGCGTCAGGATCAGGACGCCATTGGCAAAGGACGCCTTGACCTTGTCGTCCTCGACCTCGTAGCCGAGGGGTATGCGCCGCTCGAAGCGACCGTAGAAGCGCTCGGAGTAATCCTTCTCCTCGGTTTCCGACCGCTTTTCGCCACGCAGGGTCAGCACATCTTCGTCGAGCAGGACTTCGATGTCCTTCTCTTCCATGCCGGGAACCTCGGCGGTGACGCGAAGCTCGTTGTCCGACTCCGAAATCTCCACCTTCGGCCAGCCCCCATCGAAGGGCGAAAGCTGTCCCACAGCAGGCAAGCGCGTCTCGAAGCTCCTCAACATATCATCAAAGAGCCTGTTTACCTCGCGGTGAAGCGACAGGAACGGGTCGCCACCGCTATAGATGCTGGGGGCCTGGTTGTTGCTGTTGCGGCCCCACGGAATAAGGTCACGCACGTTCATGGTTATTCACCTCCACGTTCAACCGCGCGGCACCGGGCGATTACCGGTGCCTGTCGCTTCTGATTCACTCTGACTTCAGGCAGCGTTCTTTTCGGCGTCGATCTGCCGCGGCGCTGCCTTTGCCGGACTGCCTGCGAAGGCGATCCGGCGCGGTTTCATCTCTTCGGGAAGCTCGCGCTTGAGATCGATGTTCAGCAGCCCTTGTCCAAGCTGGCGCCGACGACTTTCACATGGTCGGCCAGTTCGAACCGACGCTCGAAGGCGCGCCCGGCAATGCCGCGATAGAGATACTGGCCGTCATCATCGCCAGATTGCGACCCGCTCACAACCAGCAGGTTAGGTTGATGAGTGATAGTCAGCTGTTCCTGCGAGAAGCCGGCAACCGCCATGGTGATGCGATAGGCGTCCTCACCAGCCTTGGCGATGTCATAGGGCGGCCAATTGTCTATCGCAGTGACACGGCTCGCATTTTCCAGCATGTTCAAAATCCGGTCGAAGCCGATGCTGGACCGGAACAGAGGGGTGAAATCGAGGTTTGTCCTCATAGCCACATCCTCCTTCGAGCAACATGGATACAAGGAGACGCCAAGAGCCTTGGCGCCTCCTGGACTTGTGCCGGCCCCATGTGGCGGCCGGCGATCAACATTTATAACAGTGATTTACACGTTCAAGGGGCCTATAGGAAAATTTTCAGCCAGAGAACACGTCTGCCCCGCCAGCGAATCCTCGCCGGCGGGCGGATGCCTCGGATGAAGAGCGTGGCTGCGCTCCACTCAAAGTCGATCGACGGATGCTGCAAGACCGGTGACCGCAATGCTGTCGATCTCACGACCGCGACCGGTGCCGGGAAGCTTCTCCAACTGATCCAATTGGCGCAACGCATCCATGATGGCATCGAAGCTGACCGGTTCGGTTGCTCCCGGCGGCATGCGCAGCGCCGGCACCGATTCCACTGCACATGCATCCGATGCCCATGACGAAAGGATTGCACGCTTCTCCTGGACGTCCAGCGTCACGTCGGTCAGCACGTCCTGGGGTCGCTCGAAATGCCGTGCCGGATGGAGTAACCGGTCAAGAAAAGCATCAGAGCCCACGGGCCCGATCGGGGGAAAACTCGTCGAAATGGCTCCTTCCATCGATAGTTCTCCGCTTTGAACAGTCTCCTCTGTTGACGTCATGTTTGGTGGCTCTCTCGCGATTTCCACCAGCTGAAATTTTGGAGAGTTTCGAGCAAATTTCAATGGCCCCGCAAGGCCACATCCCCGCCGTTCAGCCTACCATAAACATTTTTTCAAACCGGTGAAACAATCGGCGTGAATGTCAGTTCTTGGGTTCGCGCAGCAGCGCCAGGGCGGTCGGGCAGGAGAACCAATCATGTCTTACATTTCCGGGAAGCGACTTTGCATTGGCTTCGTCGCAGGAATTTTGATGCTCACGGCTGCCGGCTTTGCTCCAGTTTCAGCACAGGAAATTCCGAACGACTTCAGCGCAATCGTGCGTCAGAAACTGCCGGCCGTGGTCGCGATCACGACGAGGCAGATCATCCAGGACCAAACGATGCTCGACGACTTTCTCAACCCCTTCGACAGCCGCGGGCCTGCCCAGCCGCAGGTGCGAGAAGCTCTTGGCTCTGGCTTTGTGGTCAGTCCCGAGGGCTACATCGTCACCAACAATCATGTCGTGGCCGACTCCACCGAAATCCACGTCGTATTCTCCGATAGGGAGACTTCGCCCGCGCGACTTGTGGGCCGCGATCCAGCGACCGACATTGCGGTGCTGAAGGTCGATCCACGCCCCAACATGACGGCCACCGCCTGGGGTGACTCTGACGCAATGCAGCCGGGGGCCTGGACGATCGCGATTGGCAGTCCCTTCGGGCTCGGGGGAACCGTTACCGTCGGCGTTCTTTCCGCCCGCTCGCGCGACATCCAAGCCGGCCCTTACGACGATTTCCTTCAGACAGACGCCTCGATTAATAGAGGCAATTCCGGCGGCCCTCTGTTTAACGCGCGCGGCGAAGTGATCGGGGTCAACACGGCCATCGTCTCTCCGTCCGGCGGCAGCATAGGCATCGGGTTCGCCGTGCCCTCCCGAACTGCACGAAGCGTTGCTGATCAGCTGATCCGCACCGGCCGCATCGAGCGCGGGTTCATCGGAGTGCGCCTCCAGGAGGTGACGCCGCCGCTTGCCCAGTCACTTGGCATATCAAGCACCAAGGGAGCGCTGGTCGCCTCGGTCGAGCCCGGCAGTCCGGCGGAGAAGGCCGGCTTGCAATCGGGGGACGTGATCACCCGGTTCAACGGCAAAGATATCCAGGGCGTCCATGACTTGACATTGGCGGCAGCGAACGAAAAGCCAGGGTCGAAAGCGACGTTGACAAGGAACCGCGGCGGCTCCCAGCAGGAGGTGGAGCTCACTGTGGGTCAACGCAAGAACGAGGAGGTGCAGACCGGTGCAGTTCCGAGTCCGGAAGCGGCGGACCAACCGCTCGGATTGTCGCTCAGCCCCATTCCTGACGAAGCGCGTCAACAACTCGGTCTCCAGCCGGGTACGACCGGAGTCTTCATCCAGGAAGTGGCGCCAAATAGCCTCGCCGCGGAGAACGGCCTTCGGCCTGGGGACGTCATCATCTCGGCCAACAACCGCAACGTGACGCAGCCTTCTGATATCCAGCAAGAGTGGACCAAATCCCGCCAGCAGAAAAAGCCCATCTTGTTCCGCATCGAAAGGCAAGGACAATCGCTTTTCGTTGCAGTGGCCGTTTCCTGACGCGGCGCTGCGTCAGGCCAGCCACGGTGACGAAGAAGTGGCCTTGATGGCCGCCCTCACGGCTGCTCAAGGCAAGGTCGCGGTTAGAGGCTGACCAAATTCCGACAATCCCGGCTTAGTGAACGGCGAGAGAGGAGGTGTTCCGCTGCTCCCTTTGAGGTGAAACTGTAGAAGACGTCTTCGACACGTGACCAAGTCCCTACGACCTCGCCGTCCTTGTCAATTACGTCTTCGGGTCGCGGCTCCCCGTGCCCATCCAGCAAGACATTTCAAATGTTGAGGCATCGTCACGGCGTTCTTTCCAACGCTCGAATCGCGACGAAGAAAGTGAGGTCGAATCGAGCAAAGATAATGCCTCGGGAGGCGACCTCTGGGTCCCTGTCACGAAGTGCATGTACGCAAAGCGACAACCAACTCGTAAGATGTTGCGCAATTGCACCGTCACGACATCTTAGTACCGGTGGACCCTACAGCCGTCGTCAAGAACTTCCGCATGGCATCCTTGCGCGCACTGTGATCGAGCGCATAATTTGCGCGCTCGAACTTCGCTCCATCGAGCAGAGCCTGAATGTAGCTAGCGACTGTGTCACCTGCCATTACGAGCGCAGTGTCTACCGTGTGGATGTAGCGGCTTGTGATCGTTCCGCGAGAATGTCCCACCAATGCAGCTATGGTCGACTCGGTAAAGCCGAGATCGTTTGCCACGCTCGCGAAGCTGTGACGAAGCACGTGGGGTGTCACGCTTTCAAGCGGTGTGTCTTTGACGAGCTTTTGCCATAGCTTGGGGAAGCCGACCAATGGCTTCCCTTCCTCCGTGCCAGGAAAAACAAAATCAGCCTCATCGCCGGACAATAGTGGCTTGAGCAACTCGACCACAGGCAGGCCGATAGCCCGAGTCGACGCACCTTCCTTGGAGTCCTCAAGCCTGATGCAACTGCGCTGAACATCGATCTCGCCCATTCGAAGATTGATGATCTCGCCTCGTCGACATCCTGTCATAGCGAGGGCTCGAACCATTTTCGTGGCCGTTGAAAACTGCGGGTCGAGAGCGGCGTCCGCGAGAATCTTGCCTAACGCTCTATACTCACGCTCGGTCAGGCGACGGTCACGGACGCGATCTTTTGGCTTACGAAAGCCGTGAACCGGATTCTTTTCGATGATCCCTTCTCTAACTGCATAGGAGAAGATGCTGCCGAGAAGACCGACGCCGCGCGAGCCGGTGCCAATGCCTCCGCGAACGATCGCTCGGCCACGCTTCTTCGTTTTGATGTCGGTTCGGGTCTTGCCGTTGGCAACGTCGCGCAGAAATTTGGCAATGTCTGCCATGGTGATCTCGGTCACTCTCCGGTTCCCGAGGAGCGGAAGGATGTGGCGCTTTATACGGCTACGGTCGATCTCCATAGTCGACGGCTTCTTGGGGCGACCGCCTTTGCCAGGTACAAGTCCGGCTTCACAATCAGCCAAATATCGGGTGCAAAGCTCTCTGACGGTAATCGTTTTGGCGTCGAGAAGTTTCGTTTCCGCAGGATTGTCGCCTTGCGCGATCCGACCGATCAATATGCGGGCCTCCTTTCGGGCCGCATCTGGTGCCCAGACCCCGTGGGGACCGATGGTGAATCGGCGGGTCCGACCTTTAGCTCGATATTGCACGAGGTAGCTGCGCTTACCGGATGAAAACACGCGCAGCCCAAAGCCAGGCAACTCATCATCCCAAAGGAAGTAGTCCGACTTTCCCGGTCCCGCTTGATCCACGGTTCGTTTGTTCAGCTTAGCCATCGCACACCTCAGGGTTCTGTCGAAGTGATCCCGCGGAAGCACCACGGAAGCACCCGGACGGAAACTCCGGCCTGCGGTAGGATACTGGCTTCGGTTTTTGGGTCGACAAAAAGTCAGTCGTCGTAGTAGCTTAGCGAACGATATCGTAGAAACAGAAGCTATTGAAAAGACTGGCTAAATCGGCCTCCGAAGGCAGAGGTCACAAGTTCGAATCTTGTCGGGTGCGCCACTTCAGTACAGAACTGCGAACTCCCGACACCGCCGTTTCTGCGCCTGACGCCGCGACCAGGGTTTGGAGCAATTCGGATTTTGATCCGATGATTCTGACTTCCTTCTCGGCCACTTCGATCCGCTGCGCCAACGCTCGCAGGTGATCGCGGCGGTAGCCGCCACGCGGATCGCGCATGCGCTCGCGAGCGGCGCGGGCGAATGTGTTGACCATTTCGGGCGTGATGGGCTGGTTGCCGGTGCTGTCGAGCGATGCCTTGATGCGTTCCGCATCTGTCGTGGCTTGTTCCTTGATGGCTTTGAGACCCGCGATGCGGTCCTTGAGAGCCGGATCGTTGACGTCTGTGACGCCAGCCTCGATCGCGTCATAGAGCCGATTGAGGCGCTGGTCGGTCTCGGTGATCTTCCGCTTCAGTTCGCCCAAGTGCTCGCGGCGGCGCTCAGTGCGTTCCTGCCTCCGGCCGAGGACAGCCTCAAGAATGGTGGTGAGCCGTTCTGGCTTGAGAAGCCGCTTCTCCAGATGATTGGCAACCAAGTCGTCCAAAAAGGCCATGGGGATTGATTTGCCCTGGCAACCGGCCTTGCCCTGGCGGGCGCGTGTCGAGCAAGTGTAGTAGCGATAAATATCACCGTTGTTCCCCTTGCCGGTCCTGAGCGTCATCGCTCCTCCGCACTTTGCGCAAAAGCAGATACCGGTAAGGAGAACGGGACTGGTGGTGACCCTGGGTGGCGTCACCATTGGATGGCGAGATTTGAGACGCGCCTGCACGGCATCGAAGGTCTTGCGCTCGATGAGTGCGGGCACTGCCATGACGACAACCTCGTCGTCCGGCTTCTTTGCCCTGCCCTTGAAGCTGCGCGTATTGAAGCGGTGTTCGCCAATATAGGTGGTTCGGGTTAGTACGGCGTGGATTTGCGCCAGTCCCCAGAGACCGCCGTCTCGGGTGAACAACCGGTTCTCATTCAGATGGCAGGCGATCGATTTGACGCCCATTGGTCCTGAGATTCCATTCCCCTGAAGAAAGAGGTGGTAGATCAGTCTGACGGTGTCGGCGTGCAGCGGATCGACCTCCAGCTTCTTCTTGGTCTTCGATCCGCGCTGCTCCGCCGCAACGATCCGGTAGCCGATCGGAGGCAACGCCCCATTCCAGAAGCCCTGCCTGGCATTCTCGTTCATGGCGCGGAGCACATGCTTGGCGTTCTCTCTCGACTGGTACTCATCGAAGAGAGCCATGATCTGGCGCATCATGACATGCATTGGATCGTCACCCATCTCCTGGGTAATCGACACAAGTCTTACGCCGTTCTTGGCGAGCCGCCTGACATGGAACTCAAGCTCGAAGTGATCGCGGAAGAATCGGCTGAAGGAATGAACGACCACGACATCGAAGGGGGAAGGCTTTGATGTGCCGTCCTCGATCATGCGCTGGAACTCTGGACGCTTGTCATTGGTGGCTGATGCGCCTGCCTCGACAAAGGTCTCGACCAGCTCATAGCCACGAGAGGCGCAGTAAGCCTCACCTTGGCGCCTCTGGTCGGGAATGGAGACATCGTGCTCGGCCTGGCGGGCCGTCGATACGCGGAGGTAGAGGACTGCCCGCGATCCCTTTGCAGACTGCTGCTGTTGTGAAGCCGTCTTCATAAGCACTGTCTCCCTGTCATTTCATGGGCGATCTCCGAAAAGCTGATCGAAGATGTCGCCAAACCACGCCTCGAACGCGTCGATTTCCGGGGAAGTGACAGGGACGGGCTTTGGCAGATTGTCGGTAACGCGCCACTCGCGTGGATCGTGTTGAACCAGTCGGCCAACGTGTGGACGCGGCTCAACGTGTAGGTAGTCATACAGGTCGATCGGCAATGTACCGAGGCGGACCCGTGACAGTTCCGCAGAAGTCGCTTTGCGAGCCGGGTGGGACATAACCCAAATATGCCCCAGCAACCCGTCAAAGCGGAACGACCTATGTATTCGCCAGGACCACCATTCGCACGCTGATGGATCAGCTTTCGTTCAACCGGTTTGGCCACATCGCTCCAAGGCATCTTCCTCCTTCAGGGCTGCGACCAGCTTGGCTGCCGCCTCCCAATGTCTGGCGATGTCAGCCCGGACAATCGCCCTCTCCGGCCGATCCATACCTATGTCTCCAACGATCGCCTTCATGTCCCGAAGCACCGACGCGATGTGCGGCCAGGGGAAGTCAGACGGATCATCGATCTCCCTGTCTGCTCTAGCAATCATCTCCAGCTTGGCGACCACGCCAGCAAGCGAAGTCGCCGTGACATCGGGGATTGCGTCCAGATGCTTCAACTCCTCCGTCACGGCGAGCACTTCCGCTTCACGTGCAACCGCATACTCTGGGCTCCCCTCGACCGTCTGCAAGGCCGTGACCTGCGCCGCTCGGACGCTATTTCCGGAGCCCGATGTCGCCAAATCCGTCAATCCCGGAATTCCGGTATTGACCAACATTCGGCTCTCCAGCCGTTGCTGTATTCGGCACAGTAGGAGCGCGACGTGATGGGCTCGCTGCTGGTGAGACCAAAGGTACAGTGCTCGGTCATCGAACCGACTTTCCAATTCGGGTTGTCTATCGAATCTGTCCATGAGGGTGAGCCTTTTCGTTTGCAGGAAGGCATCTCCTCCATATCATATTGAATGCCGAATAGGAACTATCGTTCCTGGAAGGATCGTTCCATTCCTGAGCTATCTCTGGGAATGGACCTCAAGGAAGTTTTTGCAAGCAACTTGCGTCAAATCAGAAGCAGCAAAGGGCTGACGCAGGAAGAGCTGGCAGAGCGCGCAGGGCTTAGCGCTAGATACATCGGCTCAATCGAGCGGGCACACGTTTCGGCAAGTGTCACCGTGCTCGGGCGCATCGCAGACGCGCTGGGTGTCGAGCCGCACCTGCTGGTGCGGCTGAACAGATAGCCACACGCCACCGTTGAGCCGCCCGCGAGCGCGCCCTCAACAGCGCTGTAGCGAGCGGGCGGCGGCTTTGCGCCTCATCTCGGCCATAGTGTCACCTTTGCCGCTGCCGGCATCCAGACATTGTCGGCAAACGCTGTCCGTCGCGGTTGCGCCTCTTGACCGCTATCACAAGCAACGGGCGACAAACATCAGCTGGGCGTGGCTTTGTCTATCGAGGGTCGCCGCGACGTGCTTAGCAGTGCGGATGCATTCCATATTTAAGCTATTCAATTTCGGAAATATGTTTTCACGCCAGTTGCCGTAGGATCTACGGAGCCATATTCTCATTGGCTTAAAGTCATCGGGAAAAGGCAATGCGGTTGATCGACGTAGCGATTTTCAAGGGCCGCCGCCCGTTCGGCCGACTGTTTCTCGTTGTGTTTCTGGTTTTTAACTGCTTCATGGCATGGGCGCTTGTCGAGGCGATCGACGCTTTCACGAACATCTCGAACGCCAATACTTCACGGATATTTGGCCTGGACAGGGAAGGCTTGCTCAGTGTTTTGGTAGTGGCAATCGTCTGGGCGGTCGGTGCAACTATCTCAGGCCTCTTGGCGCGCTGGACAAGATAGAGGCGAAATTACCGAGCCCGGCAGAGGAGCACTGACATGCGGGGAAGTTTTCTGCTCTTGGCAACTGCACTAGGTGCATCGTTTTTGAGGGTCGGCATAAGCCAGGCGGATCCGGTGCTCCCGATGTGCAGCAAGGCCACCGACACGGACTGCTTCACAGGCAAACTAGGCCTTGTCCACATCCCCCCGGTTGAAGAAGACAAGGACCAAGCCTTGGAATATGACTTTGGCTTTGTCGATAGCTCTGGAACAGGCTGGCAGACCAACTCGGGCGACCCTACCAACGGCGCTAGCATACCAAAGGCCCTACGGTGGATTGTTGGGCAGCCGTTTGATCCGCTCTTCGTGCCTGCCTCCGTTATTCACGACCGCTATTGCGATATGATAAGAAGCCGCAGGGTTTATCCTTGGAAGGCGACCCATCGAATGTTCTACGAGGCATTGTTGGCCACGGGCGTGTCGCCATCCAAGGCCAGGCTCATGTACTATGCCGTCTACAGTTTCGGGCCGCGCTGGACGCCGGCTGAGATAGATGCCGGGCATGTCTGCCGCGGGAATCTAACCCCGTTTTGTCAGCAGATTATAGGCGAGTCAGGGGCGACTGTCAGTTCAAGTGATCCGGAACCGGCCGTCGCAGAAAATCCCGCGGAGTTGAAAAAGAAATACGAGATCACACGCGGACCCGACGGCAAATTCGATGTTTATCGCAAGGCGATTTACGATCAGCCCGACGTGGACGGCGACATGCACGCCGTAAGGACGATTCTTGACGCAACATTCTCAGGCCCTGACGCTGAGAAGAGTTCACCGGAACAGCAGATGGAGCTGATCGAAAACCTTTCCGACACTCGCCACCCAGCCGAGGTTATTCTCCTCAACGAGAAGGTTCCAAACCCAAAATCGAAAGTTACCAAAAGCCCGAAGTGACGACTCGTCGTCGTGGAGTCTCCCATGGAGAATCTGGCCCATGGCGCATTCCTTGATTCGGACGACAAGGATGCCTCGTCAAAGCCCGGGGATCAAACGGCACAGCTTGCACCTCGGCCGAACCGGGCAGGTACGCAAACCTTGAGTAGCTCCCAGCCTCCGAAAAGTTCGCAAAAATTTGGACGGACCTTAGGGACAGACGAGCCGGTCTCCGTAACGCTCGATTAAGAGTCCCAGGACCTGGGCGCTGGCATATGCGGCAAAGCGCTGATGTCCGTCTTCCTTGTCCGGATCTGCGAAATCGCACACGCCTTTCAACGCGAAGCATAATGGCTGCGGCCTGGTCGCGGCGTGCACTGCTGCGAACATGCCATATATCTCCATCTCGACGCCGATCAGTTCCTGATGCTGGGCTCGGATTTCTTTGATGACATTGCCATCGGCGAGCACTGCCGATCCCGATGCTACTGGACCCACAAATATCCGCGGCACCCCTGAGGGATCTTCTGGGTAGTTGGCGGCAATGGCTCCCAGAGCGGCCTTGTCGTCACGCAATTGCTCTACATGGCTACGCACCAGGGCTGAGGCGGGAAGGTGATGTGGCCGCATCGAAAACTGGGTACTTTCCTTGTCGCGAACTCTCTTGCCACTTTGGAAATCCCACGAGGGGTCTGCGAACAGCACATCGCCCAATTTGACCTTGTCGCGGACGCCAGCGCAGATACCTGTCATCGCCACCAGTCGGGGCTTGAGCAACGCGATGATCGACGCAGTACGCAGCCCAGTCGAAACCATTCCCATGCGCGGTGCCGTCGTCAGACACACAGTGAGACGACGACCACCGACCTCAAGATGGCCGTCATGCACAAACACCAAGTCATCGATCGGCCGAGCGGCCGACCAGTTCCATGGAAGTTTGAGCACTTCTGCCTGTTCTGGCTTGGCCAGAGCGCAGACGATCGCCAAGTCGATCCGCTCATCTTGCTTCTGGGGCTCGGCTCGACGGGCGAGGAGGAAGCGGGCGCAATTTGTCGCGCGACTGACCCATTCGTCATTGTCGTCGGCATAATTTAGGACCGTCCATGTCTGGTCCTCAAATTCCCGCAGCACGGAAGCGGCAATTTCGCGATCGGCGGTGATGCCGAGAATGTGGCGCGGCGGGTTAGGGAGCTCCTTTTCACGGATCTCGAACAGCAGGTCGGCGGAATGCTGAACCGACTCGTCAGCTTCGGGCCAGAGCGGCAGCAGGATATCGAGGATGAGTAGATCATAGAGGTGCTGCTCGATTTTTTCGCGGGCGGCGTTCGCGCAACCGACCAAGTCGATCTGCTCGCGCGCAACGCCGATTCCGCCAAACGCCGCGATCAGCCGGTCATAGCGTTTGGGATGATCGTCCACGATTAAAATCTTCATTGCGGATCCTTCCTGAGCCCGGTCTCGACGAGCATTGAGCGAAGCACGGTCTTCCACTCATCGAAGGTCGAATTGTAATGAAGAACCGCCCGCAAAACGCTGGGAAACTCGTCCATCAATTCGTTGCGCAGTTGCGCGAGATCGACGGTGCTGCCCCCTTCGCGGACGAAGCCTTCATAGCCGGTAATAACGATGGTCGGGCATTCGATTTCCGCCATCGCCATGTTGCGAAGGACTTCAGTGCCGCCAAAGCCCTGCGGGCGCCCGCCGCGCTCGCGCTCGCCAACATCGAACGTCGGCAGCGACATGTCGAGGATCAGTAGATCAATCGGGCCGGTCTCGAGGACGTCGAGCGCGGAATTAATCGACCGGGCGAACAGCAGTTTGGCGGTGGGTACCAAGTCTACTAGCAGGGCCTCGATATGTCGGCGCTTGGGCGCTTCGTCCTCGACCACCAGGATGCGCGACTCATCCGGCATCGGACTGGTTTCCGCTAAACAGGATGACCGCGTAGGTAACTTCGAGCAGAAAACGCCCCTCCGGGGTGAACCCGAAATCAATGCGTCCGCGCTCAGACTGGACGACCACTGCGGCAAGCTTGGCAAAGCCGCTGCCTTCCTCGACCCGCGTGCGGCGGTCATGCGAACCTTCGGCGATGATTTTGCGAATCACCTCGGCATGCTTTTCCTTTTCGGCGCGGTTGGATGTGCGGCAATCGCTAATGACGCGTAAGGTTAGGGTCGCATCGGATTCGTTCCATTTCGCAGAGACGTCAATGTGCGGTGTTTTGAGCCCAGAATGCTTACGGGCATTGCCTAAGCCGACAAAGACTACGTCATGAACGAACACCAAGTTCGCGGCGTGAAGATGGAGATCGCCCTCCGCCGACTGGGCGATTTCGGGCGAAAACCCCCGCTGCGACTTTAGGGCGGTGTCTACGCCGATCCGCAGGATCTGCTCGAGCGAGAATAGCCGGTGCTGTCGCAAGGTGTCAGCATGCACGAACCACTGAGCGACTTCGTCGAGTTTGAGCTGGACTTCGTTAGCCGCACCTCCCATCGCGGCATCGAATTCGAGCCACGCGCTATCGTGCTCGGCAAGCTGACGCACCGATGCCCTAACCACGTCAAACTCCTTAATCACGCGCGACTTGATGTCGTCGGTGATGAAGTTTCGGATCAAGGACAAGGAGCGTTCGATGGCCGCCCACAAAATGGGCAACGCAACGCGTATGAATTCCGGGAAGGTCAGGTCAAACCGGATCATCGCCCGGGAAAGGCCCACCAGCCGGTCGTTGAGGTCGATGGTAATCATGCCCTGAGGTTTGTCGGTGCTACGGAGGTGGAAATAGGTGTCCTTAGCCTGGGCGATTATCTCGTCGAATTGCATGGCGAAATGGCGCAAGGCCGCGTCGATATTAATGCGCGCGGCATCCTCAATATGGTCGAAGCGATCGAGCCAAGCGTCATTGCGATGATAATCGCCCGCCTCCGATTCGCGGGTTGTGATCAGTCCTGCAAACTCAAGCGGCCCGCGAATTAGGCCGATGAAGCTTTGATGGCGGACGCGTTTCGAAAGATAAAAGTCTAGCCCGAAACTGGCATTTGTCAAAAACTCTTCCGCAAGCCGCCGCAACATGCTGAAGAGGACTGCGTCTGCTTCATTCTCCGGCACAAAATTGCTGCGGTTCGAGGGCGTCGTCTCCAGTTCACGCAGCACGTCATCGAAAGACTGTTTGGCATTTATGTCGATATGGACAAGGTCCCGGTAGCGGGCGTAGTCCTCAGCCAGTTCGCGCAGCGCCCAGCGGATTAGTCCCTCGCTATTGACATGAATGCGAGTGCTGTCAACGATCCAGCGCCCTTCGTCGAGTTCCAAGTCATTGGCGATGACAATGATTTCAGCCTGATAGGCCTCGCTGTTACGCGGATCGATCCTGCCGAGCAGGCCGCAGATCGCTTGGCGTTCCTCCAGGATCGCCCGCGTGCCTGAGAATAATCGAGTGAGGTCGATGATGTCGGGTACGCAAACATAGCGAAGGAAATAGACCAGTTCGTGGGGCGCCACAGGCAGCGTGATCGCTTCTAAATCGGATGGACGCGAGACACTGAGCTGGCGCAGCGTGTGTCCTGTCGCAAAGCGCATCTTTGAAGCGGTTTCGCTTGATTCCTTTTCGCTCCACAGCAAATGCAGCGCGATCGGCGCTGCCAGTGGAACGGTAACCGCCTTGTAATCATGCCAAGCGAAATTCTTCAGCGCGCTGACGACCGGCAAAAACTGAGCATGGGTCGGACTCCGTGTCCCCTCGTTTGCGATCAGCACGATCACCCGCTGCCGTTCGCCGAGGGCGTACACGGCATGCAATCGGACCAGGGCACAAAGATTGCGCAGAGGTTCGGGCCAATTTTCATCGAAAGGCCCTAATGTCTCGACCACTTGTTCGAATTCGCCCCGATGGATATGGCCGACTGCCCGCAACATACGGTGTCCCTGGGATAGGCTAACGCCCGGGCAAGCGGCCTCATACCAAGCCGCACAGGTGGCGTCGCCAAAGAGTTGGCTGGCCGTGCAGCCAAGATTCCAAGGCTGGTCCTCCGGGCCGTGGGTCGGGCTGTTCAGACCGATCAGCCACGGCCGCCACGGCTGGTCGGGTTCGCGCCTGCGTAGCTGGATCATGCACTCAACAAGTCCGGCGGCGAGGGGTAGCCCGCGCAAATTGAGCGCCATCTTGGCGAGCTTGGCCCACGCGTCGTCCGACCCGTTGCAGCGGCTTTGCACGCGAGCGATCAAGGCGGCGACATCGGTCGGGCGCGCAGGCGAAGTGTCGCGTTCTCGATCTCCATGGCCGAGCGCGAACCCGGCGTAGATAAACTGCCAGGGGTCGTCAGATAGGACCCGCAGACCAAGTCGCATGGCCCGGTGGACCCGGCCTTCGAACAGTGCGTTTGATATATCCGTGGCGCGCGGTGGAAGTTTGCGCGGGCGCGCGGGATCGAGCAGGGCGACCAGTTTGGCGAGGCGAAAATCGTCGATCGCTAGTTGATTGATGCAGCGCACGATTAGCTCGGCACGCTCCTGCGCCGGGTCTTGTCGAACCATTTCCTGGAGAACTCTGACGAAGGTCTCGTAGATGTCGACAATTCCCTGGCTCTGCTCGACGCGTAACACTTCAGCGAGGCCAGCATCGGTGATGGGCAAGTCATTCTTTAGCCGGTAGCGATCATAAGCCTTGGTCGAGTCGTTATGGGTAGTCAGCCCGTTGATACGAACCTCGATATCATCCATGAACTTTGCCAGCGTGGTTCGGTCTTCGTTGCGCACGCTGGTATGATACGCCGTAAAGTTGAGCAGGCCGGTACGGTGGATCTTACGCAATACTGCCGAATATCGCTTCTGCCGCTCGAGCCCGCCGGCGAGATGCTCGAGCGCGAGCCGTAGCTGTATCGACCAGAGAGACACGCCGAGCAGATCCTGCAACGCGGCGATCCCTTCGATCGCTTCTTCATAGGCGCCAGCAAAGACCGTTCGTTGGATGGTCGCGGTGGCCTCCACCAGCACAGTGAGCCGTGGGGCCTCAATGCGGAGCCGCTCAGTAATCCAAAGCAGCTCATGCTCCAGCGAGACGATCGGGGCTTTGGCGTACACTCCCCCAAGCTCGTCATAACCAATCGGCACTGCGTTCAGATCACCAAGCTGACCGCTCGCCTGCTCGGCAATCCATTCGAGATAGACACGGTATTGCGCTGGTTCGATGGCCGCGCGTGCGTCGAGCAGCAAATCCTGCATTCCTGAGCGGAAGGTGCGATGCGGAAGTGCCACGCGTTCTTCGACGAAACGCCTCGATCGAAAGCTAGCAATCAATCCTCTGAAGCGGTGCTGAAGATCTAAAAGCTGTCGACTAGCATTCTTCGGCGACGTCATGGATATTGAGCGCTTTCCTGGGGCCGTAGCAATCCGAGCATCTGGTCAATCCTGATTCGTCCGGCAGTACGATCACAAAAATGACATCGATTACAATCGAAAACCCGAAATTTCGTTAGCCCACCCTTATCCACCCTTATAGTGTGAAGTGCGCACATATTAACGTATTGTACTTTAAGATCGCGCGCTCTGATGGCTATCTGCGAAACCGAAGATTGCCAAACCCGCCACTTGTCAACGTCCTTAGGAGCAGCGGCTTGTGAGTTTGAGGTGGCGAGGGACGCTAACGTCATTGAGTCTGCGGATTTCCGTCCACTCTCTTCCCAAGTTGAGGGGGCAATCTATTGGCGGCTCGGCCGTCTAGTGGATAGCTCAGATCCGCATGTTGGCCACCGAAACAAAAGGCTGCTTTTCGTGGCCTAAGTCCCAGAAGGTGACCGGCAGCAAGCGGCCCCAGTGCAGACGTTTGAAGGATAAGGGGCAAACCCGGCATGGGCCAGCGGATGTGCTCCGCACCTTGGAGATTCTCACACCAGATCAATAATTTATTATAAAATCGCACATTGCAGCGAAGGCGAGCAATGTGTGAGAAATGGCGAAAGCGCCAACAAAAACAGCCAGCCGTCCGCGCCACAATGTGCGGCCTTTTATCTTGCCGTCTTAATCGGTCGTACTTTGAGAGACTTGGTCGCCATCGTCGTTCCTCCTCTAATATACGATAATACACCATTCTATGCTCTACACCACGATTCCGTACTCTTGCGTTGAATTCCGATGCGCCGTGCAGTCTTCCGCGCCCTACGACGGCGTAGCAGCGCTGCTTATTTGCAGCACGGGAACCGTCGTGGCGCACTTTTCCATCGGAGTGACGGAGCATCGTCACAGGCAATCCGGCGCGGTCCGGCCGTCTCGCGATCAGCGCGGCCGCAGGCAATGTGTGGCCGCCCTGTTTGCAAACGGTATGTTTTGAGAGGCACACCCGGTCTGCACCAATGTATCCGGCCTCGGCGCGTTGGGCGCCCTGCCAAGATGGAGATTCGCGCTCCGGCTCCTAACAAAATACACGGCCTCGAAAGGGCCACTCACTGCTGACAGGTTTGCCAAACGCCGATCAACCGTTCGGCCTCTATGTACATCCTCCCGCAGACTTCATGCGGCCGAGCAGTTGCCGGGACGCGCCCGCTCGACCAACTCGTTACCCTTTCGAGGCCGTTACGGCTTCATAGGGGCGTTGCTTTGACATCACGTCCCAGGCGATCCGGGCCAGCTTGGACGCACAGTTTTGCTGCTCGACCAGCCGCTCGCCCCGACGGGCAGTATCCTAAGCTCGACCGTTTTTAGCTGCCGCCTGACAATCCAGGCCAGCCGACGTGGCTGAATCTACCTGGGTGCGCATTTGCTGCAATCGTATTGCGCTCATCGTGCGCTCGGCTTGTAATGCGGCTGCGGACCCGTGGTATTGGAGCAACGGGCAAGGGACTTCCCGGCAAACAGATAGACAGGCAATTTGAGCGCGTCGTCGTAGCGCTCAGATTTGTGCTTGCAGCGACGAGTTGAGCCGCGCGAGGTAGGATGAAACAGGTAGAAGACACTGCAGATCGGCGACAGAAATCCTGGTGCATACATTGCGGCGGTTGGATAGTGCAAGTGACCACCAACCGGGACCACGCACCCTCCAAGGTGCTACTCGACAAACCGTATCCGGCTAACATGCCGCTGATGAAAGTCTGCCAGCCGTGCAACTCCGGTTTCGCGGAGGACGAGGAATACGTCGCAGGTTTCCTCGGGGCTCTACTGTCCGGAAGCACCGAACCCGAGGCCCAGTTAATCGAGCGGTCGGCGCACATATTCCGAAGCAATCCTCAGCTGCGCTCGCGCGTTGAGAAAGCCAAACACATCGACAGAGACTTGTTTGGGGAAGAGACGATGTTGTGGTTGCCGGAGTTGCCACGATTCGAGAACGTGTTGGTTAAGAATGCGCGAGGTCATGCGTACTACGAGATTTCAGAGCCTCTCTTGGAAGCTCCTTCGGGTGTTTGGTTTGGACCGCTGGCGTCCCTGACAAGCGACCAAACCGCAAGCTTCGAGGATATTCCCTGGCCGGATGGGCTTTTGCCAGAAGTTGGCAGTCGGATGATGAGCCGGTTTTTGACCGGTGACGATCTGGACGACGGTTGGGTCATCGTTCAGGAAGGCGTCTACCGCTATGCTGTCATGCAAACCGGCGGCATGGTCGTGCGCATAGTAATGCGGGAATATTTGGCGGCGGAAATTATGTGGGAATAGGTTTGTCTGCGTAACGCACCTGAGATTGCCCTATCCTGTCTGACGCCATCGACCCGAATTTTCGATAATGCCGATCAACCAGCCAACCTAGACTCTATGACTAAACCCTCTATTTAAAAGCTTTGAACGCCTCGATAAGCGGGCGGGGCTCGCTCGCGTCGGCCCGATCTCCAGAGTCTCGACAATGGGTCGTAGGCTTGCCGCACCATGAGGCAGCGCCACAAAAGGTCGTACCAAGAAATCAAGGCCGCTCTGCTGAACAGATCACTGACTACGAGTTTTCTGCGAGCTATATCGATCGAGTCCGCGATACGACCGTTGTAGCACCCAAGCTCTGAGCCAAATATCGCGTCATGAGCTATAGAACTGCATTATATAGCTCGTAGATTATCTGCAACCGAAAGCATCTGTCAGAGTGCAGATTTACCGTTGAGCCGGTTTAAAATTTACGCAACGTTCTGAAAGGTCTAGACATTAACCGGCGTGGTGTCTTGTACATCGTATATCAGTGATGAAAAACCTGATTTTAGACGGTGATCCAGCAGCGCCTTCATGATCTGTGCGCAGGTTTCCGGCGTTGCGACAATTCTCCCTTGGTCATCAAACTCGATGGTGAACCCGTATTCGGCTTGGTTGTTGCGCAACTGCTCCATAAAGATCGGATCGCGGTAATGTCCCTTGCTATGGATGGCACAGGCGCGACGAAGCTGTATTTTGTTATCGCCTATATAGGCAACCAGAGGGTCAATGCTCACAAAGACCGCCAAGAATTCAGGTTCGGCGCGGAGCGCTGCAAAGTCCTCGCGCTGCTCGGCTTTATGGCGCAGGACCGTTTCAAAGTGGCCCTTATCCAAGATCAGGATGTCGTCGCCGAGGATAAAAAAGTCGAAGGTGCGGCTCAACTCAAAATGCGGCCTCTCATCGAGGGCGAGCTGCTCGTCTGCAAAATAGAGATTGCGCACTGACGCGGCCTTCTTGGTTCTCCATCCAGTGTCGGTTTTGCGGACACCGTACACGATCTGGTCACCGGCAATGAACTTGGCCACGTAGAATTTTGAGTTTTGAAGGTGTTTAACTGTCCGCGCTTTCTTGCTTGCAACTTCTGCGGCGATTTCCGCGATCAGAGTGCCGCTATGGGTCTCATCGGCCTGGATATGCAGGGCGCTAGCTTCATTGTTCTGTGCCAAAAGGCTATAGTCCAAAACCTCCTCAATACGGGCTGAATCGGCCGCGAAGGCCTCTTTCAGGGCCTGGTCGACGCCCGGGGTCGTTTCGACCCAATGTCCTGAGTAAGTCGGACTTTGTGCCGCTTGCCCGCTGGGCCCTTTCACGGTCCAAAGATTGACCTGAGCGTTTGCCGGGTCAAAGTTCTTTAAGTCTTGAAGTGCCGTCATCATTTGCCCCCCTTATGATGGTCGGATTTAATGATCATGATGTCTTGGACTGTGGACTGGTCGTACGGCTGGCTCGGTTCCAGCGGGACTCTGGAAAGAGCCCTAGCCGTGCGCTTCTCCTTGTCCCCTGGAAATGAGAAGCTGATTTCATATAGGCGCCAGCCAAACACGATGAGCACAGGGTTCAGGATCAACTGTCCCGAGCGATAGGTGATCAAGAACATCCACGCTAGGAAGATCAGAAGCCCGACAAACTTGCCAGTCTCCTGATAGTCAAGGCTCATGAAGGACACAACATAGGGCAATGTGTAACTCATCAACTCGGCTGGAATGTATTTGCTTTCTAATACATCAATCCGCGTCTTCGGCTTCACCGTAGCCAGAGACCCCAGTGACAGAACGAAACAAACCAGCGTGACGCAAAAGATCGCTAGTGGAAAAATGCCATTACGAAGGGGTAGAGCGCACCCGTTGGAAAAGGGCGGCCAGCATACGGGCGCGAACAACTGATCGTACCGATAGTCCTGGGCAAGCAGGATAAGCCCCAAAGGGAAGTACGAGCCGATAAATACAATAAGGGATGCCCAAAACCGGAACTGCAAAGCGTCTTCCCATCCTATAAATTTTAAACATGCGCCAGATACGCCGCAAATGCCAGCAGACTATTGTTTTCGATAGGAGGAGGGGAGGACCTTGAATTCCTGCGTCGGCGAGACCGGCAGTGCATGGATCAAAGATGGGGGATCGCCGGGTCTGCACGGCAGGAAGACCGTGGACGCCCTTGATTCATGCGGGGGCGACGCCCCCCCGGCAGCAGGCCAATCCGCTTTTTCTTCGATCGAGAAGGACGTCTGAGAGATCGCGCGCTTTTCGACCTGGCGATCGACTCCAAGCTTCGCGGATGCAATCTGATCAAAATCAAGATCGGCGATGTCGTCGCAGGTGCAGACATTCGGACCCGAGCGATCGTCATATAGCGGAAGACCGGCCGACCGGTTCCGTTCGAGCTAACCACCGAGGTTCGCGCCAGCCTGTTATCGTGGCTGGAACGCCGGGGCGGAACCGCGGCCGATTACCTGTTTCCGAACCGCGTCGATGATACGAGCCATATGAGCCACCCGGCAGTATGCTCGTCTCGTCGATGAATGGGTGTCTGCCATCGGTTTGCGTTCGCTGGAAGCCTGAAAGGGGACATTGCGACTGACAACAGCGAACGTCAGCCCAAACGAACCCGCGGAAACTCATCCAGCACATGGGTCGCGGTGACAAGCAGGCCCGGGCCGACCATGACGCCACTTCCCAGGATGGTCGCCCCATCTCTATCCAAAATCCCGACGGCTAGGAGAGCGTCGCCGGCTTCATACAACGATCGCAGTGGGCCGATGCCGTCCTCAGCCGAGTATTCAACCGTCGCCCAAGAAAGCTCCAGGTCAGCGAGTGCTGGATTATCCGGCGTGATCAGGACAGTGTGGGACAAGCGACAAGGCTCCGATACGACGTCTCAAAGCCTATCACTTTCCACTTCATGGCGACCAGTCGTATTGGCGCGGGGATACGCTCTCTGCTTGTTGGAAGCTCGATAGCAAGCCCAAACTTGGACCGGTGAGGTACGCGAGGAACGCCAAGCGATCGCGTCCGCCCACACAAAGCAAGGGATTTTCCTACTCAGATCTCCAATTGTCAGATTTTCATCTAAGAATATTGACTTTGTCAGATATTATGTCAATCCTGCCGACATAGGAGGTTGTCATGACCGATGGGCCATTCAGAAATGCAGAACTCAGCAGCCGCTGGAAACGGTACGGGCAAGACCTGGTCAGCGACGCGGTCAGCACGGAAGAGCGGACGATGCAGGCTTGTCACAGCATGATTGGTGACGTCGACATGAAGGAATTTGGCCCGCTTTTCGGCGACCTCAAGGCGCATGCGGAACGCATGCAGATGGATCTAGACCCGGTGTCGGAGGTCGAAACGATTTTCGAGAGTCACCCAACCTCGCCTTTGGCGGATGCGCTTCAGCGGCGTTTGATCGCGAACTTGCGTGACCAGATGCCTATCGACGAGGCTCTCAACCGATCGCTCGAAAGCACGGCGAAAGAGTGGATCGGTACCACCAAAAACCGGCTCGACGAAGAATGCATTCGCGCCCGCGAGCTCGGTGACATGAAGCGCGAGGATTATCACAAGGGCATAGAGCGGAACCGCGAGACGTTTGCGGCCATCAAGTCCAACGAGCTCTGCGATGCCCTCGCCACGGGCAATAAGAGCGCTTTCCGGCAGGCAGTTCAAAAGAAAGCCGGCGTGGACGTGGGGCCGGAAGAGTGAGTGCCCGTACGCATGAGTCACCCGTATCGGGCAAGCACCTGTTCGTAATCGAGAAGGGGCAGAGGCCCGGCCGCGCTCTCCCGAAGGGCGCTGTAACGGCGGAAGTCGGCCGGCACATTCGCTTCAATGCGGCAGTTCTGGATACGTTCGACGTGAAGGGCTTCCAGCCGCTGCATTACGACATGCTGGTCTTGTGTGCCGCCATTGAGTTTGCTGACCGACGTTGGAAGCGCCCGCTTGGGTGGCGCCGGACCCTGGAAGTGACAGTTCCGGTCATCGACCTCAAAAGCTGGGAGAAGCCGGAGGTTTTGAAGAGCCTTCATGGCGTCTTGAACCACCTGACCGGCGACACGTGGCGGTTTTCCTTCGTTGGAGCGAAAGATCGCTCGCCCATCGGTTCGCGGCAGATTCCGCTGGACTTCGGCAAGACCAAGACCTTCGCCGTCGCTTACAGCGACGGCTTGGATTCGCGTGCGGTCTCTGCGTTGAGTGGCGACCAGGACGAGGCCCTATGCATTCGAATCGCCGGCAATCGCCAGCGCCGGAAAGCCGGAGACAGCTTTTTCACGCAGATCCCGTTCAAGGTGCAGGGATATCGCGGACACGAAAGCAGCTTCCGATCGCGCGGTTTCCAGTTTGCAGCGGTAGCGGCAATTGCGGCGCAGCTTTCTAGCGTGGCGCGTATCATGGTCCCCGAGAGCGGCCAGGGTGCGCTCGGACCCGTATTGCTGCCTCTGCACAACATCTATCCTGACTATCGCAACTATCCAACTTTCTTCCGAAAGATGGAGCGGTTCATCACGGCACTGCTGGGCTATCGGGGCAAGTTTGAGCAGCCACGTTTGTGGTCGACGAAGGGGCAGACGCTACGAGCATTCCTGGACATTCCCGGAAATACCGAACGGCACCTGACGAGCACTCATTCCTGCTGGCAGAGCCGCCGCGTGGTGAATGTCGGGGGGCGAAAGCAGTGTGGCTTGTGTGCCGCCTGTTTGCTCAGGCGCGTTAGTTTGCATGCAGCTGGTGTTAACGAGGCGCGAGACGCTTATGTCGTGTCCGATCTGGCCGCTACTGACGCGAGCGGCGCCCTATCCGTCGTACCCCTGAAGGCAGATCGGGACATCATGGTCGAATACGGAAGCGTGGGCGCACGGCACCTGCAGCATCTCGCCGAGCTTGCCAGCTTGCCTGATGACGCCCTTCGCGTCCACGCCTCGCAGATCGGGGCGGCAATCGGGAAAAGCACTGAGGAAACGTTGACGAAGCTAAGGACAATGTTGGGTACGCACGCCGTGGAATGGCGGGCATTTCTGTCCGCGCAAGGAGAACAAAGCTTTTTGAAGAGCTGGATGGATGGAGGGCGCTATGGCCGATTTGAATGAGCTGAGCGCGCAAGAAATAGGACGTCGACTGCGCATCGCGCGGGAGAACGCGGATATCCGGCAGGATGTCGCGGCCAAGGTCATAGGTATGTCCCGCCCGACGTTGGTATCTATTGAGAAGGGCGTGCGCCGTGTGCGCGTCCAGGAAATCCAGATGTTGGCTCGTCACTACGGCGTGTCTGTGAACGCACTCCTTCGCAGAGAAGCCGTCCACACCGATTTGATGCCCCGCTTCCGGAAACTGCGTGAGACGGAAGATGCACACACCACCGAGGCCATTCTGCTCTTCAACGATCTGATCAAGGCGGACGTTGAAATGGAGAACATTCTAGGTATCCAGCGGCGGAGAAATTACCCGCCGGCGCGCGGCATCAATGACGATGACGTCGTTGCATTGGCAGAAAAGCATGCCAAGGAACTGCGCGACTGGCTGGGTCTCGGCCCAGGGCCGATTGCCGATATCTTTTCGGTTATCGAGCTGGGCCTCGGCATCCGCTTGTATCAGCGCCGCCTTTCTTCGAACTCGAAGGTGGCGGGCCTGTTCACTTACGATGAGAGCATCGGCGCCTGCATTCTTCTCAACGCCAACCATCCATTGCCACGTCGCATCCAATCCGCAGCTCATGAAATCGGCCATTTCTATGGCACCCGGCAAACCCCGGAAGTGCTTGAGGAAGATGAGAAATTCCTGTCGCGTGATGAACGCTACGCAAACGCCTTTGGCCGCGCGTTCCTGACGCCGGCCGAAAGCTTCTCGGAAAGCTTTCGCCAACTGAAGGAGATAACTGGCAAGACGACCCGACGCCTGATCATCCTCCTTGCCCAACAGTACAACATCTCGCGCCAGGCTTGCGGTCTCAGGCTCGAAGAATTGGGTCTCGTCAAGCGCGGCACCTGGGCCTGGTTCGAGAACAACGGCGGCATCACCGACGATCATGTTCGGGAGGTCCTGGGCGAAATGACGGATCGCCGCGATCCGGCAAAGAGTGACGCCGATCGACCGATCTCGCACCGGCTGAGCCTCATGGCACACGCCGCTTGGAAGCGAGGACTGATGTCGGAAGGACAATTGGCGGAGCTGCTGAAGGTGGGCCGAGTGGAGCTTCGCGGCATTGTTGATCAAATCGAGCTTGAGGAAAGAGAGACGGATGAGTTGCTCAAGCTCCCTGATTGATATCACGGACCCGCTGGTTCTCGACACGAGTGTTCTGATCAACCTCCACGCCTGCAAATACGGCGAGCAGATACTCGCAGCCATTCCCAACGAAATTCTTGTCCCCGAGATCGTGGCTGGAGAACTGGAACACGAGACGAGCCGCAGGAACGGGGAGCACGGCTTCCTGTACAGTCTCGTGGCGAATGGAACCGTAACGCTCGCCGGTTTGACTGAGGCGGAGTACGTGATTTTCTACGAACTCACGTCGATCGCGCCTTCGCTGGACGATGGTGAGGCGGCAACGATCGCCGTCGCCTCGGCCAGAAACTTCTTACCCGTCATCGACGAAAAAAGGGGACGAGCTCGCGCTCTCGCCAAAGCGCAAGCGGCGGGCTGGTCACTGGATATCTTCCGTCATCCAGCCGCGCTTGCCACCCTCGGCGATCAATCCGCCATCGACGCGCTCTATCTCGCCCTTCGCGACGGCCGCATGCGAATACCCCCGGAAAGCGCGGATAGCGTGATCGGGATTATTGGTATCGAGCGTTCGCGCGATTGCACCTGCCTCCCTGGCTACCGGGACCGATTTGCAGGGGCGCCCAATCGATCCATCGACGTGGAATTTACCGCCGTCGCAGATCTGGAGGCCGGCGAATGGTTGCTCGATCATTTGGCCGAATCTGAGTAATCAATTGTGCTGATCTCCGCTATGCACAACTCCCCGATCGTAGCCATCAAGGCCGGCTTGAAATGATGAACAGCGAGCTGCCCACCAAGCTCTGGGGAGCTGCTGCGGCTTGGTTGGTCAACTCTGAGGTGCGGACCACCGCATCCGCCCGCCGGTAGTGCTCGGTTCGCACCTGACAAATAGACTGTGGCATGCCTATATTCTCGAGTTTGCGAGTGACGGTGACTGATGGCACGGCAGGGAAATAATCCAAAGCGCCGCGTGGAAGATCTTGAACAGCTCTCCGACGAGGCGATCGACGCATTGGCTGATGAAGCAAAGTATGTCGGCAGCGGACATCACAAACGATACCCGCTTGACTACGGCTTTGAGCGAACGAACCCCGTGCCCACAAAGTCGTTGTGTGATATGGTGCGGCCAATTCGGCTCGGAGAAGCGGAGGCGTTGCTAGAGAGAGGGATTCGCGCCAAAATGGTCAGCCGTTTGGAGAACGGCTTTCCAAAGTATATATGGACCGTCGGCGCCGACGGCGTCGTATATGAATCGAAAAGCGACCCGCGGTCGCCTGACCTGTACCACGGCTACCCGCTGGAACACGAGAAGGTCGTACGGGACTACATATTGAGTGAGTGGAAACGGCGATGCCCGTGAATTGGCGAATTGAGGTCGAGTGGGAAGCACTGCAGGGCGTACCCGCAGAGGAGCAGGCCTGCTTCGGCGCCATTGGCATCCGTGTCAATGATCTCTGGCTAACGGAGGGACATGACTATCTCGCCAATCGACTACGGACGCGACCCTATCTTTCAGGGTATCACTTAGCCGAATGGTTTGCGTGGAACTGGTGGAGGCTCCGCTGGGAGCCTCGCTCCTTGTCGCGGGAATGGGATCAGACACATTGTATGGGGGCTATCGGCCAAGGTTACATCTGGCCCAATATAACGATCTTCTCGGACGGGGAGCGCACGGCGCTTGTCGCTCATCCGACGGCTGAGCGCGCTGATACGCCCTTCCGTTACATCTCAGATCGCGCGGCGGTTCTCCCATCCGGACAATTCGAAGCCGGGCTCGACGAGTTCTTCTCGCAAGTCTTCCAACGCCTGGATGCGCAGGGAGTCTCCGGCACGAACCTGCATGCCATCTTTGAAAGCCTCTCGGAGGAGAGAAGTAATCCCGAGCTTGCAACGCGTCGCAAATTCGAGGCCTTGCTTGGCGAGGATCCTGATGAAGCCAATCCTGCAATCGTCGAACAGCTTATCGCGGATGCTGGCGAGGCCGGAACTGATGGCATCCAAGAAATCGCCGCACTTCATGCAGGTTCCAACACCCCCACGTTCGATGACCTAAAGACACTTGCACGCAATAACGGCTACGAAGCCTCAGCGCGTGATGCGGTGCGCCTGCGCACCCATGAAGGGATCAGGGCGACAGGTGAGACGCCAGCTTGGCTGATCGGCGCGCGGGCAGCCCGGGTGCTGCGTGAGCAGGAGCGCCTCAACGGCAATCCGATCTCCGACAAGCAGCTCGCTGCACTCGCCGGCACTGCCGCGTCAGCCCTTGAGTCCCGCAAGGACCGTGTGGCTGAGTTTTCGTTCGTTGTCGACGACCAGAAAGACACGAGCCGTTTGGTCCTGCGTTCGAAATGGCATGAAGGTAGGCGGTTCGAGCTAGCACGATTACTTGGTGATCGCTTACTATCGCCGCGATCAAATCGGTTATTTCCAGCAACCCGTGCCTACACCTACCGGCAAAAGATGCAGCGGGCGTTCGCAGCTGAGTTCTTGAGCCCCTTCGAGGAGGTGGAGCAGATTCTTGCAGGGGACTACTCGTCGGAGGGACAACGTGATGCGGCTGAACACTTTGGCGTATCTCCTCTAATGATCCGCACTCTGTTGGTAAATCGTCATCGGATTCCATCTGAAGAACTCGGCGAGGATTTTGACGTCGCCGCTGCCTGATCTTGCCAACTAGAAGCGTTCCTAAGTCTGCTACAATATCGAAAATGGCGACCCGTGAGTAACTGGGCCGCGCCGGATTAGCACAATATGTGGTCGCCAGACGGTGGCAACCTGTCCATTATCACTAAGGCGGCTAGTCTGCTGACGGCCCCACATAGGTCGTTAATTGTCATCCGCAGCGGCGGCCATACGTGACTTGGGGGGGCAACATCAGCAGGCGCAATTCCTGACAGAAAGGTAGAACCGCCTCGCCTTCCACCCACCACGCATGGGCCAATTCCTCTTTTTATTTCAGAGAGTTATGGCGACATTCCGATACTCATCTTAGAGGACTATAGCGTAGACATAGTTCTCATCACCACCTGCGACGGTGCGCCAGTTTCTCATTGTATAACAGGCAGTTAGAACTAGGCTTTGCTTAGCTGAAGTCGTTCGGGGTTGAGCGGCGTAAGCGCTGAGAACCGCGCTCGGCTGCGGCCTCGCCAGCCTCAAATTCGGCTTTGGCGGCGTCGCAACTTTGCCTCCCCGATCGAAACGCCCGAAACGCCTGGCAACCTCGCACATCCCGCTATGAGTGCCTGGCCCCGAAACTCGTGATCAGGACGAGGATATCCGGTCGCCGGGCAAAGCGGCCAAGGAACCCGCCGCCGATCAGATCGTTTCGCGATATCTGGCAAGATCAATCGGACCGAGGAGAGCTCGAAATTCGGCATGCTCGCAACCGCGCGGGGCCGAATACCGGCCAGTTCCGCCAGTTCTAGGACTTTGGCTCAATGTTGCATGACCTCGACTATGTCCTGCGAAAACTCGACTGGCTGCGCGCCGAAGGCGTCTGGCCCAACGGCTTGCGGTATCTTTGGACCGATGCATTCGGCGTCGTGCTCTATGTCTCGCTTTATACAGAAACTGGCGAAGAGCGCTGGCTGGGCGCGGCCGACCGGCTGGTGGCCGATGTCGAGCGGGTGCTCGGCCGCCGGCGCGGATTGAGGATCGGCGAGGCGGCGGATCGCGACGGCCAGTATTTCCATTATCTGGCGATGTGGCTGTTCGCCTTGGCGCGTCTCGGCGATCTGAAGCCGGAATACCGCAAGCGCGGCATTGCCCTGGCGCGTGACATTCACCCGGCCTTTGTGATCCCCGGCCGCGGCGTGATCTGGAAGATGCAGGAGGATCTGAGCAGCCCATATCCTGGCTACGGTCTCGGCAGCATGGATGCCTATGACGGCTACGTCTCTTACCGGATGCTCGGTGAGGACGCGCTGGCGGTCGAGATCGCGCAAATGCGCGACCTGATGGAGCGGGATTGGCGCACCCTCGACATCGAGCAGGACCTCGGCCTGGGCATGATGCTGTGGCTCGCCCATTTCTTTCCCGACGAGCCGTGGGCAGAGGCGCAGACGAGGCGTTCGCTGCGAACCCTGGAAACGATGTGGGTCGACCCGCCCGGCTATTTCAGCCGCGCCCCATGGCTGGGCGATACCAAGTTCGCCTTCACCAATTACGGCGTTTCACTCGGCCTGCAGGCCGCCGGTATCTGGCCGGGGCGTGTCGACAGGCTGAACGCCTTCTTCGAGGACTGGCGCTCGGGCGACGAATACGACCGCGAGGCGATCACTTGGGTGATGGCCTGCACCTCGCACCTTCCCGGCGCTTTTCTGACCCGGGGTGGCGTGCGATCGACTGAAAGCGACGAACCCCGGGAACGTTCCTCCGCCGGCCCGGTTGTCGATGGAAGCGCATCGAGACGCGAGGGACGCGGTTGAAATGGCCATTCTCTTAGGAAAACCGGGAAGCTGTTGGGTTGCGGCAGCCACCGCCACCAACTTTCCCCGGCTCGAAGGTTCGGTCCGTGCGGACGCCGTTGTCGTGGGTGCTGGAATTGTCGGCCTGACGACGGCGCTTCGCCTTTGTGAGGCTGGCCGGTCGGTGGTCATCCTCGAAGGCCTGCGGACAGGCGGCCAGGTCACCGGCCGCTCGACGGCCAAGATCACCACGCAGCATGCGCTGATCTATCGTCATCTCATCGACACTGTCGGCAGGGAGTTAGCCCAGGACTACGCCGACGCGAATTCCGCTGGCGCGCAACAAATCCGCGATTGGGTCAACAACTACGCCATCGCCTGCGATCTCGAGAGCAAGGACGCCTATACCTACACGTGCAATGAAAGCCGGCGCGCGGAGGTCGTGGCTGAGGCGGAAGCCGCGCGCCAGGTCGGGCTGGAGGCCGATCTCCTCGAGCGCGCGCCGCTGCCTTTCGAAACGACCGCAGCATTACGATTCCCCGACCAGGCGCAGTTCAATCCAACGATGTATCTGATTGGCCTGGCGGCAGCGGTGACAGGCCATGGCGGCCGTATCTTCGAAAACAGCCGCGCCACCTCGATCGACGAGGCAAGCCGCTGGCGCGTCGTGACCGATGGCGGCGTCGTTGATGCCGGGGACGTCGTTGTCGCCACCAACATGACGGTGAAGAGTCCCGTCGGCATGGCGAACCGGACGCAACCGCGCTGCCACACCGCCATGGCCTTTCGGGTCGATGATCCCCGCCCTGTCGACGGCATGTTCATCGGCATCGACGATCCGACGCATTCCATCCGCACGGGCCGTGATGCCGAAGGTCCACTGCTGGTCGCGCTCGGCCCCAAATTCAACACCGGCTGGGATGGCGACGTGGCGAGGCGGTTCGTCGAACTGGAAAAATGGGCGAGAAAGAACCTTCCCGTCGGTGACGTTGCGTGGCGCTGGTGCAATGAGGACTATGACACGGCCGACAGGATCCCATACGCCGGCGAACCCGATCCCACCAAGGCGGCCGGCTTCCACATTGCCACGGGTTTCAACGCCTGGGGCATCACCAACGGAACGGTCGCGGGCACGATGATCGCCGACCTGATCTGCGGCCGCCCAAGCCGATGGCAAAAACTCTACGATCCGGCGCGGCCCTATCCCGAGGACTTCCACAAGAATGGCCGCAGTCAATCGATCGTCTCGAGCACACACGATATAGCGCCCGGCATGGGTGGCGTGATCGTAAGGGGAGACGAAAAGATTGCGGCGTGGAGAGACACCGAAGGAGCACTCCAGGCGGTTTCGGCGACCTGCACCCACAAAGGCTGCACCGTATCCTGGAACAATGCCGACCGCACCTGGGATTGTCCCTGCCACGGCTCGATCTTTGCCGCCGACGGCTCGGTCATCCACGGCCCCGCCCGAAAACCGCTTGCCCAGATTGCATTGTGAAAGCGGCAGTTGTGAAGGCGGCGACCAATGCCGCCGGCCTCATGCTGGCCGTTCGTAGGTTCCGACCAACTCCGTCTCCTGCAATGCGTGTTTCTGGGCTTGCTTCCAGACCTGATGCACGCCCGCCTGTCCCGGTACGCCGAGGCTCGGTACATCGAGCGCGGCCAGCCGAAAGTGGTAATGGTGGACGCCATGCCCCGCAGGCGGCTGCGGACCATCGTAATTGGCATTGCCGAAATCGTTGGTGCCTTGCCTGAGTGCCGACGGACCGGGCTTGCCATCTTCGGCTTCGGCAAGTCCGCCGGCATCCGGCGGGATATTGAAGACCGCCCAGTGCCCGAACGTCCCGCTTGGCGCATCGGGATCCTGCACGACTAGAACAAGGCTCTTGGTACCGTCAGGAACACCGGACCACTTCAGCGGCGGCGAGACGTTCTGGCCGTCGCGCGCGTACTTTTCGGGAATTTTTCCGCCTGCCGGGAACGCCGGGCTGATAAGGGTGAGTGGCATTGCTATTTCCCCAGGAGATTGCGACCGAGAAACCCGCGCCGGCGCCGTTCACGCCGCTTGCTGAGCTTCGGCGACCCGTCTGATCTCTCCTGGCAGGGAGTCCCAGACCTTGTGCATCTGTCCTTCTTCGACATGATGGGCAAGCACCTTGGACACGGCCCTGAATGCATCCTCGGAATCGAGCGGACGGATGAGCTCAAGCTCCGCCTTGATCTTGGCTAGAAACTCGTCGAGCGACCGCACCTTCTCGGGAGCTTTGGAGGGCTGATATTGGTCATAGAAGGCGCCACGAACCAGAATCGGCAATTGCGAGCCGAGGTGGGCTGCAAGATCCGGCTGGATACGGTCGCGCAGGGCGTGCAGCACCGCTCCGAGAACGTGCCAGGCGACCTGCCGATCCGGTCCAATCTCGTCCATGATCTCGTCGAGCCAGATGTTTGTGGTCTGCAGTGTCTTGTCGAATACGTCCAGTCTGGTGGCGTTCATCGAAATCTCCTTTCGTTGAAATCCGACTGGGTGGATTGACCAAACAGGCGTGCCGGCCCGTTGTTCCGCGATGGCATGTCCCGATGCGCATTCTTGTCGGCTGTCGAGCTTCCGAAGAACCCCGCTGCAAAGGACAAGACACGCCGCATAAGCGCGATAGTGGCCAAACCGAAGGCTGCCTGAGCAGGGGACGTTCAGCCCCGACGGAGGAGGACGCATGCCAGCATCCGCTCAGGCGAGCGTCTAGAGCGGTTCAGTGTTTCACGGAATCCCCAAACCGCTCCAAGTTTTGGTTTTAAGCAATTCCGGAGCGAAACTGCTACGCACTTTTCCTGGAATTGCTCTAGCGACGAGGATCGTCCGTCGCCTCGGAAATGCCTTCGAGAGCGATCTTGGCGGCTTCCTCATCGGTCCGCCCGAGGTCAGCCAGAGCAATGACGCCGACGAGACGCTTGTCGCGGTTGATCACCGGAAGACGACGCACCTGATGCTTGGCCATGATCTTCGCCGCATCGGTGATGTCGGCGTCATCGAAGCACCAATGGACATGCTCAGACATGACCTCGCGAACGGTCGTGTTGCCGGCTGAGCGCTCTTCGGCGACGCCGCGCATCACAATGTCGCGGTCTGTCACCATGCCGACCAACCTGTCATTCTCGCCGACCGGAAGGGCGCCGAGATTGTCGGCCCGCATTTTCCTGGCGGCATCCCTGATCGTCGTGTTCGGGCCGACCAGTTCGGTCCGACGGCACATAATCTCCTGAACTTGCATGGGATGTTCCTCTCTCTGATTGCTGAGGCGCCAAACCGCCTCCTGCTGCGCATCGGAGATCGCCAGGCGTCCGGACACGGACCGCGGTCTGCTCGATCCGCGCGCCAACGCGCCTCCCTCGCGATCGAAACTATTCTTGGAACGTCGAGACAGCGAGCGAGTTCCAAAATGATACCGGTGCCGCGGTCATCCCACGAGAGTGGCCACAGGCTGAAAGAATATGCACCGGGAAAACAGATGCACGCGGATCGAAGCTCATGGCTGCCATCTTTACAGATCGGCCGGACGGCGACTGGCCGGGGAACTCGTTCGCTTTGCCGGGCGCGACGACGTCATCGTATTGGCGCTGCCTCCCGGCGCCCTGGACGAAGTCGCGGATCTCGCGGCTCAATGGTTCTTGCGCCATCTGATTTCGGACAGATCGGCGTCGAGGTTCTGACAGTCGGGGCTTGGATCACCGGTCCCGGGATCATTTGCACCGGCCCGTGAATGGCATCGGTCATTTCCCATGCATGGCCGCCGGATGTCTGCAGATGCTGTCTTAAGGTGCCAGTCGGGCACGGGCTGGGGAATGCGCTGCGTGCATTCGTTGTTCACGGCCGTAATCCGGATTCTACCTGGCTAGCACGAGTGATTTCGATCCCAGTGGAAATCTGATCAGGAGAAAAGCCATGGATTGGCAGTTGCCCGAGCGGTTCGACTTCAACGGTGATGAGATCGCCTGGGGCGTCATTGGCGAAGGGCCGCCCGCGGTCGTCATGCATGGCTCGCCATTCTCTTCGCTCGAATGGCGGCGGATCGTGCCATGGCTCGCGCGGCATCGACGGGTCTTCTACTACGACATGCTCGGCTATGGACGCTCGACCAAGCCCGAGGGCGACGTCCTGCACGGCACTCAGAACAGCCTGTTCGCGGCACTCGTAAACCATTGGGGTGCCGAGCAGCCCGATATCGTGGCGCATGACTTCGGTGGCTCGGTGGCGCTGCGTGCGCATTTGCTTGACGGTGTCGACTACCGCAGCCTCATATTGATCGACCCGGTCGCGATCAGCCCGCAGGGCTCAGCGCTGGTGCAGGCGGCGAAAGCGCATGGAGAGGTGTTCGCCAGACTGCCTGCCTATGTCCATGAGGCCATGCTGCGCGCGTACATCAGCGCGGCGGTCAAGCGCACTTTGGCTGAGGAGGAGATGCGGCTCTATCTCGATCCCTGGCTTGAGGAAGAGGGGCAGAAGGCGTTCTGGCGCCAGATCGCTCAAATGGACGACAAATACAGCGAGGAGGTCGAATGGCGCTATGGCGAGATTCGCTGCCCAGTGACGATACTGTGGGGTGCTGAAGACGAGTTCATCCCCCGGTAAAGGATGGGGAGGAATTCGCGAGGCGTATTCCAAACGCGTCATTCACGGTTATCGCCAACGCCAAGCACCTTGTCCAGGAAGACGCGCCCGAAGCAATCGTTGCCGCGGTGCTCGACGTCTGGCATCAGCACGCGTCAGGTTCGGGACTGTCGGCAGCAGCGCATAACAGCAATCATTGAGCGGCAGCAGAGTGTTCCGCCGAAAGGCGACGATGACACCCTCTTCGTCATCGTTCGGACGACGTGCCCGGCACTGATTCCACGCAAAGCAGTTCGCGGAACCCGTTGACGACACATTCAAACGGGAACGCGACCAGACTGAAAGCGGCGCCAGCCGCCGAATGACGAGATGTCGGAAGCGCCCAGCAAGCCCACAGATTCCACCAGGAAGCCTTTGGCGCTGCTGCCGTCGTCAAGCTCTATGTTGCCAATGCCCAGCGGCGGCGGGATGGCGGCCACGAAGTGGCCGAAGGCCTCGGCAGGCATCCGCCAGACTTCGACCTCGATCGCAGTGCCGCCGCTCTCCACACGGATCAGTCCGGGCTTAGGCGTGGCTTGGCCGGCGAGCTGGTAAAGCTTGTATGAAGAAGCCGTCCTCATCGCCCGGCAGAACCGGGCGCCGGCCTGCTTGAGCTGGCCATTGAGCGGCATTCCCGAGAGGTGAGCGCCGACCACCACCAATTCGATCGTGCCGTCTTCGGCCGACGCGCCGACAGGCTGCACGCTCGGCTGCCCCCAGCCGGTCGCGCCGAGGGTGAGACCGCTCGCGGCATGGAGATCGCGCGCGATGGACGCCACAAGGCCGTCCAGTCCGGCGGCCGCAAGCAGTGTCACGCTCATCGGCAGGCCGTCGTCGCGCGTGCCGGTCGGCACGGCGATGCCGCACATGTCGAGCAGGTTGACGAAATTTGTGTAGGTGCCGAGCCGGCTGTTGGTCTCGACCGGATCGGCGAGCACGGCGGCGGTGGTGTAATGCGTCGGCGCGGTCGGCACACAGAACAGGTCGACCGAGGCGATGAGCGGGGCGAGCTTGGCCCGGTAGGCCTGCAGGGCATAGAGGCCGCGGAAAGCGTCCGCCGCCGACAGCTTCCTGGCGCCGCCGATGATCCTGCTCGTCACCGGATGCATGGCAGCTTCGTTGACTTCCATGAAATCGCGGATCGCAGCATAGCGTTCGGCGACCCAGGCACCCTCATAGAGAAGGTTGGCGGTGGCGTAGAAATCGCCGAACGGGATTTCGACCAGCCGGCAGCCGAGCCGCGACAGCATGGCAAGCGAGGCCTCGAAGCCGGCCTGCATCGCCGCATCGCCGAAGAATTTCCGGTCGGCTTTTGCCGGGATGCCGACGCTCGGCACAGGCGGGCGCGCGGCGAGCGGCCGGACGGCGATGTCGCGCGAATAAGGATCGGCCGCATCGCGCGCTGCCGCGACGCAGAACACTGCATGGGCGTCGTCGACGGTCAGCGCGAACACCGACACGCAGTCGAGTGTGCGGCAGGCCGGAACGACGCCGCCTGTCGACAACGCACCGACGGTCGGCTTCAGCCCGACGATGTTGTTGAGGCCAGCCGGGATGCGGCCGGAGCCGGCGGTGTCGGTGCCAAGCGCGAAGGAGACGATGCCGCGCGCCGTCGCCACCGCCGACCCGGAGGAGGAGCCGCCCGGCACCAGCTCCGCGTCGATGGCGTTGCGCGGGATCGGCCAGGGCGTGCGCACACCAACGAGGCCGGTGGCGAACTGGTCGAGATTGGTCTTGCCCACGACCAGCGCGCCGGCGGCCTTGAGCCGCGCCACCACGGTGGCGTCCTTGTCGGGCCAGTAGGTGTATTGCGCGCAAGCCGCCGTCGTCGGCATGCCGGCGACGTCAATGTTGTCCTTGACGGCGAAGGGAATGCCCCACAGCGGTTTTGCCACCGGGTCGAACGGGCCGAGCGCTTCGGCCGCGGCAAGCAGATCCGGCCTGGCGGCGAGATGGATGAAGATGCCCGGATCGTCGGCAGCCTCGATGCGGGCATAAATCGCCGCGATCACATCGCCAACGCCGACACCTCCACGATAGGCGGCGCGCAGGCTCGCTATGTCGAAGTGGACATCACTCATTTCGTCTCCCCCAGAATGATCACCGGCAGGTCCCATTGGATCAGCACGACACAGCCGTCCTTCGTCCACACCGAATGCTCGGTTCCGACCGGATTGAGGATCACGCTGCCGGCAGGATAGTCGCCGTTCTCGTCGCTCTGGGTGCCTTCCAGCACGACGATGGTCTCCAGGCCGGCATGGCGGTGGCGCGGCACGCCGGCGCCAGGCCGGTATTTCAGGATCGCGACGGACGGCTCGACCGGCCCGCCCTGCAGCAGCCAGTGCACGCCGATGCCGTCGCGGAAAGACTCGAACGCCAGATCGCGCCAGCCGCCGTCGAGCAGGCCGGCAAAGGCAAGATTAGGCATTGGCAATTCCCTCGAGCACCTGGTCGGTCGTCGCCGTCCAGCCGACGATGGCGCCCTGCGCCCTGATCATGGCGATCGCCGCCGCCTTGAACTCGGGAAAATAACTTTCCGTGGCGTCCTCGGCGAGCAGGCACTCATAGCCGCGATCGTTGGCCTCGCGCATCGTCGTCTGCACGCAGACTTCGGTGGTGACGCCGGCAAAGACGAGCTGCTCGGCGCCGAGCCTTTTCAGGTCATCGCCGAAGGAGGTCGCATAGAAGGCGCCCTTGCCTGGCTTCTCGATGACGATCTCGCCGGGCAGCGGCGCAAGCTCGTCGAGGATCGCGGTGCCGGGCTCGCCGGCGATCAGCACGCGGCCCATCGGCCCGGAATCGCCGATACGAACCGACGGATTGCCGCGATTGCGCTTGGCCGGCGGCAGGTCGGAAAGGTCGGGCCGGTGGCACTCCATCGTGTGGATCACCGGAAGGCCGGCGGCGCGAAAGCCGTCGATCAACCGCTTCACCGTCGGCACGATCGCGGTCACCCGGCTGACGTCGTTGCCGAGGCTGGCGCCGAAGCCGCCGGGCTCGGCGAAGTCGCGTTGCATGTCGATGACGACCAGCGCCATGGTCCGCGGCTTGAAGGCGAACGGAAATGGCTGCGCTGCGATTTCCGCCATTAGTGATGTCCCGCCATGTGCTCGCCGATAGTCTGGACACTGGCCTGCGCAATCGGCGTCTCGTAGACCAGCGCACCGTCCGACATGACGAAGATGCGGTCCGAGAGCTCGAGCAGTTCGTCGAGATCCTCCGACGTCAGAAGCACGGCGGCACCGGCATTGCGCGCCTGCATGATGCGGGCGCGGATTTCGGCCACGGCCGAGAAGTCGAGGCCGAAGCACGGGTTGGAGACGATCAGAAGGTCGACCTTGCCGGTGAGCTCGCGGGCAAGCACGGCGCGCTGCACATTGCCGCCCGACAGCGAGGCGATCGGCGAGGCAAGGGATGCGGTCTTGACCTTGAACTGCTCGACCAGCCTGGCGCTGAATGCCCTGATGGCGCCGGCACTGATCCAGCTCACCGGTTTGCCGTTGGCGTCGATGTCGAAGGTGCGGAAAGAAATGTTTTCGGCCACCGTCATTTTCGGCGCACAGGCATTCTTCAGCGGCTCCTCGGGAATGAGCCGCACATTGAGAGCGCGCGCCTCGGCCCGCGTTGCCGCATAGGCGGTGCCGCGCACCATGACCTCGCCGGCATCGCGGGGACGCTGCCCGGCCAGCACTTCGAGCAATTCCTTCTGGCCGTTGCCGGAAATGCCGGCGATGCCGACGATCTCGCCGGCGCGCACGCCGAGATCCTCGATCCGGATCGACTTCAGCCCGGTGCGGTCCGGCGCCTTCAGCGCCTTGACCTTGAGCACGATCTCGGCGTCCGGCCTGGGCTCCGCGCGGCTGTCGAGGGCCGCGATCGGCTGGTCGCCGATCATCATCGCCGCCATGGCTTTGCGGTCGAGGTCGACGACGCGGCCAGTGCCGGTCAGCCTGCCCTTGCGCAGCACGCTGACGTCGTCGGCGAATGCCGTCACCTCGTGGAATTTGTGCGAGATCATCAGCACGGTCAGATCGCCAGCCCTGGTCATGGCGCGCACCAGGCCAAGCACTTCCTGCGCCTCACCGGGGGTGAGCACGGAGGTCGGCTCGTCCAGCACCAGGAAGGAGCGGCCGAGATAAAGCTGCTTGACGATCTCCAGCTTCTGCTTCTCGCCGGCAGCGAGCTCGGCCACCTTGACGTCGAGCGGCAGCTTGAACGGCATTCGATCCATGAACTTTGCGAGCTCGCCGCGCTCCTTGCGCCAGTCGATCACGCCGGGAACCTTCTCACGCGAAATGACCAGATTCTCGGCGCCGGTGAGCGACGGGACAAGCGTGAAATGCTGGTAGACCATGCCGAGGCCGAGCGCCGAGGCGTCCCTGGGGCTGGCGATCGCCACCTCGCGGCCGTCGACGAGGATGTCGCCGGCGGTCGGGTGATAGAAACCCATCATGCATTTGACCAGCGTCGACTTGCCGGCGCCGTTTTCGCCAAGCAGCGCGTGGAACGATCCGGCCGGCACCTTGATGGAGACGTCGCCCAACGCCGTGAAGGCGCCGAAACGCATGGTCATGCCGATGGTCTCGACGCCGACGGCCTTGTTGCTGGTGATCGCGCTCATCCTGGTTTCCTTACGGCAGCTGGGCGACGAAGGATGCCGAGTTCGACACCGCGCCGAAGACGCCGCCCTGCATCTTGATCATCTTGATCGCGGCGAGATGATTGCCGTAGTCGGTCGCGCCGCAGCAGTCCTCCAGCATCACGCATTCGAAGCCGCGGTCGTTGGCCTCGCGCATGGTGGTGTGCACGCAGACATCGGTGGTGATGCCTGTGAGCACGATGTTTTCGATGCCGCGCTGGTTGAGGATCAGCTCCAGGTCGGTGGCGCAGAACGAGCCCTTGCCGGGCTTGTCGATGATCGGCTCGCCCTCGGCCGGGTAGAGGTCGGGGATAATGTCCCAGCCCGGCTCTCCGCGCACCAGGATGCGCCCGCAGGGGCCGGGGTCGCCGATGCCGGCATTGATGCGGCGCGAGCGCCAACGCTTGTTGGCGGGCAGGTCGGCGAGGTCGGGGCGGTGGCCCTCGCGGGTGTGGATGATGGTGTAGCCTTTCGCGCGCATGGCCGACAGCACCGACTTGATCGGCTCGATCGGTGCGCGCACCAGCGACAGGTCGTATCCCATATGGTCGACATAGCCGCCCGGCCCGCAGAAATCGGTCTGCATGTCGATGACGATCAACGCCGTGTTGTCGGGGCGAAGCTCGCCATTGTAGGGCCACGGATACGGGTCGGCGTCGATATAACGCTGGGTGATTTCGGCTCTGGCGTTCATGGCAAAAACTCCAGCTATCTGGTGATCGACAATTCGCCCGGCGCGCCCGCTAGCGAGCGGGTCGGCGACGAGGTGGCGATCATGATGATGAGGGTGAGGATGTAGGGGGCGGCGTAGAACAAATAGTAGCCTTGCGTGACGCCGACCGACTGCAGCGCCGGTCCGAGCGCTCCAGCGCCGCCGAACAGAAGCGCGGCGGCAAAGCAGCCGAGCGGATTCCAGCGCGCGAAGATGACCAGCGCCACCGCCATCAGCCCCTGACCGGACGAGATGCGCTCGGTCCAGCTGCCGGGATAGTAGAGCGACAGATAGGCGCCGCCGATGCCGGCCAGCGCGCCGCCGACGCCGGTGGCGATGAGGCGCACTGTGTTCGGGTTGAGGCCCATGGCGCGCGCGGCGTCGGAACTGTCGCCGACGACGCGCACGATGAGGCCGGCGCGGGTGTTGCGGAAGGCCCACCACAGGACCAGCGAAAGCACCGCACCGATCAGGAACAGGACGTTAACGTCGAGTGCCGCCTGCACCTGCGGAATGTCGGACCAGGCGCCGAAGGGAATGGCCGGAAGATTGGGCGCTTTCGGCTTGATGAACGGCTTGCCGAAGAAGAAGGCGAGCCCCGAGCCGAACAGCATCAGCGCGATGCCGATGGCGATGTCGTTGACTTTCGGGAATTTGCAGATCCAGCCATGGAACAGGCCGAAGCAAAGGCCGGCGGCCGCAGCGGCCAGCAGGCCGAGCCATGGCGAGCTGGTCATGACCGCGACTGCATATGCGGTCATGGCGCCGAAGACGAGCGTGCCTTCCAGCCCCAGATTGATGCGGCCGGAGCGCTCGGTGATGGCCTCGCCCAGCGAAACGAAGATGAAGGGCGTCGACACGCGGATGGCACCGCCGAGGATGGCGAGCGGCACGCCCCAGAGGCCGATCCCGGTCGCATCCATCACGAGGCCCTCTGCCATAAATCGGGATTGAAGGCCTTGAAACGGCCGTACAAGGTTTCGCTGAGCAGGATGACGATGAACAGCATGCCTTGCAGCACCAGCACAGTGGCGTCGGGCAGGTCCATGCGGCGCTGGATCAGCCCGCCGGACGCGTCGATGCCGCCAAGCAGGATGGCAACCGGGATGATGGCCAGCGGGTTATGGCGGGCGAGGAAGGCGACGAGGATGCCGGTGTAGCCATAGCCGGCGGCGAGCGAGCCGTTGGCGCTGCCTTGCACGGCTGCGACTTCCAGCATGCCGGCAAGACCGGCAAAGCCGCCCGCAAGCGCGGTAAAGCCGACGATGAGCGGTCCGACGGCCAGCCCCTGCACCTGCGCTGCCCTGACATTGCCGCCGGCGATGCGGGCGGCAAAGCCCCAGCGGGTCTTTTCGATCAGCACCCAGGAGAGCATGCAGGCGGCGACGCCGACAGCAAGCCCCCAATGCACCTCCATGCCCGGAATGTTGCCGATGCGGTAGATGTCGGCGAGCGGCTGGGTCGAGGGCTTGTTGAGCGAGGCCGGGTCGCGCAGCGGCCCTTCCACCAGCTGGTTCATCAGGGCGATGGCGATGTAGGCCATCAGCAGGCTGGAAATGGTCTCGTTGACGGCCCGGTAGTGGCGGAGCGCGCCGACGGCACCGATCCAGATGCCGCCGGCGGCCAGGCCCGCCACGCCCATGGCAAGAATGACGATGAAGGAAGGCGCGCCGCCGAGCGCCACGCCTATGGCAGCGGCGCTGACGCCACCGAGCACGATGGCGCCCTCGCCGCCGATGACGACGAGGCCGAGCCGCGCCGGCAGTGCCACGCACAGCGCCGCCAGCAGCAGCGGTGCGGCCCGCGACAGCGAATTCTGAATGGAGAACCACGAGCCGAAGCCGCCCCGCCACATGGTCTCGTAAAGCAGGACCGGGGACTTGCCGACCAGGGCGATGAACAGGCTGAACAGCGCCATGCCGACGACAAGAGCCGCGAGCGGAATGACGAAAGCCTCCGCCCGCCGCGCGATCCATTCCAGCGCCGCCGGATATCCCCTCGCGCCGAGCAGGGCCGGCGCCTCCGCACTGCTGACCGTATCGGTCATGGTCCCCGTCTCCGCTCGGCTTCAGGCGGTCGAGCCGACGACGCCCTCGACGAGATAGTCCATGCTTTCGAGCTCGATGGCGGTCTCGACGAAGGCCTGGCCCTCCGTCGCCACGACGGCGCCCTTGTTGCTCTTCAGCGGGCCCTTGATGACGGAGAAGCCGCCCTTCATCATTTGGGCCAGGGTGGCGTCGAATTGCTTGCGGGCCGGCTCGCCGACGGCGGGACCGAGCGGGCTCATCTTGACGAAGCCGTCGGCCAGTCCGCCGCGGGTGAAATTGGGCAGCGGCGTGCCGGCGATGAGGTCGTCGACGAACATCTTGTAGACCTTGGCCCAGTTCCACTCGGCGCCGGTGAGGTATTTTTCCGGCGCCAGCGGGCTCTGGTTGGCGTGGTAGCCACAGACGAAGGCGCCGCGGCCCGCGGCCGTCTCGACCACCACTTTCGGGCTGTCGACATGGCAGGTGATGACGTCGGCGCCCTGGTCGACCAGCGCGTTGGTGGCTTCCGCTTCCTTCACCGCCAGCGACCATTCGCCGGTGAAGATGACCTGGCAGGTGATCGCCGGATCGACCGAGCGCGCGCCGAGCAGGAAGGAGTTGATGTTGAGCAGCACCTGCGGAATGGGCTTGGCGGCGACGAATCCTAGCTTCTTCGACTTCGATGTGTGGCCGGCGACGACGCCGTTCAGGTACTGGCCCATGCCGATATAGCCGAAATAGGAGCCGGCATTCATCGGGTGCTTGGCCTTGTCCCACATGCCGCCGCAATGGCGAAACTGCACGTCGGGGAATTTCGCGCACATGGCCAGCATGTGCGGATCGAAATAGCCGAAGGAGGTCGGGAAGATAAGCGAGGCGCCGTCGAGGTTGATCATCGATTCCATCGTCTTCTGGACGTCGACCGTCTCGGGAACGTTTTCTTCCTCGACGACGGAGATGCCTTCGATGCTCTTCAGCGCGGCCGCCCCCTCGGCATGCGCCTGGTTGTAGCCATAGTCGTCCTTCGGGCCGACATAGATGAAGCCGACAGTGGCGGCGGCGGCGACGGCACGGCTGATCGGAAAGGATGCCGAGGCGAGGCCGAGCGCGGCTCCCGCGGCTGAGGTCTTGAGCAGTTGGCGGCGGTTAAGCATGAATCTGTCGGTCATAGTGAATGCTCCCCTTTGGGACCCTTTTCCGGGTCGGTTAACATGCCGTCCAAGAAAGTGCATGCAACCGCCGTGCCAGTTTATGTCTTGGAATTTATCCAATAAAATCAGTTATCAGATCGAAGGCTTATGCCTATGCCGGAGGCAATTGCATGCACTTTTTGCCTCGAAAGTAGCCAGTTTGACAGGCAGATTAAAATAGAGGCATAGAGGGCATATCCGAGTCGGAGGGCCAATGAGTCGGCCGACTCCACGAGAAGACGCGACGGAGGAAAATTGTCGGGGAAGCGCAGCTTGATCAGGTCGGGCACGACCGTGGATCAGATGGTCCGGGCGATCGGCGATCGGATCGTCACCGGCTACCTGCGTCCGGGCGAAAAGCTGGACGAGACCGCGCTCGCCGCTCGCTTCGACGTATCACGCACCCCTGTCAGGGAGGCGCTCGGCCAGCTCAGCGCCATGGGCCTGGTCGAGAGGCGGCCAAACAGGGGCGCTATCGTCGCCGTCGTGACGCAGGAGCATCTCGCCTCGATGTTCGAGAGCATGGCCGAACTGGAAGCGATCTGCGCGCGCTTCTCGGCCGAGCGCATGACCAGCAGCGAGCGTCGCGGGCTCGAGATCGAGCACCAGGCTTCGGCGCGGATGGTGCAGCTGGGCGCCGAGGAGGACTATGAGTATTTCAACACCGAATTCCATAGCCGGCTCTATCGTGGCGCCCACAATGCGCATATCCACGAACTCACCGTGATGACCCGCAGCCGGTTAGCACCCTTCCGCCGCGCCCAGTTCATGCTGCCCGGACGGCTGGCCAAATCCTGGCAGGAACACGACCTGATCGTCACCGCAATCATGCGCGGAGACAGCGTGGCTGCGGGCAAGGCCGCCAGGGACCATGTCTCTATCGTCAGTGAGGCGAGCGCGGTGTTCGCGGCTGATGATCGCAAGCCAATTCGGCGGGACGTGGCCTGAAAATTTCCGCACGGTCCGAAGAAGCAGTGCTGCTTCATTGGCCAGAAAATGCCCGCGACGGTCTCCAGCCGCGGGCATTGAGGGCGTTTCCGAGAAACCTGCGGTCAAATGTTGGCGAGCAATTCGTTGACGCGGCTTTCCATGTCGGCAAGTGCGGCATCGACGTCCTTCTGGCCGGTGATTGCAGCGCTCATCTCTTCGCCCACGATGTCCTGGATCGCGAACTGGCGCTGTACCGCGGACGGCAGCGGCCGGCCGAGATCGGCGACCGCGGCGATGGTGTTGCGATGCGGCAGTGCCTTGAAGGCGTCGGAGGCGATGATGGCTTTGTAGGCCGGCAGGTGGCCGGTGCGCGACCAATCGAAGTCATGGTCGGCGAAGAACTTCAGGAACTTGCCGATAGCCGCGGTCTGTTCGGGTGTGCGGTCCTTCTGCGAGACTGCCCAGGTGTGGCCATCGGCATATTGCGCGTGGGCGCCGGCAAATAGCTGCGGATACGGGTAGACTGCATAGCCGCCCTTGTTGAGGGCCGTACCCTTGGTTTCGGACTGGGCGTTGTTGTCGCCGACGACCCACGTGCCGTTGAGCTGCACGCCGCCTCCACCGGCAAGGAAGGCGTTGATGGCGCCGCCATAGTCGAGGTCCTTGGTGGTGTAGTCCTTGTCGAAGATCGCCTTGTACATCTCGACGACCTTCTTGGCTTCCGGCGTGTTCAGCTTCACATGCTTTGGATCGGCGAAGAAATCGGAATTCTGCTGGAAAAGATAGGTGTAGAGATTGCGCGTGTAGAGCGCGGTCTCATTGGCCAGGTTCTGAACGAAGTATGGCTTGCCGGTCTTCTGCTTGAACTGTTCGGCCTGGGCGAGCAGCTCCTCGGGCGACGTCGGAAGAATCGGCGTGCCGTCGGCATTGACGAGGCCAGCCTGTTTGAAGAGATCCATGTTGATGTGATAGAGCATCGTCCAGCTGTCGATCGGCAGGCCGTAGATCTTGCCGTCCTTGGTGGCGCCGTTGCGCGCCGCGTCCGTGAAGGAATCGGGTGTGACGCCGACGGACTTCAACAGATCGTCAAGCGGCATTAACAGCCCCTTGGACTGGTAATCCGAAAGCGCGGATTCATGGATCGTGACGATGTCGGGAGCATCGCCCGAAGCGAACTGCGCGGTCAGCTGGTCATAGCCCGGCCATTCCACAGTGCTGACGCTGACGTGGACATCGGGGTTGTCGGCGTTGAACTTGTTGATCAGCGAGGTGATGATGCCGCATTCGCCTACTGCCTTGGCGACATCGGTGTTGGTGCCGAAATCGGCATCGCAGGCACCGAAAAAGCGCTGCACGGTCAATTCCGTCGCTGCAAGGCTCGGGCTTGCGAGCATCAGCACGCTCGCCGAGACCGCTGCAAACAGGACTTTCTTCATTTTCATATCAGTTCCTCCTCCTGAGTCTGCGCCACTCCACGCTGGACTGGCTTCATGCTTCAATCGCTGCGACGCCCGCCGTCAGGCAATCTGTCATCGCACCGCGGCGCCCGAGACGGCCGTGACGATGTATTTCTGGAAAAACAGGTAGACGATCAGGATCGGCGCGCCGGCGAACACCGCCTGTGCCATCAAGAAGCCGATGCCTTCCGACTGGGCGAAATTGGTCTGTGTCGAGGCCATGCCGACCGTCAGCGTGTACATATCCTTCTTGGTTGCCGAGATCAGCGGCCACAAGTAGTCGTTCCACGCGCCGAGGAAGGTGAAGATGCCGAGGGTTGCCTGGGCAGGCACCGTGAGCGGCAAAAGAACCTTCCAGAACGTCCTGAACCGGCCGGCATTGTCCAGCATGGCGGCTTCGTCCAGCTCCTTCGGGATGGCCTTGAAATACTGGGACATCAGGAAGACGCCGAAAGAAGCCGACAGGCCCGGGAGAATGAGCCCGTGATAGGTGTTGTGGAAGTTCAGCATGCTGAAGATCTGATGGCGGGCGACAAGCACGGCCTGTTCGGGAACCGCCAGGCCGAAGAGGACGATCACGAACAGGATGTTTCGGCCGGGGAAATTCAGCCGTGCAAAGCCATAGCCGGCAAGCGACGACAGGATCAGCGTTCCGAGCGTCAATCCTCCGGAGACGATGATGCTGTTGAGCACCCAGACGAACACCGACGAGGTGCCGATGGTGTTGATGTAGTTCTTGAGCGTATAGGGTGCCTGAAACACCGAATTCGGATTTGCCATCAGCTCGGCATTTTCCTTGAGCGACAGGCCGATAACCCACAGGACCGGCGCGACCATGACCAGGGAAAGCAGGATGACCAGAGCCAGCAACACGCGGTCGCCGAATGCGCGTCCCTTGATGGAGATGGCTGGAGCCCTCATGCCTGACCCACCTTGTTGCGCGTGACCAGGTACTGGGCCATGGCCGCCATCAGGATGAGGATGAACAGCACCTCCGAAGCCGCGGCACCCATGCCGAGATCCCAGCGGCGGAACGCGGTGTCATAGATGTACAGCACGATCGGCTTGGTCAGGTTGTTCGGACCGCCGCGTGTCATCAGCCAGGCCTGGCCGAACAGCTGGAACTGCAGCACGATCTGGACGATGACCACCAGGACGAAGGTTCGTTTGATCGACGGCAGCGTAATCGAGCGTAACGTCTGCCAGCGATTGGCATTGTCCAGGGCTGCCGCTTCGTAAATATCCTGCGGAATCTGCTGGAGGGCGGAGAGAAAGAGCATTATCGGCAGGCCGATGCACCACCAGACGGTGGCAATGGCGATGCCGATCATCGCCAGGCTGGGATCGGAAATGAAAGCCGGGGCGGTTGCGCCGAACCATCCGTAGATCGTCGACAGAAGGCCGACATTCGGAATGAACACGATGCGCCAGATCAGCGTGACGATCGTGACCGACAGCACGGAGGAAGAAAAGAACAGGGTCCGCAGCACCGCGGCGGTGCGCGTGCGGCGGTTGAGGCAAAGCGCGAGAAAAAGACCGATCAGTGCCAGGGTCGGCACCGTCAGAAGCACGAAGTAGAAGGTATTCCAGACCGATTGCAGGAACACCTTGTCGTGAAACAGCCTGATATAGTTGCCGAAACCGACGAAGTTTCCGGATGAGAACGTGTCGGCCTTGTGGAAGCTCAGCCACATTCCCCAGAACAGCGGGACCAGCAGAAGCGTCGTGAAGAAGAACAGGAACGGCGCGACGAAAATGAAGTTTCGCCATTGCGGCGCGTAGATGTCGACGCTTGCCGCTCTGACGCCGGCGGCCGGAGGCGCGGTGCGCGGCGTCGCCCGTCGGTCGTCCATGTCAGACCTCCCCCGCGTGCCAGGCGCGACCGGTCTCGCCGAACAGATGCGATTTCCGCCCGTCGAAGGCGAGCCCGACCTTGTCGCCGACCGCGACGCGGCTGTTGCCGACATCCGAGCCGACGATCTGCTGGCCGTCGCCAAGCCGGGCGTAGACCAAGGTGCGTTCGCCGAGCCGCTCAAGCACATCGACCACGCCATCGGCATTGCCCTGCCCGGCGGAAACGATGCGCACGTCTTCCGAACGGATGCCGAAAGTGTATTTGCCATCGATCGTCTGGTCGGAGGCGATCTCGGTCTGAACCGATATGCCGTCCGCAAACCTGGCCGTGGCGTTCCGGCTCGATCTGTCGAGCGTCGCCTCGACAAAATTCATCGCCGGCGCGCCGACGAAGCCTGCGACGAATTTGGTCGCGGGGCGGTCGTAGATTTCCATGGGAGAGCCGATCTGCTCGATCTTGCGATTGTTCATGACGACAATACGGTCGGCGAGCGTCATCGCCTCAACCTGGTCGTGGGTGACGAAGATCATCGTCGATTGCAGGCGCTGGTGCAGTTGGGCAAGCTCGATGCGGGTACGGGTCCGCAATGCCGCATCGAGATTGGAGAGCGGCTCGTCGAACAGGAAAGCCTTCGGCTCCTTGACGATCGCACGGCCGATGGCGACGCGCTGCCGCTGGCCGCCGGAGAGCTGGCCCGGCTTGCGCTCGAGCAGGTGCTCCATTTCGAGGATGCGGGCGCTCTCCTTTATGCGCGCGTCGATGACGTCGCGCGGCATGCCGATATTCTCAAGCCCGAACGCCATGTTGTCGCGCACGCTCATATGCGGATAAAGCGCATAGGACTGGAACACCATGGCAATGCCGCGCTTGCCCGGCGGCAGATGATCGATACGTTCGTTGTTGATGGCTATCTCGCCGGTATCGACAGTCTCGAGGCCCGCGATCATGCGCAGAAGCGTCGATTTCCCGCAGCCGGAGGGCCCGAGAAACACGATGAATTCGCGTGCCTTGATGGAGAGAGACAGATCATCCAGCACCGTCATGGCGCCGAAATGCTTGCTCACATTCCTGATCTCAATATCGGCCGTCACGTCGAGGCTCCTCCTCAGCCCATGCACGACGATGCGCCTGAAGTCAGAGCTTCAGGCGGACCATCTGGTAGGAATAGGGCGGCAGCGGCAGGCTCAGTTTGCCGCCCACCACCGACGCGCCGGTCCCCTTCCTGGGACCGACATTGCTTGGGTTCTGCGCCGAATTGACGGCTTTCAGATCCGCGTGCGTCATCAGCTGATGGTCGACGATCTCAGCCGCGCCGAAGCCCGCTATGTCGATCGCGGTTTCGATTTCCTCGCTCGAATGGCGGTTGACGGCAAAGAAGGTGACATGTCCGGTTTCCCTGTCATGCACGCCGGCGATGTCGACATAGGAAACATCGCCGGCGACCGTGGAACTGTAGGTCGGGCTTTCCACCTTGAGATCCAGCGCATTGCCGCGGCCGTAGATCGAGGCAAAGAGATAAGGATAGAAGATCGTCTGCCGCCATGCCGGGCCGTTGGGAACGGTCATGATCGGCGCGATGACGTTGACCAGTTGCGCCAGGCACGCGATCTTGACCACGTCGGAACGACGGATGAAGGTGTTGAGGATGAGGCCGACCTGCAGCACGTCCTCGAAATTGTAGATGTCTTCGAGCAATGGCGGGGCGAAGGGCCACCCCTCATTGCCGCCAAGGATCTTCTTGTCCTGCTCCTTGGAATGGTACCAGACGTTCCATTCGTCGAACGAGATGTAGACCTGCTTCTTGGAGCGCTTCTTGGCCTTGATATAATCGATGACGCCGGCGACCGAGACAATGTAAGCGTCGAGCTTCTCGCTCATGGCTAGATAGTTCGGCGCGTCGTTGGCTTCATTGTCGAAATACATGTGCAGCGAGATGTAATCCACCTCGTTGTAAGTATGATCGAGAACGGTCGCTTCCCATTCCGGGTATGTCGGCATCTTGGCATTTGACGAGCCGCAGACCACGAGCTCGAGCGACTTGGAGAAGGCACGCATCGCCTTGGCGGTCTCGTGGGCCAGGCGGCCATACTCGTCGGCGGTCTTGTGGCCGATCTGCCAGGGGCCGTCCATCTCGTTGCCAAGACACCAGAGCTTGACGTCAAAGGGCTCCTTGCGGCCGTTGGCGATGCGCTTGTCGCTCCACTCGCTGCCGCCGGGATGATTGGCGTATTCCAGAAGGTTGCGGGCTTCATCGAGCCCACGCGAGCCGAGATTGACGGCAAGCATCATCTCGGTGTTCGCCGAGGCGCACCAGTCGGCAAATTCATGCAGGCCGACTTCGTTGCTTTCCGACGTGTGCCAGGCAAGGTCAAGGCGCACCGGGCGTCCTTCCTTGGGGCCGACGCCGTCTTCCCAATTGTAAGCGGATACGAAATTGCCGCCGGGATAGCGGACGATCGGGACCTTGAGCTCCCTGACGAGATCGATGACGTCGCGACGCATGCCATTGTCATCCGCCGTCGCATGACCGGGCTCATAGATGCCGGTGTAGACCGCCCGCCCAAGATGCTCGATGAAGGATCCATAGAGCCTGAGATCGATCTTCGAGACGATATAACGCGGATGCGCCGTAACGGCCGCCTTCATGCATTCCCTCCGAGAGTATCATAAATAGTGATTTAAATCACCTTATTAGATATCAAAGGGAAACAGCATCCGTTCGTCAAGCGAAAAACCGCCAAAAGTCTGACAATTGACCGGCAGCCTCAGCCGAAAATGAAGTCAAGCATCTGAAATCACTGCACTATTTTTGAGGCCCGATTTCATGATATCAACCGGTTTTGATCCTCAGCAGAATGTCCTGATCGTAATTTCCAAATCCTTTGCCGAAAATATTGATTCCACCGGGACGCTCGGCGTCGTCCTTGACGCCAATACGAACCCGGATTGAGTGATGGCCCTTGAGATCGAGGGCGGCGAGGCTGGTCTCAGAAATCCTGACACCGTCGACATAGGTGCCGTCAGCGGAAACCCGCCAGTTCTTCAGCTTGCCATATTGCGAGCCCTTGAGCTTCCACCAGGAGGGCGTGAAAACGCCGCGCTTGTCGCCGAAATCGCCCGGTGACGTCCAGGTGCCGACGTCGACGCCATTGATCGTCAGCGTGATGTCGGAGGGCCAGTCGGCGCTGGTGCCCGGCACTTCCGAGGACAGTTCCACCACCAGCTCGAGCTCGGTAATCTCGGTATTGGCGAGCTTGGCATTGTTGGGGAACTGATATTCGACGAAGCCGCGCGTGAACCACAACAGACCGGCCTTCATACGGTCCGGATCCAGGAAAGTGTTGGGCACATCGAGCAGACCGATGATCCCGTCCGGCGAACAGAGACCGCAGGGCGCGGTGACCTCGAATCCGGTGTAAAGCCCGATCGGCATCGATACTTCGATCGCGTCGTTCTTGACCGCACGATACTCGCTCTTGAAGACCACGAGCACTTCCTCGGCGGTCGGATAGCAGATCTTCTGGCTGCCCTTCTTCGCCTTTTGGTTCTCGGTGCGGATCAGGCCCGCATCCTCAAGCACCTGGATATTGGTCGAGACCGTCGACTGCGGCAGCGACAGCACGGAGGCTATTTCGTTGACATTCATCGGCCCCTTCTCATGCAGCAGCCTCAGCATGGAAATGCGCGCCGAAGAGGCAAGGCCCTTAAGGACGGCCATGCCCTCCTCAGGGTCGATCACCAGAAAATTGCGACTCAATGGATTGCCAGCCTATGCGATTTGCACCCGAAATCAGCTTGTATATCGGGATAATTGATTCAATCAATGCGGCGGCGGCACTCCATGCACCTTTTTGGTTGAGCGACCGCGAAGAGGCCATTGTTCCTCGGCAGGCTTGCCGCCTCGTGCGACCTAGCCAAGCAGGACGTCGGGTGCGCCATTTACCGGCGCCGCGAAACCCTCACCCCAGCGTCTCGCGGATCGCCTGCGCCAGCCGCTCCACCCCGTCCCGCGTCTGCGCGGCATCACACGCCGCATAGCCCAGCACCAGGCCTTGCGTCGGGGCCGTGTTCTGGAAATATTTCGACAGCGGCGAGACGTTGATCGCCCTTTTTGCTGCGGCCTGGCTGACCTTGATGTCGTCGATGCCATCCTTGAGATAGCCCACCACCTGGATGCCGGCTTCGGCGGGGGACAGCGTGATCTCGTCGCGCAGGCGCTCGGTCACGATCTCGCGAAAAAGCTGGCGGCGCTGGGCGTAGATGCGGCGCATGCGCTTCAGATGCCGGCTCATATGGCCTTCGGTGATGAAGTCGGCCAAGGCGGCCTGCAGGAGCAGCGGCGCGAACTGGCCGGTGGTGGAGAGCGCGTTGACGATGCGGCCGGCGAGCTCTTGCGGAAGCACCATGAAGCCGAGGCGAAGGGCGGGAAACAGGAGCTTGGCGAAGGTGCCGACATAGATGACGCGGCCGGAACGGTCCATGCTCTGGATCGCCGGCACGGGCCTCCCTTGAAAGCGGTATTCGCCGTCGAAATCGTCCTCGATCACCCAGGCGTTCGCGGTCTCGGCGATGTCGAGCAGGCGCAGCCGCTCCTCCATGCGCATGGTGATGCCGAGCGGATGCTGGCAGGCCGGCGTCACATAGATGAGACGGGGCGAGAAGGTTGGAGCATCGAGGCGCCAGCCGCGCTCCTGGTCGACCGCAATCGGCAGGATCCTTGCGCCGGCCACGGTGAACGCGGCCTTTGCGCCGTAATAGCCGGGCTCCTCCATCAACACCGTGTCCTCGGGGTCGAGCAGCAGGCGGGCCAAAAGATCGAAGGCGGCCTGCGCGCCGGTGGTGATGACGATCTGCTCCGGCCGGCAGCGCACGCCGCGCGCGGAATAGAGGTAGCCGGCGATTGCGCCCTTCAGCGCCGGGTGGCCGGTGACGTCATAGGTGCCGAACAGCGTCTCGCCGCCATGGCTGGCGCGGCGCGCGACCAGCCGGCCCCAGACGCCGAAGGGAAAGCTCTGCGCGTCCGGCATGCCGGGGTGGAACGCGACATGCCCCGGCCTGCCGTGGTGATAGGGCTGGCTGAGCAGCTGTTGGCCGCGCAGCGAGGGCTGGCGCAGCGGCACGGGCGGCTCCTCGGCCGCTGTCTCGCGCGGGCCTTCGGGCAGGTCGACGATGACCGGACGGGCGCCCTGACGATTGGCGAGATAGCCTTCGGTGACGAGCTGGTCATAAGCCGCGACGATGGTGTTGCGGCCAAGGCCGAGTTCGGCGGCCAGAGCGCGGGTGGAAGGAAGCTCCGAGCCGGGGGGAAGCGTGCGGTTGCGGATAATGGCGACGAGGCCGTGATAGAGCTGGCGCGACAGATGCTCGGGGCTCGAGCGGTTGACGGCCAGCATGTCGAGCGGGAACGCCTGGGGTTTGGGGTGGGAGCGCATCGTTTATCCCCACCCATGGATGCAATGGCAATGGCGTGCCGCGACACGCTTGTGCTGCAAGGTCGAGTTCCTTCGCCCCCCTCTCTGTCCTGCCGGACATCTCCCCCTCAAGGGGGGAGATTGGCAGTTTCGAGGCCTCGCCTCGCTTTGCAACGCCGGCAATTGGCGAAAGCCGGTGCGACATCCGATCTCCCCCCTTGAGGGGGAGATGGCCGGCAGGCCAGAGAGGGGGGCCTTGCGCCGACGATCAATGATTTCGAGGTTGCCCATCTATCCATCCTGCCACACCCGCCTCTCCGCACAAACTGGTTCCTTCATTTTCCAGAAAACTGGCCCTCGTGATGGAGACAGAGCGGCGTAGACTTCGCTCAATGATGTTGGGGTAAGACGTCGACAAAACATCTGAGGCGCGGTGCTGGGAGGGCCCCTCGCCTGACGAAACGGCAGGGGTTCGTCCGCCGCCAGCAACCGCAGCCATCTCCTCCCGAGACAGGACACCCCGCAGCCACCATGGCTGCGGGGCGGAAAGCGAGCAATGACGACAGTTCGACTTGGCATCAACCCGATCACCTGGACCAATGACGACGTGCCGGAACTGGGTGGCGACACGCCGCTCGAGACCTGCCTCAGCGAGACAGCGGAAGCCGGCTATGCCGGCACCGAGCTTGGCGGCAAGTTCCCGCGCGAGAGCCGTGCGCTCAGGCCCATCCTCGACCATTACGGGCTGGCGCTGGTCTCCGGCTGGTATGACGGGCGCATCTGCGAGAAGGAGGTGGACGAGGAATTCGAGGCGATCCGGCCGCATCTGACGCTGCTGCGCGACCTCGGCGCCAGGCGCGTCGTCTATGCCGACACCTCGCGCGGCCGGCACGGCGCCATCTACGACCCGATCTCGCAGCGGCCGAAGCTGATGGACGGGGAATGGAAGGCCTATGGCGCCAAGATCACCCGGCTCGCCGAGCGCTTTTCCGATTTCGGCGTCGGCATGGCTTTCCACCATCACATGGGCACGATCGTCGAGACCGACGCGGAGATTGACAGGCTGATGCACAGCACCGGCGAGGCGGTCGGCCTGCTTTACGATACCGGGCACTGCGCCTTTTCGGGCGGCGACCCGGAGCAATTGCTGCGCCGGCATGTGGAGCGCGTCGTGCATGTCCATTGCAAGGATGTGCGGCCGGCCATCTTAAAGAAAGCGCGCGAGGCCGACATGAGCTTCATGGGCGCAGTGATGGAAGGCATCTTCACCGTGCCGGGCGACGGCGCGATCAACTATCCCACGCTCTTAAAGATCCTGGCCGACCAGGGCTATTCCGGCTGGCTGGTGGTCGAGGCCGAGCAGGACCCGGCCAAGGCGCATCCCTTGACCTACGCGACGATGGGGTATCGGAATCTGAAGAGGCTGGCCGAGGGCGCAGGCTTCTACGTCCACGAGCGCAAGGCCTGAAGAAAACATGGGGCGCCGGGGAGGGAAATGAGCTCGGTTCTGTACCAGAAGGTGGTCAAGAGCTTCGGCGCGCTCAACGTGCTGCGATCGCTCGACCTCGCGGTGCCGGACCACAAATTCCTCGCCCTGCTCGGCCCGTCGGGCTGCGGCAAGACGACGGCGCTGCGCATCCTGGCTGGGCTCGACATGCCGACCGCCGGCAAGGTCTTTATCGGCGAACGCGACGTCACCCGGCTGCAGCCGCGCGACCGCGACATCGCCATGGTCTTCCAGAGCTACGCGCTTTATCCGCAGATGACGGTCGCCGAAAATATCGGCTATCCGCTGTGGATACGCGGCACGCCCGAAGCCGGGCGAAAGGCCAAGATCGGCGAGGTCGCCGCCGTGCTCGAGATCGGCCATCTGCTCGACCGCCGTCCGCGCCAGCTCTCGGGCGGACAACGCCAGCGCGTCGCGCTGGCCCGCGCCATCGTGCGCGACCCGGCGGCCTTCCTGATGGACGAGCCGCTGTCCAATCTCGACGCAAGACTGCGGCTCACCATGCGCGGCGAGATCAAGCGGCTCTGCCAGCGCCTCAGCGCCACCACCATCTATGTCACCCACGACCAGGTCGAAGCCCTGACGATGGCCGACTTCGTCGCCGTCATGCATGGCGGCGAGTTGCAGCAGATGGCGCCGCCCATCGAGATATACGACCGCCCGGCAAACCGCTTCGTCGCCACCTTCGTCGGCAACCCGCCGATGAACATTCTGCCGGCAGCGCTTTGCGAGCAAGGCGTCATCGTGGCCGGCAAGGTCGTCCCACTGGACGCCGCGCGGCTTGCTGCCTGCCGCGCCGCATCCGTCGCCGAAATCGGCCTCCGGCCAGAGGACTGCAGCGCTGCCGGCGTCGGCACGCCCGATGCCCTGCCCGGCGAAATCTACGTCGTCGAACCGATGGGCAACGAGACGCTGGTCAATGTCCGCCTCGAAGGCGGCAACGTCTCGGTGCGGGCCGGCCGCGATTTCAGGGGCGTGGTGGGTGAAAGCATCGGCGTCGCCTTCGACCCGGCGAACGCCTGTTTCTTCAATTCGGACGGCCTGACAGCCGTCCACAGGGTCAACAACAATGGGAGAGTGACATGATGCATTCCAGCAGACTTACTCGCCGCTCCGTCATCAAGGGTGGGCTTGGCCTGGCCTTAGCGACCACCGCCCTCACCACGCTTGGCCTGCCGATGCCTGCCCGCGCCGCCGGAAAGAAGGTGATCATCGGCGCCTTCGCCGATGGCGGCCTGACGCCGTTCAAGGAAAAGATCATCCCGCTGGCCAAGGAGCAGGGCTTCGAAATCCAGTTCCTCGAGGACGAATACGGGGTGACGCTCGAGAAGTGGTTCGCCGACGCCCAGAGCGGCGCCGGCCAGTATGACCTTTACCTGCTCGACGACCCATGGGTGCCGCAGTTCGGCGCCGCCAACGTGCTCGAGGATCTTGGCGCCGGAGGCGTCGATGGGTCGGACAAGGACTGGATCGGCGCGATGATCGACATGGGCTATTGGCCGCCGCAGAAGGGGCCGCGCGTCAAGGGCTTCGAGAACGCCAAGCCGACGTTGATCTGCGTGCCCTTCGTCGGTGACCTGCAGACGCTGACCTATCGCAACGACGTCTTCACAGGCGGTGCGCCAAAGACCTGGGACGAGGTGATCGCCAAGGGCAAGGAAGGCGTCGCGGCCGGCAAGATCAAATACCCGGTCGTCTTCCGCGGCGTTTCCGGCAACCCGATCGTCACCAGTTGGTATCCGGTCTTCCTGTCGTTCGGCGGCGCCTTCTTCGACGACAAGTGGAACCCGATCTTCAATTCGGCCGAAGGCAAGGCCTCGGCCGATTTCTTCGTCGGCACGATGAAGCAGAACGCGCCGAGCGGCGTGGTCGAGTTCGACTCCGACCAGGAGGGCGCGGCGATCCTCGGCGGGGAGGCAGGGGCGATCATCCAATATTCGGGCAACGCATTGAAGGCGGACGACCCCGCCCAGACCAAGGTGGCCGGCAAGCTCGATTTCGGCGTTGTGCCGAAGCAGGAAAAGGCGATCGCCCAGATGGGCATCTTCATCGCCGGCGTGCCGAAATCAGCGCCCAACAAGGCGAACTCGATCGAATTCCTGAAGTGGTATGTGAGCGCCGAAACACAGGCCAAGCTCTCGGAAGCGGGCTCGATCCCGGTCAAGCGCAGCGCCTTCGGCATCGCCAAGCCCGGCAACCGACTGATACCGGTCGCCCTGCAGCAGCTCGACGCCGGCGCGCTGCCGCGGCCGCGCACCCCCGACTGGGCGAAGGTCGAGGAACTGCTCGGCATCGAGCTCAACAAGGCTTTGCAGGCCGGCTCCGGCGGCGGTGCGGCCCTGGACACGGCGGCCAAGCAGGTCAAGGACTATCTGACCACGGCCGGGTACTACTGATGCAAACCGGCATGCAGGCACGCAAATATCGCCTGCAGGGGGCGGGGCTCGACCTCGCCCTCCCCTATCTCATGCTGGCGCCGGGCCTGACGATCGTGCTCGGCGTGCTTGTCTATCCGCTCTGGGACGGGCTGCGCGCCAGCACCAGGGCTTACCGCTACGGCTCGCCGGTCTCCCATGTCGGCTTCCGGAACTATGTGCAGCTTTGGAGCGACGCACAGTTCCTGAATTCGCTGTGGGTCACCGTCAAGTTCGTGGCGCTGTCGGTTTCGATCGAGGCGGTGCTGGGCTTCGCGCTTGCCTTGTTCTGCCTGCACGAATTCCGCGGCATTCGGCTGCTCAGGACGGTGCTGATCATTCCCATGGTGATCACGCCGGTCGTCGTCGCCATCCTGTTCAGGCTGATCTACGCCAGCGACGCCGGCATGCTGACGGCGCTCTCAGAGGCCATGGGCGGCGGCGGGGTCCAGATCCTCGGAAACCCGCTCAATGCCTTCATCGGCCTTGTCGTGCTCGACGTCTGGGAGTGGACGCCGCTGATGTTCCTCATCCTGCTCGCCGGCCTGCAGTCGCTGCCGCACGAGCCGTTCGAGGCGGCGCGCGTCGACGGCGCCGGGTCCTGGCGCGTCTTCGCCGATCTCACCTTCCCGATGATGCGGCCGGTGCTGGCGGTCGCCATCGTGCTCCGCACCATCGATGCCTTCGGCACCTTCGACCAGGTTTTCGTGCTGACCCGTGGCGGGCCGGGCGAAGCGACGAGGCTGATCTCGATCTATGGCTACGACACCGCTTTCAAATTCCAGCAGACCGGATACGCGGCGGCGCTGTTCGTGACGATCGGCCTCGTCGTGCTCGCGCTCGCCTTCAGCGCCATTAGGCTCCTGCGCAGGATCGACGCGTCATGAGCACCCGCCTGGCGCGCATCCTCACCACCATTTTCGTGCTGGCAGTGGTGCTGCTGCCGATCTGCTGGCTGGTGTCCACCTCGCTCAAGTCCAACCGCGAGATCACGCAGGAAGGCACCCTCTATCCGCATGTGCCGACGCTCGACAATTACGTCAGGCTGTTCACCGAAAAGCAGTTCGGCTCCTACCTGACGAACTCGGTGGTGGTCACCTTCTTCTCGGTCGCGATAGCGCTGGTCTTCGGCGCGATGGGCGCCTACGCGATCGCGAGGTTCCGCCTGCCCTTCGCCGCGGAGCGCAAGATCGGTCTCTTCCTCCTGACACTGCGCATCATCCCGCCGGTGGTGATCCTGATACCCGTCTATCTCTTGATGCTGAGCCTCGGGCTGCTCGACAGCTGGCTCGGACTGATCGCCACCTACACCGCCTTCAACGTCACCTTCTGCGTCTGGATGATGGAGAGCTTCTTCCGCGAGATCCCCGTCGATCTCGAGGAGGCTGCGATGGTGGACGGCGATTCACGCTTCGGCGCCTTCCGCCGCATCACGCTGCCATTGGCGGCACCGGGGCTCGCGGCCACCGCGATCTTCGCCGTGCTGGTCACCTTCAACGAATTCCTTTTCGCGCTGGCGCTGACCGCGACGCCGCGGGCGATGACCATGCCGCGCGGCACCGCCACACTCATCGGGCGCATCGATACCGACTGGGCCTCGATGGCGGCCGCCGGCGTCATCGGCGCGTTGCCGATCGTCTTCTTCGCACTCCTGGTGCAGCGGCATCTGGTACGCGGGCTGACTATGGGCGCGGTGAAATGATTGCCGCTCGGATACACGAACCGGCGGGCAGCGCTGGAGCGGCCTGATGAGAAAGTCGAACGCATGATGGATGTTTGTCTGTTCGGGGTGGGGCTGATCGGCCGCGTGCATGCGAGCAATCTCGCGCGCCACCCGAAGGTGCGGCTGCGCTACGTCGTCGATCCCAATCGCGAGGCGGCCGAGAAGGTCGCCGCCGTAACCGGCGCCGAGATCGTGGACACCGAGACCGTTATGAACGATCCGGCAGTGAAAATGGTGTTCATCGCCTCAGCCACGCGCACGCACGCGGAGCTTGCCATGGCCGCGGCGGCGCAAGGCAAGGCGATCTTCTGCGAGAAACCGATCGACCTCGACCTCAAGCGCACGGATGAATGCCTGGCCGCTGTCGCGAAAGCCGGCGTGCCTTTCCAGATCGGCTTCAACCGCCGCTTCGATCCGAGCTTCCGGGCGCTGAAGGAGCGCCTCGATGGCGGCGAGATCGGCGCCGTCGAGCAGGTCATCATCACCAGCCGCGATCCCGAACCGGAGACCGAGGAAGCGCTGGCGGGAGGCGGCGGCGTCTTTCGCGAGATGACCATCCACGATTTCGATATGGCGCGGAACATGCTTGGCGAGGAGCCTGTGGAGCTTTTCGCGACCGGCTCCTCGCTGGTGGCGCCGCAATACAGGAAGCTCGGCGATTACGACACGGCGATGTTCATCCTGCGAACGGCATCCGGCCGGCAGTGTCACATCAACAACAGCGTCAGGGCCGCCTATGGCTATGACCAGCGCATCGAGGTGCACGGCGCCGACGGCATGCTGCAGGCCGGCAACCGGCTGCCGACCTCTGTGGAAATGTATGGCGGCAAAGGCATATCGCGCGACAAGCCCTATTACTTCTTCGTCGAACGCTATGCCGAGTCCTACGCCGCCGAGATCGATCACTTCATCACCTGCGTCGAGACGGGCAGGAGTCCGGCAGTCACGGCCAGCGATGGGCGCAAGGCCATGATCCTTTGCGAGGCGGCGCTTGCGTCGGCTCGGTCCGGCAGGTTCGAACCGGTGAAACTCTAAGCGGATGGTGTGAAGGCAAGCGGGAGTCCCGAAATGAAGATTGGCATGATCACGGACAGCCTGGGCAACCTGTCCTTCGACGAGATGCTGCGCGCGTCGGCCGATCTCGGACTGGAGACGCTGGAGTTCGCCTGCGGCAACTGGTCGTCGGCGCCGCACATCGATCTGGCCGCCATGCTGGACAGCAAGACGACCCGAACCGAATTCGTCGCCAAGGTTCGCGACCACGGGCTGACGATCGCGGCGCTCAACTGCTCGGGCAATCCGCTGCACCCGGGGCCGCAGGGCAAGCAGCATCGGCAGGTGACCGAGGACACGATCCGGCTGGCGAGCCTGATGGGCATCGACCGGGTGGTGATGATGTCCGGGCTGCCGGGCGGACCCGGCGACACCAACCCCAACTGGATCATCACCGACTGGCCGCCCGAATGCGCCGACATCCAGCGCTACCAGTGGGACGATTGCATCATCCCGTATTGGCGCGATCTCGTCGAATTTGCGAACAAGCTGGGCATCAGGAAGCTTTGTCTGGAGCTGCATGGACATCAGGCCGTGTACAATGTCCAGACGCTGTTCCGGCTGCGCGATGCGGTCGGCAAGACGGTCGGCGCCAACTACGATCCGAGCCATCCGATGTGGATGGGCGCCGATCCCATTGCCGCCGTGCGCAAGCTTGGCTCGGCCATCTACTATGTCCACGCCAAGGACACACGTGTCGAGCCGATACCGGCGGCCATCGACGGCACGCTCGATGCGCGCCCGCCAAATCAGTTTGCCGAAAGGGCCTGGAATTACATCACGCTCGGCTACGGCCACGGCGAGACCTGGTGGCGGCAGTTCTGCACGGCGCTGAAGCAGGCCGGCTATGACGACGTGCTGTCGATCGAGCACGAGGACATGATGCTGTCGCCGATGGAAGGCATGCGCAAATCCGTGGCGCTGCTGCGCAACGTCGCTATCAACCTGGCCTGAATGCTCAGATCCGGTCCTGCATTGGTAGGTGATCACCGCCCGTTGCGGCGGCCTCGATGGCCGGCAGGCCTATCTCACATTGACCCAGCGCTGCTCCTGGAACGAACGGGCCATGGCATGCACGGTGCGCTCGATCTCCAGCCCCTCGTCGAAGTCGATGATGCGGGCCGGCTTACCAGCGATGCGCATCAGGAGCTCGCGGCATTCGATCATCTTGAGGTCGTTGAAGCCCAGCCCGTGGCCAGGCGCCGGCAGGAAGGAATCGTAAGGCTTGTGGTGCGGCGCCACCAGGATAGTGCGGTAGCCCTGCTCGGTCGGCCGGTCGGCGGTGAGGTAGAGCTGGAACTCGTTCATCCGCTCCTGGTCGTAGAGGATCGAGCCCTTCGAGCCGAAGATCTGGATGGCGATGCGGCCCTTGCGGCCCCAGGCCGAGCGGTTGACCAGCAGCGAGCCGGCAACGCCGTTCTCGAGATGCATCAAGACGCTGGCGATGTCATAGGTCTCGACCGCGCGGCGGGCGCCGGAAGCGGTCCTGCGATCGGCATAGGGTTTGACCATGTCGCACATGACGCGCGAGACGCGGCCGAACAGCGCCTTGATCAGCGACAGCGGATGGACGGCGAAATCGTCGAGCGCGCCATAGCCGGAAGAGGCCTCGTGTTTCCAGAAGAACAGCGCTTCGGGGTCGGCCATGAAATCCTCGTCCATCTCGATGCGCACGAGATTGACGTCGCCGATGATCTTTTCTTCGAGCAGCGCGCCGATATGGCGGATGGCGGGGTTCTGGATGTAGTTGTAGCCGAGCACGGCGACCTTGCCGGATGTCCTCGCGGCCTTCGCCATCGCCTCGGCCTCGGCGAAACTCGGCGCCATCGGCTTCTCGCACCACAGATGCTTGCCGGCTTCGAGGACGGCGATCGCCATTTCCGGGTGGAACTGGTTCGGCGTGGTCAGCGAGACGATCTCGACGTCCGGATCCTCGACCACGGCACGCCAGTCGCCGGAGCCTTTTGCGAAGCCGAACTCGGCAGCTTTGCGTTTGGCAAGCTCGTCATTCACCTCGCCCAGATGCACTAGTTTCGGCTTGTCGACATCGGGAAAGACGGTGCCCACCGCGTTCCAGGCGATGGCGTGGCACTTGCCCATGAAGCCAGTGCCGATGAGGCCCACTCCGACCATGTCGATTGTCTCCAGGATAAAGGAAAGTATGCGTGGATGAATTAGTCTATTTTGATAAAGAATGGAATATCTAAATCATTTTTTATGGTGTTCTTGCGCGAACTCGCTATGATGAGGCAGGAGAGGGAAAAACCTTATGAGCGTGGGCGGAGCGACGATGGACGAACGGGTGCCTCGCGATTTCGAAACGCTGCGCGCGAGGATCCTGGACAGGCGCGCGAGCCTGCCCAAGCGCATCGCGCAGATCGCCGCCTATGCGCTCGACAATCCCGACGACATCGCCTTCGGCACGGCGGCGAGCATCGCCGCCTCGGCCGGCGTGCAGCCCTCGACGCTGATCCGTTTTGCCCAGCAGCTCGGCTTCGACGGCTTCACCAGCCTGCAGCAGGTTTTCCGCGAGCGGCTGCGCGAACGCAATTCCTCCTATGATGAGCGGCTGGCGGCGCTGCGCGCCAAGGCCGAGGAAGGCCGCGGGCATCGGGCGATCTTCGACGGCTTCGTCGCCGCCGCAAGCACCTCGCTGGGCGACATTTCGCGCTCGCTCAACGATGCCCATTTCGAGGAGGCGGTGGCGCTCCTGGCTAAGGCCGAGACGATCTATGTGCTGGCCAAGCGCCGCTCCTATCCGGTCGCCTCCTACATTGCCTACGCGCTGGGCAAGCTCAAGATCCGCAACCAGCTGGTGGAATCGGCCGCGGGGCTGAACGCCGAGATGATCGGCTTCGCCACGCCGCGCGACGCCGTCATCGCCATCAGCTTCTCGCCTTACGCGCCGGCGACTATCGAGGAGACGCGCTCGATCGCCGAGCAGGGCGTGCCGATCGTGGCGATCACCGACTCGTCCTTCTCGCCGCTGGCGCAATTCGCCAAGGTCTGGTTCGAGGTCGCCGAGGCCGATTTCGGCGGCTTCCGCTCGATCTCGGCGACGATGGCGCTGGCCATGGCGCTGACCGTCGCCGTCGGCGAGAAGCGCCGCGAAACGGTGCGCCGGCGCAAGGGCTGAGCCTCCCAGACGAGCGCTTTTCGGCTTGGGAACACTCATTCCATATTGACTGTGGATTGGAATTAATATTTCATATTGACGACACCACGCCGTCGCTGGCGCGTGCTGTCCAAAACGACGCTGCTCTGCACAACAAGGCCGATGGGAGGTTCGAATGGGCGAAGCCGTGGAAGGGAAATACCCGCCGCTCGACGTCATCACCATCGGGCGCGCCTCAGTCGATCTCTATGGCCAGCAGATCGGCTCACGGCTGGAGGACATCACCTCTTTCGCCAAGTCGGTCGGCGGCTGCCCGGCCAATATTTCCGTCGGCACGGCAAGGCTCGGCCTGCGCTCGGCGCTGCTCACCCGCGTCGGCGACGAGCAGATGGGCCGTTTCATCCGTGAGCAGCTCAAGCGCGAGGGCGTCTCCGTCGACGGGCTGAAGACCGACAAGGAACGCCTGACGGCGCTGGTGCTGCTTTCGGTCGAGAGCGAAGGCGTCTCGCCGATGATCTTCTATCGTTCCGACTGCGCCGACATGGCGCTGGCCGAGGAGGATATCGACGAGGCGTTCATCGCCTCGGCGCGCTCGGTGGTCGTCACCGGCACGCATTTCTCGCGGCCCAATTCCGATGCCGCGCAGCGCAAGGCCATCCGCCTGATGAAGGCCCGGGGTGGCAAGGTGGTGTTCGACATCGACTATCGCCCGAACCTCTGGGGCCTTGCCGGCCATGCCGAAGGCTTCGAGCGCTACGTCAAGTCGGACCGCGTCTCGGCGCAGCTGAAGACGGTGCTGCCGGATTGCGATCTCATCGTCGGCACCGAGGAAGAGATCATGATCGCTTCCGGCGCCGACGATTGCCTGAGCGCGCTGAAGACGATCCGCGCGCTGTCGCCGGCCACCATCGTGCTCAAGCGCGGTGCCAAGGGCTGCATCGTCTATGACGGGCCGATCAGCGACGACCTCGAGGACGGCATCGTCGGCAAGGGTTTCCCGATCGAGATCTACAATGTGCTCGGCGCCGGCGACGCCTTCATGTCGGGCTTCCTGCGGGGCTGGCTCGGCGGCGAGAGCTTTGCCACCGCCGCGACCTGGGCCAATGCCTGCGGCGCCTTCGCGGTGTCGCGCCTGCTCTGCGCGCCGGAATATCCGACCTTCGAGGAGCTGCAGTTCTTTTTGAAGCATGGCAGCAAGCACCTTGCGCTGCGCAAGGACGAGGCGATCAACCACGTCCACTGGGCAACGACGCGGCGGCGCGACATCCCCTCGCTGATGGCTTTGGCCTGCGACCATCGCGTCCAGCTTGAAGACGTTGCCGCCAAGGTCGGGGCCGACGTTTCGCGCATCCCCGACTTCAAGGTGCTGACCGTCAAGGCGGCGGCAAAGGTCGCCGCCGGCCGCGATGGCTACGGCATGCTGATCGACGAGAAATATGGCCGCGACGCCATGTTCGAATTCGCCCGCCATCCCTTCGCCTGGCTCGGCCGCCCCGTCGAATTGCCCGGGTCGCGGCCGCTGCGTTTCGAGTTTTCGCAGGATATCGGCTCGCAGCTCACCGAATGGCCTGTCGACCATTGCATCAAATGCCTGTGCTTCTATCACCCGGACGATCCGGAAGCACTGAAGAGCGAGCAGCAGCAGAAGCTGCGCGCGCTGTTCGAGGCGGCGCGAAAGGTCGGCCGCGAACTGCTGGTCGAGATCATCGCCGGCAAGCATGGCAAGCTCGACGACACCACCATTCCGCGGGCGCTTGAAGAGCTCTATGCGCTGGGCATCAAGCCGGACTGGTGGAAGCTCGAGCCGCAGGCTTCCGCAGGCGCCTGGGCGAAGATCGAACAGGTGATCGTCAGGAACGATCCTTGGTGCCGTGGCGTGGTGCTGCTCGGGCTGGAAGCGCCGCAGGACGAGCTGGTCGCGGCGTTTGCCGCCACCGCCAATGCGCCGATCGTCAAAGGTTTCGCCGTCGGCCGCACCATCTTCGTCAACGCCGCCGAACGATGGCTGGCCGGCAGGATGTCGGATGACGAGGCGATCGCCGACATGGCCGCGCGCTTCGAGCAGTTGACCGAGGCATGGCTTGCCGCGCGCGGCCGCAAAGCCGCATAACGAGACCGCTGAAGGACTGCGGAGGAGACATCATGAGCAAGACAATCCGCCTGACGATGGCGCAGGCGCTGACCCGCTTCCTCAGCCGGCAAATGACCGAGATCGACAGGAAGAAGGTGCCGATCTTCGGCGGCGTCTGGGCGATTTTCGGCCATGGCAATGTCGCCGGCATCGGCGAGGCGCTCTACCAGGTCCGCGACGAGTTGCCGACCTTCCGCGCCCATAACGAGCAGGCGATGGCTCACGCGGCGATCGCCTATGGCAAGGCGAATTTCCGCCGCCGCTTCATGGCCGCGACCAGTTCGATCGGTCCCGGCGCGCTCAACATGGTGACGGCGGCCGCACTCGCGCATGTAAACCGGTTGCCCGTCCTGTTTTTGCCTGGCGATGTCTTCGCCAACCGCCTGCCGGACCCGGTGCTGCAGCAGGCCGAGGATTTCTCCGACGGCACGGCGAGCGTCAATGACTGCTTCCGGCCCGTATCGCGCTATTTCGACCGCATCACGCGGCCGGAGCAGATCATCCCGGCGCTGAACCGCGCCATGCAGGTGCTGACCGATCCGGCCGAATGCGGCCCGGTGACGCTGTCGCTCTGCCAGGACGTGCAGACGGAGGCCTATGATTATCCCGAAAGTCTGTTCGCCGAGCGTGTCTGGACACCGCGCCGGCTCCGCCCGGATCGGAACGAGCTGGCGGCAGCCGTCGCGGCGCTGAAAGGCGCCAGGAAGCCGCTGGTGATCGCGGGCGGCGGGGTGCTGTATTCGCAGGCTTCGGACGAGCTCGCCAACCTGGTGCAGGGCGCTGGCATTCCGGTCTGCGAGACGCAGGGCGGCAAATCCTCGTTGCCCGACGACCATCCGCTCAACATGGCGGCGGTCGGCGTCACCGGCACGTCGGCCGCCAACCGGCTGGCGGAGGAGGCCGATGTCGTGCTTGCGGTCGGCACCAGGCTGCAGGATTTCACCACCGGCTCCTGGGCGCTGTTCAAGAATGCCGGCCGCACCATTATTGGCCTCAATACTCAGGTCTTCGACGCCGGCAAGCATTGGGCGCTGCCGCTGGTCGCCGACGCGGCCGAAGGGCTTGCCGAGCTGTCCGCCGGGCTGAAGGGCTGGAAGGCGCCCGCCGCCTGGACCGATAATGCGCTGAAGGGCAAGACGGAGTGGCAGGCGGCAGCCGCAAAGGTAACCGCTTCAACCAATGCCGCCTATCCTTCCGATGCGCAAGTGATCGGCGCGGTGCAGCGCGCCATGGGTTCGGGCGTCACGCTGCTGCATGCCGCCGGCGGTCTGCCCGGCGAATTGCACAAGCTGTGGCAGGCCGGCGCGCCCGGCTCCTACCATGCGGAATACGGCTTCTCGACCATGGGCTACGAGATCGCCGGCGGGCTCGGCGTCAAGATGGCCAAGCCCGACCAGGAGGTCGTCGTCATGGTCGGCGACGGCTCCTATCTGATGCTCAATTCCGAGATCGCCACTTCGGTGATGCTTGGCCTGAAGCTCACCCTCGTTTTGCTCGACAATCGCGGCTATGGCTGCATCAACCGGCTGCAGATGGCGACCGGCGGCGCCAACTTCAACAACCTCTTGAAGGACGCCCGCCACGAGGTGATGCCTGACGTCGACTTCGCCGCGCACGCGGCAAGCTTAGGTGCCGTGGCCGAGAAGGTAGCGTCGATCGCCGAGCTGGAGACAGCACTGGCCAAGGCGAAGAAGAACGACAAGACGACGGTGCTGGTGATCGACACCGATCCGCTGGTGTCGACGGAGGCCGGCGGCCATTGGTGGGACGTCGCCGTGCCGGAAGTCTCGTCGCGACGCGAAGTCAACGCCGCGCGCAAGAAATACGAGGAAGCCGTGGACAGCCGTAAGGGCTGAACCGGCTCGCAACGAACCGACATTGGAGTGACGACTTGAAAGCCAAACTGGGCATGTCCCCCATCGCATGGTGGAATGACGATCTCGTGGAATTGAGCGATGACGTGTCGCTGGAGGAATGTTTGCGCCAGTCGCGCTCGGCCGGCTTCACCGGCATGGAGATGGGCCGCCGCTTCCCCAACGATCCGAAGGTGATGCTGCCGATCCTGAAGGAGGCCGACGTCACGCTTTGCGGCGGCTGGTTCTCGGGCACGCTTGTCAACGAGGACATCTCCCGGAACAAGGACCGCATCCAGCCGATGATCGACCTGTTCAAGGCCGTCGACGCGCCCTGCATCGTCTATGGCGAGGTCGGCCGGTCCATTCAGGGCGACCGCTCCAAGCCTCTGGCCACCAAGCCGAAACTTTCAGATGACGAGATGAAGGCTTACGGCCGGCGCGTCACCGAGTTCGGCGAGTGGTGCGCTGAGCAAGGCATGCCGCTCTCTTACCATCACCACATGGCGGCGGTGGTCGAGACCGAGCCGGAGCTCGACGCCTTCATGCGCAACTCCGGCGAAGGCATTCCGCTGCTGCTCGATGCTGGCCATCTCGCCTTTGCCGGCGGCGACGTGCTGCGCGCCATTGACAATCACCACAAGCGCATCAACCACGTCCATGTGAAGGATGTTCGCATGGGCGTGATCGACGGGCTCGACCGCACGAAACAGTCCTTCCTCGACGCCGTGGCGCTCGGCGCCTTCACCGTGCCGGGCGACGGCTCGCTCGATTTCGGCGCCATCGTCCAGCGTTTCGCCGATCATGGCTATGAAGGCTGGTTCGTGGTCGAGGCCGAGCAGGATCCGAAGAAGAACCCGCCGCTCAAGATGGCCCAGGTCGGCCACAAGGAACTTATGCGGGTGATGACGGCCGCCGGCTATACGGTCGAGACGCAGGGTTTTCCGGCCTGAGCAGTGGAATAGTCGGGGCGCCCGGTTTATCCGTTGTGCTTTGGCAAAATCCTGGATTGGCGCGATGAAAGACTATGAGCATCCCTTCTTCCGGCCGCTGTGGCGCCGTATCGCGGTCGTCGCGGTCTGCCTGGTCTGGTCGGTGATCGAATTCGCCTCCGGCACACCCTTCTGGGGCGTCATCGCGCTGGGCTTCGCCGGTTACGCGGTGTGGCAGTTTTTCTACCTCTACAAACCGGAGGAGGAGAACAAGGCCGACGTCGAACCAAAAGAGTGAGTGATCCATGGCTCGAGAGCTTCTACGGATCGGATACTGCGTGCAAGGCGGATCGCATACGTTGGCGATTAGCCGAAACGCTCCTCGCTTCGTCATCCTAGGGCGGAGCAAGGAGCGCAGCGACGCGGCGCAGACCCTAGGATCCATTCCGTGACTTCGAAGCAGCCGCTGCGGTACAGAATTCTGCTCCGCAGCGCCCTTCGATTGAGGTAACGGCATGGATTCTAGGGTCTCCGCGACGGAGCTGCGCTCCTGCTTCGCCCTAGAATGACGAAGTTGGAGGCCTCGGCCAATCTCGAAGGTTGTGCTGGTTCTGTCAGCCGGCAAGATCTTTGATCCGCAACCAACGAAGGCCAACGGAATAGGAGAGACAAAAATGTCGAAACTGCTCGTCAAGGCCGACAAGGGCCACGGCCATGTCGCTCACGTCACGCCGCAAAGCGCCGGCTGGACCTATGTCGGTTTCGACCTGCATCGGCTTCGTCCGGGCGAGACGGTGTCCGGCAAAACCGGCGAGCGCGAGGCCTGCCTGGTGTTCGTCACCGGAAAGGGCAAGGCATCGGCCGGCGGCAAGGATCTCGGCCTGCTCGGCGAGCGCATGTCGCCCTTCGAAGGCAAGCCGTGGTCGGTCTATGTGCCGCAAGGCGCCGACTGGTCGGTGACCGCCGATACCGAGCTGGAACTCGCCGTCTGCTCGGCGCCTGGCCTCGGTGGCCGTCTGCCGGTGCGCGTCATCGGACCTGACGATCTCGGCCAGGAGGTGCGCGGCAAGGGAACCAGCACGCGCTACGTCACCAACATCCTGCCCGAGGGCAAGCCGGCTGATTCGCTGCTGGTGGTCGAGGTGATCACGCCCGGCGGCCACACGTCGAGCTATCCGCCGCACAAGCACGACCAGGACAATCTGCCGGCCGAATCCTATCTCGAGGAGACCTATTATCACCGCCTCAACCCGCCGCAGGGCTTTGCCTTCCAACGCGTCTACACCGATGCCGACCGCAACGGCGTGCGCGAGCTGGACGAGGCGATGGCGATCGAGGACGGCGACGTCGTGCTGGTGCCCAAGGGCTATCATCCCTGCGCGGCCTGCCACGGCTACGACCTCTATTACCTCAACGTCATGGCCGGACCGAAGCGGACGTGGAAATTCCACAACGCGCCCGAGCATGAATGGCTGATCAAGGCCTGATCGACGCGCCGGCAAAGCCGTTGGTCCAGCCCGGAAAAATCGTCGGCTAACGAGCTCCGTGCTGGACTTGCCTTCGAAAACCCACGAAAGCTTCGTCAATCCGTCATGGAAATCACCTATGGCAGCGGTTCCGGTGCATGTCGCCCCAAGCGCTCCGGCGTTTGGGCCACGACCTGCCAAGACAATGACTTGAAGCGCGTCGCATATTCCTTTGGGGCGCGCAGCGCGCTTGACGAGGAACGCCCATGCGCTACGCCATCTACTATACCCCGGGGCAGGACGAGAAGCTGGCGCGCATTGCAGCCAACTGGCTGGGCCGCGACCCGTTCGGCGCGGCGACGCGGCCGGTCGAGGCCGTGGGCGATCTGTCGGCCGCGGAAGTCGCTTTCCATACTGCCTCTGCCCGGCGCTACGGATTCCATGCGACGCTGAAAGCGCCGTTCCGGCTGGCGCCGAACGAGACGGAAGCTTCGCTGCGCGCCGCGCTCGACGCTTTCGCCGAGACGACGCCGCCTGTGATCATCCCGCGTCTCGTCGTCGGCCAGATCGACGGCTTCTTCGCGCTGGTGCCGGAAACGCAGTTTGCGCCGCTCAACGATTTCGCCGGCGAGGTGGTGCGCGCCTTCGATCCGTTCCGCGCGCCGCTGACGGAGGCCGAGATCGAGCGCCGCAGCCCCGATGCGCTGAAGCCGGACGAGTTCCGCAATCTCTGCCAATGGGGCTACCCTTACGTCTTTGACACGTTCCGCTTCCACATGACGCTGTCGGGGCGGGTCGGGCCACAGGAAAGCCCACGTCTTCGTGCAGCGATCGACGGCCTGTTCGCCGACGTGCTGCGGCAGCCCGTGCCGGTGGATGCGCTGACATTGTTCGTCGAAAGCGAGCCCGGCGCCCCGTTCATGGTGCTTTCCCATCATGCGCTTGGCCGCAGCCCCGCCCGCAAGACCGCATAGGACGGATCCGCGGAAACGCTGAACCGCCCTATCTTTTTGTTTACGCAATTTCGGACGGAAAACCGCAAAGCACTTTTCCTGGAATTGCTCTGAAACGACTGCTTGAGATAGGACCGCCCGAGATGACCGCCGAAACCGTTCTCACCAATGCCCGCATCGTGTTGCCCGACGAAATCGTCAAGGGCTCGCTGTTGTTGCGCGGTGGCCTGATTGCCGCCGTCGAGCCGGGGGCTGCCCGCGCCGGCGAGGACATGGGCGGCGATTACATCATCCCGGGTCTCGTCGAGCTTCACACCGATCACCTCGAAGGTCATTACGCGCCGCGCCCGAAAGTGCGCTGGAACCCGATCGCCGCCGTGCTTGCCCATGACGCCCAGGTCGCGACCGCCGGCATCACCACGGTGCTCGACGCCCTGCGCGTCGGCATGGACGAGGATGCCGACCTGAAATCCGACGACGTTCGCAAGCTGGCCGACGCCATCGAGGACAGCGTGCGCCAGGATCGGCTCAGGGCCGACCATTTTATCCACCTGCGCTGCGAGGTCTCGGCGCCGGACTGCCTCGAGGCTTTCGCCAATTTCGAGACCGACGAGCGGGTTAAGCTCGCCTCGCTGATGGACCATGCGCCCGGACAGCGCCAGTTCGTCAACCTCGAGACCTATGCCTACTACTACCAGCGCAAGCTGAAGCTGACGGACCGCGACTTCCAGAAATTCTGCGAGAAGCGGATGGCCGAATCGGCCCGCAATTCCGGTCCGAACCGCGTCTTCATCTCGGCCGCCTGCCAGGAGCGCGGCATCGTGCTGGCGAGCCATGACGACGCGACCGCCGGCCATGTCGACGAAGCGATCGAGCAGGGCGTGCGCGTCGCCGAGTTCCCGACGACGGAAGAGGCCGCCAAGGCCTCGAAAGCCGCAGGCCTCGGCGTGCTGATGGGCGCGCCAAACGTCATGCGCGGCGCCTCGCATTCCGGCAATGTCTCGGCGCGCACGCTCGCCGCCGACGGCCTGCTCGACATCCTGTCGTCCGACTACATCCCTTTCAGCCTGATCCAGTCGGCCTTCTTCCTCGGCGACGTCGTCGAGGGCATCTCGCTGCCGCAGGCGGTCGCCATGGTCTCGAAGAACCCGGCCGAAGCGATCGGCCTCGCCGACCGCGGCATCATCGAGCCCGGCCGCCGTGCCGACCTGGTGCGGGTGCGCGTGGACGACCATGTGCCGGTCGTGCGCACCGTGTGGCGCCAGGGCAGCCGGGTAGCATGATGATGGTCTCAGCTCTCATCGAGCGCGAGCTGGCCGACAGCCTGCCGATCCGCAACGGCGTCTTCGTCGCGGTGGTGGGGCCGAGCGGCGCCGGCAAGGATACGGTGATCGGCTACGCCAAGGCGCGCTTTGCCGGCGAGACGCGGCTGGAATTCGTGCGCCGCGTCATCACCCGGCCGAGCGACACGGCAAGCGAGGACCACGATACGCTGGCCGATGCCGCCTTTGCCGAGGCGGAGGCCGACGGCGCCTTCTCGCTGTGCTGGGACGCGCACGGCCTGCGCTATGGCCTGCCGGCCGATGTCGATTGGGCCGTGGCCAATGGTCATGTAGCCGTGGCGAATGTCTCCCGCGCGGTCATCCCGGCGCTGCGCGAGCGCTACGCCAACCTGGCCGTGGTCGAGATCACCGCCACGCCGGAAATCCTCGCCGAGCGGCTGGCGGCGCGCGGCCGTGAATCGCGCGGCGAGGTGCTTGCCCGCCTGGCGCGCAGCACCAGCGTAAAGCTGACGGGACCGGACGTGACCTCGATCGACAACAGCGGCGACAAGGAAATCGCCGGCGAACGCTTCGCCGAGGTGCTGCGCAAGGCGATGGCGTTCTCGGATCTGTCGGACATGATCTAAGACCTTCTCCTTCTCCCCTTGTGGGAGAAGGTGGATCGGCGCGCAGCGCCGAGACGGATGAGGGGTGTTGGAAGGATCGCTGCGATGACGAAATGAGCGCTGTGCGCATCCTATTCTTCAGCGCCTCGTTTCTTCCAGCACCCCTCATCCGGCCGCTTCGCGGCCACCTTCTCCCACAAGGGGAGAAGGGGCGCCGCGCTTCACTTGTGGAAGTTGGCGATGAACTGCTTGAACTGCGGCGTCGGCGGCCTAGCGAACATCTCCTTCGGTTCGCCGGCCGAGTCCACCTCGCCCTTGTGCAGGAACATCACCTTGCTCGACACGTCGCGGGCAAAACCCATCTCGTGCGTGACGACCAGCATGGTGCGTCCTTCTTCGGCGAGCGAGCGCATGACGCGCAGCACCTCGCCGACCAGTTCCGGATCGAGCGCGGATGTCGGCTCGTCGAACAGCATCACCTTGGGATTCATCGCCAGCGCTCGGGCTATTGCCGCGCGCTGCTGCTGGCCGCCAGACATGTGGGGCGGATAGTAGTTGCGGCGCTCCCATATGCCGACGCGCTTCAGCAATGCCTCGGCCTGCTCCAGGCACTCGGCGCGCGGCCGCTTCAGCACATGCGTCGGCGCGGCGACGAGGTTTTCCAGCACGGTCATGTGCGACCATAGATTGAAGCTCTGGAAAACCATGGCGAGGTTGGCGCGGATCCGCTCCACCTGGCGGATGTCGGCGGGCATCTGGTGGCCGTCGCGACCCCGCTTCATCTTGATGAGCTCGCCGTCGACCCGCACTTCGCCGGAATCCGGGGTCTCCAGGAGATTGATACAACGCAGCATCGTGCTCTTGCCGGACCCGGAGGAGCCGAGAATCGAGATGACGTCGCCCTTGTGGGCCTCGAGCGAAATGCCCTTGAGCACCTCATGATCGCCGAAGCACTTGCGCAGATCCTTGACGCTGATGGCTGGCGTCTCATCGGAGGACGGCGCGGCTTTCGCGGCAGCGGCGACATTTGCCGACATCACAACACCTCCGGTACGGGTTTGACTTGCTGGCTCTGCTCGGGCGGGGGACGCAGATGCGGCGAAAGCCGGTGCTCGACCCAGGCGAACAACCGGGCGATCGACAGGTTGAGAAGCAGGTAGATCACGCCGGCGCAGGTCAGCACCTCAATCGGCCGGAACGTGTCATGCTGGATCTTCTGCGCCGTTCCCATCATCTCCATGATGGTGACCACGGACGCCAGCGCGGTTGCCTTGGTCATGAGGATGATTTCCGTCGAATAGGCCGGCAACGCAAGCCGCAGCGCGATCGGCAGCGTGACGAGGCGGAAGCGGGTGAAGGCCGACATGCCGAACGCCTTGGCCGCCTCGATCTGGCCGACAGGCACCGCGCGCAGCGCGCCGCGGAAAATCTCGCTCTCATAGGCCGCAGTATTCAAGGCCATGGCGACGATCGTGCAATACATCGGATCGCGCAGGATTGGCCACAGGATCGGGCTGTGGCGCACGAAGTCGAACTGGGAGAGCCCGAAATAGACCAGATAGAGCTGCACCAGCAACGGCGAGCCGCGGAAGACGAAAACATAGGCGCGGGTGAAATACTCGCCCGATTTGTAGCCGGAAGCCCGCAGCCAGGTCAGGCCGGTGGCGATGATGAGCCCGAAGGCGATGCCGAAGAACCAGATCTCGAGCGTCAGCGGCAGCGCCTTCAGCACGCTCCACATGGTTGAAAGGTAGAAGTCGAAATCCACCGCCACCTCTTATTTCGGCCGTGTGAAGCTTCGGGAGGTGTAGCGCTCGGCTTTGTCGAAGATCGGCGTCGAGATCGAGGTCATCACCAGATAGAGGATGCCGGCGAGCGTGTAGAAAAGCAGCGAATGATGCGTCGAGCGCGCCGCCTTGTTGGCCGTCAGCATCAGCTCGGCGACGCCGGTGACCGAGATCAGCGCCGAGTCCTTGATGGTCAATTGCCAGACATTGCCCAGCCCCGGCACCGCGAGACGCAGGACCTGCGGCATGATCACGAGGCGAAAACGCAGCCAGGCCGACATGCCGTAGGCACGCGCCGCTTCCAGCTCGCCGCGATGGATCGCCAGGAACGAGCCGCGAAAAACCTCGGCCTGATAGGCGCCGGAAATGATGCCGACCGCGAGAACGCCGCCAAGGAAACTCGGCATGTTCAAGATATCGGCCGAGCCGATCGATCCGGTCGAGCGCGCCACGCCGGTCAGGATCTGGGTGCCGCCATAGTAGAACAGGTAGATGATCAGGAGTTCCGGTTCGCCGCGGAAGACGGTGGTGTAGCTCTCGCCGATGAACCTCAATCCGCCGCGATGCGAAAGCTTGGCCGCCGCCACCAGCGAGCCGAGCACGGCGCCGATCAGCATCGAGACGACGGTGACGGCGAGCGTCCAGGCGATGCCCCAGAGCAGTTGCACGCCCCAGCCGGCGGCCAACAGCTCATAGGCCGTCGAAACCTGATCCTTGAGATCGTTGAGAAACTCCACTTACGGCTCCTGCGGGCGCCGAGATAGGCATCGACGTATATGCTCAATGCAAAACGGGAGCAGCCTTGGCTGCTCCCGTTGCGACATTACTTGGTAATGTCGATCTTGAACCATTGCATGGAATATTTCGACACCGAGCCGTCATCGAGCGCGGCCTTGAGCGCCTTGTTGTAGATGTCCTGCAGGTCCTTGTCGCTCTTGCGGAAGGCCGCGCCGATGCCCGGCCCGAGGATCGGGCCACCCTTGAATTGCGGGCCGACGAATTCCAGGTCTTTCGCATCGGGCTTGGCCAGCGTGCCTAGGAAATAGGTGGTGTCGGCGAAGGCGACGTCGATGCGGCCCGCCATCAGGTCGAGGTCGTGCTCGTCGGTGGTCTTGTATTCATGGACGTTGGCGACATCCTTGAGATATTTGTCGGCGAAGGTCGCCTCCGTGGTCGAGACCTGCAGGCCGACATTCTTGCCGGTGAGCTCCTTGCGCAGCGTGTCGAGCGCCGCCTTGGATTCGGCGTCGTCCTTTGAGAGATCGATCATCTTGCCGGTGTTGGACATCTGCGCCAGCGGGCCGTTCTTGTCGGCCAGGAAAGCCACCGGCGACGACGCGTAGGGAATCGAGAAGTCGATGGTCTTCATGCGCTCTTCGGTGATCGACATGCCGTCCATGACGATGTCGAACTTGCCTGCCGTTAGCCCGGGAATGACGCCATCCCAATCCTGCGCGACGATGCTGCATTCCAGCTTCGCGCGGGCACAGACGTCGTTCAGGATGTCCACCTCGAAGCCGACGATCTTGCCGCTGGCATCGGTCTGGTTCCACGGGGCATAGGAGCCCTCCATCGCGACCGTCACGGTCTTCCAGTCCTTGGCCATAGCCGGGGTCGAGCAGGTCAGCGCCAGCGCGGCGAGCGCGATCCAACGTGATGATGTCACGGTAATTTCTCCCATATTTTGTTCTTGGAACCCTCAGATACCATTTGCTTAGCCCAGCCCCGATTCTGCGACAAGGGCTGTTTTCCGGTTCACGCGTTGTTGCAATTCGTCCGCGAATCGGGACCTGCCCACGGCTTCACCGCGAGCATCGATCCAATCGGAACCCGGTCCGGGTGTGGACGGAAGAGCGAGACTACTCCGCCGGCGCGCCGGCGACGCCCCGGCGAGACGCCTCCAGCATCCGGCGCCGGGCGCGGAAGACGCCCCATTGCTGGTCGACCAGCACGCCGATCAGGATCACGCCGCCCATCACCGCGAAGTTGAGCGAGGAAGGAATGCCGAGCAGGTTGACGAGGTTCTGCAACTCCTGCAGCAGCACGGTGCCGAGGACAGCACCGACCAGCGACCCTTCGCCGCCGCGCAGCGAGAAGCCGCCCAGCACCGCCGCGGCGATGGCATAAAGCTCATAGAACTGGCCGTGGCTCGCGGGCGAGATCGAGCGCGTGTACATGGCGAAATAGATCGCCGACAGCGCCGTCAGCACGCCGCAGATGACATAGGCGGCGATGATCACCCGGCCCGTGCGGATGCCGGAATATTTCGCCGCTTCCTCGTTCTTGCCGATCGCATAGAGATAGCGGCCGAAGACCGAGCGGTGCAGCACCACCCACATAACGATGGCGATGACGATCAGCGCGATGAAGCTGTTCGGCAGGCCGTAGGAGCGGCCCGCGGTCAGGAACTCGAGCGTCGGGAAGTTCTGCCCGAAGGCGAAGCCGGCCGTGCCGTCGGCGGTATAGAAGCGCGCCACGCCGCGATAGATGAGCAGGCCGCACAGCGTCACCACGAAGGGCTGCAGTTTCAGCCGCGTGATCAGCCAGCCATGCACGAAGCCGATGACGGCGCCGAGCACGAGGATCAGCACGAAGGCCAGCGGCCAGCTCACCTCGCGCACCGCGATGAAATCGATGAACAGCGTGCCGAGCAGGGCGATCACCGAGCCGACCGACAATTCGATGCCGCCGGTGATGATGACGAAGGCCTGGCCGATCGACAGGATGCCGAACAGAGCGACCAGGTTGGAAGTGTTGGCGAGATTGATCGCCGACAGGAAGCGCGGGTTGATGGCCGTCACCACCGCGCCGACCACCAGGATCAGGATCAGCAGGCCGAGATCTTTCTTGCTCATTGCGCTCCTCCCGCCGCCTGCAGCAGTTTCGGCTTCTTGCCGACCGCCAGCAAAAGCACGTTCTCCTGGCTGAAATCGTCCTTATCGAGGATGCCGGAGATCTGCCCCTCATGCATGACCGCGATGCGGTCCGACACGCCGATCACTTCTTCCATGTCGCTGGAAATCATCAGCACGGCGACGCCGGCATCGGCGAGCGCCCGCATCAGCCCGTAGATCTCCGCCTTGGCGCCGATGTCGATACCGCGCGTCGGCTCGTCCAGGATCATCACCTTGGGGTTCATCGCCAGCCATTTGGCCAGAACCACCTTCTGCTGGTTGCCGCCCGACAGCGTCCCAGTGCGGGTCAAGACCGACGGCGCCTTGATGCCGAGGTTCTTCTTCTGCTTTTCGGCCGTCGCGAGCTCGGCGCCGACCGAGACCAGCGAGCGCCTGGCATGGGCCGGCAGGTTGGGCAATGAAATGTTCTGCGCGATCGAGAGATCGAGCAATATGCCGGTGAGCTTGCGGTCCTCCGGCACGAGGAAGATGCCATTCGCCACCGCGTCGGCCGCCGATGTCACATTCAGCGGCTTGCCGTCGAGCGTGACGCTGCCGGCGAGCCGTTCGTCGATCCCGAACAGCACGCGCGCGAGCTCCGTGCGGCCGGAACCGACCAGGCCCGCAAGGCCGAGTATCTCGCCGCGTTTCAACTCCAGACTGACCGGCCGGTCCGGATAGGTGCTGGTGCGGATTGCATCCGCCGACAGGGCTACGCTGCCCGGAGCCCGCGCGGCCTCGCCGGCCTTCTCGCGCTCCTTCAGCATGCGGCCGATCATCAGCCTGACCATCTCGTCGTGATTGATGTGGCTCTTGGGAAGGGTGCCGGCCAGCGTGCCGTCGCGCAGCACCACGACGCGGTCGGCGACGCGCTCGATCTCATGCAGCCGGTGCGAGATGAAGATGACGCTGATGCCTTGCGCCTTCAGGCCCTTGATGACGTCGAGCAGCTTTTCGGTTTCCGCCATCGGCAGGCTGGAAGTAGGCTCGTCGAGGATGACAAGGCGCGCCTTGATCGACAGCGCCTTGGCGATCTCGACCATCTGCTGCTGCGCGAGCGACAGCGACGCCACCGGCGCGTCGGCCGAGAAATTGGCGCCGACGCGCTTTAGCAGCGGCGCCACCATCTCGCGCAGTTTCGCGCGGTCGACCAGCCTCAGCGGCCCGGCACGCAGCGGCTCGCGGCCGAAGAAGATGTTGGCGGCGACGTCGAGATTTTCGAAGAGGTTCAGTTCCTGGTGCACGAAGGCGATGCCGGAGCCGATGCTATGCTCGACGGTCAGCGCGTCATGCGCCGCGCCGTCGACGGTGATGGTGCCGCTGTCCGGCCGCGTCACGCCGCCGAGGATCTTCATCAGCGTCGATTTGCCGGCGCCGTTTTCGCCGACCAGGCCTATGACCTCGCCGGGCCGGACCTCCATCGAGAATCTGTCCAGCGCCACAACGCCCGGATAGGTCTTGCGCACGGCCTCGAGGCTCAGGAACGGAGCGGTGGTCGGTTGAGTGGAATCGGTAGAGGTCATCACGCCATAGTTTACCGCACGGGGCAACAGCCGGTGGCCACAGACTGACGGGCCTTGGCGGGTCCGTCAATACGAACGCCGGCTCAAGGCGAACCTTGAGCCGGCGCAACTGTGCTGAGCTTACTTGCCCTGCATCGCCTTGAGGTTGGCGGCGTAGGCGTCCACATCATCCTTGCCGATGATCTTGGTCGGGATGATGATCAGGTTGTTGGCCGGGATGCCCGACTTGTCGCCCTTGAGGTAGGAAGCCATCAGCTTCATGCCCTGATAGGCCCATTCGAACGGCTGCTGCACCACGGTCGCGGCGACGGTGCCTTCCTTGACGCCGCCCAGCGTGATCGGATCGTCATCGAAGCCGACGACGGTGATCTGGCCGAGCTTGCCGGCGTCGCGCAGCGCTTCATAGATGCGCGGCGTGTTGTAGGAGTAGAAGCCGACCATGCAGGTGATGTCGGGGCTGGCGACCAGCGCGTCCTCGACATTCTTCTTGGCACGCGCCTGGTCGATGTCGTCGCCGCGTACGTCGACCAGCTCGATCTTGCTGCCGGCGAGCCCGTCCTTCATGCCCTGGATGCGCTCCTTGGCGTTGTCGGCGCCGAGCAGGCCGACGAAGCCCAGGCACTTGCCGCCGTTGGGCATCGCCTTCTTGGCGATTTCGGCCGCCTGTTTGCCGGCATCGACGTTGGACGAGCCGATATAAGCGACGCGCTTGGTCTGCGGCGCATCCGAGTCGGTGGTGAACAGCGCGGTTTCCGACGCGATCTTGTTCAATCCGTCGGTCGAGGTCTTGGGATCGACGGCCGAGACCATGATGCCCTTGACGCCTGCCGTCACCAGATCATCCATCAGCCGCTGCTGGATGGCGACCGACGACTGTTCCGGATATTTGAGCTCGAGATTGTAGTCGGGCAGTTCGCCCTGCGCCTTCTTCACGCCGGCTTCCGCCGCCTTCCAGAAGTCTGACGCACCGTTGACGACGAAGGCCAGCGTCGGCTTGTCGTCGGCGCGCACGCTGGCGCTTACCGACAGGCCTAATGCCAAGGCCGCCGCGGCGACTGATGCGTTGCGTATCATGGATTTCATAGTTCAACCTCCCTTGTAGAACTCTTCGCTGATGTCTCGGCTGCGGCGCGGATAACCCTCCTCCTCAAGGGTGTGGCGCAAAGGTCCGCCGACTTAAGAACGGTTCCGATCCGGCCGCGGTCGAGACACTAGACACTCATGTGGCATTCGTAAATAGTCCGATTTGTCTGACATTTTCGTGAGGATGGACACGCGCCCAAACCGGCGATCCCGCCGGCTTTCGAGCGAGCATCCTTCGCACTTTGCCGGCACCGAGCGGAAGCCCGGACGGTTACGACGAGTTGACAGTAGAACTCTTACAGCTATTAGTAAAGAGTATTAGTTTTGAGCTGAGGCGCGTGCTTTCGAAGCGGAGGAGACGCTGGTCGAAAGATGCGCCGAGAGTGAGGAGAGCACGTGCGCAAAAGCCTTCTATCGCACGGAAACCCGTAGGAATTGTCAGCGCTGCTGACCTTATCGGACTGATTTCGTCGCGACGCGGCGCGGCCGGCGATTTGCATGTCGCGCTTGATAATACTTATTATCAATAGTGTGTTTCAGATGAGCGTGCCGACCATCTTGCCGTTGCAATCGGCCTTTGCTTTGGAGCCGGCCGGGTTTGGGAACCGACCATGAGTGAACCAACGGAACTGCGCGATCCTCCCGGGGCTTCCAGGCGCCGCAAGCCGGCCGCCAAGCCCAAAGGACGTGTCACCATGACCGACATCGCGCGCGCCGCCGGCTGCTCGCAGGCGACGGTCTCGTTCGTGCTCAACAATTCGCCGGGCATCAGGCTGTCGCAACAGACACGCGACCGGGTGATCGAGGCGGCCAGAGCGCTGGGCTATTCGCCGCCGGTCTTTTCCGCGCTGCGGCCGCCGGTGACGCCCTTCGAAGGCCTGGATGGCGTCATCGGCTTCGCGGTCGACCAGCTCGCCACCAGCCCCGAGGCGGTGGTCGCCATCGAGGGCGCGCGGCAGGCCTCGTGGAACGCCGGCAACGTGCTTCTGGTGGCGCAGACCATGGGCGACGCGGTGATGGAGCCGCGCGCCATCCAGGCGCTGACGGGGCGCGGCATCACGGCGTTGATCTATATGACCATCTTCACCCGCGAGATCGCCGCGCCGGACTTCCTCTACAGCCTCGAGATGCCGGTCATCCTGCTCAACTGCTACACCGCCGATTATGCTTTCCCGGCCGTGGTTCCCTCCGAGATCGCCGGCGGCCAGAGCGCGACGAGACACCTGATCGGCCATGGCCATCGCCGCATCGCCACCATCACCGGCGAGCCGTGGATGCAGGCCGCGCAGGATCGGCTCAAGGGCTATCGCCGCGCTCTAGCCACCGCCGACATCCCGTTCGACCCGGAACTGGTGGTGGAGGGCGACTGGTCGGCCAGCGCCGGCTATGCCGCGACGGTCAAGCTGCTCGGGCTCAAGGACCGGCCCACCGCCATCTTCTGCCAGAACGACCGCACCGCGATCGGCTGCTACGAAGCGCTGAAGGAAGCCGGCCTGCATATCCCGCACGACATCTCCGTGGTCGGCTATGACGATGAGGAGATCGCCCGCCATCTGTTCCCGCCGCTGACGACCTCCATCCTGCCGCATCTGGCAATGGGCCAATGGGCGATCGAGCAACTGGAGACGCCGCCGACGCCCGGCCGCGGCCGCTATCCGATCACCAAGCTGGAGTGCCCGCTGGTGGAACGGGAGAGCGTGGGGAGCGTACCCGAACAATTCCGGTGACCCGGCCCCGAGACCGGCTTATGATGAGTGAGCGTGTGTTCCTTCCCAACAGGAAAAACGCTCATGTGGCCGAACCGCCGTTTATGCGATCTTTTCAAGATCGAGCATCCGATCATCCAGGCGCCAATGGCGGGCTCGGCGACGCCGGAGCTCGCCGCCGCGGTGAGCAATGCCGGTGGGCTGGGGTCGCTCGGATGCGCATCGATGCTGCCGGATGGCCTGCGCAACGTTGCGCGCCAGATGCGCGCCTTGACCGGGCGTCCCTTCAACCTCAACTTCTTTGTTTTTCCCAGACCCGACACCGGCGACACCGTGCTGACCCAGGTCATCGACAGGTTGCGGCCCTACTATGAGGAGCTGTCGCTCGGCGAGCCCTCGCGGAGGCTTCCGCCGATCGGACCGGGTTTCGACGAAGAAAAGCTTGAACTGCTGCTCGAGACCCGGCCGCCGGTCGTGAGCTTTCATTTCGGCATTCCGGATGCGGCTGCCATCGGCAGGCTGAAGCAGGCCGGGATCGCAATCATCGGCACCGCGACGAATGTCGCCGAGGCGCGCAAGCTCGCCGACGGTGGAGCCGACGCGGTCATAGCCCAGGGCTGGGAGGCGGGAGGTCACCGCGGTTCGCATGCTCCCAATGGTCCTGGCGACGGCGTTGGAACGATGGCACTGGTTCCCCAGGTCGTCGATGCCGTCGAACTCCCGGTCATTGCCGCGGGAGGCATCGCCGACGGCCGCGGCATAGCGGCCGCTTTCGCGCTTGGCGCCAGCGGCGTGCAGATCGGCACCGGCTTCCTGTCCTGCGACGAAGCCGGCACGGACGCACCGCGCCGCGCCCTGATCCGCACGGCGACCGACATGGACACGATGGTCACCGATGCCTTCACCGGCCGCGCGGCGCGCGCGAGACGCACCCGCTACGCCCTGGAAATGGAGGAGAGCAGGGTGCCCGTTCCGGACTTCCCGCAAATGGTCGCGCTCAGCGCTCCGCTCGGCGGCGACAAGGATTTCGCCTTCCATCTCTATGGGCAGGCGGCGGCGCTGAACAGGGAGCTTCCGGCCGGACAACTGGTGCGAACGCTCGTGGCCGAAACGGGCGAAGTGTTCGACGCTCTCTCGACCGGCAAAACGACGCCTGCGTGAGCGAAGTCTCCGTCACCGCGGTCCCGACGAGCTTTTAACCCCGAGCGTCGACGCCGGATTGCGAAAAGATCAGCCGGCAAGTAGCGATGCCATTCGGTCGCGATCGATGATGTTGGGATTCGGCGGCAAAGGGCGACCGTCCAGTTCGGCCATTTTTGCCGCGACATGCGGTCTGGCGACGACATCCTGCGGCAGCGAAACGCACATGGCGATCTCGATCACGCCGCGAAACACGTCGGCATCCTCGCTTGCGGCAGCGAAAAGCCGGGCCATGACCGGATTCGGCGGCGGAACAGGAAGGCCGTCCGCCAGGGAGTTCATCTCCGCGATCCGGGCACGGTCGGCGGCGATCTGGTTGCGATAGAACGGCCCGACCTGGCGCTCGGTCTCGGCATCATATTCTCGCGAGAATCCGGCGGGGTCGTCGATGTGCCGGCGAGCGACATTCCTGAGCACCTGCGCGTGCAGAAGGCCGACGCTCAACCCCCGCCCGGCGGACGGATTGGTGCAGGCCCAGGCGTCGGCCACAGCCGCAAACCCGGTGACGACAGGCTGGCCGTCGACGACAAACCGCCGGTAGCGGTCGAGAACGCCTGCCATCAGCAGGACATGCGTGATCGGCTCGCCGTCAAGCCAATGGGCTTGCATCGGACATGCCGTTACGACACGGTGGAAGGTGGCGGTGTCGCGCAAAGCCCGCATGGCCTTATTTCTCGCGGAGGTGAACAGGGTGACCGACCAGGTGTCGTTGTCGCCATCCAGCGTGAGAATCGAGAATAGCCCCATCGGAGTGAGCAGGCGGCCCTTTCGGCGCGGCCGCTGCTTGCCCGTGAAATAGCGGGTGAAATAGACGAAATTGCTATCTTCGGCTTCCTCGCTCGGACTGCGGCCTCCGGCGGCAACGATCCATTCGCAGGCAGGGCTTCGCCGCCCCATCGCATCGATCACCAGGTCAGCGCGAATCTCCTCACCGGACGTCGTGCGAACGCCCGCAATATGCGGCACGCCGGGAATGGCTGAGGCTCCCGTGATCAGCTCGCGAACCTTGATCCCCCGCCGGACGGTCACATTGGGCGCAGCTTGCGCTATCTCGGCTACGGCCCATTCGATCACCGGCCGCCGGCCGGTAACGAAGCGCATGGCTTCGTCGCCCGGGCGGGGCGCCCTGTCCGTTATTGTCGGGGGCAACGATCGAGGGTCGAAGAAGTCCATCCAGACGCAGCCGGCGCGCAGCAAAATATCCGTCAGCCCCGGCAGCTCCTGATCGGCGACCATCCGGAAACGCGAACTGAGGTTGTGGGGCTGCCTGAACTGCGCAACGCCGGGGCGCTCCCAGTCCCATCCTTGAATGGAACTCGAAGGCCGATCCGCCGGGTCGGCCTCGAGGACCGTCACGTCGTGACCATCGCGGCCAAGCATGGCCGCCGTGCACAATCCGATTACGCCTCCACCGCAAATCAGGATCTTGCTCACCCCGTCCCCCAATATCCGCGAGGGTTGGGCGCCATATTAGCTTCTGCGCACAGTCCCGGCAACGTGCCGGGCCGCCAGGCCCCCCGCTTGTGTGCGGTCACTGAACGATCCGCTGCTTTGGCTGCTTGGCATGGCTTCCGTGGAAGTCTACGTTGACTTCAACGAAGGGAGGGCGGGATGACATCAAGTTTCACCGTTCACGCGGCGTCGGGCTATGAGCAACTGATGGGGCGCTGGAGCCGCAGGCTCGCGCCCAAGTTCATCGATTTCGTCGGTCTGGCCGGCGGCGAAAAAGTCCTCGACGTGGGTTGCGGCACCGGCAGCCTGACCTTCGAGCTGGCGAAGTCAGGCGATCTCACCGATATCGAGGCCATCGACTTCTCGCCGGTCTTCGTCGCGGCGGCGAAGGAGAGGAACACCGATCCGCGCGTCACCATCCAGCAGGCGGATGCCACCGCACTGCCGTTCGCCGACAATGCGTTCGACCGCGCGTTGGCGCTGCTGGTGCTGCACTTCGTGCCGGAGGCCGGCAAGGCGGTGGCCGAGATGCGCCGCGTGACGCGGCCGGGCGGTGTGGTCGCGGCCGTGGTCTGGGACCATTACGGCGGCATGACCGGGATGCGCATGATGATCGACACAGTTGCGGCGCTCAGCGAAAGCGGGCGTCAGCTGCGCAACCGCTATTGCTTCCAGCCGATGATGCAGCCGGGCGAGATGAAGCGGACCTTTGTCGAGCAGGGTCTCGTCGATGTCACCGAGGCCGAGCTGATGATCCGCATGGACTACGCGGATTTCGACGACTTCTGGACGCCGATCGGCGCTGGCGAAGGCCCGCTCGGCAAATATATGACCACGCTGGACGCGGCCGAGCGGGAGCGTGTCGAGGCCGCCGTCCGCGATGCCTATCAAGCCGGCCGACCGGATGGCCCGCGATCCTTCGCCAATGTCGCCTGGGCCTGCCGCGGCATCGTTCCCTGAGACATAAGGCGGCAACGCGTCAGTTGCCGGCGGCCGCCGGGGCGTTGATCTCCCAGCCGTCGACCCACACCTGCCGCAGCCGGTCGCCTTCGCCCTTGAACCATTGGCCGGCCGCCCGGCAATCCTCGATGCGGTCGCTGCGGAAATTGCGGATGGCCTGCCGCAACTCGCACCAGGCGACGATGTTGGCGGTTTCGGCATAGTAGATCAGGGCGACCGGGCGAATGATGCGGCCGGTCGGCCGTCCCGCCTCGTCGCGATAGGAGAGGCTTAGCTTCTCCTCGTCGCGGATGGCGCGGCGGACCAGAGCGAGGTCGACGGCTGAAGCGGAGGGTGCTGCAAAGCCCCAGGCATGGAGGGCGTTGGCGTCGAGCGTCTGCCGCAAAGGCTGCGGCACGGCGCCGGCGATCTTGGCGCCGACGCGTTTGGCGGCCTGCTTGAGCTCCTCGTCGCCGGTGCGCTCGAGCAGCGCCAAGGACAGCACGATCGCCTCCATCTCCTCGATGGAAAACATCAGCGGCGGCAGGTCGAAGCCGGGGCGCAGGATGTAGCCGATACCGCGCCCGCCCTCAATGGGCACGCGCATTGCCTGCAGGGCTGCGATATCGCGATAGACCGAGCGTACGGTCACTTCCAGCCGCTCGGCGATCGTCGCCGCCGTCACCGGCTTCTTGGCCAGACGCAGGATCTGGATGATCTCGAACAGCCGCGAGGCCTTGCGCATTTCCTTGGCCCGATCAGAACGCAACTGACACATCCCCGTCAGTTGGAGTGACCTATAGAGTCGCCTACCCTCTTGAAAAGCAACAGATTCCTTTTCGCGCAAGCAGATAATGCGACAGGCAACTGACATGAGCTATGGCGAAAATCTCTGGCTGTTCTTCGTGCTTCTGTTCGGCGTCATCGCCGTTCCGGGCATGGACATGCTGTTCGTGCTGGCCAATGCGCTGACCGGCGGCAGCAGCAGGGGCCTGGCCGCCACCGCCGGCATCATGCTGGGCGGTGCAGTGCATACGCTGAACGGAGCGATCGGCGTCGGCCTGCTCATGCATTTCGTGCCGATCCTGTTCACGCCGCTGCTGATCGCCGGCGCCGCCTACATGGCCTATATCGGCATGTCGCTGATGCGCAGCTCGATCATCGTCGGCGACAACGGACCAACCGGGAGCCGCTCGGCCTGGAAGGCGTTTCGCCAGGGCCTGGTCACCTGCCTGATCAATCCGAAGGCCTATCTCTTCATCCTTGCCGTCTATCCGCAATTCCTGAAGCCGGCCTACGGTCCGATCTGGATGCAGGCGACGATCATGGGATTGCTGACGGTCGCCACGCAAGCCGCGATCTATGGCGGGCTCGCCGTCACGGCGGGGCGCAGCAGGCAGATGCTTGTGGCCAATCCCCGCGCGACCGTTCTCGCCGGGCGCATGGCAGGGCTGCTGCTGTTTGCCGTTTCGATATTCACGGCCTGGGAAGGTTTGAGGGCGGCGTGATCGCCGCCCTCTCCATTTCGCTCAAGCCGCGCCCTGCCGGCTGGCAAGCATCTCGCGCTTCACCGACCGGCGCCATTCGACCGCGCCGGCGAGGCCGTGCAGCACCGTTTCCGTGGTAGCCCAGTCGATGCAGCCGTCGGTGATGCTCTGGCCGTAGACCAGCGGCTTGCCGGGCACGACGTCCTGCCGGCCGGCGACGAGATTGCTCTCGATCATGACGCCGATGATGCGCTCGTCGCCCGCGGCAATCTGGCCCGCCACGTCATGCGCGACCTTCGGCTGGTTCTCCGGCTTCTTGGCGCTGTTGGCGTGGCTGACATCAATCATCAGCCGCGGCGCGATGCCGATGCGGACTAGCTCGGCCGCGGCGGCCTCGACGCTTGCGGCATCATAGTTCGGCGCGACGCCGCCGCGCAGGATGACATGGCAATCCTCGTTGCCGGTGGTCGCTGCGATGGCGCTGCGGCCGCCCTTGGTCACCGCCATGAAATGATGCGGCTGGGCGGCGGACTTCACCGCCTCGCCGGCGATCCTGAGATTGCCGTCGGTGCCGTTCTTGAAGCCGACCGGGCAGGACAGGCCCGAGGCCAGCTCGCGATGGATCTGGCTTTCGGCGGTGCGCGCGCCGATGGCGCCCCAGGCGACAAGGTCGGCGATGTATTGCGGGATGGTCATGTCGAGGAACTCGGTCGCCGCCGGCAGGCCGAGATTGTTGACGGCCGACAGAACGTTGCGCGCCATGCGCAACCCCTTTTCGATGTTGAAGCTGCCGTCGAGGTCCGGGTCGTTGATCAGGCCCTTCCAGCCGACCGTGGTGCGCGGCTTTTCAAAATAGACGCGCATGACGATCTCGAGCCGGTCGGCCAGGGCCTCGCGCAGCGCCGCCAGACGGCTGGCATAGTCAACGGCCGCGACCGGATCGTGGATGGAACATGGGCCGACGATGACAAGCAGTCGATCGTCGGCCCCCGAGAGGATCGAATGGATAGCGTTGCGCGAGGCAGCGACGGTGCGCGTCGCGGTGAGCGAGCGCGGTATCTCGCGCATCACCTCGTCCGGCGTGCTCAAGGCTCTGATTTCGGTGACCCGAAGGTCGTCTGTGGTGGTCAACACGGCTTTCTGCTCCTGGTTTAGGAGACCTGCCGGCTGAAACAAAAAAGCCGCCAGGTCTGGCGGCTTGTCGGATTTTCGATCTAGAGTTTTCAGATCGAGCGCAATCCTCCCGCCGCCAGCGAGCTACCGTAGCTAAAGTACCAAAACGAGGCGGTCAGGTGGATCATGCGCCTGATATAATCGATGCGGGGGCGCTTGTCACGTGGCTGATGAGAGCCAATTTGGAATGGCCGAATCTCGCGGTTTCGTCCTTGGGCGGAGCGGGAAGCGAAGCGTACCGCGTAGACCAAAGGAATCCATTCCGTGCCTTGGGCCGAGGAATGCACCCTAGCAAAATTCTGCGCGGCCGCGACGCTTCAAAGTAACGGCATGGATCCTCGGGTCTGCGCGCGTCGCTTCGCTCCTTGCTCCGCCCGTGGATGACGAAGGTAGCGATTCATAGCGGCAGATCACGCAGTTCGTCGTGTTGACGTTCAAGGTCTAAATCGGCACCACGCAGTGGCGATTCCAACAGGAATTCCGCAAGCGTACCCTTTCGCCCGGTCCTTCGAAGCCATTCTTCGGCCGACACGACAAGCACACTTGGTTTGCCGTTTTCGGTGATCCTCTGCGGCGCGTACCGCGCCCGCTCGATAATCTCCGCGAACCGGACTTCTGCCTCGGCGACAGTCCAGCTGGTATGTTCGGGCGCAGACATCATTCCACCCCCATGATTGTTCGGACTTATGACTATGAGGGAAAGGCAATGCTGCGGCAACCGGCAGACATGCGCGCTCTTGGGCCCGCGCGCCGTTACGCCAAAGCCAGCCGCTACTCCCCGATCACCCCGGCTATGTTCTGATCATAGTCGACCAGCGAGCCGGTCATGACGCCCGCCTGCGGGCTCAGCATGTAGGTGATCAGCCGGGCAAGCTGCGCGGGCTTGACCAGCTGGCCCATGGGCTGCGCGGCCTCGGCCTTCTCCAACCAGTCATCCGACGCTCCGTGCCATTTTTTCTGGACGATCGCCTCGCCCTCGGTGTCCATCCATCCCGGCAGCACCGCATTGCAGCGGATGCGGTTCCGCCGATAAGCGCTCGCGACATTCTTGGTCAGCGTCATCAGCGCGCCCTTGCTGGTCGAATAGGGCGTCAGGAAGGACTGGCCGGCATGCGCCGACATCGACAGCACGTTGACGATCGAGCCCGGAGCCTTGCGCTCCAGGAGATGCGCGACGAGGCCCTGCATCAGGAAGAAGGGGCCGCGGACATTGGTGTCGAATATCTGGTCGAAGAGTTCTTCAGTGGTCTCCACCAGCGACCCCCGCGCGGAAGTAGCGGCGGCGTTGACCAGCGCGTTCAGCGTTCCGAAATGCTTGATCGCTGTCTCGACGGCGCGCTTGCAGTCGGCGACCTTGGCGACATCAGCGCTGATGAAGATGGCGTCGACGCCGCTCTTCTTCAGTGCCGCGACCGCCTTGTCGCCTTTCTCCTGCGAGCGGCCGACCAGCGCCAGCGCGCGGCAGCCCTCGTCGGCCAAGGCTTCCGCAACCGCGAAGCCGATGCCCTGCGCGCCGCCGGTGACGATGGCGCGCGTTTCTGAATTGCGACCGGCCAAACCGTTCATCGCTGTGCTCCTCAATCCGTATTCAAATTTCAATCGACGCGGATGGTCTTGCCCGTCTTGGCCGACTGCAAGGCCGCGTCGGCCAGTTTCAGCGCGATCAGCCCGTCCTTGCCGCTCGGCGCCGCCTTCTTGCCGGCAGTTGCCGCGGCGATGAAGGAGGCGATCTCGTTGGCATAGGCGTCGATGTAGCGGGTCATGAAGAAGTCGTGCAGCGGCGGACGGGTGTAGCCCTTGTCGTTGGCGAGCTCGATCGACACCGGCCGCTGGTTCTCGGCCGCGACCATGCCCTTGGAACCATGCACCTCGATGCGCTGGTCGTAGCCATAGGTGGCGCGGCGCGAATTGGAGATGACGGCCTGCTTGCCGGAGGCGGTCTCAAGGATGACGCTGACCGAGTCGAAATCGCCGGCTTCGCCGATTTTCTTGTCGACCAGCACCGAAGCGTGCGCGCTCACCGCGATGGGCTCCTCGCCGAGCAGGAAGCGCGCCATGTCGAAGTCGTGGATGGTCATGTCGCGAAAAATGCCGCCGGAGCGGGCGATGTAATCGAGCGGCGGGGCGCCCGGATCGCGCGAGGTGATGGTGACCATCTCGACCGTGCCGATGGCGCCGTCGTCGATCGCCTTGCGCACGGCGGCGAAATGCGGGTCGAAGCGGCGGTTGAAGCCGACCATCAGCGTGGCCTTGGTCTTCTCGACAACGGCCAGGCATTTCTCGACCCGCTCGACGGAGAGGTCGATCGGCTTCTCGCAGAAGATCGCCTTGCCGGCCTTGGCGAAGCACTCGATCAGATCGGCATGGGTGTCGGTCGGCGTGCAGATGATGACGGCGTCGATGTCCTTGGCCTGCTCGATGGCATCGATCGTGCGCACTTCGGCGCCGTAGGCGGAGGCGAGCTCAGTCGCCGCTTTCTCGAAGGCATCCGCCACGGCAACCAGTTTTGCCTGCGGATTTGAGCCGACGGCGCGGGCATGCACTTTGCCGATACGACCGGCGCCGAGAAGAGCGAAGCGGAGAGTCATGGAATGTCCTTCGAGATGATGTTAAAGGCTCGCCCGCGTCTGGTGGCGCGGACAATTGGTTGATCCCGTCGCGGCGTCCGTCAGGCGGCCTGCAGTTCCGCCTGTCCGGTCTTGGCGCCGGTGATGTAGGCGACGATGTCGTTGCCGTCGGTGTCCTGCTTGCGCAGGTTGGCGACGATCTTGCCGCGGCGGAAGACGACGATGCGGTCGACCAGATCGAACACCTGGCGCATGTTGTGGCTGACCAGGATCAGCGGCTCGCCGTTTTCCTTCAGCGTACGGATGATGTTTTCGACCTGCGCGGTTTCCTGCACGCCGAGCGCTGCCGTCGGCTCGTCCATGATGATCAGCTTGGAGGCGAAGGTCGCGGTCCGGGCGATCGCGACGCATTGGCGCTGGCCGCCGGACATATGGCGGATGGTGCTGGAGAGGTTGGGGATCTTCACCGCCGTGCGGATCAGCGCCGCCTCGGTCGCCTTGCGCATCGCCTTGCGGTCGAGGATCGAGAACGGCCCGAGGTTGAAGAGCACCTTCTCACGCCCAAGGAACAGGTTCGACGGCACGTCGAGATCGTCGGCCAGCGCAAGGTTCTGGAACACGGTCTCGATGCCCGCCTCGCGCGCCTCGATCGGGCCGGCGAAGTTCACTTCCTTGCCGTCGAACCAGATCTTGCCGTCGGTGCGCTGCTCGACGCCGGTGATCTGGCGCACGAAGGTCGATTTGCCGGCGCCGTTGTCGCCCATGATGGCGACATGCTCGCCCTTGCGCAGCTCGAAATTCGCCTCCTGCAGCGCGTGCACGCCGCCATAGTGCTTGGTGAGGTTTTCGGTCTTCAGAACGATGTCTGACATGGTCAAGCTCCTATCGCGCGGCGGCGCTGGCGCCATTGATCGAGAACGACCGCGCCGACGATGATCACGCCCTTGACCATCTCCTGATAGTAGGCGTCGAGGCGCAGGAAGGTGAAGCCGGAAATGATGACGCCGAAGATCAGCGAGCCGATCACAGTGCCGATGATGGAACCGCGGCCGCCCGACAGCGAAACGCCGCCGATGACCGCCATGGCGATGGCGTCGAGCTCGTACATGACGCCCATGCCGGCCTGGGCGGTGAGGTTCTTGGAGCAGAGCACCACGGCGGCAAGCGAAGCGAGGATACCGGCGATGGCGTAGACCAGTACCTTGTGGTTGGCGATCTTGATGCCCGACATGCGCGCGGCATCCTCGTTGGAGCCGATGGCATAGCAATGCTTGCCGTATTTCGTATAGCTCAGGATAAGCTGGAACAGGAGCGCCAGCGAGATAAAGATGACGACAGGCATCAGGCCCTTGCCGATGGCCGCGAAGCTGTCGGTCGGGAACGAGATCGGCTGGCCCTTCGACCACCATTTTGCGATGCCGCGGGCGGTGACCATCATGCCAAGCGTGGCGATGAAAGGCGGAATGCGGGTATAGGCGATCAACAGACCGTTGATCAGGCCGGCGATCAGTCCGCAGCCGATCGCGACCAGCACCGGCACGATGACCGGCAGGTCGGTCCAGCCATAGTCGATGAACATCGCCTTGGGATTGGGATTGCCGTTGACGGTCGCAACCTGCGCGAAGCTCATGGCGATCATGGCGGTGGCGCCGACGATCGAGCCCGAGGACAGATCAATGCCGCCGCAGATGATGACCTGGGTGACGCCGATGGCGATGATGCCGACGATCGAGACCTGCAGGATGATGATCTGCAGGCGCTGCTCGTTGAAGAGGCCCGACACATTCTCGCGCGTGTTGAACAGGAAGCTGTCGCCGAGGAAGACGCGGCCGATCAGCTCGAAGGCGACGACGAGGATGACCAGCGCCAGGAACACGTTGAACTCGGCCGGCCATGGGCGCTTCTTGGCGTCATAGCTCAACCCGCCAATGCCATGCGATGTCTGTGACACGTCTTCTTCCTCCGAATGACCGCGCCCCGTTCTCCCGCCCTGTCGAGCGGGAGAGGAACAGAGCGGCGCCGCTTCGCCAGCAGCCGATTTCAGCCAGTCCGATGCGTCGCGGCACCACCCCGCGGTTTGTCTTCACGCAATTCCGTACCGAAAACCGTTCCTGGAATTGCGCCGGCGCGCCTCAGTTCTTCTTCAAGAACTTGTCGATGTTCGCCGGAGTGACGAGCTGGAACGGGATATAGACCTTGTGTTCCACCTTTTCGCCCTTGGCGAGCTTCAGCGCCGCGTCGAGCGCACCGGCGCCCTGGCCGGCAGCGTCCTGGAAGACGGTCACGTCGAGGTCGCCCGCCTGCATCGCGGCCAGCGCGTCCTGGGTGGCGTCGACGCCGCCGACGACCACCGACTTCATGTCGATGTTGGCGGCCTTCATCGCCTGGATGGCGCCGATGGCGCTTTCATCGTTGTTGGCGATGACGCCGTCGAACGCCTTGCCCGACGACAGCCAGTTGGTCATCAGGTTCTGCGCCTGGTCACGATCCCAGTTCGAAGTCTGCTTGTCGATGATCTTGATGAAGCTGCAGTCCGGCGTGGCGATGACTTCCTCGATGTCCTTGGTGCGCTGCACCGCGGCCTGGTTCGAGAGCTCGCCCATGATCACGTAGACATTGGCTTCTTTCTTGCCGGCTTCCTTGAACAGGCGGCAGGCTTCCTTGGTCTCGAGCGTGCCGGATTCCGCCTCGTTCGACGCGACGAAAGCCTGGTTGTCCGGCAGCTGATCGACATTGACCGGCTGGCGGTTGACATAGACCAGCGGGACCTTGGCCGCGGCGGCCGCGTCCGACATGGCCTGGGTGGCCGAGGTGTCGACCGGATTGACGATGATGGCGTCGACGCCCGAGGCGGCGAAGTTCTTGATCTGGTCGAGCTGCTTGGCCACGTCGTTCTGCGCATCCTCGACCTGCAATTCGACACCGCTCATGCCCTTGGCCTGCGCGATCATGCCGTTGCGCAGCACGGTCAGGAAGTTGTCGTCGAACTTGGCCATCGAAACGCCGATCTTGGCGGCGAAGGCGGATGAGCACATCAGCGCCGAAAGCGCGACGCCCAAAAGCAGTTTCTTCATTTTATTCTCCTCCACTTGGTGTCCGGCTGCACCCATTTGAACCGGAATCCCCGGTTTGCCCGGGGAATCTCTCCCTGCGGCCATGCGGCGTCCCAACTCGACTGGAACGCCTCTTCCTCCGTTCGCACAGGCGTTCCGGAACGAAAGAACCAAAAAGCCTAGCTAGTGAAATATTCATTCCATTTCGTTTTGGAAACGTCAAGGGCGATTCCGATGAGATTGGCCGGTTTTTCGGTCCCGATCGTCGAAACCCGAGCCCGAATCGGAGCAAATCGCCATGAAAGAATCCATCAGCCTGATGGATTCTTTCACATAGACCCCGTCGCAACCGCCGGAAATTGGCTGAAGCCGCCCCAACCTCGTCATTCTGTGGCGAAGCAAGGGGCGAAGCGACGCGGCGCAGACCCTGGAATGACTCTCGCGATGGGCGTTTCGGCCAATCTCCAACGCATGCCGCCTGCCAATGCAAACAGAGCGACCGATCACAATCCTGCGCTGGAGCTTCTAGATGTTTTCCGGCAGATAGATATCGAAGGGCAGGAAGGTCTGCCCCGGCGCATTGGCGGCGCCGCTTTCGATGGCATGGGCCATCAGCCCCAGGAGTTCCCGGCAGAGCGCGGCGAGCGGCGTCGAGATCACCATGGTGAGGATGTTGTCGGCAAGTGCTGCGCGCGAGACGGCGTTGATCTCGTTGCAGATGACGACCGGCATAACCGCCGGGTTTGCCGTTCTCAGCGCCGAGACGGCGCCTTCCATGCCGCCGCCGGCGACATAGCAACCGGCAAGATCGGGATGGCGCGCCAGAAGATCGAGCATGGCGTCATGCGTCACGTCATTCGCCTCGAGGTTGACCAGCGTCTCCATCACGGTGAAATCCGGCGCGTGCTCGCGGAAATAGGAGCGAAAGCCGATCTCGCGCAGCTCGTGGCCATGGAAGCGGTGGCTGCCGACGAAGAGAGCCACCTTGCCCGGCTTCCTGGCGGCCTTGGCGATCATCCATGCGGCGCTGCGTCCGACCTTGCGGTTGTCGAGACCGACATAGCCCTCGCGGATGCCGGCGGCAAAATCGGACAGCAGCGAGAACACCGGCTGCCCCCTCGCCTTCAGCGCCTCCACCACCGCCGTCAGCGCCGGGTGATCCGGGCCGACAACGGCGATGGCTCTCGACTTGGCCGCCAGCCTGCGCATCTGGCCCGCAATCTCATCGGGTGCCAGCGACGTGGCGAAGTCGATCGCGGCAGTGCCGCGGAAACGTTGCGACTGCGAAACCGCCAGCTCGAGCTCCCTGGCAAAATCGCCATAGAAGACGTCATTGCCCCTCAGCAGCAGGAAGCCGAGCCGGTATTCCGGCAATTCCTGGCGCATCCGCTGCTTGATCAGCCCCGCCGCGTGGTAGCCGATTTCGGTGGCGGCCTCATACACCCGGCGCGCCGTCTCCTCGCGCACCGGCAGGCGGCTGTTCAGCACCCTGTCGACGGTGGCGACGCTGACGCCCGAGACGCGCGCGAGATCGCTAATGGTCGGCCGCTTTGCCATGAATGCTCCATTGCCTGTCCGACTCAGCATATCTCACTCTGATAGGAAATGATAGAAACTATCTTCCTGATGTTGAGACTATCATGGGCCGGCGGTATGGTGAAGTGGAAGCCGGCCATGAACGAGCCCAGACCTGCCAAACCGTTCGCCAGGCGCTGTTGGAGGAAGCTCAATGACTGCCATGACGTCTTCGTCGGCGTCGCCACGCGACTACAGCCTGACCGGCCGCGACGCCAAGCTCGCGGTCGAGAACGGGCTGGCGGCGGCCGAGTGGTACCATACCGAGATCCCGCGCAAGCAGATGAAGGAGCTGATGCAGCGCTCCGACCAGCCGGCGATCCGCGACACCATCATCTGGCTCGGCGCGCTGATCCTCAGCGGCGCGGGCGGCGCCTGGTTCTGGGGCAGCTGGTGGTGCGTGCCGTTCTTCTTCGTCTATGGCACGCTCTATGGCTCCTCGACCGATTCCCGCTGGCACGAATGCGGCCATGGCACGGCCTTCCGCACCCAGTGGATGAACGACGCCGTCTACCAGCTCGCCTGCTTCATGATCATGCGCAATCCGGTGACATGGCGCTGGAGCCATACACGCCACCATACCGACACCATCATCGTCGGCCGCGACCCGGAGATCGCCGTCATGCGCCCGCCGGATCTGCTGCGCGTCGTCTTGAACTTCTTCGGCATTCTCGACGCATGGCATGCCATGACCGACATGCTGCGCAACGCTGCCGGCGTCATCAGCGCGGCGGAAAAGACCTTCATCCCCGAACAGGAACAGCCGAAGGCGATCCGCGTCGCCCGCATATGGCTCGCCATCTATATCGCGACCATCGCCCTGGCGCTCTATCTGCATTCCTGGCTGCCGCTGCTGCTGATCGGCCTGCCCCGCCTCTACGGCGCCTGGCATCACGTCATGACCGGGCTGCTGCAGCATGGCGGGCTGGCCGAGAACGTCATCGATCACCGGCTCAACAGCCGCACCGTCTACATGAACCCGGTCAGCCGCTTCATCTATTGGAACATGAATTACCATGTGGAGCACCACATGTTCCCGATGGTGCCCTATCACGCGCTGCCGAAGCTGCACGAGATGATCAAGCACGATCTGCCGGCGCCGACGCCGTCGATCCTGGCCGGCTATCGCGAGATGATCCCGGCCTTCCTGCGCCAGCTGCGCAACGAGGATTATTTCCTCAAGCGCGCGCTGCCGCCGACGGCGAAGCCCTACCGGGAAGAGCTGCACAACGACAACCCGGTGGCGGCAGCGGCCGAGTGATCTGCCGAAGAGCTTAACCAACCGATTTCGCGGAGAACGAGATGAGCGACTGGGTCGAGGCCTGCGCGGCCGGGGACATCGATGAGGAGGACGTGATGCGGTTCGACCATGCCGGCCGCACCTTCGCCATCTACCGCAGCCCGGACGACGAATATTTCGCGACCGACGGGCTGTGCACGCATGAAAAGGTGCATCTGGCCGACGGTCTGGTCATGGACGACATCATCGAATGCCCGAAGCACAATGGCCGCTTCAATTACAAGACCGGTGACGCGCGCGGCGCGCCGGTCTGCGTCAACCTCAAGACCTATCCGGTCAAGGTCGACGCCGGCAAAGTTCTTGTTCAGGTCGGGTGACGCTGATGACGGGAGGAATGGTGGTCATCGGAGCCGGCGAATGCGGGGGGCGCGCCGCGCTCGCCCTGCGCGATCTCGGCTTCGAAGGGCCGGTCACGCTGGTCGGCGACGAGCCGCATCTGCCCTATGAGCGGCCGCCGCTGTCGAAGGAAGCGATGACTGGCGAGGCGCTTTCGATCAAGGCGATCGCCACCGACGCGCTGTTCGCCGAGCGCGCGATCCGCCACATCCATTCCGTCCGGGCCGTCGCGATCGATCGTGCCGCGCATGTCGTGCAACTGTCGGACGGATCCTCCCTTTCCTATCAAAAGCTTTTGCTGGCGACCGGATCCGTGCCGCGCACGCTGCCGATGCCGGGTCTCGGGGGGCGTTGTGTCTATCTCAGGACCTTCAACGACGCTTTGGCCATTCGCGCTCATCTCAGCGCCGGCAACCGCGTCGCCATTATCGGCGGCGGCTTCATTGGCCTCGAGCTTGCCGCCGCGGCGCGCAAGCTCGGCGCCGCCGTCACCGTCATCGAGGCGCAGCCGCGCATCCTGATGCGCGGCGTGCCGGCCGAGATCGCCGAGATCATCCACAAGGCGCATGAGGCCGAGGGCGTTGCGATCCGCACCGGCCAGGGGATAGCGGCGATTGCCGATGACGGCGCGGAGGTAAGCATCACGCTGGCCGACGGGCAGGCCATCGTCGCCGATCTCGCGGTGATCGGCATCGGCGCCGTGCCGGTGACCGCGCTTGCCGCTGAGGCGGGACTGGCGATCGACAACGGCATCGCAGTCGACGAGCAGTTGCGCACCGCCGACCCGGATATCTTCGCCGCGGGCGACTGCTGCTCGTTCCCGCTTGCCGTCTATGGCGGCCGGCGCGTGCGTCTCGAAGCCTGGCGCAACGCCCAGGAACAGGGCGCCTTGGCCGCGAAGAACATGCTGGGCGCCGGCGAGGCGCATGCCGCCGTGCCGTGGTTCTGGTCGGATCAGTATGGGCTGACCCTGCAGATCGCCGGGCTGTCCGACGAAGGCAAGAGCACCGTGCGGCGCGACCTCGACGACGGCGCCTTCATCCTATTCCATCTGGCCGAGGACGGCAGGCTGGTGGCCGCCAGCGGCATCGGCCACGGCAATGCGGTGGCGCGCGACATCCGGCTGGCGGAAATGCTGATCGCCAAGCGGGCGACGCCAGCCCCGGAAGCGCTCGGCTCGCAAGCGGTCAAGCTGAAGTCGCTGCTGGCGGCGTGAACTGCCTTGATAATTGTTGAGCTCGGCGCTGGCCCTCATCTGCCTGCCGGCACCTTCTACCCGTAAAACGGGCTACGCTATGCACACGTACTCTGTGACTGGCGTGACTGATCGACCTGAGGCTTGATTGCCACGTGGTTCCCCCAATCCGTCGCTGCTTCGCAGCGCCACCTTTCCCCCTCCGGAGGGAAAGGAAGGGAGCCTTGCTAGACGAGCGTCGACGGCAAAAAGCTTGGCGCCTTTCCTCTCCCCCGTCGATCGGGGGAGAGGTGGCTCGGCGAAGCCGAGACGGAGTGGGGGTCGACCAGCGCTACGTTGGACAATGCATGCGCCAAGCTGGCATGCACCCTACGGCTCCGCTCTCAAAGCCTGACGCCCTAAAACAGCGCCTTGAGCTCATCCAGCTTGTCGTTGACCAGCCAGCCGTAATAATTTTCTTCGGGCAGCTTTTCCGGTTCGCCGGCGGCGCGGCGCTTGTCGTTCTCGGCCTTCAGAGCATAAGCGCGCTCTTCGGGGTTGCCGACATTATAGAGCGTGGCGGTGAGGCCCGGATTTTTCGAGATGTCGAAGCCGGCGATGCCGCGGTAGGCGTCGATGGACTTCCTGATGGTCGCGGCGACGTAAGGCAGCGTCAGGTCCGGGTCCATGATGGTCTTGTAGACGGCGTTGGGATCGCCGACGTCGAGCCTGGGCAGGCCCGAGACCTTGTGCACGAGGTCGCTCATCTGCAGCGCGGTCAGCGGGTTCAACTGGCCGAGGCCGAAGGTCTGGCCGGCATAATAAGGCTGGAAGAAGGTGGCGCCGAAGCGATCGTTGGGGAAATCCTCGCCGCCGACGCTCTTGCCGCGGAAGGCGCGATTCCACACCTGCTCGCGGCATTCCCAAAGATCGTAGCTGTCGTCCATGCCGGCGCATTTCTCGAATTCCGGCCGCTGGATGAAATCCGAGACGTCCTCGCCGTGATAGGCGAAAGAGAGCTTGCTCGACAAATAGGAGATCGCCTTCACGTAATAGGTCTGCAGACGGTCGTAGGCGTCGACATTGTAGGTATGCTCGCCGACGATGGCGCCGACGATATGCATGGGATCGATACCGTAGGCTGCTGCCGCCTTCCTGATCTTGCCGCGCAGCTCGGCATCGTTCTGCAACAGCGCGTAAACCTTGCGGTACTTGGCCTGGAAGGTGGTGTTTGTGGCCTGAGTGCGCCGGCTGGAGGCGCCTGGAATATCCGGCTGCACGCTGTTGCGGTTGCCCGGGGGCACGATGGTCGCGGCATCGGCGGTTGCCACCGCCGCCGCCAAGGCCATGCCGAGAAAAAGCAGGATAAGTTTCTTCATACGCCGCCGCCTTCGAATGCGCGGCAAACTAGGTAAAGCGCTTGGCAGAGTCGAGAGAAGGCTTCGAGCTGCCAGCGAAAATGGTGGCCAGATGCTTCCATTTGGCCACACTTTGGATTGGAAGGGCGTTTCAGGCCGGCCTGAGCCAGCCCGAAATCGGGGCATTGGACGGGCGTTTCAGGCCGGCCGGAAGCCAGCCCGAACCCGATAGAGCTTAAAGAATAAACCGCGACAGGTCGGTGTTGCGCGACAGGTCGCCGACATGCTTCTCGACATAGGCGGCGTCGATGGTGACGGCCGTGCCGTGGCGGTCGGGCGCGTCGTAGGAAATCTCGTCCAGCACACGCTCCATCACCGTCTGCAGGCGCCGCGCGCCGATGTTCTCGACGCTGGCGTTGAGGTCGACGGCGATGCCGGCGAGCGAATCGATGGCGTCGTCGGTGAAGGTCAGCTCGACGCCTTCGGTCTTCATCAGCGCGATATACTGCTTGATGAGGCTCGCCTCGGTCTCGGTGAGGATGCGGATGAAATCCGCCTTCTCCAGCGCGCGCAGCTCGACACGGATGGGCAGGCGGCCCTGCAGCTCCGGCAGCAGGTCGGAAGGCTTGGAGACGTGGAAGGCGCCCGAAGCGATGAACAATATATGATCGGTCTTGATCGGCCCATATTTGGTCGCGACCGTGGTGCCTTCGACCAGCGGCAGCAGGTCGCGCTGCACGCCTTCGCGCGACGGGCCGCCCGAAATGTCGCTCCTGGCGGCGATCTTGTCGATCTCGTCGAGGAAGACGATGCCGTCATTCTCGGCCGATTCCAGCGCCCTGCGCACCACCTCGTCCTGGTCGAGCAGCTTGTCGGACTCGTCGTTGACCAGCACCGCGTAGGAATCGCGCACCGTGGTCTTGCGGGTCTTGGTCCTGCGGCCGCCCATCGCCTTCGAAAGCATGTCGTTGATGTTGAGGACGCCGACATTGGCGCCCGGCATGCCGGGGATCTCGAAACCGGGCATGCCGCCGGTGCCGGTGTCGGCCACCTCGATCTCGATCTCCTTGTCGTCGAGCTCGCCGTCGCGCAGCTTCTTGCGGAAGGAGTCGCGGGTCGCCGGGCTCGCCGTCTTGCCGACCAGCGCTTCCAGGACGCGTTCCTCGGCGTTGATCTGGGCGCGCGCGGCGACGTCCTCGCGCATCTTCTCGCGCGTCAGGCCGATGGCGACCTCGACGAGATCGCGCACGATCTGCTCGACATCGCGGCCGACATAACCGACCTCGGTGAATTTCGTGGCCTCGACCTTGACGAAGGGCGCGCCGGCGAGCCGCGCCAGACGCCGCGAGATCTCGGTCTTGCCGACCCCGGTCGGGCCGATCATCAGGATGTTCTTCGGCATCACCTCTTCGCGCATCTGGCCTTCCAGCTGCTGGCGGCGCCAGCGGTTGCGCAAGGCAATGGCCACGGCGCGCTTGGCGTCCTTCTGGCCGATGATGAAGCGATCGAGTTCCGAAACGATTTCGCGGGGAGAAAATGTGCTCATATTACTCAAATTCCACTTTGCCACTGCCTGATAAACTCGAACGGATGCAGCAGCATGATCACGTTGAGCGTCAGATTGTCCCGGATGATGTAACCCGTGCCGAACTCGAAGATGAGCGCCAGGGCCACGACCACCCATATAGGTAGCTTTCGCGCCATCACAAATCCCAGCGCCATGAACAGCGTGTCGGACACCGAGTTGATGATCGAGTCGCCGTAATAGTTGAGCGAGATGGTGCCGGCGCGGTAGCGGTCAATGATGAAGGGGCTGTTTTCCAGGATCTCCCAGCCGCCTTCGATGAGGACGGCGAAGGCGAGCCTTAAGCCCACCGGCGAGCGCGGGAACAGCGCCCAGGCCAGCGCATAGAACAGGAAGCCGTGGATGATGTGCGAGAAGGTGTACCAGTCGGCGATGTGCTGGGAGTTCTCCGAACTGTTGACCACGCCATGCCAGAGCTTGACGTAGCCGCAGGTGCAGATCGGCGGATGGCCCATGCCGTACAAGGCGCCTGCCTGGAATATGATAAAGGCGAGCACGAGCAGCAGGCCCATGCGCCAGCTGTCTTCATAGGCCGAAAGCGTCTTGTCCCCTCCGGATGCGGTCATTCAATCAGTCCCCAGATGTTCATCGTCGTTGGCCGAATCGACGGCCATCAGCACGACGTCCCCATATTGCGAATGCCTGCGGCCGATCGGCCTGAAGCCGGCCTTCTCATAGGCGCGGATGGCGCGGCCATTGTCGGGATGCGGATCGATGATGACGCGCGGCGCGCCTTCCTCCAAAAGCTCCCCGACGAACTGGCGCACGATGGCCGAGCCATGACCGATCCCGACCAGCTCCGGCGGGCCGATCGTGAGATCGATGCCCAGCGTGCCGAAGGGCTGGTCGGCATAAGGATGGTCGTCCTCCATATGCGGATCATAGCTCTGCAGATAGGCGATCGGCCTGCCGTCGAGCTCGACGATCAGCGGTTCCACCGAAACCGAATCGATATGCTCACGGATCTCGGCGATTTCCTTTTCCGGATCGTCCCACCATGCGGCGACATGCGGCTCGCGCAGCCAGCCGGCGATCATCGGCAGGTCTTTTTCCGTGACCGGCCGAAAATCATAGCTATCTTCCTGTTCGACCATGATCTTGTCCGAAAACCGGCGGCCACCCTTCGGGATCATGGTCGTTCAAGCGGCATCGAGCGTTTCGACGACAAAATTGTTGTTGGTGTAGACGCAGATGTCGGACGCGATCTGCATGGCCTTGCGGGCGATCTCCTCGGCATCCTTGTCGGTGTCGATCAGCGCGCGTGCCGCGGCCAGCGCGTAATTGCCGCCGGAGCCGATGGCCATGACGCCATGCTCGGGCTCCAGAACGTCGCCATTGCCGGTCAGCGCCAGCGAGACCGACTTGTCGGCGACCAGCATCATGGCTTCCAGCCGGCGCAGATAGCGATCGGTGCGCCAGTCCTTGGCGAGCTCGACGCAGGCGCGCGTCAGCTGGTCCGGGTATTGCTCGAGCTTGGCTTCGAGCCGCTCGAGCAGGGTGAAGGCGTCGGCGGTAGCGCCGGCGAAGCCGGCAATGACGCTGCCGTCCTTGCCGATGCGGCGCACCTTGCGGGCGTTGCCCTTCATGATCGTCTGGCCGAGGCTGACCTGGCCGTCGCCGGCGATCACGACCTTGTTGCCTTTGCGCACGCTGATGATGGTCGTAGCGTGCATGGTGAGTTCATTCGACATTTGAGCTCCGATGCGCGCTATCCCTCGAAAAGGCGATTGGCGCGGTACGAGTGAGTTTGATCGGCCATATGTATGCACAAGGCCAACGATTGCAAACCGCCTCAGGCCGAGCCGATAGCGGCCGGAATGGCAACTGGCAATCGCCGGATCATGCTGATAGAAGGCTCTCGTTTTCAAGCCCTGGCGCCTCCAAGCAGGGCAACAAGGACAAAGCGATGACGCGTTCGGCCGAAGTCAGCCGCAAGACCAAGGAAACCGAGATTTCGGTCTCCGTCGATGTCGACGGCAAGGGAAAATCCGACATTTCGACCGGCGTCGGCTTCTTCGACCATATGCTTGACCAGCTGTCGCGGCATTCGCTTATCGACATGACGGTCAAGGCCAAGGGCGACCTGCATATCGACGACCACCACACGGTCGAGGACACCGGCATCGCGATCGGCCAGGCGCTGAGCAAGGCGCTGGGCGAACGGCGCGGCATCATGCGCTATGCCTCGATCGGCCTTGCCATGGACGAGACGCTGACCAGGGCGGCGATCGACGTCTCGGGCCGGCCCTTCCTGGTCTGGAATGTGGGCTTCTCGTCGCCGAAGATCGGCACGTTCGACACTGAGCTGGTGCGCGAGTTCTTCCAGGCGCTGGCGCAGAATGCCGGCATCACGCTGCATGTGACCAACCATTACGGCGCCAACAACCATCATATCGCCGAAACCTGCTTCAAGGCGGTGGCGCGGGCGTTGCGCGCAGCGCTGGAGCCCGATCCGCGCCAGCCCGACGCGGTGCCTTCCACCAAGGGATCCCTGAAAGGATAGCCCTATGGCGATCTATGTCGTGATGGCGCCGCCGGCCGGCAACAAAGCCGAGGACGCAATTTTCGTGCGCGACAGCTTCACCTGGCTGGGTTTCCTGGTCGCGCCGCTCTGGCTCGCCTGGCACCGGATGTGGATCGAGGCGGCTCTGACCTTCATCGTCATGGCGATCCTGTCGGTGGCCGGCGAGAGGCTCGGGCTTGAGGGGGCCGGATCGCTGCTGTCGCTGCTGGTCTCGCTCTATGTCGGCTTCGAAGGCCAGGGGCTGCGGATCGCCTCGCTGCGGCGGCGCGGCTGGCGCGAATGGGGCGTGATCGAGGCCGGCAATCTCGGCGATGCCGAGACGCGCCATGCGCTGGAAACCGACGTGGAGAGCGAGGAGCAGCCCGCCCTGCCGCGCATCGTGCCGGATGCATCGCAGGCACGTCCGCCGCAGACAGGCATGGCGCTCGGCCTGACTCATACGCCTGGAAGGCCCTGACATGCGGGTGGCAATCATCGACTACGGCTCGGGCAATCTGCGCTCGGCCACCAAGGCCTTCGAGCGCGCCGCGCATGAAGCGGGCCTTGCCGCGACGATCGAGCTGACGGCCGACGCCGAGCGCGTGCGTTCCGCCGACCGCATCGTGCTGCCGGGCGTCGGCGCCTATGCCGACTGCGCCGCCGGCCTGCATGCGGTGTCGGGCATGTGGGAGGCGGTGGAAGAGGCCGCGCTTCGTAAAGGGCGGCCTTTCCTCGGTATCTGCGTCGGCATGCAGCTGATGTCGCAACGCGGCCTCGAAAAGACCATCACCCAAGGTCTTGGCTGGATCGCCGGCGACGTCAAAGAAATCACGCCGTCCGATCCGGCGCTGAAAATCCCGCAGATCGGCTGGAACACGATCGAACTCCAACGCAAGCACCCGCTGTTTTCCAGCATCGAGACCGGTCCGAAGGGGCTGCACGCCTATTTCGTCCATTCCTATCATCTGGACGCGAAGAATTCCGGCGAGGTACTGGCGACGACCAATTATGGCGGCGCGGTGACGGCGGCGGTTGCGCGCGACAACCTTGCCGGCACGCAGTTCCACCCCGAGAAGAGCCAAGCGCTCGGCCTGGCCTTGATCACCAATTTCCTGAAATGGAGGCCCTGACAATGAGCAAGAAGGGCTATTGGATGGCAATGATCGATGTCCGCGATCCGGATGTCTACAAGCAGTATATCGACGCGAATGCCGTCGCCTTCGCGAAATACGGCGCAAAGTTCCCGGTCCGCGCGGGACGCTACGAAAGTCCGGAAGGGCCGACCGGCAACCGTCACGTGCTGGTCGAGTTCGAGTCCTACGACAAGGCGATCGAATGCTATCATTCGCCTGAATATCAGCATGCCTCGAAGTTCCGGCTCGCCGCCTCGACCGGCCATTTCGTCATCGTCGAGGGCGCCTGACCGATGATCCTGTTTCCCGCCATCGACCTCAAGGACGGAAAGTGCGTGCGCCTGAAGCATGGCGACATGGCCACCGCCACCATCTACAACGACGATCCCGCCGCGCAGGCCAGGGCCTTCGAGGAGCAGGGCTTCAAGTGGCTGCATGTCGTCGACCTCAACGGCGCCTTCAAGGGCCAAAGCGTCAATTCGGCGGCGGTCGGCGCCATTCTGAAGGCGACGAAGAATCCCGTGCAGCTCGGCGGCGGCATCCGCACCTTGCCGCAGATCGAGGATTGGCTGGATCGCGGCCTGACGCGCGTTATCCTCGGCACCGTGGCGGTGCGCGAACCCGACCTGGTCAAGGAGGCCTGCAAGGCCTTTCCCGGGAAAATAGCCGTCGGCATCGACGCCAAGGGCGGCAAGGTCGCGGTCGAAGGCTGGGCCGAGGCCTCCGAGCTCGGCGTCATCGAGCTGGCCAAGAAATTCGAGGGCGCCGGCGTCGCCGCCATCATCTACACCGACATCGACCGCGACGGCGTGCTGACCGGCATCAACTGGGATTCGACCATCGACCTCGCCGAGGCCGTGTCGATTCCGGTGATCGCCTCCGGCGGCCTCGCCTCGATCGCCGACATCGTGCGCATGACCATGCCCGACGCGCAAAAACTCGAAGGCGCGATCTCCGGACGGGCCCTGTATGACGGACGTATCGACCCGACCGAGGCGCTGGCGATCCTGCGCGGCGAGCGGGCGGAGGCAAGAGCGTGAACATTTCGATCATCCTGGCGTCCTATGACAGCGGCCATTTCCACGGCGGCTGCGGCCAGGGCCCGGACGCGCTGATTTCGGGCGGGCTGGCCGACGCGCTGAAGCTCGCCGGCCACGATGTCGAGGTGAGCGACATCGGCAAGGTGGTCGAGGACGAAGCCGAGCGCGAGATCGGTACCGGATTTGCCGTCTGCAACGCCGTTTCAGGCGAAGTCCGCATGGCGCTGGACAGGAAGCGGTTTCCGATCGTGCTGGCCGGCAACTGCCTGACCGCCGCCGGCGCCGTGGCCGGTGCCGGTGCCGACGCCATCATCTGGGCCGACCAGCACGGCGACCTCAACACGCCGGAAACCACCACAACGGGCTTTCTCGACGGCATGGCGCTGGCCACCGTGCTGGGCCTGTGCTGGCGATCGATAGCGGCGCAGATCCCGGGCTTCAAGCCGGTCGATCCGTCGCACTGCGTTCTGGTCAACGCGCGAGACCTCGACAGCGCGGAACAGGAACTGCTGGAAAAGCTGCCGATCATCCGGACCGAATGCCCGGACTGGAAGAGCGCCGCGCAAAGGCTGAAGGCCGACGGCGCACGCCAGGTTCACATGCATGTCGACCTTGACGTGCATGACCCCGAGAAGCTGCAGGCCAACCGTTACACCACGCCCGGCGGTCCGGCTCCCGAGCAGCTGCGCACCGCCATGTGCGGCCTCGCCGGGCCGCTCGCCATCGCCGGGCTCACCATCTCCGCCTACGATCCGGCCTTCGATCCCAAGGGCGACGTGCCGCCGCTGGTCGGCGCGCTGGTGGTCGACCTGCTCTCGACGCTGGAGCGCAAGTGATGCTCAAGGCCCGCGTCATCCCCTGCCTCGACGTCAAGAACGGCCGCGTGGTCAAGGGCGTGAACTTCGTCGACCTCGTCGATGCTGGCGACCCGGTCGAGGCCGCCAAGGCTTATGATGCCGCAGGCGCCGACGAGCTCTGCTTCCTCGACATCACCGCCTCGTCCGACAATCGCGAGACGATCTTCGACGTGGTTGCCCGAACGGCCGAGCAGTGCTTCATGCCGCTCACCGTCGGCGGCGGTGTGCGCCAGGTGGCCGACATCCGCAAGCTGCTCCTGGCCGGCGCCGACAAGGTGTCGATCAACACGGCGGCGGTGAAGAACCCGGATTTCGTCGCGGAAGCCGCCGACAAGTTCGGCAATCAGTGCATCGTCGTGGCGATCGACGCCAAGAAGATGTCGGCGCAAGGCGAGACCGACCGCTGGGAGATCTTTACCCATGGCGGACGCGAGAAGACCGGCATCGACGCGGTCGAATTCGCGCAGCGCATGGTCGAGCGCGGCGCCGGCGAGATCCTTTTGACCTCGATGGATCGCGACGGCACCAAGGCCGGTTACGATATTGCGCTCACCCGGGCGATTGCCGACGCGGTGCGCGTGCCGGTGATCGCATCGGGCGGCGTCGGAACGCTCGATCACCTGGTCGAGGGTATCCGCGACGGCCATGCGGGCGCTGTGCTCGCCGCCTCGATCTTCCATTTCGGCACCTACACCATCGCCGAGGCCAAGACGCATATGGCCAGGGCCGGCCTGCCGATGCGGCTGGACTCGGCCGCCCATCGGACTTAAACCGCTGCTATGGCTCAATTTTCGCTCGCCGAGCTGGAAACGATCATCCATCAGCGCGCCCATTCCGGCGACGCCGACTCATGGACGGCGAAGCTGTTCGCCAAAGGCATCGACAAGGCGGCGCAGAAGCTCGGCGAGGAAGCCGTCGAGACGGTGATTGCCGCAGTCAAGGGGGACAAGAAAGCCGTCGTTTCGGAAAGCGCCGATCTTATATATCATTGGCTGGTCGTCCTTGGCATCGCGGGCATTCCGCTTGACGAGGTGCTGAAGGAGCTTGAGGGCCGAACCAGCCGCTCGGGTACCGCCGAAAAGGCGTCCCGGCCCCAGGGCTGATCGAAAGAGAGAGTATGATGTCGCCCGGCTTCGCACTTTTCGGCAGCACGCTCTAGGAGGGCAGGAAACCCGATGGACCAGCTGGCTCCGACCGAGAAGTATTCCCCCTATCGATTCTTCTCCGCCGAGCAATGGTCGCAGTTTCGCGCCGACACGCCGCTGACGCTGACCGGGGACGAGATCGACCGGCTGCGCTCGCTCAACGACCCGGTCGACCTCGAAGAGGTCAAGCGCATCTACCTCTCGCTGTCCCGGCTGCTTTCGGCCCATGTCGAGGCAAGCCAGCTGCTGTTTCGGCAGCGCCAGGCCTTTTTCAACGCGCAGGACGTCGTCAAGACACCCTTCATCATCGGCATTGCCGGCTCGGTCGCGGTCGGCAAGTCGACCACGGCGCGCGTGCTGAAGGAACTTCTGGCGCGCTGGCCGTCGAGCCCGAAAGTCGACCTCATCACCACCGACGGCTTCCTATTGCCCAACGAGATCCTGCGCCGCGAGAATCTCATGGAGCGCAAGGGGTTCCCCGAGAGCTACGACGTCGGCGCGCTGCTCAGATTCCTGTCCGGCATCAAGTCGGCGCAAAGCAGCGTCCGGGCGCCGGTCTATTCGCACCTGACCTACGACGTGATCCCCGGCGAGTTCGTCACCATTGACCGGCCGGACATACTGATCTTCGAAGGCATCAACGTGCTGCAGCCGGGCAAGCTGCCGAAGGATGGCAAGATCGTGCCATTCCTGTCCGACTTCTTCGATTTCGCCATCTATATCGATGCCGACGAGAAGCTGATCCATCAATGGTACATCCAGCGTTTCATGCGGCTGCGCGAAACCGCCTTCCGCAATCCGGATTCCTTCTTCCACCGCTATTCGCAGCTCTCCGAGGATGCCGCGCGGGCCATCGCCGAGGGGCTGTGGGCCAACATCAACCTGAAGAACCTGCGCGAGAACATCCTGCCGACCAGGGCGCGGGCCGACCTCATCCTGCGCAAGGGCACCAACCACCTGATCGAGGAAGTGGCGTTAAGGAAATTGTGACCCCTTAACGGCGCCTTAGGCAATCCCGACTAGCGTTGCCAGCCAAACTCCAGCGGGTGTCGGGAGGCAACCGGTGATCAATGCGGGCAATGCCGCGGGACGCGAGCCCCTCGTTGTCCTTTCGAGGATGACGCCGTGCTGATCAGCAGGCACAAAGCCGGCCGATTGTTGAAGGCCGCTGGGCTTAGCGAAATCGAAGGCGGGCACCTCCCGTGGCTTCCTTTCGCCAACGCTGTCGCACCCAGGGCCGAAAGCTGGGTCTCGCCCTTGCCACTAGATCACGATGACGTTTCGTTGAATCGCCATCCTAGTCTAACTCTTTGTTGGAGCAGGATCTTCTCCGAAAACCGGTTTCCACTTTTCGGGATCATACTCTAGGAGCGCACTATGTTTGCAGCGGCCGCGTCTGACCTGTTGGCAAGCCGTCGCCCGAGCCGGTTTCTGGTGACCGGCATTGGCGCGACGCTATCCTATGCCCTGCTTGCCGCGGCATTTTCGACAGCGATGACCCCGGCCCTGGCTTCTGTACTCGCCTACGCCCTGGCCGCGACCTTCTCCTATGCTGGGCACAAATACTTGAACGGTGCGCACCGCCTTGAAGCGCCGCCCTTCGCGGTGCTGACGCTGGTCGGCCTGGCGATGTCCTACGTGCTCCCGGTCACGCTGTCGGAAAGGCTCTCCCTGCCGGCGTGGATACCCATCGCGCTGACCTGCCTGCTCGTCCCGCTCCTCAATTATGTGGTGCTTCGCCGCTGGGTTTTCGGAAAGGCTCTCGCCGAGCCGGGGAGTGCCCCCCGAATGAACGTGTTGCAGGAGCGCCTGCAAACGATACCACTACTCCTGACCTTGCTGGTGGCCGGCTACGCGGCCTGGCTGGCCGTTGCCATCGTGCCGACCAATGTCGACGTTTCATGGTTGCTGGTCGTGTGCGATCGGCTGCTGAACGGCGAGCATCTGCAAACCGACATCGTGGAGATCAATCCGCCATTCTCCGTCTGGCTGTACATGCCGTTCATGTTCCTGGAGCGGCTGACCGGCGGCCGCGCCGAACTTTGGTTGGTGCTGGGCGTGATCGGCCTCGCGCTGGCAAGCCTTGCGTTTTCGGCCCGCATCCTGGCGCGTGCCGACCCGATCTATTTTCAACCTCGTTTCATTTGGGCCTTCCCCGCGGCGTTTCTGCTGATCGTCTGTTTCCACCCCGGTGAATTCGGGCAGCGCGAGCATTTCGCCATCATAGCGATCCTGCCTTGGATTGCGCTGCAATGCGCCCGCCAGCGCGCATCTGACTTCGTGGCTGGCTCGAGACTGGATCAAATGCTTGCGGGCATGTGCGCCGCCTTCGTGGTCATGGTCAAGCCGCCGCATTTCGCCCTTGCCTTTGCCCTGCCGGCGGCCTGGCTGGCCTTCCAGCGTCGTTCCCTCAAGTCATTGCTTGTCCCGGAAAACATCGCGGGGGCGGCGATCGTCGCGTTCTACGTCGTCTACATCGCTGTGTTCGACACACAATTCATTACCGAGATCCTGCCTTTGGCGAGAGACGTGTACCTGCCCGCACGGGAGCCGCTTCTGGCGTTGCTGGACTGGCCCGGGTTCCTCATCCTTCTGACAATTGCGACGGTGCTTCTGGCTGACGGCTTCCAGCGTATGCATTGGGACGCCAAAATCCCGCTTCTCGCCGCATTTGGACTGCTTCCCGCCTTCCTGATCATGGGCAAGGGCTGGCCTAACCATGCCATGCCCATGATTGTTCTCGGCACTCTTGCATTTGGCATGCAGCTCCTGCACAGCGAGAGTCCGGGCAGATTGAAGCCCGTCGGCAAAGCGGCCGCCATTTTCGGCTGCTTTCTAGTGCTGCTGCTGACGGCCAAAATCCAATGGTTCATACTGACCAACGACTATAGCCCGCTGGAACGCTCCATCGCTTCAATTCAACGGGTCGACCGCAACCCGACGATCGTCTCGCTCTCGGCAATGCTGCAAGTGGCACATCCGCTCTCGCGACGGGTCGGCGGCCATTTCGTCTCGCGATATCCGTCGGCATCGATGGTTTTCAATGCCAACAAGCTTGCCGAAACAGGCGACGACCCGCAGCTCAGAAGCCGGCTTGCCGATATACGCGATGGCATGATCGGACAACTGGCCGACGAGATCGCGACCAAGAGACCGGATATCGTGCTTTATGAGACCGGGCCAGACTGGGACAATCTCATGCTGCGCGATCCAAGGATCGCACTCGAATTGCAGCAATACGGCATCCTGCACCAGGAGGCGGGGATAAGCGTGTATTTCCGCAAGGATCTCGCTGCCGGCGGTGAAGCGGCGAAATAAACACCGAACCACCCACTGCAGGATGCTGCTCCGGCCCTAGAGCAATCCCAGGAAAAGTGTGAGCGGTTTTCCGCCCAGAATTGCGTCAACACGAGGAGTAGGGCATTTCGCCGTTTCCGTGAAACGGTGAAATGCTCCGGCCACAGGCCGCTCTATGTCGCGGCAGGCTCCCTGCCCATTTCAGCCCTGCGGCTTCGGGCCAGTATCGAAATCAGCATCCAGGCGCCGAGCGAGAGCGGCACCAGAACACCAACGAAAAACCCGGCATTGTTCAAGATATGCGCGAAAAAGGGATAGAGCCAACATAGCGCGAGAAGAAGCCGGGGCGGTCTTGACACCATTGTGAACAGCATGGCGATGGCGACCGCGACACCGATCATGTCGTAGGTGTAGCCGTAGGGCGTGGCAAGGATTGCAAGGACCGCGGTAAGCGCCACGCGTTCCTGATGCGGGATCCGGCGCCCCGGCCGCCAGAGCCAGACCGTCGCGGCGATGGAAGCGATGGTCGCGATCGCCTGCACACCATAGGCCGCGGCCAGCCCAAAGCCGATTACCCTCGCCGTGAAGAACACCGTGACCGCGTTGTAGTGGTAGGGCTGCGGAAAAGGCGCCTCCATGATCGCCGTCATCAGAGGGCGGGTTTCAGTCAGGAACAGCCGCCAGACATCGAAGCCGAAGAACAGGCCGGTGGCGGCGGCGATCATGGCGCTGGTGCCGATGGCCGCGAGAATGGCGCGCCAGTTGCCGCTAGCGAGCAGGCAGAAGGGCACGAGAATGCCTAGATGCGGCTTGATCGTCAGCAGGCCGAACAGGATTCCGGCCAGCAGCGGGCGCCTGGGCGCCACGGCAAGGCCTCCGATCAACAGCGCCGTGGTCAGCGCGCCGTTCTGGCCGAACACGGAGTTCCAGATAACCGCCGGGCTCAAGACAATGGCCAGTTCCACGGCCGCTCCCAGCTTCAGCGGCCGGATCGCCAGCCACAGGCACAGCACGGTGCCGACCGTCCAGATCAGATAGGCAGGCAGGATCGGCAAGGTGGCAAGCGGAACGCCGAGCAGGAGGATGCTCGGCGGATAGCTCCATTCCTGATTTGGAAGGTCGGGTGAGAACATCGCGCGCAGCGCCGCGCGGTAGGCATCCACGTCGAAAAGGGCGGCAACGTGGCCGTCCATGGCCATGCGGGAGCCGGCCCAGAGATTGGTGAAGTCCCAGTAGGGGAGCTTGTGCGAGAGCAGCGACAGGCCGTCGGGACGGTAGGCCCACAATGTGCGCAGGTAAAACTCGGCCATCCAGAAGCCGATCACCGTCACGATGGTCACGGTGGCCAAGTCCAAGAGGCGTCGGATCCTGATTCGGCTCGGTTCCATGGCAATCCCGGCTGCCCGCGCTTTTCTTAGGCTTTTGTCCTTAAGATCGCGTTGTCCCGGCACCAGGCATGCTCAGCCAGGTAACGTCACCCGCCGCAGCGTCAGATTGATGCGGCCGCCGTTCTTCAGCAGCGCCGATGTCGCCGGATAGATACGGTCGACACCGTGGAAGGCGAGGCGTCCTTCGCCGCCAAGCACGACGACGTCGCCGCTCTTCAGCCTGAACGACTTGGTGCCGCCTTCGCGCCTGTCCTGGCCGACCCGGAACAGGCAGTCGTCGCCCAGCGAGACCGATACCACGGGCGCGGCGAAATCCTGTTCGTCGCGATCCTGATGCAGGCCCATTTTGGCATCCGCCGAATAGAAGTTGACCAGGCATGCCTCGGGCGGATGCTGATAGGCCGAGACCTCGCGCCATAATTCCAACAGGGCTTCCGGGATCGGCGGCCAGGGCTCGCCGGTCACCGGATGCGTCGGCTGATAGCGATAGCCGCGCTCCTTGTCGGTCACCCAGCCAAGCGCGCCGCAATTGGTCATGCGCACGCTCATCTCCTTGCCGGTGCGCGGCATGGCCGGCACGTAGAGGGGTGCGGCCTGCACGACGCGCCTGATCTCCTCGACCAGCGCTTCCTGGGCCGGGCGCGCGAGGTAGCCCGGCATATGACGGACGCCTTTGGGCAGAACGAGCATGGATCGATCCGTTGCTCCCTAGAGCCGGATGGTTTCGGGTCTGTTCGACATGAAATCTGAATCCGTCTCTAAATCAGAGAGATAGGGCATGATGTCCCGAAAACCGCTTCACACTGGTCGGCATCATGCTCCAAGCCATGCCATCCTTCAAAGAAGGCGGCGACCCGAAACCAGCGGCTTTGGCCGGATCAGTCGCTTTCCACCCGACCGCGCAGCTTCTTCACCGTCGACCGGCCTGCCTTGCTTTTCAGGCGGCGCTCCACGGCGCCTTTGGACGGCCTGGTCTTCTTGCGCGGCGGAGGCGGCGGCTCGGCCGCCTTGGCGATCAATGCAGTCAGCCGCGCCCGCGCGTCGGCGCGGTTCTGCTCCTGGGTGCGAAAGCGGCCTGCCTCGATGACGATGACGCCGTCCTTGGTGGCGCGCTGGCCGGCCAGCTTGATGGCGCGCTCGCGCACGCGCTCGGACAGGCCGGACGCGTTCGCCGCGTCGAAGCGCAGCTGCACGGCGGTGGCCACCTTGTTGACGTTCTGGCCGCCCGGACCGGACGAGCGGATGAAGTCCTCATGCAGGTCGCCAGGATGGATGACCGCTTCGCCGGAGATGATGATATCGTCGTCGCTTGCCATGCACGCACTCATGACGCGACGGCGGCAAAAAGAAAAGGCCCGGCGCGAGCCAGGCCCTGGAGGAAGAAATTAGCAGTGACTGCTATTCAGCCGCTTCCTGCATCCGCGGCGCCGCGCCGAGGATGGTCGCGTCGACATGGCGTTCGAACTTCTCGAAATTGACGGCGAACATGTTGACCAGCTTCGCGGCCTGGCGGTCGTAACCGGCCTTGTCCGCCCAGGTCGAGCGCGGGTCGAGAATGGCGCCGTCGACACCCGGGACCGCCACCGGCACCTCGAAGCCGAAATTGGCGTCGGTGCGGAACTCGGCCGACTTCAGCGAACCGTCGAGCGCGGCGCCCAGCAAGGCGCGCGTCACCTTGATCGGCATGCGGCGCCCGGTGCCGTAGGCGCCGCCGGTCCAGCCGGTGTTGACCAGCCAGCAGTCGACGCCATGGCCGGCGATCAGCTCGCGCAGCAGATTGCCGTATTCGGATGGATGGCGCGGCATGAACGGGGCGCCGAAGCAGGTCGAGAACGTCGCCTCCGGCTCGGTGACGCCCTTTTCCGTGCCGGCAACCTTGGCGGTATAGCCCGACAGGAAATGGTACATCGCCTGCGCCGGCGTCAGCCTGGCGATCGGCGGCATGACGCCGAAGGCGTCTGCGGTCAGCATGATGATGTTCTTCGGATGCCCGGCTCGGCCGGTCTTCGAGGCATTGGGGATGAAGTCCAGCGGATAAGCGCAGCGCGTGTTCTCGGTCAGGCTGCCATCGTTGAAATCCGGAACGCGGCCGGCGTCGAGCACCACGTTCTCCAGCACCGTGCCGAAGCGCTGCGTGGTGGCGAAGATCTCCGGTTCGGCCTCCGCCGACAGCCTGATCGTCTTGGCGTAGCAGCCGCCTTCGAAATTGAAGATGCCCTGCGGGCCCCAGCCATGCTCGTCGTCGCCGATCAGCGTGCGCGACGGGTCGGCCGACAGCGTCGTCTTGCCGGTGCCGGACAGGCCGAAGAAGACGGCCGCGTCGCCGTCTGCACCTTCATTGGCGGAACAGTGCATCGGCATCACGCCCCTTGCCGGCAGCAGATAGTTCAGCATGGTGAAAACCGACTTCTTCATCTCGCCGGCATAGGAGGTGCCGCCGATCAGAACGATCTTGCGGGTGAGGTCGACCGCGATCACCGTTTCGGTGCGGGTGCCGTGACGCGCCGGATCGGCGCGGAAGGAGGGCAGGTCGATGATCGTAAGCTGCGGCACGAAACGCACGATCTCCGCGGCTTCGGGACGGATCAAAAGATTGCGGATGAACAGCGAATGCCAGGCGAATTCGGTGATGACCCGGGTCGGCAGCTTCAGATTGGCGTCGGCGCCGCCGACGAGGTCCTGCACGTAGAGGTCCTTGCCGGCTGCATGTGCCTTGAAATCCGCCAGCAGCGCTTCGAACTCACCCGGCGAGATCGCCTTGTTGTTGTCCCACCAGACCTGGCCGCCGGTCGCCTCGTCGCGCACGACGAATTTATCCTTCGGCGAACGCCCGGTGTGCTGGCCGGTCTCGGCGACCAGCGCGCCCTGCGCGGTCAACCTCGCCTCGCCGCGCCGGATCGCTTCCTCGTAGAGTTCGGCCGCGCCAAAATTATAGCGTACCATGCCCATTGTCTTCAGGCCGATCGCGTCGATGGCGCAGTCGGGGTTGCGTTTGCCGGCTTCCGACATCAAATTTCCTCTCTGGATTTGGCCGCATCTGACGGGTTACTTCCCGGAGCCCGCGCTGGGGCCGTCAGGTTCAGAACCAGAAAAGCCGAATGATATCAAATCATTAATCGATTTAAAAAATTTGAAAGTTGTTTAAATCGTTTATATGTGCAAAAACCGTAGAGGTTGCCCAAAGGATTGGCAGGCTCGGTTCGTCCAATCCCACTATGGGTGCGATGGCGTGTGACGGCAGGCCGCCCGTGACTTCGGACAAGGCCCGTGCCACATTTTGTACCCAATTTGTCCTGCAAAAGCCCCTTCTCGACGACAGAAGGGACAGCTCATGAGGGAGCCGCTTGAAATGGCAACAATCGCGCTTGTCGACGACGACCGAAACATTCTGACCTCGGTGTCGATCGCGCTCGAATCCGAGGGCTATCGGGTCGAAACCTACACCGATGGCGCGTCGGCGCTGGAAGGCCTGGCGGCACGGCCGCCGAACCTCGCCATCCTCGACATCAAGATGCCGCGCATGGACGGCATGGAGCTGTTGCGCCGCATGCGCCAGAAGTCGGATCTCCCGGTCATCTTCCTGACGTCGAAGGACGACGAGATCGACGAGTTGTTCGGCCTCAAGATGGGCGCCGACGACTTCATCCGCAAACCGTTCTCGCAGCGCCTGCTTGTCGAGCGCGTGCGCGCAGTGCTGCGCCGCACCAGCGCCCGCGAGGCGGCGGCCAAGGCGCCCAGCCAGCAGGCCCGCTCGCTCGAACGCGGCCAGTTGGTGATGGACCAGGAGCGGCACACCTGCACCTGGAAGGGCGAGCCGGTGACGCTGACGGTGACCGAATTCCTCATCCTGCATTCGCTGGCGCAGCGCCCCGGTGTGGTAAAAAGCCGTGATGCGCTGATGGATTCAGCCTATGATGAACAGGTCTATGTCGACGACCGCACCATCGACAGCCACATCAAGCGGCTGCGCAAGAAGTTCAAGGCCGTCGACGACGACTTCGAGATGATCGAAACCCTTTACGGAGTCGGGTACCGGTTCCGCGAAGCGTAAGATAGGCAGTAGGGAATAGTCAGTAGTCAGTTTTGAATGATGCGGGCGGCCACCCATAGCCGAAGTCAGCCAACCACTTCCCTACTGCCTACTCACTACTCACTAACTAAACAGGGCCTGCTATTCGATGGCAGTGGAAGTAGAGCGAGGCAGACGGGCGGGCGCGGCAAGGCGTCCGCCGCGGATCGTGCCTGCCTTCGTTTCGAAAATCACGGTGCCGATGCGCCGGTTTCTCGGCCATCACATCTTCTCCAGTCTGACGCGGCGCATCCTGTTCCTTAACCTGGCCGGCCTCGCCGTGCTGGTCACCGGCATCCTTTATCTGAACACCTTTCGCGACGGGCTGATCGACGCGCGCGTTGAAAGCCTGATGACGCAGGGCGAGATCATCGCCGGTGCCATCGCGGCTTCGGCGACCGTCGAGACCGATTCGATCAGCATCGATCCGGAAAAGCTGCTGGAGCTGCAGGCGGGCGAAAGCCTGGGGCCGGGGTCGGACCAGCTCGACAACCTCGATTTCCCGATCAATCCCGAGCGCGTCGCGCCGGTGCTACGACGCTTGATCTCGCCGACGCGCACCCGCGCCCGCATCTATGACCGCGACGCCAACCTGCTGCTCGATTCGCGGCATCTTTATTCGCGCGGCCAGATCCTGCGCTACGACCTGCCGCCCGTCGACGAGGAGCAGCCGGGCGTCGTGGAGCGAGTGGAGAAGTTCATCTTCGACTTCTTCCGCAACAAGGACCTGCCGGTCTACCACGAGCAGCCCGGCGGCAACGGCGCGGCCTTTCCCGAAGTGGTCAAGGCGCTGACCGGCAGCCCTTCGACCATCGTGCGGGTGAGCGAGCAGGGCGAACAGATCGTCTCCGTCGCGGTGCCGATCCAGCGCTTCCGCGCCGTGCTCGGCGTCTTGATGCTGTCCACCGAAGGCGGCGATATCGACAAGATCGTCGCGGCCGAGCGCAAGGCGATCCTGCGCGTGTTCGGGGTGGCGGCGCTCGTCACCGCGATCCTGTCGATGCTGCTCGCCTCCACCATCGCCAATCCGTTGCGCCGGCTTTCAGCCGCCGCCGTCAGGGTGCGGCGCGGCGTCAAGAGCCGCGAGGAAATCCCCGACTTTTCCGATCGTCAGGACGAGATCGGCAATTTGTCCATTGCCGTGCGCGATATGACGAATGCGCTGTATGCGAGAATCGAAGCGATCGAAAGTTTCGCGGCCGACGTGTCGCATGAGTTGAAGAACCCGCTGACGTCGCTGCGCAGCGCCGTGGAAACACTGCCTTTGGCGAAAAACGATGCTTCTCGCGCGCGCCTGATGGAGATCATCCAGCACGACGTGAGGCGGCTCGACCGCTTGATCACCGATATCTCGGATGCGTCCCGCCTCGATGCCGAGCTGGCGCGCGACGATGCCGCGACCGTCGACCTGAAGAAGTTCATCACCGATCTCATCGCCGTCTCGCGCGAGACAACGCGCAACAAGAAGGCCGTCGAGATCGACCTCAAGGTCGCCAAGCTGCCGGCCGGCGCCAAAGGCTATTTCGTCGTCGGCCATGACCTCAGGATCGGCCAGGTCATCACCAACCTGATCGAGAACGCGCGTTCCTTCGTGCCCGACGAGCATGGCCACATCGCGATCTCGTTGGCGCGCGCGGGCAAGTTCAACATCATCACCGTCGACGACAACGGCCCGGGTATCCGGGCCGAGAAGATCGACCGCATCTTCGAGCGCTTCTATACCGACCGGCCGGCCGGCGAGGCGTTCGGCCAGAACTCCGGCCTCGGGCTGTCGATCAGCCGTCAGATCGTCGAGGCACATGGCGGCACGCTGACGGCCGAGAACATCCCAGGCACCAAGCCCGGCGAGATCAAGGGCGCGCGTTTCGTGGTGACGCTGCCGGCGGAAGGCTGATCGCCGAATCGACATGCCAAGCGCCGCCGCAAAGCCCCGCAACATTCATGGGACGGCAATACTGGTCGGCGAGCGCGGCGTGCTGATCACCGGGCCGTCGGGCGCCGGCAAGACGACGCTGGCGCTGGCGCTTGTCGATCATTGCCGCGCGCAGGGCCTTTTTGCCCGGCTGGTCGGCGACGACCAGTTGTTTGCGGCCGCGCACAGCGGCCGGCTGGTTTGCCGCGCGCCGGCGAACATCGCCGGCCTCGCCGAGGTGCACGGCATCGGACCGCGGCCGCTGACTTTCGAACCGGCCGCCGTGATCGACCTTGTGGCGCGGCTTGTCGAACCGGCGGACATGGCGCGTCTGCAGGACGAGACCACGGAGACGATCGGCGGATGCCGGCTGCCCCGCGTCGATGTCGCCCGGCAAAATGTCACCGCCGCGTTGCCCATGCTGATGGCGCGGCTGTCGATCCAGCCTTTTTCATGATCCGGCCCGGGTTTTTTGCTGCGATGCGTCAAAATGGCCCGGGCAGCCGCAATTTTGGGCTTGTCAACCGGCCGTGCGTCGACAAGATAGCGCTCCCGCCGCCTGGAATGGCTGGCGAACATAAGATACGCCTGTGAAGCGGCGATGACGGGAGCCACCAGAGAATGATCGGACTCGTGCTCGTGACGCACGGTCAACTCGCTACCGAGTTCCGACATGCCGTAGAGCATGTCGTCGGGCCGCAAGACAATTTCGAAACCGTGGCGATCGGCGCCGACGACGACATGGAGCAGCGCCGGGCCGACATCGTCGACGCAGTCGCGCGCGTCGACACCGGCGCAGGCGTCATCGTGCTCACCGACATGTTCGGCGGCACGCCTTCCAACCTCGCCATCTCGGTGATGGAATCCGGCCGCACGGAGGTCATCGCCGGCATGAACCTGCCGATGCTGATCAAGCTCTCCTCGATCCGCAAGGGCGACAACATGGCCGCCGCGCTCGACGAAGCGCAAGCGGCCGGCCGTAAATACATCAACGTCGCCAGCCAGCTCCTGAGCAGCAAATGAACGCATCGGCGCCGCGGACGGATGAGGTGGTGCGGGAGTTCCCGATCATCAATCAGCGCGGCCTGCATGCGCGCGCTTCGGCCAAGTTCGTCCAGGTCGCCAGCGGCTTCGACGCCACCATCCATGTCGAGAAGGACGGCGTGAAGGTCGGCGGCACCTCGATCATGGGCCTGATGATGCTGGCGGCGAGCCCAGGCTATTCGATCCGCGTCATCGCCAGCGGCCCGGAAGCCGTGCCGGCCATGGACGCGCTGGAGCAGCTGATCGCCTCACGTTTCGGCGAGGAAATCTAGTCACGCTTTTTGTTGGATGCATGTCGTCTTCCCAAAATCGTTCCGCGCTTTTGGACGATATGCAAGACATGCGCGCATAAAGATTTCTTTATGTCCCATTGTCGTGCGGCGACCGATCTGGTAGTCAAGCCGGCAACCGCGCCCTCCCATGCGCCTCCCGGCGTCGGCGCGCCTTGAGAAAAAATCACACCGGAGCACTGCCATGACGGGTAGCAAGGACTATGTGGTCGCCGACATCTCGCTTGCCGGCTGGGGCCGCAAGGAGATCGAGATCGCCGAAACCGAAATGCCGGGCCTGATGGCCTGCCGCGAGGAGTTCGGCGCCAAGCAGCCGCTGAAGGGAGCGCGCATCACCGGCTCGCTGCACATGACCATCCAGACGGCGGTTCTGATCGAGACGCTGAAGGCGCTGGGCGCCGACATCCGCTGGGCCTCCTGCAACATCTTCTCGACCCAAGACCACGCGGCCGCGGCCATAGCCGAGGCCGGCATTCCGGTCTTCGCCATCAAGGGCGAGTCGCTGGAAGACTATTGGGACTACACCGACCGGATCTTCCAGTGGACCGATGGCGGTACCTCCAACATGATCCTGGATGATGGCGGCGACGCCACCATGTACATCCTGCTCGGCGCGCGCGCCGAGGCCGGCGAGGACGTGCTGTCCAATCCCGGCAGCGAGGAGGAAGAGATCCTGTTCGCCCAGATCAAGAAGCGCCTGAAGGCTTCGCCAGGCTTCTTCACCAAGCAGCGGGAAGCGATCCGCGGCGTCACCGAGGAGACCACCACCGGTGTCAACCGTCTTTACCAGCTGCAGAAGAAGGGCCTGCTGCCCTTCCCGGCGATCAACGTCAACGATTCCGTCACCAAGTCGAAATTCGACAACAAATATGGCTGCAAGGAATCGCTGGTCGACGGCATCCGCCGCGGCACTGATACCATGATGGCCGGCAAGGTCGCGGTGGTCTGCGGCTATGGCGACGTCGGCAAGGGCTCGTCGGCCTCGCTGCGCGGCGCCGGCGCGCGTGTGAAAGTCACCGAGGTCGACCCGATCTGCGCGCTGCAGGCGGCGATGGACGGCTATGAGGTGGTGACGCTGGAAGACGCCGCGCCCACTGCCGACATCGTCATCACCACCACCGGCAACAAGGACGTCGTCACGCTCGACCATATGCGGTCGATGAAGGACATGGTGATCGTCGGCAATATCGGCCACTTCGACAACGAGATCCAGGTGGCGGCGCTGCGCAACCTGAAATGGACCAACATCAAGCCCCAGGTGGATTTGATCACCTTCCCGGACGGCAAGCGGATGATCCTTCTGTCCGAGGGCCGCCTGCTCAACCTCGGCAACGCCACCGGTCATCCGAGCTTTGTCATGTCGGCCTCGTTCACGAACCAGGTGCTGGCGCAGATCGAGCTTTTCAGCAAGCACGGCCAGTACGAGAACCAGGTCTATGTGCTGCCCAAGCACCTCGACGAGAAGGTCGCGCGGCTGCATCTCGACAAGCTCGGCGCCAAGCTGACGGAGCTGTCCGGCGAACAGGCCGCCTATATTGGCGTGACGCCGCAGGGCCCGTACAAGCCTGAACACTACCGCTATTAACCAAAGCGAAATTATCTACCATATATTGAAGCCGGGTGGTTGACTTTCCACCCGGCTTTATTTTTTGCGCCAATGATTCTTCACGCCGATTCCAGCAAGCGTTATTGTTGTGATTCGCGGTCCGGGGACATGTTGGGCCGGGGACGCATCAGGGCGGTCTTGCATTCAAGCGGCGAAGAGGACCAAGACATGCCGGGGGATTACCCGCCACGCGCGGGAAAGGCCGTTTCCGGCGGCCATGAGGATTCGAATGATGCCGGCCTCGGCGAGAGCCGCGGCGGTTTTCGTGCCGGCTCGCGGCTGGCCTTGCTGCTTGCGAGCTCGATGCTTGCCGGCCCGCTCCTCGCCTTTGCGGCCCACGCCGAGACGGGCATTCCGGCAAAGGCCGCGGCGCCGGTCAGCACGCTTGAGGTCATGCAGCTTGCCATGTTCGTGGGCGTGATGGGCGCGGCGCTGGTTTCGGCCATCTTCCTTATCCGCGAGCGCGCACGCACCGCCTCGCAGAACCTGCAGCTCAGGGCCCGCATCGCGGACGTCAACGCTGCGCTGCAGCGTTCCGAGGCGCTGCTCAATCTGCGCGACCAGCGCCTGATCGTGTGGACAACGGACAACAAGAAACCCGAGCTCATCGGCAGCCTGCCGCTGGAAAGCGGCGCGCCTGACGACAGGTCCGCCTTCCTCGCTTTCGGCCGTTGGCTCATGCCGCGCTCGGCGGCGGCGCTGGAGCACGCGGTTGCCGCCTTGCGCGAACAGGCGAAGACCTTCGATCTGGTCATCGAAACGCAGGCCGGCGTGCCGCTGGAGGTGCATGGCCGCAAGAGCGCGGCGCATGTGCTGGTGCGTTTCGTCTCGCTGTCGGAGACGTTGCGCAACCAGGCCAGGCTGAAGATCGAGAACCAGCGGCTCAGCGGCGACTACGACACCTTGATCGGCCTGCTCGACGCGTTGAAGATGCCGGCATGGCTGCGTGGCGCGGACGGGCGATTGCAATGGGTCAACCGCGCCTATGCGGAGGCCGTGGAAGCAGGAAGCGCCGCCGCGGCCGTGCGCGACGCGGCGGAATTCCTTGGCGGCCAGGCGCGCGATCAAATCGCCGAGCAGCATAAGTCGCACCCGATCTTCGAACAGACGCTATCCACAGTGATTGAAGGCGATCGCCGCATGTTCGCGGTCACCGACTTCGCCGGCGCCGACGGTTCGGCGGGGCTCGCCTGCGATACCAGCGCGGCCGAGACGATCCGCGCCGAATACGAGCGGACCGTGCGCAGCCATGCCGACACGCTCGACCAGTTGAACACCGCCGTGGCGATCTTCGACACCGAGGAAAAGCTGCGCTTCTTCAACCAGGCCTTCCAGAAGCTGTGGGGTCTCGACTCGGGCTTCCTGCTCAGCGCTCCCTCCAACACGCTGCTGCTCGACCGGCTGCGCAGCGAAGGCAGGATCGCCGAGCAGCCGGAATGGCGGCGCTGGAAGGAAAACCTGCTCAGCGCCTATCGCGCCGTCGAATCGCAGGAACACTGGTGGCACCTGCCGGACGGCAAGACGATCCGCGTCGTGGCGAACCCGCAGCCGAAGGGCGGCGTCACCTGGGTGTTCGAGAACCTGACCGAAAAGATGGACCTCGAAAGCCGCTACCAGACCGCCGTGCGGGTGCAGGGCGAGACGCTGGACAATCTCGCCGAAGGCGTGGTCGTATTCGGTCCGGACGGGCGGCTGCGCCTGTCCAATCCGGCCTTCGTCGCGCTGTGGGGGCTGACGGTGGAAGCGGTCAAGCCGAACGTCCATGTTTCGGCGATCCGCGACCTGTGCGACCAGCGTGCGGCGAACAGCCCGTGGGGCGGCTTCGTCGCCGCAGTCACCGGCTTCGACGACGAGCGCCGCGACCGCCGCGGCCAGATCGAGCTCGTCAACGGCAACGTGCTGAGCTACGCGGTGATCCACCTGCCCAACGGCCAGGTGATGATCACCTTCGTCGACGTCACCGACACCGTCAATGTCGAACGGGCGCTGAAGGACAGGAACGAAGCGCTGGAGAAATCCGACCAGCTGAAGAACGAATTCGTGCAGCACGTGTCTTATGAGCTGCGCTCGCCGCTGACCAACATCATCGGCTTCACCGAGCTTCTGTCGCTGCCCGCGACCGGGCCGCTGACGCCCAAGCAGCGCGAATATGTCGAGCATGTCGGCTCGTCATCGTCGGTGCTGCTCACCATCGTCAACGATATCCTCGACCTGGCGACGGTCGATGCCGGCATCATGCAGCTCGACATCTCCGAAATGAACATCGACCGGACGATCGCCGCGGCCGCCGAGCTGGTCGCCGACCGGCTGGACGAGCATCAAATCAAGCTCGAGATCGATGCGGCGGAGGCGCCGGCGAGCTTCCATGGCGACGAAACCCGCATCCGCCAGATCCTCTACAACCTGCTCAGCAACGCGGCGAATTATGCGCCGGAGGCAAGCACGATCCGGCTTACCTGCCGCCGGCTGGCCGACGGCGTCGAGTTCTCGGTGCATGATGATGGCCCTGGCATGCCGCCGGACGTGCTGGAATCGGTCTTCCGCCGCTTCGAGCCGCGCGCCAATGGCGGGCGGAGGCGCGGCGCCGGGCTGGGGCTCTCGATCGTCAAGAGCTTCGTCGAACTGCATGGCGGAACCGTGCGCATCGAGACCGGCCAGGACAGGGGCACCACGGTGATCTGCACCTTCCCGGACAAGCCTTCCGGAATCCCCGATACGCCGGCGGGCATCCGCGACGCGGCCGAGTAGCGCGGACTATATGGCTGGACCAGTGTTGGAACGTTTTCTCGCCGACGAGGCGGCAACGGCAAGGCTTGGCGAGGACCTTGCCATGGCATTGCGCGCGGGCGACGCGATCGCGCTGAAAGGCGATCTCGGCGCCGGCAAGTCGACGTTGGCCCGCGCGCTGATCCGGGCGCTCGCCGACGACGCCAATCTCGAAGTGCCGAGCCCGACCTTCACCCTGGTGCAGAACTACGAGACGCGCGTTCCGGTGCATCATTTCGACCTCTATCGGCTGTCCGCTCCGGACGAGCTCGACGAGCTCGGCCTCGACGACGCGCTAAGCCAAGGCGCGGCGCTCATCGAATGGCCGGAACGGGCCGCAGACCGCTTGCCGGAAACGGCGCTGTGGGTCGATCTTGCCGAGCAGGGCGAAGGCCGCGCGGCGCGGCTTTCCGGGCAGGGACCAATCTATGACCGCGTGGCGCGATCGCTGGCGATGCGCGATTTCCTGGCCTCCGAGGGATGGGGCGAAGCCAGCCGCCGCCATTTCGTCGGCGACGCCTCCGCCCGCTCCTATGAGATCGTCGCGCTGCCCGGCAAGGCGCCGCGCGTGCTGATGAACTCGCCGCGCCTGGTGCTCGGACCGCCGGTCCGCGACGGCAAGCCCTATGCGGTGATCGCCCACACGGCGCAATCCGTCGCCGCCTTCGTCGCCATCGACCGGGCGCTCTATGCCGCCGGCGTCAGCGTGCCGGCGATCCATGCCCAGGATCTCGACCAGGGTTTTCTGCTCATCGAGCATCTCGGCTCGGAAGGTTTCCTCGGTCGCGACGGCCAGCCCGTCGCTAAACGCTACGAGGCGGCGGCCGAATTGCTGGCTATGATGCATGGCAAGACCTGGCCTACGCGCTTGGAAGCGGCGCCCGGCGTATTTCACGACGTGCCGTCGTTCGACCGGGAAGCCATGCTGATCGAGGCCGACCTTCTGGTCGACTGGTATGTGCCATGGATCACCGGCGAACCGGCAAACGACGCGTTGCGGGCCGGCTACCACGAGGTATGGAACGCGCTCCTCGATCGCCTGGCAGGCAGCGAATACACGCTGATGCTGCGCGACTTTCATTCGCCCAACATCATCTGGCGAGGCGAGCGCGCCGGCCTTGACCGGCTGGGCATCGTCGATGTGCAGGACGCGCTGATCGGGCCTGCCGCCTATGACGTCGCTTCTTTGGCCATGGATGCGCGCGTCACCGTCTCGCCCGAGATCGAGCGGCGCACCGTCGCGGCTTATGTCGCAGCGCGGCGCGCCGCCGGCGCTTTCGACGAGGCCGGCTTCGCCGAGGCCTATGCGATCATGGCCGCGCAGCGCAATTCGAAGATCCTCGGCATCTTCGTGCGGCTCGAAAAGCGCGACGGCAAGCCTTACTATCTGAAACACCTGCCGCGCATCCGCGATTATCTGAGGCGGGCGCTGGCGCATCCGGCGCTGGCCGGCCTGAAGGATTTCTACATGGCCCACGGCCTGCTCGAGGAACGGGTCCCATGAAGCCGACGATTGCGATGGTGCTGGCTGCCGGACTCGGCAAGCGCATGCGGCCGATCACCGACACGATGCCCAAGCCGCTGGTGAAGATCGCCGGCAAGACCTTGCTCGATTGGGGGCTGGACAGCCTGGAAGCCGCCGGCGTCGCCAAGGCCGTCGTCAACGTGCACTATCTGCCGGAGCAGATCGTCGCGCATGTCGCCCATAGGCGCGCACCGAAGATCGTCATCTCCGACGAGCGCGAGGCGCTGCTGGAATCGGCTGGCGGCATCGTCAAGGCGCTGCCGCTTCTGGGTGGCGAGCCCTTCTACATCATCAATGCCGACACATTCTGGATCGACAGCGGCCAGCCCAGCCTAGAGCGTCTTGCCCTTGCATGGGACGCCGCGAGAATGGATATTCTGCTGATGCTTACCGACCTCGACTCAGCGACCGGGCATTGCGTCGGCACCGATTTCCTTGTTGCCCCTGATGGAACCCTACGGCGCTCGAAGGGCGATCCGGCGGGCCTGATCTATGCCGGCGCCGCCATCATCCATCCGCGCATCTTCAAGGACGCGCCCATGGGCTCGCATTCGCTCAATGTCTATTTCGACAAGGCGATCGCCACAGGGCGCCTGTTCGGCATGAAGATGAACGGACGCTGGATCACCGTCGGCACTCCGGACGCCATTTCGGCGGCCGAGGCAGCCGTGGCCGGTGCCCTAGCGAAGGCGGTATGAGCGGCACGCGCCGCGTCTTTTCCATTCCGCCCGGAGCGCCGTTCCTGCCGACGCTGGCGGGGGCGTTGCTCGACGGGCGCCTGATCCCCGGCTTCCGCTTCGACGGCGACCCGCTGGCGCTTGCCGACGCCACCATCTATGTGCCAACGCGGCGCGCGGCGCGGGCGCTGCGCGGCGCCTTCGTCGATGTTTTAGGGAAACGCTCCGCCATCCTGCCGACGGTGCGGCCGCTCGGCGAATTCGACGAGGGGGAGGCGGCCTTCGACGCCGAAGCCGCGCCGGCGATAGATCTGGCGCCGCCGATCGCCGCGCAGGAGCGGTTGCTTTTGCTGGCACCGCTGGTGCGCGCCTGGAAGGAAAGCCTGCCGGCGCATGTGAGGGCACGGTTCAACGAGGAATTCGTCGTGCCGACCTCGGCCGCCGACGCCATCTGGCTGGCGCGCGACCTTGCCCGGCTGATGGATGAGATCGAGACCGAGGGCACGGATTGGGCGAGGCTCGCGACGCTGGTCACCGGCAATCTCGCCGGCTGGTGGCAAGTGACGCTCGATTTCCTCGGCATCGTCACCGACAACTGGCCGGAACTGCTCAAGGAGCGGGACCGCTCCAATCCAGCCGCGCATCGCAGCGCGCTGATCCGGCTGGAGGCGGCGCGGCTGAAGCGCACTCCGCCGGCCGGACCGGTGATTGCCGCCGGTTCGACCGGCTCCATCCCCGCCACTGCGGAACTGCTTGGCGTGATCGCCGGCCTGCCCAACGGCGCGGTCGTGCTGCCCGGGCTCGACCGCAACCTGGACGACGCATCCTTCGCGGCGATCACGGCGCCTGGCGCGCGCCCGGCAACGCTCGGCCACCCGCAATACGGCCTCGCCAAGCTGATCGGCGGCATCGGCATTCCGCGCCGCGACGTCGAGGACCTTGTTGCGGCGCCATCGCCGCTCGCGTTGCGCGCGGCCCTGGTCGGCGAGGCGCTGCGGCCGGCCGAAACCACCGAATACTGGACCGAGACACGGCCGCGCTTCACGGCACTCGACATCGAACATGCGCTGGCCGGCGTGACGCTGGTGGAAGCGGCGAACGAACGCGACGAGGCGGCGGCAATCGCCATCGCGCTGAAGCGCGCCGTGGAGGTCCCGGGCAAGCGCGCGGCGCTCGTCACCGGTGACCGCGCGCTGGCGCGGCGGGTTTCGGCCGAGCTTTTGCGTTTCGGCGTCGTCGCCGACGATTCGGGCGGCGCGCCTTTAATCAATACACCGGCCGCCAGCCTGCTCAGGCTCGCGCTGAGCGCCGCCTTCCGGCCCGGCGATCCCGTCGGCCTGCTTGCGTTGCTCAAGCATCCGCTGCTCGCGCTCGGTCTCGAACGCCAGGCCATGCGCAAGGCTGCCGAGCTCGTCGAGCTGGTGGCGCTGCGCGGCGGCACGGGCCGGCCTGATGTCGCGTCGCTCGGCGCGCTGTTCGAGACACGGCTGGCGGAACTGAGCGGCGACACAAGGCAGCCTTTCTGGTTCTCGCGCTTGACCGTGCGCAGCATCGAGCAGGCCCAAGATATGCTTAGCCGCCTTACCAAGTCGCTGTTGCCGCTCACCGCGATGCGCGACGAGAAAGGCGCCGATATTGCGACGCTGACGCGCGCGAGCGTGGTCGCGCTGGAAAGTCTCGGTCGCGCCGTCGACGGCGACCTGGCGGAGCTCTATGCCGGCGATGCGGGCGAGAAACTCGCCGACCTGCTGCGCGGGCTGGTGGCGGCGTCGTCGCCCTTCACCTTCGCCGCTTTGGAGTGGCCCGACGTGATGGAGGCGCTGATCGCGCCGGAGACGGTCAAGCCGGCGCAAGGCACCGATCGCAACATCGCCATCTGGGGCGCGCTGGAGGCTCGGCTGCAGCATGTCGACATGCTGGTCATCGGCGGGCTCAATGAAGGGGTTTGGCCGCGCAAGCCCGAGAGCGACCGCTTCATGTCGCGGCTGATGAAGACCGGCATCGATCTCGAGCCGCCGGAGCGGCGCATCGGCCTTGCCGCGCATGACTTCCAGATGGCGATGGGCACAAAAGAGGTCGTGCTGACGCGTTCGGCGCGCTCCGGCGACGCGCCGGCGGTGCCGTCGCGCTGGCTGCAGCGCATCCTGACCTTCCTCGGCAAGGAGCGGGCGGCAGCACTTCGCGGCCGCGGCGACGCGCTGCTTGCCTGGGCGCGCGCGCTCGATGCCGGCGAGAAGAAGGATTTTGCCTCCCGCCCGCAGCCGAAGCCGCCGCTCAGCCTGCGCCCGCAGCATTTCTCGGTCACCGAGATCGAGACGCTGCGCCGCGACCCCTACGCGGTCTATGCGCGGCGCATCCTCGGCCTGATGCGGCTCGAGCCGTTAATCCGCGATCCGGGCGCCGCCGAACGCGGCACGCTGTTCCACGAGATCCTGCATCTGTTCTCGCGGCGGGTCGAGGATCCGAGGGCGCCGAACGCGCTGGCCAGCCTCATTGAATCGGGCCGTACCTGCTTTGCCGACGCAAAGCTTCCGCCTGATATCGAGGCTATCTGGTGGCCGCGTTTCGAAAAGCTCGCCGAAAACATCATCGAATGGGAGCATGGCCGCGCCGATGCTTTCGCGAGGCGCTATGCCGAGGAGCGCGCCGAGAAGACGGTGGTCGGCCGCACCGGGGTGACGCTCTCCGGCTATGCCGACCGCATCGACCTGCTTGCCGGCGGCATGGCCGACATCCTCGATTACAAGACTGGATCCTCGCCCTCGAAAGCGCAGGCGCACACGCTGCTGTCGCCACAGCTCGCGCTGGAGGGCGCGTTGCTCAGGCGCGGCGCCTTCAAGGAACTCGGCATCCGCGAACCCTCGCAGCTCGCCTTCGTGCGGCTGAAGCCGAATGGCGAGGTATTCGAGGAATCGATTCTCGACTACAACCGCAAGTTCCGCACTGCCAACGACCTTTCCGAGGAGGCCTGGGCGCGGCTGGAACGGCTGCTCTTCCACTATGCCGACCCGACCACCGGCTATCTGTCGCGCGCGCTGCCCTTCCGCGAGGGCGAGGCCGACGGCGACTACGATCATCTGGCGCGGGTGCTCGAATGGTCGGCCGGCGGCGCCAGCGACGACGAGGCGGAAGGATGAAATATCCGATCCCCTCCGATACCGCCGCCAGCCAGGCGCGCGCCTCCGATCCCGCCTATTCCGCCTGGGTGTCGGCCAATGCCGGTTCGGGCAAGACGCATGTGCTGGCGCAGCGCGTCATCCGGCTCCTGCTCAACGGCACCGATCCGTCGAAGATCCTGTGCCTCACCTACACGCGGGCTGCCGCCGCCAACATGTCGAACCGCGTGTTCTCGACCCTGTCGGAATGGACGGCGCTGCCCGATGCGGAACTGGCGATCAGGATCGCGGCGCTGGACGGCCGCGGCGCCGACCGCGACATGATGCGGCGCGCACGCCGGCTGTTTGCCGAGGCGCTCGAGACGCCGGGCGGGCTGAAAATCCAGACCATACACGCCTTCTGCGAATCCGTGCTGCACCAGTTCCCGCTCGAAGCCAACATCCCGGCGCATTTCGAGATGCTCGATCCGCAGATGGAGGCCTCGCTGTTCGCCGATGCCCGCCGCGACATGATCTCCGGCGCAGGCGCCGGCGTCGAAGGGCTGGCGGAAGCCTTTGCCACCGTGCTGGAACGCGGCGGCGAGTTCGGGCTCGATACGCTGCTTGCCGAGATCGTCGGCAAGCGCGATGAACTGCGCGGTTTCATCGCCAAGTTCGGCGAGGATCGGGACTTCCGGCCGCTGTTCGCCGAATTCGGCTTCAGGCCTGGACAGACGGCCGAGGACATCGCTGCTTCGCTGTGGCCGCTGCCTGGCTTTTCGCCTGGCCAGCTCGCTGAATTTGCCCGTGCCGCCGAGGCCGCCGACGCCAAGCAGGTTTTGAACAACGTGCTGCCCTATGCGCAGAGCGCCTTTGCCGAGGCCGATCCGATCCGGCGGCTGCGCCTGCTCGCCAAAGCATTCCTGCGTGCGGACGGCGACCCCTACGATCCGTCCAAAATCTTCAGGAAGGCGCTTGTCGACCGCCTGCCCGACCTGCCGGACCGCTATTTCGTGGTGGCGAAGGCAATCCTCGACGTAACCGACCGGCTGGCGCTGTTCCGCATGCTGGAAGGGACAGCGGCAGCGCTCACCGTCGCCGGCTGGCTGATCGCGCGCTATGAGCAGTTGAAGCGCGGGCGGGGTTTCCTCGACTTCAACGACCTCATCACCCGCACCGTGAGCCTGCTGTCGCGGCCAGATGCCGGACCATGGGTGCAGTTCAAGCTCGACCAGGGCATCGACCATATCCTGCTCGACGAGGCGCAGGACACCAGCCCGGACCAGTGGGAGGTGGTGAAAAAGCTGACCGAGGAATTCTTTGCCGGGCTTGGCCAGCGCGAGGCGGTCACGCGCACGATCTTTGCCGTGGGCGACGAGAAGCAGTCGATCTATTCCTTCCAGGGAGCCGCGCCCGATTCCTTTGCCGAAAGCCGGCTGTTGTTTGCCGGGCGCGTGCGCGATGCGGAAGCCGCGTTCGCCAATCTCAAGCTCACCTGGTCGTTCCGGTCGAGCGACGATGTGCTTGCCGCCGTCGACCGCGTCTTTGCCGAGCCGGGCGTCAGGCGCGGCATCAGCCACGACCCCGATCCACTAAGCCATAAGGCGATCCGCAATGACGCGCCGGGCTATGTCGAGGTGTGGCCTTCGATCGGCGCCGAGATGGTCGAGGAGCCGGACGACTGGACCTTGCCGGTCAACCATGCCAGCGCGCCGGCGGTGCGGGTGGCCGAGCATGTCGCCACGACCATCCAGACCTGGCTGCGCAACGGCGAGATCATCGAGGGCAAGGGAAGGAAACTGACCGCCGGCGACATCCTCGTCCTGGTGCGCAAACGCGACCGCTTCGTCCATGCGCTGTCGCGCAGCCTCAAGAACCGGCAGATCCCGGTCGCCGGCGCCGACCGGCTGAGCCTGCCCGGCCATATCGCCGTGCAGGACCTGATCGCGCTTGGACATTTCCTGATCCAGCCGGAGGACGACCTTTCCCTGGCCGCCGTGCTGCGCAGCCCGATCTTCGAGGTCTCGGAGGAGAGCTTGCTCGCGCTCGCTGGCTCGAGGCCGAAGGGCCAGTCGCTGATCGCCTCGCTCAGGCAACATGCGGCCGAAGATGTTTCCCTCGCCGCTGTCGTTAGCCGGCTCGACGGCTGGGCAACCGAAGTGGCGTTCAAGCCGGTGTTCGAATTCTACGCCGCGGCACTGGCGCGCGACGGACTGCGCCGCAAGATGACGGCGCGGCTAGGACCCGAAGCCGGCGACATCCTCGACGAATTCCTGAGCTTTTGCCTGGCCGAGGAACGGACCGGCCTGCCGGGGCTGGAATCCTTCCTCTCGACGCTCGAAAATGCCGGCCCCGAGATCAAGCGCGAGATGGACCAGACGCGCGACGAGGTGCGCGTCATGACCGTGCATGCCGCCAAGGGCCTGGAGGCGCCGGTGGTCTTCCTGGTCGATGGCGGCTCGGCGCCGTTCAGCGACCAGCATCTGCCGCGGCTAATGCCGTTCGAGAGCTCGGGCGCGCAATGGAAAGGCAAGGGCTATCTGTGGCGCTCGGCCAGCGATGTCGCCAATGGCGTCTCCAAGGCGGCCTCGGTCCGGGCGCGCGAGCTGGCCGACGACGAATACCGGCGGCTGCTCTATGTCGGCATGACGCGCGCCGAGGACCGGCTGGTCGTCTGCGGCTATCACGGCAAGCGGCAGCCCAGCCCCGGCACGTGGCATTCGATCGTCAGCCGCGCGTTGCTCGGTGCGCCGGAGAGTTCGGAGCGGCGGCATCCGGCGACTGCCGAGGTGGCCGTGCACCGGTTCCACATGACGAAATTGCCGCCGGTGGCGCTGACCAGCGTCGACGAGGCAGGGCCGTTCGAGCACGTAGCGCCGCTGCCTGAAAACCTGTTCCGGCCGCTCCCGCCCTATGAGGAGCTGCCGCGGCCGCTTTCGCCTTCCGGCGCTTCGGCGTTGATCGACGAGGCGAAAGAAGCCGTCCCCGACACGCGCTCGCCGGTGCTCGACGCCGCCGCCGAACCCGGCTTTGCGATCATGCGCGGCCTTGCCCTGCACAAATTGCTGCAGATGCTGCCCGGCATCGCGGAGGAGGAAAGGCGGGGCGCCGCCGAGCGCTACCTGGCGCGCGCCGGCGCGGATTGGCCGGATGGCGAGCGCGACAGGGCGCTGGACGCCGTGCTCTCCATCCTGTCCGACACCCGCTTCGGCGCGCTGTTCTCGCCATCCTCCCGAGCGGAGGTCGCCGTCATGGGCAGCCTCGAGGTGAAGGGCAGGCTGCGCTCGATCTCCGGCAAGATCGACCGGCTGGCGGTCACGCCCGAAAAGGTGTCGATCATCGACTACAAGACCAACCGGCCGGCCCCCAAAGACCTGGCGGAGGTGCCGCCGGCCTATGTGCTGCAGCTTGCGCTCTACCGCGCTCTGCTCCAGCCGCTCTATCCGGGGCGCGAGGTGACGGCGGCGCTGCTGTTCACCGAGGCGCCGCGACTGATCGAGCTGCCCGCCCCCCCCATGGATGACGCCCTTGCCCGACTCACGGCAGCGTGACACAAGAACTGCTTGAACATCGACGCCACAACCACCACATTTGGTGCAACCCGAGTTTTCGAAAGGATTTCAGCATGGCCACCGTCAAGGTCGACAAGGGCAATTTCCAGGCCGATGTGCTCAACGCCAAGGAGCCGGTCGTGGTGGATTTCTGGGCGGAATGGTGCGGCCCGTGCAAGATGATCGCTCCGGCGCTGGAAGACATCGCCAACGAACTCGGCGCGAAGATCAAGGTGGCCAAGCTCAACATCGACGAGAACCCGGAGCTTGCCGCGCAGTACGGCGTGCGCTCGATCCCGACGCTGATGATTTTCAAGGGCGGCGAAGTGGCCGACATGAAAGTGGGCGCCGCGCCGAAGACCGCGCTGTCGCACTGGATCAACGGCAGCCTCGCCTGAGCCAATCTGAAGTTTTCAAGATCCAAGCCCGGCCATCGCGCCGGGCTTTTCTTTGGCGTCATGGCTCGTCGCGCTCTGGCTCTCGCCTGCGGGCACTCCGTGTTCTCTGTTCGCAGGAAAGGGAGAGCTCCATGACCGGAACCGCCAAGGCCATAGTTCACGTCGACAATGAGCGCGTCATCGTCACCGAATACCGCTTCGCGCCGGGCGCCAACACCGGCTGGCACCGCCATGGCCACGACTATGTCGTCGTGCCGCTGATGGACGGCAAGGTGAAGCTGGTGACCAAGGACGGCGAATCCTTCGCCGAGATGAAGCAAGGCGCGCCCTATTTCCGCCGGGAAGGCGTCGAGCACGACGTCATCAATGCCAATGACGGCGAATACGCCTTCATCGAAATCGAGCTGAAGTAGGCCGGCCGTGATTGCCGGCTTGCACGTTTCCTTTCCGGCCTCGTGCGGGATGTCGTGGGTCTAACGCCTGTCCTCGCCTTTGCCGGTTTTGCGGCGGTGGCCGCTTATGTCCAGACCCTGACGGGCTTCGCCTTCGGCCTGGTGATGATGGGCGCGATTGCGCTTGTCGGCTTGCTGCCGCTGCCCGATGCAGCCGCCATGGTCGGCATGCTGACCCTGGTCAATGCCACGCAGATGCTGATCCAGGGCGGCTGGCGCGAGATTGCGCGCCGGGAGCTGCGGCTTATCCTGGTCGCAAGCCTGCCTTCGCTGCTCTTGGGGTATGCCCTGTTGGAATGGCTGGCGGACACGCGGGCCGACCTGCTGAAAATCGGACTCGGTCTGGCCATCGTGATGTCCAGCCTGCAACTGGCCATCAGGCCTACCGGCTTGGCAAAACGGTCGTCGGACGCGAGTTTCGTCGGCTTCGGTGTCGTTTCGGGCCTGATGAGTGGGCTGTTTGCGACCGGCGGCCCACCGCTCGTTTATCATCTCTTTCGCCAGCCAATGCCGCACAAACGTGTCCGCGAAACGCTGGTCGCCGCTTTCGGCGCCGCGCAGGTGGTGCGGCTTACCCTAGTGACGGCAAGCGGCAACCTGCCGACCATGTCGCCTGTCGCGCTCCTCCTCGCCATACCGGCCGTAATGCTGATGACCTATGCGGCGCGGCGCTGGCCACCGTCATTGTCGCAAGGGACGATGCGAAAGATCGTCTTTGTTCTGCTTTTCCTGTCAGAGCTCTCGCTGGCGTTGCCCGCCGCGATGCACCTTGCCGTCTAACTTCAACTGCTCATGCGGGCGACGTGTCGCTCCAATTTACCAGTCGGCGACACGGTCGCCGCCGGTGAATTGCGCGCTCTTGGCGGTGTATTCGAACAGCTCGATCTTCACGCCGTTGGGGTCGGCGATCCAGGCCTGGTATGTGTCGTCGCAGGCGAGCTTCTTTGGCGTGACCGCGACGCCTTTCGACCGGATATGAAGGATCGCCGCATCGATGTCTTCCACCTCAAGGCAGAAGTGGTTGATCTGGTTTGCCTCGCTGTAGCTGGATTCACGTTTCTCGAACACCTCGACATGGCTGCGGCCACCGCAGTCTATGTAGAAGCCGAAGATCCTGCCGTCGCGCAGGAAATTGAACCGCGTGTCCATGCCGAGCACGTCACGGTAGAAGCCGCGCGTCGCCTCCAGGTCGTGCGCGAAGATGCAAACATGGGCGAGCTGCTTCACCTTGATCATGGCCGGTTCCTTTCGGCCCCCGCCGAAATCCGCAATGCTGTCCCGGTTCGGCTCAGGTCGGCGGCGTGCCGTTTTCGGCCAGCACGGCGCCGGCGAAATAAAGCGAGCCGCCGATCAGGATGCGCGGCGCCGGGCCGTCCCAAGAGTCGCGCAACAGCATCAGCGCGTTGGCGACGGAGCTGACCGGCTCGGCCGACAGGCCGGCCTCTTCGGCACGCAAGGCCAGCTCGTCGTTGGGAACGCCGGCGTCGCTGCTGGTCACCGGCACGGTGTAGACATGGCGGGCAAGCCCCTTGAAGGCGCTGAAATAGCCGGTCTGGTCCTTGGTGTTGATCATGCCGGAGATCAGGACCAGCGGCCGCGGGTTCTTTTCCTCCTGCTCGGCCAGCGCCTCGGCGATGACGATGCCGGCACCGGGGTTGTGGCCACCGTCCAGCCAGATCTCGGCGCCCTTCGGCGCCAGGTCAACCAATTTGCCTTGGGTCAGCTTCTGCATGCGTGCCGGCCAGGCGACATGGGTCATCGCCCGCTCGGCGGCGCGGTGGCCGATCTCGAAGCCGGCCGCCTTGACGGCGGCGATCGCCGCCGCGGCGTTGGCGTATTGATGGCGCCCCGGCAGGCGCGGCGAGGGCAGGTCCATCAACCCGTCCCCGTCCTGATAGACCATGCGGCCGTTTTCCTCGAAGGCGAGGAAATCCTGGCCATAGACCACGGTCGGGCAATCCAGCCGCTCGGCCGACTCGATCAGCACCTGAAGCGCGGTGTCGCTTTCCTGGGCGCCGATCACCACCGGGCAGCCGCGCTTCATGATGCCGGCCTTCTCGGCGGCGATCAGCTCGACGCGGTCGCCGAGATAGGCTTCATGGTCCATCGATATCGGCATGATCACCGAAACCGCCGGCCGCTTGATGACATTGGTGGCGTCGAAGCGGCCGCCGAGGCCGACCTCGATGATCGCCGCCTCCGCCGGATGCTCCGAAAACAGGATGAAAGTGACGGCGGTGAGGATCTCGAAGACAGTGATCTTCTGGCCGCCATTGGCCTCGGCGACACGCGCGATGGCCTCGGCGAAAATATCGTCCTCGACGAGCTTGCCGCCGCCTTCGGCCGCCAGCCGGTAGCGCTCATGCCAGTTCACCAGATGCGGCGAGGTGTGGACGTGGACAAGGTGGCCGGCGGCCTCCAGCAGCGCGCGCGCGAAGGCGGCGCAGGAGCCCTTGCCGTTGGTGCCGGCGATGTGGATGACCGGCGGCAGCCGATCCTGCGGATTGCCGAGGCGCTCGAGAAGCCCCGTGACGCGGTCCAGCGAAAGGTCGAAGCCTTTCGGATGCAGCGTCATCAGATGTTCGATTTCGCGTTCGGCGGAAAGCGTTGTCATGATGGAATCCTAGAGCGGTTCATCATCTCATGGAATGCAGAACCGCTCTCTCTTTTTTGTTGGCGCAATTCCGAACGGAAAACCGTTCCACACTTTTCCTGGAATTGCTTTGGCGGGCGGTTCCCGAAACCGGGAATCGGTTCGAACGAGCCGTGCGCAAATCAGAGGCTACAGCACGCAACAGGCGGCGCAACTCGCGGTTCGCGGCGAGCGATGTCGCGTCAAGCCGATATATCGCTTCAAGCCGATATCGCTTCAGGCTTGCGCGCGCGCCTCGGCATTGACCACCGCCGGCGGCAGGATCTCCGGCTCCAGCGGCTTCTCGGCCTCCGGCATCTTGAGCAGCATCTTCAAGAGACGGGAAATGGTCCGGCGCATCTCGAGGCGCGACACGACCATGTCGACCATGCCGTGTTCCATCAGATACTCCGCGCGCTGGAAACCGTCGGGCAGTTTTTCGCGGATGGTCTGCTCGATGACGCGCGGGCCGGCAAAGCCGATCAGCGCCCCGGGCTCGGCGATGTGGACGTCGCCCAGCATGGCGTAGGACGCGGTGACGCCGCCGGTGGTCGGGTTGGTCAGCACCACGATATAGGGCAGGCCGGCTTCCTTCAGCCGGTCGACGCCGATCGTGGTGCGCGGCAATTGCATCAGCGACAGGATGCCTTCCTGCATGCGGGCGCCGCCGGAAGCGGCGAACAGGATCAGCGGCCGCTTGCGCTGCAGCGCGACCTCGAAAGCATGCACGATGGCTTCGCCGGCGGCCATGCCGAGCGAGCCGCCCATGAAGGCGAAGTCCTGCACGGTGACGATGACCGGCAGCCCGTCAATGGTGCCGGCCCCGTTGAGGATCGCATCCTCGAGGTTGGTCTTGGCCTTGGCCTCCTTCAGGCGGTCGGTGTAGCGCTTCTCGTCGCGGAACTTCAGCGGGTCCTGGACGACCTTCGGGTTTTCCAGCACCTCGTATTTGCCGTCATCGAAGAAATATTTCAGCCGCTCCTTGGCCGAGATCTTCATGTGGTGGCCGGAAGCCGGGATGACGAACTGGTTGGATTCGAGATCCTTGTGGAAGACCATCTCGCCGGTCTCGGGATCCTTGATCCAGAGGTTTTCCGGCATGTCGGTGCGCCGGCCGAGCATCGAATTGATCTTCGGGCGGACGTAATTGGTGATCCAGTTCATGGCTTCGGCTCCTGTCCTGGAAAGGACTTCAAGCAATTCCAGGGAAAGTCTGTGGGGTTTTCCGGCCGGAATTGCTCAAGAACAAATAGTCGGGCTATTCGGCAGCAGCAAGGCGGGCCGAGCGGACGCCCTGGGCAAGACCGCTGACCAAAGTGGCGACGGCTTCGGCCGGATCGGCTGTTTTGTCGCCCTTGGGGCCGAGCACATTGGCGACCGCATTGACAATCGCGGTGCCGACGACGACGCCGTCGGCATTAGCGCCGATCACACGCGCCTGCTCGGCGGTCTTGACGCCGAAGCCGACGCAGACCGGCAGGTCGGTGTGGCCCTTGATGCGGTTGACAGCCGCGGCCACCTTGCCCGTGTCGGCCAACGCCGAGCCGGTGATGCCGGTCATCGAGACGTAGTAGACGAAGCCGGAGGTGTTTTCCAAAACCTTGGGCAGGCGCTTGTCGTCGGTGGTCGGCGTCGCCAGGCGGATGAAGTTGACGCCGGCCTTCAGCGCCGGAATGCACAGCTCCTCGTCCATCTCCGGCGGCAGGTCGACGACGATCAGTCCGTCGATGCCGCTCGCCTTGGCGTCGGTGAGGAAGCGGTCGACGCCATAGATGTAGATCGGATTGTAGTAGCCCATCAGCACGATCGGCGTCTCGTCGTCGCCGGCGCGGAAGTCGGCCGCCAGCTTCAGCGTCTTCACCAGTGTCTGGCCGCCCTTCAGCGCGCGCAGGCCGGCGGCCTGGATCGCCGGGCCGTCGGCCATCGGGTCGGAGAAGGGCATTCCCATCTCGATAATGTCGGCGCCGGCGATCGGCAGCGCCTTCATGATCGACAGCGAGCTGTCGTAATCGGGGTCGCCGCCCATGAAATAGGTGACCAAAGCCGGGCGGCATTCGGCCTTGAGCTTCGCCATGCGGCGATCGATGCGGGTGGTCATTGTCAGATCTCCATGCCCAGCATGTTCGCCACCGTGTGCACGTCCTTGTCGCCGCGGCCGGACAGATTGACGATGACGATCTGGTCCTTGTCCATCTTGGGCACGATCTTCATCGCATGCGCGATGGCATGCGCCGATTCCAGCGCCGGGATGATGCCTTCGACGCGGGTGGTGAGCTGGAAGGCTTCCAGCGCCTCGTCGTCGAGGATCGGCTCATACTGGACGCGGCCGGAATCGCGCAGCCAGGAATGCTCGGGACCGACGCCCGGATAGTCGAGGCCGGCCGAGATCGAATGGCCGTCGAGGATCTGGCCGTCCGAGTTCTGCAACAGATAGGTGCGGTTGCCGTGCAGTACGCCGGGCTTGCCGGCATTCATCGAGGCGCAATGCTCGATGCCGTCAAGGCCGCGCCCGCCAGCTTCGATGCCGATGATGCGGACGTCCTTGTCGTCGAGGAAGGGATGGAACAGGCCAATGGCGTTGGAGCCGCCGCCGACGGCGGCGATGATGACATCAGGCAGCCGGCCTTCCTGCTCCAGCATCTGGGCGCGGGCTTCCGTGCCGATCACCGACTGGAAGTCGCGCACCAGCTCCGGATAGGGGTGCGGGCCGGCGGCGGTGCCGATCAGGTAATAGGTGTCCTCGACATTGGTGACCCAGTCGCGCAGGGCCTCGTTCATGGCGTCCTTCAGCGTGCCATGGCCGGCGGTGACCGGCCGCACCTCGGCGCCGAGCAGCTTCATGCGGAAGACATTCGGGCTCTGGCGGGCGACATCGGTGGCGCCCATATAGACGACGCAAGGATAGCCGAAGCGCGCCGCGACGGTGGCCGAGGCGACGCCATGCTGGCCGGCGCCGGTCTCGGCGATGATGCGCTTCTTGCCCATGCGCTTGGCGAGCAGGATCTGGCCGAGGCAATTGTTGATCTTGTGCGAGCCGGTGTGGTTCAGGTCCTCGCGCTTGAAATAGACTTTTGCGCCGCCCCCGAGGCCCTTGGCCGAGGAAACCTCACGAAGATGTTTTGTCAGGCCCTCGGCGAAATACAGCTTCGACGGCCGCCCGGCATAATGGGTGGACAGGTTCTGCAGCTCGGCCTTGAACTCGGGATCGGTCTTGGCCTTGTTCCACTGCTCTTCCAGATCGAGGATCAGCGGCATCAGCGTCTCGGCGACGAAGCGGCCGCCGAAAATGCCGAACATGCCCTGCTCGTCGGGCCCGGTGCGGAAGGAATTGGGCATTGCCGGCTTGTTCATCGCCGATCTCCTGATGTGAATTATATTCAGGCGGCGCGGTCGTCGCGCGCGGCCCTGACGGCCCGGAAAAACTGCTCGATCAGCGCCGGATCCTTGATGCCCGGAGCGCTTTCCACGCCGGACGAAACGTCTATTCCGGGCGGGTCGGCCTGTCTCAGGGCATCGCCGATATTGGCGGCGTTGAGCCCACCGGAAAGCATGTATTCGAGCCCGGCGTCAAGGCCGGCAAGGATGCGCCAGTCGAAGGCGACGCCGTTGCCGCCAGGCAATTGCGACCCCTTCGGCGGCTTGGAATCCAGAAGGAAGCGATCGGCGATGCCGATGAAGGATTTTATGCGGTCGAGATCCGCCGCCTCGCTGATGGGCAGCGCCTTCATCACCGGCAGGCCGTAACGCGCCTTGATCTCGGCCACGCGCTCAGGCGTTTCCGAACCATGCAATTGCAGCATGTCGGGCTGCATTTTCGCGACGATCTCGTCGAGAAAGCCATCATCGGCGTCGACGCTGACGGCTGCCGCCAGGGCCTTGCCGCGCGCCGCCTGACGCAAACGGCCGGCCTCGGCGGGCTCGACATAACGCGGGCTCTTGGCGAAGAAAATAAAGCCGACATGGCTGGCGCCGCCGGCAAGCGCGGCGGCCATCGCGGCGTCGGTCTTCAATCCGCAGATCTTGATGTCGAGCGTCATGGCGCGGGCTTGGCACGAAACGGGAAAAGAGTCGAGAAAAAGCATGCTGTTGCCGGTCCGGCGGAAAACACTACCTTCATATAGGAACCACAGGCGGGAGCAGGATAATCATGGCCGACCGGACCGTCGCCGAACTGAAGCAGAAGATCGCGCAGGCGCGCGAGGTGATCGCGCATCTGATGGACAAGGCCGCCTTCAACGGCGCCGAGGCGCACCGCGCGCTGGAATATTTCGGCAGCGATATGTTCGACCGGGATTTTTTGCCGTGGCCGCATACCGAGGAAGGACTGCGGCCGGAGGAGCTGAACGCGGCGAATGATGATTGAGGGGCGGTAGTAGGGCGCCACCTCTCCTTCGTCATCCTAGGGCGGAGCGACGCGAAGCGGCGCGCAGACCCTAGGATCCATGCCGTTACGTCGGCCCAAGAGTGCAGCGATAGAGAATAAAACGCCTTTCCGGGACGCCTCCCGCCAAAGGCAAAGCAATTTCTGAACCGCTACGGCGTTCGCACGTCACGGCATGGATCCTAGGGTCTGCGCGCGTCGCTTCGCTCCTTGCTTCGCCCTAGGATGACGAAGCTGAGATGGCTCGGCTAATCTCCAGCGTTTGCACTAGCAGTGACGGCGTTCTCTGCATTGCCATCCGCTGGAGCTACTCAAAAACAATCGCCTGCAAGGCGCCGCCGTTGCGCTTCAGCCAGTCCTTGCAGCGGTCGGTATCCGGGCAGAGTTTTTCGCACAGCTTCCAGAATTTCGGGCCGTGGTTCATCTCCTTCAGATGCGCCACCTCATGCGCCACCAGGTAGTTTATCACCGCCGGCGGCGCCATCATGATGCGCCACGAGAAGGAGAGATTGCCCTCCGAGGTGCATGACCCCCAGCGGCTGGAGGTATCCTTATACCTTATCGCCTTGGCGCGCTTGCCGATCGTTTCGGTGTGCTTGACCACCAGCCTCTCGATCTCCTTCTTGGCCTCGCGCTTGAGATAGTCGGCGATGCGGCGCGGCAAATGGATGCGCTCGCCGTGGATGATCAGAAGCGGGCCGCGATCGTCGCGCGCGACGGTGACGGTGCCGCGCTTCGAAGGCTCGTGCACGATGCGGTGAGGCACGCCGCGGATCGGGATCCGGATGCCCGGGCGCACCTGCGGCCTCGTCGGCACCTTGGCCAGCCGCTGCTCCAGCCAGTCCTGATGGCGGTCGAGGAATTTCTCCACCTCGCCGCGGCGCAGGCCGGGCGGCACGGTGACGCGCAGGCCCTGGCCGCCGGAATCGATGCGCAGCGTAAGCCGCCGGGCCCTGGCGCTTTCGACGATTTTCAGCGGCAGCGTGCGGCCGGCGACGCAATGCTCGCGCTCGACGACAGGCGTGGGCTTTGGCTTGGTCAGATTGCGAAGGAAGCCGAGGGTCATGGCTGGACGATACGCGATTCGAAAAAAACGGCCAGTGGAGGGAAGCTACATAGGGAACAAAAAAGAAACGGCGCCGCTAAACGCGACGCCGCATATCATACCGAGACGTGTCGCCGGATCTCAGTCGTCGAGCAGGTTGGTACCTTTGCCGCCCTCCGGACCCGCCTTGTCGCTCGAGCTGGTCGAGCTCGGCGCGGTCGACTTGTTGCGGTTGGCCATGAAGCGGTCGAACTCTTCCTGGTCCTTGGCGCGGCGCAGTTCGCGGGCGTACTCGTCGAACTCGGAGAGCATCTCGTCGAGCTTGCGGCGCTGTTCAGCGAGGCGCTCGAGCTCCTTCTCGCGCCAGTCGTCGAAGGCGACGTTGCCGGTGCGGGCCGAGCCGTGGCCCCAGCGGGCCGCCTTTTCGGAGCGACGACGGCAACCGGCGAAGATGCCGTCCGTGGCGCGGTTGACGTCGCGCTTGAAGCCTTCCAACCGATCGCCCCAGATGATGTAGGCGAGCATGGCGAAGCCGAGCGGCCAGAACACCATGAAGCCGATGACCATCAGCGCGATGGTGGCCGGCGTCCAGGCCGGACGGATCAATGCACTTGTGTTCATTTTCTCCCAATCCTTCCATTGGAGACAGCCAAACCGGCTGCGTGGAATCGAAATGGGAAGGCGAAATCGGCGATTCAAGACAAACCCCGCCAAAACCGGCGAAGCACCTGAAATGATTATCGCTTTTTGAGTTTCTCCAGGAAAAGCACCGCCATTCCGGCAACGAGCCCCCAAAATGCCGCGCCGACGCCAAGGAGCGTGAGCCCCGAAGCCGTCGCGGCGAAGGTGACGGTGGCCGGCATGCGTTCGGCCTCGTCCTTCAGCGCGATCGACAGCGCGTTGGCCAAGGGCGCCGTCAAGGCGAGCCCCGCGACCAGCACGATCAGGCTTTGCGGCAGGACGGCGAAGATCGCCACCAGCGAGGCGCCGAAGATCGCGAAGATGAGATAGGCGAGCGCGTAGAACGGCCCGGTCTTCCAGCGTTCGGCCGGGTCGGGATGGACATCGGGGCCGGTGCAGATTGCGGCCGAGATCGCCGCGAGATTGGTGGTCGCGGCGCCGAACGGCGCCGAGAGCAGCGAAAACAGGCCGGTGACGCCGATCAGCGGACCGGGCTCCGGATGGTAGCCCGCTGCGCGCAGCACCGCGAGACCGGAAAGGTTCTGCGAGGCCATGGTGACCAGATAGAGTGGCAGGGCGAGGCCGATGATCGCCGATGCGGTGAATTGCGGCGCAATCAATGTCAATGTCGACAGTTCCGGCGCCGGCAGGCTGCCGACGCGGCCGGTGAGGAAAGCGGCGAGGCCGCCGCCGATCAGCACCACCAGCACCGACAGAGCCGGATTCAACAGACGGATGACGAAGAAGGCGGCGATCAGCGGCAGGATTAGCCAAGGGTCGGCCGGAATGGCCTTCACCGCATTGACGGCGAAGCTGACCAAGATGCCGGCCAGCATGCCGGACGCGACCGAGGCCGGGATTTTCGCGATTAGCCTGGTCAACGGCTTGAACAGGCCGGTGGCGACCAGAAGGACGCCGGTGACCATGAAGGCGCCGACGGCCTGCGGCATCGTAAACCCGCTTGAGGCCGCGATCAGCGCCAAGCCGGGCGTCGACCAGGCAGTGATGACCGGCATCTTGGTGCGCCAGGACAACCACAGACACTCAACGACCATGGCCAGGCAGATCGCCGTTACGCCGCTCGCGGTCTCGATCTGCGTGGCGCCGACCGCCTTGGCGGCGGCAATGACCAGGGCCAGAGTGCCTCCGAAGCCGACGATCGCCGCGACGAAGGCGGATATCGGGATGGAGATGCGCATTATCCGGCCGCCCGCTTGACCATGTCGCCTACGGCCCGCTTAAGCATGTCGAGATCCTCGGGGCGGGACAGGCGATGATCGCCGTCCGGGATCAGCGACAGCGTCACATCGTCGGCGGGCAGCATGGATGCGAGCTTCAAGGCATGGCCGGACGGCACGTCCGGATCGGCCAGGCCCTGCAGGATGTGCACCGGGCAATGAGTGTCGATCGGCCCGGTCATCACCCGATTGGCGCGGCCGTCCTCGATCAGCGCGCGCGTGTAGATATAGGGCTCGTCCGAATAATCGGACGGCTCGGCGAAGAAGCCTTTTTCCCTCAGATCCTGCCGCTGCGCGTCGGTCAGCACCGGCTCGATCAGCTCGACGGTGAAATCAGGCGCCGGGGCGAGCAGCACCAGGCCGGCAACCCTCATGTCGTCCGCCTTGCGCAGTTCCTGCGCCATGCGCAACGCGATCCACGCCCCCATCGAGGAGCCGACCAATACCTGCTTGCCCTTGCTGAACCGGCGAAAGACGGCGAGGCTCTCGGCCAACCACTTCGAGATCGTGCCGTTAGCGAATTCGCCGCCCGACTCGCCATGGCCGGAATAGTCGTGGCGCAGACAGGCGTGGCCTTCGCTCGCAGCCCAGGCGGCAAGCGTCTGCGCCTTCGTGCCCTGCATGTCGGACTTGTAGCCGCCGAGCCAGACCACGCCGGGCGCCGCGCCCGGCATCTGCCTGACGGCGATGCCCGACCCGTCCACATCGATGAAAACCGGAGCGCTGGCGGCCATGAGCTTGTCCTTCCCGCCGGTCTTTTGGCACAGGCGGTGGTTCAACGAAAAGTGCTCGCGGCGTTTCTTTGCTTGGTGCAGACAATTACCAGGCAGCAGGTGATTTTGCGGCGCGGCTATGCTATTGACTCACGCCCCGCGCTCCCCACATAGGCGCGTCCACCTACTTTTGTCTAAAGAACCCAGAACGAAACGGCCGAGGAGACCACGACCATTCGCAGACCTTTCAAAGCAGCGGCACCCACCAAGGACGGGCCGCGCTCCAACCGAGACATCCGGGTGCCCCGGGTCCAGCTTATCGACGCCGACGGCCAGAACCGAGGCGATGTTTCCATCAACGACGCGTTGCTGCTGGCCGAAGAGGCCGGGCTCGATCTCGTCGAGATTTCGCCCAATGCGGTGCCGCCCGTCGTCAAGATCCTCGATCTCGGCAAGCTGAAATACGCCAACCAGAAGAAGGCGGCCGAAGCGCGCAAGAACCAGAAGGTCATCGAGATCAAGGAGATCAAGATGCGCCCGAACATCGACAGCCATGACTACGAGACCAAGATGAAGGCCGTGCGGCGCTTCTTCGAGGAAGGCGACAAGGTCAAGCTGACGCTGCGCTTCCGCGGCCGCGAGATGGCGCATATGGAACTTGGCATGCAGCTTCTGAACAAGGTGCGCGAGGAAGTTGCGACGATCGCCAAGGTCGAGGCGGAGCCGAAGCTCGAAGGCCGCCAGATGATGATGGTTCTGGCGCCGCGCTGACCAGGGATGGCGCGGCCGCCAAAGCGTCGCGTCCATCACGGTTTCGAGAGTTGCCGGGCTCTTTGTATCCCGCTCTAAAATCCGCCCGAATTGCCGGGCACGGCGTCCCGACGATCGGCGGGGCGCCTGTTTTCAACCCGATCGCCAGCCACCTCGACGATCCCTTCGCGATCGCGAGCAATCGACGATCGGCTTTTGCCGATCGCGAACCAATCGACGATCGGATGGGTCATGGTCGATGAAGTGAAGGTCTCAGCCGACAACCAGACTGAGGGGTTGGGCGGCTACCAGCACATGCGCCGGATCGTGCTGGCGGTGCTGATCGTGGTGCTGTTCTGCGCGCTTCTGTTCGGCCAGTCTTCCTTTCCGCCGGACACGTCCGTGCACGAGTCGATCGAGATGTTCGGCGTGCTTTTGATCTTTCTCGGCATTGTCGGGCGGCTGTGGTCGACGCTTTATATCGGCGGGCGCAAATCGGCCGAGGTGGTCACCGGCGGACCCTATTCGATCACCCGCAACCCGCTCTATTTGTTTTCGACCTTGGCTGCCGCCGGGGTCGGGGCGCAGATCGGCTCGTTCAGCGGCATCATCCTGTTCTCGCTGCTCTGCGCCGGCGCCTTCCACATCGTCATCCTGCGCGAGGAGCGTTACCTGAAGGAACTGCTCGGCGCGCCCTACCAGGCCTATCTGGCCAAAGTGCCGCGGTTCTTCCCGAACCTTGCGCTCTACCAGGAAGGCGATACCGGCAGCTTCAGGCCGCGCCTGCTCTTGAACACGCTGCTCGACGGCCTGGTGTTCCTGGTGGCGCTGCCCGCCTTTGAGCTGATCGACGGCATGCAGCAGTCGGGGGTGCTGCCGGTGTGGTTCACGCTGCCCTAAGAGTTGACGGACAGAAGCACTATCGAATTGCCGGGCTAACTTCCGAACATATTAATAGTCTGGCTACACGAATGGTGTAGTGGTGATCGTGGCAAATAAAGCGCCGGGGTGCACTGTGTCGAGCATCAGGTCGGCACCACCACATTTGCGAATGTTTTCCACACGGAGCAAAGCTTGAGGATGAGGACTGCCGTTGCCGCCGTCGGCGGGCTCATTCTCCTGGCTTTGGCTTGGGTGACGGCGACCGCCAACCGCGAACACGCGACCGAGCAATTGTCCTTTACAAAGGACGCCTATGTCGATCACGGAACCTACTTCCGTCTGAAGGTGGATTTTGACTATAAGGGCGAACAACAACACTATGACATTGTTGTTGGCTGCAACGTCCTCAACATTCACTACAAGGACAGTTCCTCGACTTATGAAGCCGGTCTGATCCCAACAGTTTGGGGGCAGCGCATGGGCGACGGTAAGGCGGTGGTGATTCGTGCGCCCGATGCCTGCCGTGGCGACACGACAGAAAACGGCGGCGTGCCCGCGGATTTTCTACCGGTGATGGTCGTCTATGAGAATGCCGACACCATGGCCTTCGGCACGGGCTATATGACTGACGACGCCTACCGAAGCCCGAAATCGGTGCTGAGGTTCGACAAAGCGACGGTCGAGCGCGCTACGCGCGCCGAGTTCGATGCTTTCCGCGCCAATGGCCCACAGAACATCATCACGCGCAGCCAGTATCATTCTGCACAAAATGACTACCAGCTCGCACTTCTGGGCCTCCCGAGGAGCTATCTGGCGTTCGGAAGAAGTTGCTCCGCCTTTTCCCGCTGGAGACTGTCCGGGCCGGAGCGGGAGATCGTGCGCAAGTACCGGCCATCGACCGCTGCCCGCTACTGGACTATCTCCCAGACACTCTTGGACACGACCACCCAAGCCTCCCTTACGAGCGAAATTCGCGAAGCGCGAAAAAAGGCGAAAAAACAGACCCGCGACGATGGGCTGGCCCTAGGGGTAAATGGAGGCTTCTGGCAACCGGACTTCGGGGCACTGCGCCGCGATGGTACACAATTGGTGGGGCTGAAAGCCAGCAGCAAAGGTAGCAGCACCACAAAAGCTGCTGCGTTCTATCCGGCGGACACTTCGATGAGGCAAGACAAATGGCCTGTGGAGCGTACCGCGAGGATTGCCGCGTATGAAACCCTACAGTCGGTAAATACAACAAATATCGATGTCGACGACGGGCGGAACCGAGGCTTCGCTTATTGCTACCTAGGCGACCGGCCGCCAACAAAGGAATTGGGAGACAAGGTGTGGGCCTTGCCTGCGACCACGACCATCGATGGGAAAGATGTGGTAGCGGGTGCTCCGGAGCACTGGGGCTATGGATTTTATCGCGCCGAGCTCGTCTTCGACGGCGATGAATATGTATTGGAACGAGTTCTTTTCAACCTCGAGTCCACAAGAGGTGACGTGTGACTGATAAGCGCTGCGTTAGCACGCTCCGATCTTCGGGAACCTGAGGCGGGCGCGCAGCTTCGGTGCGTGTAGCTTCAGGTGTATCGGCTTCAGGTGTTGCACGCCGGCCATCTTTGATCTATAGGACCGCCGTTCCAAGAAAACCGCCCGGCAGGGCATGCCGTGGCGGTTTCATTTGCTTTTCGGGCTTTGGTCGGCCCGAAGCGAGACAAGAAGCGCGATGGTGCGCCACCAATACGGAGTAGCAAAATGCCCAAGATGAAGACCAAATCGGCCGCCAAGAAGCGGTTCAAGATTACTGCCACCGGCAAGGTGCTTTCGGCTGCCGCCGGCAAGCGCCACGGCATGATCAAGCGTTCCAACAAGTTCATTCGCGATGCCCGCGGCACGATGGTTCTGGCTGAACCGGACGGCAAGAAGGTCATCAAGAATTTTCTGCCGAACGGCCTCTAATCCCTCGGCTTGGAACCACTTTTGTTTTTACGCAATTCCGAACGGAAAACCGCTGAACACTTTTCCTGGAATTGCTTTTAAGGAGATCATGACATGGCACGCGTAAAGAGAGGCGTTACCGCCCACGCCAAGCACAAGAAAGTTTTGAAGGCCGCCAAGGGTTTCTACGGCCGCCGCAAGAACACCATCCGCATCGCCAAGCAGGCGGTGGAGAAGTCGCTGCAATACGCCTACCGCGACCGCAAGAACCGCAAGCGCTCGTTCCGCGCGCTGTGGATCCAGCGCATCAACGCCGCGACCCACGAGCATGGCCTGACCTATGGCCGTTTCATCGACGGCCTCAACAAGGCCGGCATCGAAATCGATCGCAAGGTCCTTTCGGACATGGCTATCCACGAGCCGCAGGCTTTCGCCGCGCTGGTCGCCAAGGCCAAGGTCGCGCTCGAATATCTGAAGAACACCACGCCGAATGCTTTTGAGAGCGCTGTCGCCTAAGCCAGCGCTTCCCAAGCATACGCAAATCTGATTTGGGGAACCCGCGCTGGCACGGCTGGCGCGGGTTTTTCTTATGCCTGATGTAACCAAAATGGCGACGACGAAACCGAAATGGTGACAGTCGCCCGACCGAGAGAGCTTCGCCGTGAACGCCACTGCTGGAAATCTTGAAGCCCTGGAAGGCTCGTTGCTCGCCGAAATCGCCGCGGCTTCGGACGAGGCCGCAATCGAGGCGGTGCGCGTCTCGGCGCTGGGCAAGAAGGGTTCCGTCTCCGAAATGCTGAAGACGCTGGGCGCCATGAGCGCCGAGGAGCGCCAGGTGAAGGGGCCGGCGATCAACGGCCTGAAGAACCGTGTCACCGAAGCGCTCACCCAGCGCAAGGCGGAACTGAAGGATGTGGCGATCGCGGCCCGGCTCGCGGCTGAGAAGGTCGACGTCACGCTCCCGGTTCGCCAATCGCCGGCCGAGCGCGGCCGCATCCATCCGATCAGCCAGGTGATCGACGAGATCGCGGCGATCTTCGGCGATCTCGGCTTCGCCATCGCCGAAGGCCCGGATATCGAGACCGACTACTACAATTTCACCGCGCTGAATTTTCCCGAGGGACATCCGGCGCGCGAGATGCACGACACCTTCTTCTTCCAGCCGGACGAGAAGGGTGAGCGCAAGCTGTTGCGCACCCACACCTCGCCCGTGCAGATCCGCACCATGGAGAAGCAGAAGCCGCCGATCCGCATTGTCATCCCCGGCAAGACCTACCGGCAGGATTCGGACGCCACGCACTCGCCGATGTTCCATCAGGTCGAGGGGTTGGTGGTCGACAAATCAGCCAATGTCGCCAACATGAAGTGGGTGCTGGAGGAGTTCTGCAAGGCCTTCTTCGAGGTGCCGTCGGTCAAGATGCGCTTCCGTCCGTCCTTCTTCCCGTTCACCGAGCCCAGTCTCGAGGTCGATATCCAGTGCGACCGCTCGCGTCCCGGCGAAGTGCGCTTCGGCGAAGGCTCCGACTGGATGGAGATACTGGGCTGCGGCATGGTGCATCCCAACGTGCTGCGCGCCGGCGGGCTCGACCCCGACGAATATCAGGGCTTTGCCTGGGGCATGGGCATCGACCGCATTGCCATGCTGAAATACGGCATGCCGGACCTGCGCGCCTTCTTCGACGCCGACGTGCGCTGGCTATCGCATTACGGCTTCCGGCCGCTCGACCTGCCGACGCTGTTCGGGGGGCTGTCGACATGACCGCACCCCACACCGGGGGCTGTCGCTGCGGCGCGGTGCGGTTCGAGGCCTCGGCCGAGCCGCACCACATCAGCTATTGCCATTGCGGCGATTGCCGGCGCGCCAGCGGCGCGCCGGTGTCGGCCTTTGTCGGCTTCATGGCCGATCAGGTCGCGCTCAACGGCAAATCGCTGAAAAGCTATCGCAACGGCCCGGTGGAGCGCACGTTCTGCGGCATCTGCGGCTCGCCGATCGCCTATACCGACCAGCGGCTCGACAACCAGATCTATTTCATGCTCGGCGCCATGGACATGCCGGCCTATTTCAGGCCGACAGTGCATGCGCATGTGCGCGAGCAACTGCCCTTCCTGCACATGCCCGACGCGCTGCCGCGCGAGCTGAAGACCAGCGTGCCCAGACCTGATGGGCAAGGACCGAACGGAACAGAAGCATGAAATTCACCCTCTCCTGGCTCAAGGACCATCTCGAGACCGACGCCTCGCTTGCCGAGATCGTCGAGCGGCTGACCGCGATCGGCCTCGAGGTCGAACACGTCGACGACAAGGCTGGCCTGAAACCCTTCGTCATCGCCAAAGTGCTGACGGCGGTGCAGCATCCGGACGCCGACCGGCTGCGCGTGCTGACAGTCGATACCGGCGATGGCAAGCCGCCGGTGCAGGTGGTCTGCGGCGCGCCCAACGCCCGCGCCGGCATGATCGGCGCCTTCGCGGCGCCCGGCACCTATGTTCCCGGCATCGACGTGACGCTCTCGGTGGGCAAGATCCGCGGCGTCGAAAGCCACGGCATGATGTGCTCGGAACGCGAGCTGGAAATCTCAGACGAGCATAACGGCATCATCGATTTGCCTGAAGATGCGCCGGTCGGCACCAGCTTCGCCGCTTACGCGCATCTCGACGATCCGGTGATCGAAATCAATCTGACACCGAACCGTCCGGACGCGACCAGCGTCTACGGCATCGCGCGCGACCTCGCGGCGAGCGGACTTGGCCGGCTCACCGGCGGCGGGATCATGCCGCATGCCGGCGAAGGCCTGTGCCCGGTCAAGGTGAAGATCGAGGCGCCCGAGCTCTGCCCCGGCTTCGCGCTGGCGCTGGTGAAGGGCGTCAAGAACGGCCCGTCGCCGAAATGGCTGCAGCAGCGGCTGATCGCCATCGGGCTCAGGCCGATCAGCGCGCTGGTCGACATCACCAACTATGTCACCTTTGACCGCGGGCGGCCTCTGCATGTCTTCGACGCCGCCAAGGTCGCCGGCAATCTCGTGGTGCGGCGCGCCAAGGACGGCGAGAAGGTGCTGGCGCTTGACGGGCGCGAATACACGCTGACGCCGGAGATGTGCGTGATCGCCGACGACAATGGCGTCGAATCGATCGCCGGCATCATGGGCGGCGAGCATTCCGGCTGCGACGAGAACACCACCGACGTGCTGATCGAATCGGCGCTCTGGGATCCGATCGCCACGGCCCGCACCGGCCGCGCGCTCGGCATCATCACCGACGCGCGCTACCGCTTCGAGCGCGGCGTCGATCCCGAATTCATGGTGCCGGGCGTCGAGCTGGCGATCAAGCTGGTGCTCGATTTCTGCGGCGGCACGCCTTCTGAAATCGAGGTTGCCGGCTATGCCGGCCACAAGCCGAAGATCGTCTCCTTCCCGCTGTCGGAAGTAAAACGGCTGACCGGCATCGAGGTGCCTAGAGAGGAAGCCCTTGGCATCCTGACCCGGCTCGGCTTCGAGCCGAAAGGACTGAGCGACGTCGTCAAGGTAGAGGTGCCGTCCTGGCGGCCGGATGTCGACGGCAAGGCCGACCTGGTCGAGGAGGTGATGCGCATCCATGGCGTCGACAACATCTTGGCCCAGCCGCTTACCTCGCATGACGCGGTCAACGGCAGGATCCTGACCACGCTGCAGGTGCGCACCCGCGCCGCCAAGCGCGCGCTCGCCGTGCGCGGCATGATGGAGGCCGTCACCTGGTCGTTCATCCCCGCTAGGCATGCAGAGCTGTTCGGCGGCGGCCAGACGGCGCTCAAGCTCGCCAACCCGATCGCCGCGGACATGTCCGACATGCGGCCGTCGCTGCTGCCGGGGCTGATCGCGGCCGCGCAGCGCAATGCCGACAAGGGCATTGGCGATGTGGCGCTGTTCGAAGTCTCGGGCACCTATGAAGGCGATGGCGCCGACCAGCAGCGGCGCGTCGCCGCCGGCGTGCGGCGCGGCACGGCCAAGCTCGACGGCTCGGGCCGCAGCTGGTCCGGCAATGCCGGGCCGGTGGGCGTGTTCGACGCCAAGGCGGACGCGCTCGCGGCGCTCGAGGCCTGCGGCGCGCCGGTCGACCGGCTGCAGATCGAGCCCGGCGGCCCGGCTTGGTATCATCCGGGACGCTCCGGCACGATCAAGCTCGGGCCAAAGACGGTGCTCGGCACGTTCGGCGAGTTCCATCCGAGGACGCTGGACGGCCTGGATGCGTCAGGTCCGATCTGCGGCTTCGAGGTTTTCGTCGACGCCGTGCCGGAGCCGAAGGCCAAGCCGACGCGCACCAAGCCGAAGCTGGAGCTGTCGCCCTTCCAGGCGGTGAAGCGCGACTTCGCCTTCGTCGTCGACAGGACGGTCGAGGCCGGCACGCTGGTGCGGGCAGCTTTGGCCGCCGACAGGAAGCTGGTCACCGGCGTCTCCGTGTTCGACGTCTTCGAAGGCGCCTCGCTGGGGGCGGCCAAGAAGTCGATCGCCATCGAGGTCTCGATCCAGCCGGTCGAAAAGACGCTGACCGACGAGGACTTCGAGGCCATCGCAAGACGCATCGTCGACAACGTCAACAAGCAGACGGGCGGCGTGCTGAGGGCGTAAGGCATTGCGCAGAGATGGCGAATCGCTCTCCAAAGGGCGATGCACCATCTCCGCTATTCCGGCCTTCCCTTCGAGGAACAGCGCGCTGCCTTCCTGGCCATCATCGCGGCCGATCCGCTGCTGGATGAAACGTTGGCGCGTGTGCGCCAACTCGCGCTGCCGGACTGGCTGGTGGTCTCGGGCGCGCTCTACAACAGCGTCTGGAACCACCTGACCGGCAAGTCGCCGGGCTACGGCATCAAGGATGTCGACCTGTTCTATTTCGACGACGCCGACTTGTCCTACGAGGCCGAGGATGCGGTGATCCGCCGGGCGGCAGGGCATTTCGCGGGGATGGCGCTGCCGGTCGAGGTGCGCAACCAGGCGCGGGTGCATTTGTGGTATCCGGTGAAGTTCGGGCAGGAATGTCCGCGTTATGCGAGCGCCAGCGAGTCGGTGAGCTATTTCGCCTCGAAGACGCATGCGGTGGGGGTCCGGTACGACGCCGACGGAGCTTTGGAGCTGGTGGCACCGTTCGGGCTCGACGATCTTTTTTCGTTTCGCATCACGCCGAACCGGGTGCTGGACAATCAGCGGACGCATGAGGCGAAGGGGAGAAGGGCGCAGGAGTACTGGCCGGAGATTGAGGTGGTGCCGTGGTAGGATAAGTTGGCGCGAGGCACCCCCCTCTGCCCTGCCGGGCATCTCCCCCTCAAGGGGGGAGATCGATGTCGCGTCCGCTTTCGCCAATCGCCAACGTTACGAGGAGAAGCGCCGGCGCCCAAGCTGCCAATCTCCCCCCTTGAGGGCATATGCGCTAAGGTAGCTTTGGCATGGCTTGAAACTTGCGCTTTCGTGGTGGCTCACGCCATCGATGTCGCAAGGCATGGAGCTTTCGGCGCAGGGCTGCCAGGGGTGGCTGGGTAAAGATCGCTGCGATCAGGGAGGCAACGATCTGGCGGGTAGCACGCCACAACAGCGGTCGCCCGTCGCTCAAGGGGGAGAGACACCCAACTCCTGCGAGAGGGGTTCGGTCACAAGCGCGATGAGGAAGTGGGCAAGTATCCAAGGTTTTGCGATCCTTGGGTCTTTGGCGGGAGGCGCGCGCAGCCCGATCAGGCTCTTCAGGCGCTTGAAGGCGAGCTCGATGCGCCAGCGCATGCGATAGAGCTGGAGAACCGTGCCGGCGGGAAACCTCCCGACCCAGCGAGGTCACAAGGATGACGAAGCCGGCTGCAATCAGCGTCTGCGGTTGAACCTTGTTGCCCTTGGCCCTGGCTTCCTTGTTGATTTTGCGCCGCGCTTCTTGTGCCGCGGCCTCGGATTTGCGCAAGGCGATCAGGCGCATCTTCACCGACTCACCTTTCTTGAGGCCCAGCCGGACAGGCGTTTCGAAGACCTCCTCGCGGCAGCTCTCCAGATGGCCGATGAGATCGAACGCCTCGCCGTTGGCGTCGAGTCATCGGGCATTCTTCCACGACGCGCGCACGACAACGTCGCCGCCTTGCGCTATGACCTTTGCGATCCGCTCGGCCTGCAGAATGCATGCGCCAAGCACCAATCACACAGCCGGTAGCGCAAACAACCGGCCGCCGGCGGGCACGACGTCATCGATGCCGGCAAGCCGCAGGCAGTGCCAGGCCATGGCGTGGTTGGAGGAGGTGACGGGAATGCCGATGCGCCGCTCCAGCTCGGCGACCGCTTCCGCCACGCGCAGGCTGGTGCAGGAGATGAAGATCGCTTCCACCCCCGGCACGGTGGCCAGCGTCTCGGCCGCCGCCTCGATCGAGGCAAGCGAGATGCGAGCCGCCTCGCGGTCGTCGCGCCGGTCGAAAGTGGCGACGGCTGATATGTCGAGGCCGCGGCCGGTGAAATAGCGGACCAGGCCCTGGTTGATCTCGGGTGCATAAGGGGTCAGCAGGCCGATGCCCCTGGCGCCGAGCGCCTTGAAGGCGGCCAAAGCGCCGGTGACCGGGGTGGTGCAGGCGACGCCCGGCCGCGCCTTGCGGATCTCGGCGAAGACGGCTTCCTCGCCGAGCGTCATGGTGGCCGAGGTGCAGCCGAAGCCGACGACGTCGAGCGGGATGCTGGGCAGGATCAGATCGACGGTCGGCGCGATGCGCGGGCCGATGGCGCGCAAAGTGTCGGGCGTGATGTCGTTGTCGTTGAACAGGCGCGCCTCGTAGAAGGCGACGCCCGGAATGCGGATCAGCGCGCGGAACTCATGCTCCAGCGTCTGGTCGGTGGCGAGGATCGCGAGCCCGATCGCCGCGCGCGAGGCGAGGCCGCCGTCGATCTCCGACGGAAGGACGCCCAGATCGACTGGCTTGGGGGCGACCGGTCCTGGCGATTGCGGGCGGGTAGCGGCCGCGCTGACAGACATGGCATTCCCTTTCCTGCTCGACCCCCTCGGGATCATGCTCTCAGTTCAAAATTCCGTCCATCGAGATCGCCGGCTTGCGGCCGGCGATCAGGTCGGCGGTAATGCGGGCCGAGCCATGCGACATGGTCCAGCCGATATGGCCGTGCCCGGTATTGAGATAGAGGTTGCTGAGGCGGCGCCGGCCGAATTCGGGCAGATTGTTGGGCGTCATCGGCCGCAGGCCCGCCCACATCTCGGCGCGGTCGTAGTCGGCGCCTTCGGGATAGAGTTCCTCGGTCACCCCTTTCATGAAGGCGAAATCGGCCGGTTTGTGGCTGGTATCGTAACCGGCGAACTCGGCCGTAGCGGTGACGCGCAGCCGGTCGCCGAAGCGCGATACGGCCACCAGATTGTGCTCGTCGATGGCGGCGATGGTGGGCGGCCGCGGCTGGTTGCCGATCGGAATGGTCAGCGAATAGCCCTTGATCGGATAGATCGGCAGGCTGATGCCGACGGTGCTCGCGATCAGCGGGCTGTAGGAGCCGAGCGCCAGCACATAGGCATCGCCCTTGACGCTTCCCTTGTCGGTCCGCACCTGAGAGACATCGTCGCCGGACGTCTCGATGCCGGTGATGGTCGTGCCGGTGCGGATCTCACCGCCGCGCGCGACCACTTTTGCCGCCAGCGCGCGGGTGAATTTCGCCGGATCGCCGGTCTCGTCGGTCGGACAATGGATGCCGCCGGCGATTTTTTCCTTGGCGGAAGCCAGCGCCGGATCGAGGGCGACGATGGCGTCGCGGTCGAGCACCTTGATCAGCTGGCCGTCGGATTCCAGCAGCTTCATATGCTCGACGCCTTTGTCGAGCGCCTGCTGGCTGCGATAGAAATAGAGGATGCCGCGATCGTTGCGGTCATAGTCTATCGCCTCGTCGGCGACGACCTCGTGCAGCACGGATTGCGAATAGACGGCCAGCCGATGCTTGAGCAGCGTGTTGCGCCTGGCCTTCCCGGCCGTGCATTCCATCAGGAACAGCCAGGACCAGCTGTAGAGCCGAGGATCGGCCGAAAGCTTGAAGCGCAGCGCCTGGTCTTTCAGCACCAGCGATTTCAAGAGGATCATGGGCGCCTTGGGCGAGGACCAGACGAAGGAATGGCCGGGCGCGATCATGCCGGCATTGCCCCAGCTGGTTTCGGCGGCGACTTCGGCGCGCCGCTCGAGGATGACGACCTCGTGCCCGTCCTTCTGCAGCTGATAGGCCGTGGTGACACCGACCACGCCGCCACCCAACACGACCACGCGCATGGCGCCTCCGGAGATCGCAAGCTGGGCACAGTTTAGAGGGTGGATGGCGGCGTGCAATGGCACACATACGGAGATGTCGGCGGGACAGCACCCCTCGCAGTCAGGGCGATGCAAATGGCGCTTCGTCATTCTAGGGCGGAGCAAGGAGCGAAGCGACGCGCGCAGACCCTAGAATCCATGCCATGACATTGGCCATAGAATGCAACGGTCCGGAATAGCGGCTGGCATGGCGCCAGATAGGATCGCGACATGACAGGTTACGTCTACATGACCGCAAGCCAGAAGGGCGGCACGATCTATATCGGTGTCACCAACGACCTTGCCCGCCGCATACCCGAGCACAAGAATGGCCAAGGTTCCAGCTTCGCCAGCCGTTGCGGTGTGCAGCGTCTCGTCTGGTACGAGGAATA
>NZ_JAIUHV010000020.1:0-55969 GCF_020165285.1 Mesorhizobium sp. CA10
AGGTCACTATGGAAAGTGATGCTTTCAAGCAGTCAGTTTTCGTAGGGGAGAATGGCTACATCCAAAAGATCGACTGCCTAATGGATGCCATTGAGTTTTTGGAAGAATGGCCTGTGGAGAGACGTGGTCTGCTTCACGCGGCGGCCTGCGAAGCGTGCTACTCGGCTTATGACGGTCGCAAATCAGTCGAGGCCGCGCACAAGGCCTTTATGACTTGGGCCCGCAAGGTTGGCGTGATCGAGGACGTGCCCACAGCACCGCCGTGGATGACTGGGCCAAAAATCAGCAACGCAGACCTCTTGTGAGGTTGCGAAAGGCCTCCTCGTCAGGGGCAGCTTGCGATCAAACCTGCCGGAGCGAAACGCCGCGTCAGGGTCGCGTATGTGGGACCTCGGCCCCCCTCGTCCTATCCCATAGAACCGGGGTTGACTGATGGAGGCCGCGCCGCTGCGAACGCTGTCTGTTCGGCCGGACGACTTCGCCGCTCTCATGGAAGTTCGATCTCGCCGTCCACCACGTGGGTGAGGCCAGTGCCTTCCGCCGTCAGAGTCATGCGGACCTTCAACTTCTTGCCGCCGATTTGCCCTTCGCGCACCGTCTCCTCGATCTTGCGCTGGGAGGTGACGCCGACTTCCTTCAGGAACTTACGGATCGACATGTTGAAGGCATCTTGGCTCACGGCGGAACTCCTCTCTTGTCCGATAGGGATTTTAAGGGAAGGCAAAGCATCGAGGAAGCAGGACAGTGACGTGTGTCCCCATAGCACTAGATCCGGAGCCCGAAGGAGCCTGGTTCGGCGATTGGAAGCTATGGAACCGATCGGAATCTAGAACGCTGGGGATGTTTATTCAACGATCCCTCTGGAAGGGACATGAGCAAGACCTTGCCACGAAACGGTCGCGCAGTGCATCTTCCCAACGGCCCCATCATCACCAACGGCAAGGCATCGATGAAGGAGGTGGCCGCAGATCGCTGGCGGGTTCGGCGGGTACCCTACGAGGCGCCGGCATTCAGGCAGGCGGCCGAACCATTCATCGCCGCACCAGCGCCGGGTCGAGGAATTCCCTTTGGGTTGCTTGGGAGCCTTCCGCGGCGAAGCCGGAGATTGACCAATCCCGCGCCGAATTCGATGCGTTTGCTCGCCATTTCGAAACGCTGGCGAACGCCCTAGCTGCGGAAAGCAAAACGACTGCCGAGGGCATTCCTAAGGTATCAGAATGCAACCGGGCATCCCGATGGTGGCAGTCTCCTCGGCAAGAGAGCCGGCTTTGCCGAGAATGCCGACCTCCAAACTGTCTGTCGAACATGTCCTTTGCCTGATCCTTCAGACGAGACATCTTATGTCGGTGAAGTCGGACTTGATGCCGGCCCTCGTTTCCACAAATCGCTGAATGCCCAAAAGCATCTGTTCCGCGGGGTCCACGAGCGAGGCAGAAGTCGGCGCCAGCGCGGGCAGCCGCCGGCTAGATCAACCGAGCCGGGCTCGTCGTCGATCAGCTCGAGACTGATGGGCAGCATCACCCATCGCCCCACACGAGTTTCAGGTCGCCGATTGCTGCGCCCTTGGCGAAGCTCGGCACAAGCAGGCATTGTAGCCTCGCGCGACCAGCTCACGGGCAAATCGCTGCGTATGCGCCTCGCCATGGCCTCTCATCTGATCGCGCTACGTCGGGTCCGCGAGGGCCGCGTATGGAGACCCACGCTACAAGAGCAGTGGCGTCGCCCGCTCGAAGACGGCCTCGAGCGACCAGTGTCGTCGGCTGCAGATCACCCACCTCGTTGGCCTCGCGCAAAGCCGTCACGACCGCGGTCGATGCATAGAGCGCCGGCATGCCTTTGGGATTGAAGCGCCCTCCATAAAGCTCGGCACCGCATCCCGACATAGGCTTGCGGGGCATACACCGGATTGAGAGCGCGGTAGAGCCGGCCCGAATAGGTGATGGCGGGGCGATGCAGCCAATTACTCACACGATGTGGAAGCGTTCGAAGCATTGGCGGCCGAACTCCGCAGTCGGTCGGCCTGTGGATAGTAACCGCCTGTTCACCATATCGCGGCAACCTGATTGAAGGTGCCCCCAACGCGCCTAGTCTACCCCTTGCGTCATTTGAGACGCACCCTCCCGCCCAAAACTGGCGGCCGACGCTTTCATGTGCGGACCCCAAATCCAGGTATGCGTCGGCCGCCGGTATCTTTTGACGGATCAGGCACCAATGACTTCTAAGCCGGCCACCGGCATGATCGTTGTGCCTCCTCGCATGTGCGCGGTCACCCCCAAGCTTATTGACGATCTGGCTAAGGATCTCCACGCAGCGCTCCCTGCCTACCGGTTTCAAATCGTGCCCGATTACATAGGCCGGCAGAGCCATGAATTCTTCGTCTTGCCGGATGGCAAGGTGCCGGATGAAGCGATCGAAGCGCTTCAGGCCGTGCTGGCTCGATACGGTGACAACTCGCCACGGTGCGCTAGTCCGCCTTTGCCGCTTCCCTAAAGGGCATGCAAAAGAAGCTCCGATCATGCGGGCAAAGTGGGCCGGTGCCCATGGCGACCTGTTAACGCCGTTCAACCGGCCGCAAATGCTCGAGCGCTTCCGCGTCCTGCAAATCGCGGCATGATCCGCTGGCCAGATATCGCCAGATTGAAAAACCGAATGAAGCCAGGTGCAGCAACCTTTCTCGCTAGAAGATAGCTTGCGTGTGGAAATCCACGGCCGGGAGCGAAGACGTTTTTGTTACTGACGGTGATCTCTCATTTCTGGTGAAGTGTGTGGTCGTCTCGACCTCAGTTGAGCAATTTGACGATATCCTCGGCGGCGACCGGCTTGCTGAAATGATAGCCTTGTATTTCGTCGCAATTGTTCTTGCGCAGGAACGCTAGCTGCTCGTCCGTTTCGACGCCCTCGGCAATGACTCTGAGGTTCAGTTTCTGGCCGAGCGAGATCATGGCGCTGGCCACGGCCTGGTCATTCGCATCGGTGGCGAGGTCGTTGATGAATGACTTGTCGATCTTCAGGCGCGCCACCGGGAAAGTCTTGAGCGCGCTCAGGCTCGAATATCCCGTTCCGAAATCGTCGATCGAGATCTGGACACCCAGATTTTGCAGCGCGTTCATCGTGGCGACCGCCGTCTCGACATTCTGCATGATCAGACTCTCGGTCAGTTCGAGCTCAAGGTATTTCGGCTCCAGGCTGCTATTTTCCAGCGCCGCAACGACACCATTGATCAGGTTGCTCTCCTTGAATTGTCGCGCCGACACATTGACGCACATCACCATCGGCGGCAGCCCCGCGTCCTGCCAGGCCTTGTTCTGTCGGCAGGCCTCGTGCAGCACCCAGTCGCCGATTGGCACGATCAAGCCCGTCTCCTCGGCCATCGGAATGAACTTCATCGGCGAGATCAGGCCCAGCGCCGGATGCTTCCAGCGGATCAGCGCCTCGACCGCGAATACACGACCTGAGCGAAGATCGACTTGCGGCTGGTACAGGAGCGTGAATTCGGCACGCAACAACGCGTTGCGCAACTCCTCCTGCAGCAGGAATTTTTCGTGGCTGGTGGCGTTGAATTCGGGCGCGTAGAACTGAAAATTGTCGCGGCCGAGTTCCTTGGCCCGGTACATGGCCACATCGGCATTGGCCAGCAGCGCATCGGCATTAGCCCCGTCCTTGGGGTAGTTCGCCACGCCCATGCTGGCTGTCGTCCTGAGATGATGCTCGCCCAGTTGAACCGGCTCCGCGATCGCCGCGCGGATCTTCTGCACCGTCGCGGCAACAAGCTCACCATCCGGGTCCTGGTCGAAAAGCACGACGACGAACTCGTCGCCACCGAGCCGCACGACGGTATCGGTCGCCCCCACGCATTCGACCATCCGGTCGGCAACGGCTTTCAGCAGCGTGTCTCCGGCATTGTGGCCCAGCGTGTCATTGACGAGCTTGAAATTGTCGAGATCGATGAACACCACGCTCACCCAACGGTGATAGCGCTGCGCATACAGGATCGCTTGCGAAAGCCGGTCCCCGAGCAAGGCGCGATTGGGAAGCCCGGTCAGCGTGTCATGGTTGGCCATGAAGTGGATGCGGTCTTCGGCAAGCTTGCGCTCGATGGCGATGCCGGCGATACGGGTGGTGAAGTCGATGAGGCTGGTCTCGCTCTCGTCCGGCTCGCGCACTGTCATCGAATACATGGCAAAGACCCCCAGCACCGCGCCGGTATGCGACAGGATCGGCGTCGACCAGCACGAGCGGTAACCGTACGGGGCTGCGATGTCGCGATAATCGTCCCAGAGTGGATCGCTCATCACATCGGTCACGATGACGGGTTCGCGGCGATAAGCGGCGGTGCCGCAAGACCCCACGTTGGGGCCAATCTGAATGCCGTCAATGGCGCTTGCATAGTCCTTTGCCAGGCTCGGCGCCGCGCCATGGCGCAAGTGGCTGCTATCCTTGTCGAGCAGGAGCACGGAGCCGAATATGCCATGCAACTGCGACTCGATGAGGCGCATGAGTCGGTCGAGCACATCCTCGAGCGGGGCGCTTGCGGCGATCATTTCCAGAATTTTCGCCTGGCCGTTTCGCAAATCGTCCGCCCGCTTGCGCTGTGTGATGTCGCGGGCGATGCCGACCAGGCCGAAGATCTCATTCTGGTCGTTGCGCAACGGCACTTTGGTCGAGGACAGCCACTTGCCGGCGCCGGCGGCATCGACAACGAATTCTTCCTCGTCGACCATCGGCTGGCCACGGCGCAAGAGGTCCAGCTCGCAGGCGCGAAACTGCCGGGCGAGCTCTGGAGCATGCAGGTCGAAATCGGTCAGGCCGATCATTTCGGCCGTTTGCCGGCCACTGTCCGCGGCAAGCGCCCGGTTAACCACGACGAAACGGCTTTCGGTATCCTTGACCCACAGATAGTCGGGAACCCAGTCGATAAGCGCCTGCAGTGAAACGCGCTCATTAGCGATCATGCGGCTGGCGGCGGGTTCCGTGAGATCTTCATGTGTCGCCACCCATCCGCCGTCGGGCATCGGCTGATGGCAGACCCGGATCGTGCGGCCGTCCTTGAGGCCGGCAGTCCAGGTTTTCGAACGGCTGCCCGCATTGATCGAGCGCGCGAAAGCGAGATAGTCCTCGCCGGTCATTGGCGATGTTCCTGCAGCGAGCCTCAGCTCGACGATTTCGCTGAGCATTGCGCCGGCATGCAGTTTTTCGGGCGCGACACGATAGATTTCCGCGTAGCGGCGGTTGCACATGATCAGCCGCTCGTCGGCGTCGAAGAAACAAATGCCTTGCGAGATGTTGTCGAGCGCCGCCTCGAAACACCGTGTCTGTGCTTGGAGCGTCGCGTTCGTGGCCCGAAGCTCGCTCTCCAGGTTCTCGTATGAGACGACTGCCAGTTTCGACAGCACAACCAGGCCCGATTGGTCCGCCGGCTTGGCAATGCGACTGGATGATTTCGGGGCCAAACAGAGTTCCTCCGCTTCGGCCTGCGCTGCAAATACAATTGGCCGCGTGCGAGCAAAAATCCCGCACAAGTTAGTTGTGATCTACTAATTGTCTGTGAACGTCCGCAGCGAAGCCGATCGCCAGCCGGAGCCTGACGTGACGACTAACGGCATCCATGTAATTACCGACTTTGAACAAGTCTTTTACTGGTGGATAGGAAGCGAAAAGAACCTGAAACCGAAAAGTCTGAGCAAAGTCGAATCGCCGAAGTCCTCCGCCAATAGGATGATTGTCTGTTGGAGTGCACCCTAAATTGGAAAAAGGATAAGGAAAGTCCTGAGAGAGGGACTGATGCAAGACGGAGATTTAGCCGACAAGTGAAGCTGGCAGCCGCTGAGCGAATGCGGGCGGGAGAGAATGTGGCGGCCCTGACCAGAGAGCTGGGGTGGCGGGTACACAAGTTGCTGTATCACTGGCGGGCCAGTATCTGAGCGGCGGTGCAGCCGAGTTGCGATCATCTGGGCAACCCCAGAACAGCCGGGGTTGGGCCGCACCGCCGCCTGCTGATCTTCTAAGCCTGCTCCTTCTTCGCTTTCGCGAAGCCGCGGTCCCTTGCGATGAACCGTTCAAGCATCGGCGCAATCAAGCGCGATGGATCGGCAGATGGCCGCCCAGTCTCGCGCCCGAGGATCTCTGCGTATTTCACCAAATCGCGATGCAGGGGCGCCGGCAGTTCCACCGTAATCTTCACTGGCTTGTCGTCAGCAATCGTTGTGAGTTTCAACTTGGCCATGTCAACCTCCGTATGGTTCAAGGGCAAGGTCGCGGGTGACAAGGACGCGAACGGGAAACCCCGGCCGGATCGTGAGCGTCGGTGCCATAGCGAGTTGCCGCTGAACCACCTGCTGGCCTACCTGGCTGACGCTATCGGAAGCGCCGCTTCGCAGAGCGCGCACGATATCGCTGTCTTGATCGGAAGAACCGGCTTGTGCGCCTATGCTCAGAATGGTCGACAACGCCGCGGCCTTGAACAACTCGCCCCAGTGATAGTCGACGCCATCCTCCAGGCCGGCATAGCCCTGGGGTTCCGCGCCGGGCTGCCGCTCCAGCACGACGGAGCGTCCGTCGGGAAAGATCAGCCTGTTCCAGACAAGCAGCACGCGGCGCTGCCCGGAACCAATTCCGCTGTCGTACTGCCCAATGATACGAGCGCCTTGCGGGATGAGCAGCGAGCGGCCGGTGGGACTATCATAGACATTTTCGGTCACCTGAGCGCTGATCTGCCCGGGAAGGTCCGAGCGGATGCCGGTAATGAGCGCGGCCGGGATCACGGCACCGGCTTGAAGCACATAGGGTGACGCGGGCGGCGTGATGTGATCCGGGGCCAGGGTCCGCCGGTCAGCGGCGGCGGACAGGAAGGAAAGCTGGCGATCCTGCGCACTTGGCTGACCGTACTGATCGGCAAAGTCGTTAACAGCAGGAGCGGACGCTTCGGCGGGCCTGGGATCTCCTTGCCCTGTCTGGAAGAAGACGCGCGAGGTTCTGGCCGCTTCCTCATCGGCTCGTCGGCGCTGCTCGGCTTCGTCAATCGCGGGGCTTGCGATTGAGGGCGGCACGACCGCCTGCCCGTTGTTCTGAGCATCGAGGATCGGCCTGCCGAGATCGCCAGGCAGCGGCGGCCCAAGGATCGGGCCGGCATAGTCGCGCGGCAGTGTTGCCAGTCCATCGGCGGGCGGCCGATTGGAGGTTGGGTAGAGCTCCTCGCCCTGCTTGAGCGTGTTGGCATCCTGCAGAGCGTAAATCAGCGCACCGCCGACACCGAGCGAGGCGACGAAGCCGATGCCTGCGAGCATCTTGCGCGACAGACGCGTCACACGCGGCGGGTCGGCGCGAAGCCGCATGGGTTCGACGGCCATGTTCTTCTTGTTCATGGCTGCGGCGCTCCCGTGTGCGGTGCGTTCGGCAGCTTTGACGCGGCGCTGTCGCTTGGGCCCCGCCGCAGCCCATCGGTTCTTCTATCGACACGCACGATCCTGACCGCCTGCTGCCGCTTGCCGGCGCCAAGACGCAGTTCGGCCGCACCAAAAAGGCGGTCGACGATGAGGATGTTTTGATAGACGCGGCTGTTGGTGATTTCAGCCTCGCCGTCCGCGCCGATGACGAAAATCGGCGGCATCTCGCCTTGCACGATGCCGCGGGGAAACTCGACATAGACCCTGCGGCCATCGTCGTAGGCGCTCACCGGCTTCCAGGGCGGGCTGTCGCCGGTGATGCCATAGCGATAATTTCGCGCCGTAAGCTGCGGTATGATCGGCGTTGTGGCGATCGTCTGCAGGAGGCCTGCTTTCGGAGCCGGATAGGACCACGCAACGGCGGGCATGTAGGGCTTGGCGCCTGAGCGTAGCTCAAGCATGTAGCTGCGCCGGTCCGTGGCGATGATAAGGTTCGTTGTGATGTCCGGCCGCGAGGGTTTCACCAGGACGTGGACGCGTCGGGCAATGCCGGACCCGCTTTCGGTGTCGCCTATGATCCAGCGCGCGGTATCACCCGCCGCGATCGGACCGTCTCCGGTCAGGCTCTCGCCAGGCTCTAGCGCGATGTCCGTTATCTGGCCAGGTGAGGCGTAGACCTGATAGAGCGCTCCCTCGCTCCACGGGTAGATCTGAATCGCGTTGTAGTAGCCCTCACGGCGGGGTTCCACGCGCGCCGCGGCATTTGCGTTCTCGACACGGGCGGCCGGTGTTTGCCCGATGGCGCCGCCCCGCGCGGGCGCCCAGCCTGGTGGCACGCGAAGAGGTTTCGGCCTTTGGTCGGTCGCGGCGGCCGGAGCCGGCGGCAACGGCGGAACGTAGGTATCGTAGCTGATCGTCGGCGGCTTCTTCGCAGGCGTGGCGCAACCCGCAAGCAGCGTCGTCCCCGAGACCAGCGCCGACAGCAGAGATCTCGAGAAATTCGTGCCGGCAACAGGACGCGATGTCGGGCTCATTGGCTCATCTCCCGGGACCAGTTGATGGCGTTGACGTAAATGCCGAGCGGATTGGCGCGAAGCCGTTCGGCGTCGCTTGGCATCTGCGTCACGATCGTCAGGATCGCGGTCCAGCGCTCGGTACCTGAAAGCTGACCGTTTTCGTAGTGGTGCTCCATCCAGGCGACACGAAAGGAGCCCGGCGAGGCTCTGATCACCGAAGAAATGTCCACCGCGACCTGCTGCTTGCCGACCTTGGAGAAAGGATCCGCAGCGCGAGCATAGTCGTTGAGCGCCGCAGCACCCTGGTCGGTGGTCCAATCATAGGCGCGCAGCCAATCCTGGCGCAGGATGATCGGGTCAGCGGGGATGGAGCGTACCTGCTCGATAAAGCGGGCGAGATGCCACGCGATCTGCGGATCGCTCGGCTTATAGTCGGCGGTTGCGGGCTCGATCGCTTGAGCCTGGCCCAGCTTGTCGACCTGCACGACCCAGGGCACGACAGTGCCGCGGCTCGACTGCCAGACCAGCGAAGTGGCGAGCCCCGCCGACAGGATGAGCGACCCGAACGCCATGGCGCGCCAGTTGCGTGCCTGAACGCGTGCGGAGCCAATGCGTTCATCCCAGATCTGCTGCGCCTTCTGATAGGGTGTTTCCGGTCGAGGGCTCTTGCCATAGTGGACGGCGGGGCGCCTAAAGATGTTCATGGGTCATTCGCCTTCAGAAAGAGAAATCGAGGCTCCGCCGCCATGGCTGTCGCCGGCGCGCACCGCGTGGGCGGCGGTCTGGGCGCCGTGGGCGAGCCGCTGGGAACGATGCAAGCGTCTGGCCCATTCGGGCTCTCCTTGGGCGCTGGATGGCTTGCCCGCGCCGGAAGCAGCCGCCGCCGTTGACGCAGCAGCGCCGCCGATCGTTCCCATGGTCGACGAACCGCCGGTGATTTCAGCGGCCGAACCGCCGCCAGAGGCAAAGTTTGACTTGAGCGATTGACCGGTGTTTGCGGCGGCGCGCTTGAGCGGAGAGGCTGCCGCCGAAGCACCAGCGCGCGCAATGCCGCCCAAGCCGGAGGCGACGCCTGCCACGCCCGACTGGCCGGCGGCGCCAAGCATATAGGCGGCCGAACCGCCCCCAGCGAGTGACGTCCCGCCACGCACGGTTGACGCTGCTCCCGCGAATGCGGCTGTCGCGCCTCGCGCCGCGAGGCTGGCTGCTCCGTAGCCTGCAACTGCGATGCCGCCGGCGGCAAGGCCAGTCCCGACAGCCGCACCGGCGCCGAGCTGCGGTCCACCCGCGACGAGGCCGTTGGCAATGCCGGGACCGAAGATGCCGAGGCCAAGCAGCGACAGCGCAGCCAGCACGATCGCCATGGCCTGGTCGATGGTGGGGTTCTCGCCGCCGAAGCCTTGGGTGAATTCGCCAAAGAGCGTCGATCCGATGCCGATGACCACGGCAAGCACCAGAACCTTGATGCCGGACGAGATGACGTTGCCGAGCACGCGTTCGGCCATGAAGGCCGTCTTGCCGAAGAGGCCGAAGGGGATCAGCACGAAGCCGGCCAGCGTCGCCAGCTTGAACTCGATCAGCGTCACAAAGAGCTGCACGGCCAGGATGAAGAAGGCGAGCAGGACGAGCCCCCAGGCAAAGAGCAGGCAGGCGATCTGGATGAAATTTTCAAAGAAGGAGATGTAGCCCATCAAGCCGGAGATCGCCTCAAGCAATGGTCGTCCGGCGTCGAGGCCGGTTTGCGCCACCTTGCCCGGGTGCAGCAGGTCCTGTGCCGAGAAGCCGGTTCCACTCGCCTTGAGACCAAGACCCGAGAAACTCTCGAAAACAATTTGGGCGAGGCCGTTCCAATTTGAAATCAGATAGGCGAAGACGCCGACGAAGAGCGTCTTCTTGACGAGCCGCGCAAGAATGTCGTCATCGGCGCCCCAGCTCCAGAAGAGCGCGGCAAGTGTCACGTCAATGACGATCAGCGTGGTGGCGACGAAGGCGACCTCGCCGCCGAGCAGGCCGAAACCGCTGTCGATATAGCGGGTGAAGGTGGCCAGGAATTGGTCGATGACGCCGGTATTGCCCATGTCTAGCGGGCCCCGTGCAGGGCAGCATCCGGCGACGGCGAAGCGGCCGGCTCGCTTGTCGAACTGCCCGACGCATTTTCGAGACCGAGGAAGCGATCACGCTGTTCGGCCCACAGCCGCGCGCATCCATCGTCACGCAAGGCAGCCTCGCCGAGGACCTGGCAGCGGCGCAGGCCATCGCGAAGCGGAGTAGGCACAGAGGCCGCCGGTGTGTGCTGGCCCTCCCCCACCGGCTTGTCTCCCTTCCGGCTCATCTCGAGCGCCGTCGCCGTCATGGCGACGATGACGAAGACGACGGCCACAACGCGAGCGAGGGTTTTGCCGTCCATGGCGATCGACCTCAGCGGTTGAACATCTGGACCGAGCCGGCTTGGTAGCCGGAGCCTGGGGTCAGGAAGCGGCGGCGTTGCTCACGGCCCTGATCGACCGCGGCAGCGCGTTCGGCTTCGGTCAGCGCCTGGGCGCGACCATTGGCGGCCACCAGGGCTGTCAGGTCCGCAAGCTGCTGACCCTGAAGCGCAAGCAACTGGTTGCCAGCTTGCGTCGCCTGCAGCGCACCGGTCGCCGATTGGCTGGCGCCGACCAACGCCGACATCTGCGCGCGGCCGGTGTCGATGTTTGAGACGACACCCGCCTGGACCCGCATTGCGTCCTGGAGGCCGCCCACTGTGTTTTGCCAGCGGGAGCGCGCATCGGCGACGAGTTGCTGGTCGGAAGCAGAAAGCGAGGCGCTGCTGTATTGCTGCTGAAATGCCTTGTCGATCTGCTGGACGTCGAAGGCGATGTTCTGTGCTTCGCCGAGAAGCTGTTGTGTGCGCTGCACCGACTGTTGCAGTTGCTGCAGCGAGGACAAAGGCAGGCTCGCCAGGTTGCGCGCCTGGTTGATCAGCATCTGGGCCTGGTTCTGCAGCGAGCTGATCTGGTTTGTGATCTGCTGCAGCGAACGCGCGGCCGTCAGGACATTCTGGGAATAGTTCGATGGATCAAACACGATTAAGGCATGCGCTGGCGCGGTCATCATCGGCGAGATCGCGATGGGCGCGGCGAGCGTCGCCGCGACCAGAAGAAGAACGCGGCGGCGGCTTTGACGAACAGTCATGATTGGGGATCCTTTTCAGGTTCGGAAACGGTGAGGTTGGGAATGAGGTCGGCGGCCCAGCCGACGTCGCGGGCACGCAGCCAGGCCGACAGGAAGCCGTCGCGGCCATGCTGGGCGATGATGCTGCCGATCAGGGCCTGATCGCTCTTGGAGGACGAGGCGCAAAGCGCAAGCCCGACCTCGGACAGGCCGAGCTCGAAGAGACGGTTGCCGCGACGGGACTGGCAGTAATAATCGCGCTTGGGTGTGGCTCGCGCCAGGATCTCGATCTGGCGGTCGTTCAGGCCAAAGCGGCGGTAGATGGCGGTAATTTGCGGCTCGATCGCGCGTTCATTGGGCAACAGCAGCCGGGTTGGACAGCTTTCGATGATCGCCGGCGCGATAGCCGAATTGTCGATGTCGGAGAGCGACTGGGTGGCGAAGACGACGCTGGCATTCTTCTTCCGGAGCGTCTTCAGCCATTCGCGCAACTGCCCGGCGAACGCGTCATCGTCGAGGGCAAGCCAGCCTTCGTCGATGATGAGCAGTGTCGGACGACCGTCGAGCCGGTCGCCGATGCGATGAAACAGATAGGACAGAACGGCCGGCGCGGCCGGCGTGCCCACCAGGCCTTCGATTTCGAACGCCTGCACGGATGCCTGGCCGAGCTGTTCGGCCTCTGCGTCGAGGAGCCGGCCGTTCGGGCCACCAACACAGTAAGGGCGAAGCGCCTGTTTCAGGTCATTGGCCTGCAGAAGCACGCTGAGCCCGGTGATGGTGCGCTCCTCGACCGGGGCCGAGGCGAGCGAGGTCAGCGCCGCCCAGATATGCTCCTTTGCGTCCGGCGTGATCTGGATGCCTTCTCGCGTCAGGATCGCGACGATCCAGTCGGCCGCCCAGGCGCGCTCGTACGTGTCATGAACGCGGGCGAGCGGCTGCAGCGCAACGGCAGCGTCCAGGCCTTCGGTGAGATGACCCCCGAGATCGTGCCAGTCGCCGCCCATGGCGAGCGTCGCCGCGCGGATCGAGCCGCCGAAGTCGAAGGCGAAGATCTGAGCCTTGCGGTAGCGGCAGAATTGCAGCGCCATCAACGCCAGCAGCACCGACTTGCCGGCACCGGTCGGGCCGACGACCAGCGTGTGACCGACGTCGCCGACATGAAGAACCAACCGGAACGGGGTCGAGCCTTCGGTCTTGCCGTAAAGCAAGGGAGGACTGACCAGATGCTCGTCCCGTTCCGGCCCCGCCCACACGGCAGAAAGGGGGATCATGTGGGCGAGATTGAGCGTCGAGATAGGCGGCTGGCGGACATTGGCATAGGCGTGCCCGGGCAATGAGCCGAGCCAGGCGTCGACGGCGTTGACGGTCTCGACAATGGCCGTGAAGTCGCGGCCCTGGATGATTTTCTCGACAAGCCGCAGTTTCTCGTCAGCCACGCGCGGGTCGCAATCCCATATGGCGACACTGGCGGTGACATAGGCCATGCCAGCCATGTCGGCGCCGAGCTCCTGCAACGCCGCGTCGGCATCGGCCGCCTTGTTGGCGGCGTCAGTGTCGAGGAGTGCTGATGCCTCGTTGGTCATCACCTCCTTCAGGATCGAGGCGATGCTCTTGCGCTTGGCGAACCATTGCCGCCGTATCCTGGTAAAAAGGCGGACAGCGTCGACCTTGTCGAGCAGGATCGCGCGCGTCGACCAGCGGTACGGGAAGGCCAGCCTGTTGAGGTCATCAAGCAGGCCGGGTGTCGTGGCGGTCGGGAAGCCGACGATGGTAAGCACGCGAAGATGCTTGTCGCCAAGCCGCGGTTCGAGCCCGCCGGCGAGCGGCTCGTCGGACAGCAGCGCATCGAGATAAATTGGCGTCTCGGGGACCCGCACCCGATGGCGCTTGGTCGAGATGGTCGAATGCAGGTAGCTCAGCGTTTGGCCGTCATCGAGCCAGTGGCATTCAGGCATGAACCCGTCGAGCAGGGACAGCACACGCTCAGTCCGGTCGACAAAGGCGCGGACGATCTCGCCCGTATCCGCGCCGCCCTGGTTGCGACCCTCATAAAGCCAGCCCTCGGCGCGCCTGGCGTCTTCGGGCGGCGGCAGGAACACGAATGTGAGAAAGTAGCTCGATACGAAATGAACCCCCTCCTCATCAAAGTCGGCTTTGCGCTCGGCATCGAGCAGGCCGGAGGCCGCATTGGGAAACTGGCTTTCGGGATAGGAAGCCGCTTCGTGCCGCTGCGCTTCGACGAAGATGCTCCAGCCCGAGCCGAGGCGGCGAAAGGCATTGTTGATGCGCGACGCCACCGCAACCAGTTCCGCCGCTACGGCGGAGTCGAGATCGGGTCCGCGAAACCTCGCGGTGCGCTGAAAGCTGCCGTCCTTGTTGAGCACGATCCCGGGGGCGACGAGTGCCGCCCAAGGTAGAAAGTCGGCAAGGCGAGCAGCAGTCCGGCGGTATTCGGCAAGGCTCATCATGGCGGCGTCCTCAAACCGAAAGATGTCCAGGCAGCCGCAGGTGCCGGCGTGCGACTTCGAAAAAAAGCGGATCGCGCCTGGCAGCCCATACCGCCGCAAAATGTCCGATTGCCCAAATGAGAAGACCGACCAGCCAGAGCCGCAGCCCAAGACCGACAGCGCCCGCCAGCGTGCCATTCAGGATCGCGATTGCACGCGGCGCGCCCCCGAGCAGGATCTGCTCGGTCAACGCCCGGTGCACGGGCACCGTCCACCCCGGCACTGCGTCGAGCTGTTCAAAAGCGGTTGTCATCAGATCAACGCTCCGCCGCCAAACGAGAAGAACGAAAGGAAAAAGCTCGACGCAGCGAAGGCGATTGAAAGCCCGAAAACGATCTGGATCAGCCGCCTGAAGCCACCCGAACTGTCGCCGAAGGCCAGCGTCAGGCCGGTGACGATGATGATGATGACGGCGATGATCTTGGATACCGGTCCTTCGACCGACTGCAGGATCTTCTCGAGCGGCTGTTCCCACGGCATTGAGGAGCCCGACGCAAGGGCGACCGGCGCGACCATGAGATTGAAGGCAATGGCGGCGCTGGCCGCGGCCAGGCTGGCCTGGCAGCGCGAAAGCAGGCGGATCATGAAATGTCTCCTGTGTTGATCGGTGTGGCTTCAGCGATGCGATAGTCGCCATCGGGGCCCAGACCCTCGACCCTGACCAGTTCGACAAGCCGTCGCGCGGCGCCGCGTCCGGCGAGCACGGCGACAAGGCCGATGGTGTCGGCGATCAGCGCACGCGGGACAGTGACGACGGCCTCCTGGATCAGCTGCTCAAGTCGGCGCAGAGCGCCAATACCGGAGCCCGCATGAAGGGTGCCGATGCCACCGGGATGCCCGGTGCCCCACGCCTTCAAGAGGTCCAGCGCTTCGGCGCCGCGCACCTCGCCGATGGGAATGCGATCGGGCCGCAGGCGCAGCGAGGAACGAACCAGGTCCGAAAGCGTGGCGACGCCATCCTTGGTGCGCATCGCGACGAGGTTGGGGGCCGCGCATTGCAGTTCGCGGGTGTCTTCGATGATGACGACCCGGTCCGTCCCTTTCGCCACTTCGGCAAGCAGCGCGTTGGTCAGGGTGGTCTTGCCCGTCGACGTGCCGCCGGCAACGAGGATGTTTGCGCGGTCAGCAACGGCGGCGCGCAACATAGCGGCGTGGCCACAAGTCATGATGCCCGCCGCGACATAGTCATCGAGCGTGAACACGGCGACCGCGGGCTTGCGGATCGCGAAGGCCGGCGCGGCGACCACGGGCGGCAGCAGGCCCTCGAAACGCTCGCCGGTTTGCGGCAACTCGGCCGAGACGCGCGGGGAACGGGAATGGACCTCGGCGCCGACATGATGGGCGACCAGGCGCACGATCCGCTCGCCAGCGGCAGGCGCGAGCGTTTGCCCCGTGTCGGCCAGGCCCTCCGTGAGCCGATCCACCCAGATGCGGCCATCCGGATTCAGCATGACCTCGACGATCGCGGGATCGTCCAGGAACCGGGCGATGGCGGGCCCGAGCGCGGTGCGCAGCATACGCGAGCTGCGCGAACGTGCTTCGGTATCGTTGTGCAAGATAGCCATGCTGTCCCCGTTTGGTGCGGGAACTCATCGAGCAGTTCCCGGTCGGGATGAGCAAAAGAGGCCTGGAGCAGCCCGATTCAACAGCTTTCGACCGCCGTCGTAGCGCAGCGAGTAAAAACCGGCGAACGGCGGCGCCGAGCTCGGGAAGCTCCATCGCGGCGGATCGCGGTGCTTCAGCACCGGCAGAGTGTAGACTGTCGCAATATTTTGTACATGTTTATTGACACATGACTCTCGCCGGGATTATGAAATCTCCTGGCAGGGGCGGCGATCGCCCTTTCCACGGCGAGGAGGATTGTCATGCGGGTTGGTCCGGAAGGCTTGGTTTCGCGGCGCCAGACAGCCGCTTCCAAATATGCTCGAAGCGCTCCGAGAGTCGCTACGCCGCGCCCCGTGATGGCAAGGGGCGGCGAAGCTTCATGAGCATGCTCGACATCTGGCTTGGGATTCTGCAAGGGCTGCGCATAACGGCAGCGGTCACCGCCTATGGCTTGCTCTTCGCGGTGCCCTTCGCGCTTGTTTTCGGCGTCGCGCAGTTTCTGACGACCGGCTTGACGCGTTTTCTGATCACGGCAGTTATCGAATTCTGGCGCAGTTCGGCGGTCGTCGTCCTGCTCTTCGTCTTTTACTACGTTCTGCCGGTCATCGGGGTCACTCTGTCGGCGATGACCGTCAGTGCGTTGGTGCTTGGCCTCAATAGCGGCGGTTATGCCAGCCAAGCGGTGCGGGCCGGGCTCCAATCTCTTCCTGCCGGCCAACGCGAGGCTGGAATGGCGCTCGGCCTCTCGCGCCCGGCGATCCTGCTTCTGATCGAGCTGCCCCAGGCATTGGTCGCCATGAGTCCCACATTCGTCAACAACCTTATTCAGCTCGTCAAGGCGACTTCCCTTGTCTCGTTGGTCACGTTGACGGACATGACCTTCCGCGCCAAGGAAATCTCGCAGACCGAATACGACCCGGTCGCGATATATTCGGCGTTGCTGCTGGCCTTCTTCGTCGTCTGTTATCCGATCGCGCTTGCCGGCCGCTGGCTCGAGGCGCGGGTCAATCCCGAAGGAGGAGCGCCTCGTGGGATTTAACCTCGATTTCGCGCTCTCGACCGTCCCGATCATAATCGGTGCGATCGGGACTACCCTGCTCGCCACGGTCTTGAGTTGCCTCGGTGCGTCGGCGCTTGGCTTCACTTTCGAAATGATCCGCCGCGGGGGCGGTGCGCCGGGCCTCGCCGTGCGCTTCCTGATCGACTTCATCCGCTCGACGCCGGTCTTAGCCTGGCTCTATTTCCTGTATTTCGTCATGCCGTTCTACGGGATCCGGCTTGGCGCCATGACGGTGGGCATATCGGGGCTAAGCCTCTATTACAGCGGTTATCTGGCAGAGGTGTTCAAGGCGGGCATCGACGCTATTCCGAAGGGCCAGCAGGAAGCAGCCAGAGCCCTGTCGCTCACCCGCCGCGACACGGTGATCTTCGTCATCGCACCCCAGATGCTGCGCAACATCGCCGCGCCCTTGGGCAACTACCTGGTTTCCATCCTGAAGGCGACGCCTTATCTCGCGATCCTGGCGGTGCCGGAAATGCTCGGGCGTGCCTTTGATATCGCTTCCCAGACCTATCGCTACGCGGAGCCGCTGACCGTCGCCGGCGTTCTGTTTCTCGCGCTGGCGCTGATCGTATCCTATGGGGTGAAGCGCATGGAGAAGCTCCTGCTTGCGAGCGGGCGCCGCTGATGCTCGACCGGCGTGCGCCTCCGACCTCGACACCTCAATCCTTCCCGCTCGTGCGGCTCGACGGTCTCAACAAGTGGTTCGGTGCGCTGCAGGTTTTGAAAGATATCGATCTGACCTTACGTCCGGGCGCACGCGTCGTCGTCTGCGGACCCTCGGGGTCGGGCAAGTCGACCTTGATCCGCTGCATCAACGGTCTCGAGCCCTTCCAAAAGGGGACGATCGAGCTTGCAGGGAGACGCCTGGGAAAAAGCGAATCGCGATGCCGCGATGGCGCGCCGCCTGACAGGCATGGTGTTCCAAAGCTTCAACCTCTTCCCTCACCTCACCGTGCTTGCCAACTGCACGCTGGCGTTGCGCCGGGTCCTTTTGAAATCGGCGCGGGAGGCCGAAGAGATCGCGATGCGGCACCTGACAGCGGTGCACATCGCCGAAAAGGCGCGAGCTTATCCGGCCCAGCTGTCGGGCGGCCAACAACAGCGGGCGGCGATCGCGCGTGCGCTCTGTCTCGATCCCCGCATCATGCTTTTCGATGAACCCACCTCGGCGCTCGATCCGGAAATGATCAAGGAAGTGCTCGACGTCATGATCGCGCTCGCGAAAACCGGCGTAACCATGGTCTGCGTGACCCATGAAATGGGTTTTGCACGCGAAGTCGCGGATGAGATCATATTCATGGATCAGGGCCGCATCGTCGAGCACACGTCTTCCAGTGATTTCTTCTCTGGAGCCGCTCATCCGCGCGCTAGGCTGTTCCTGGATACCATCCTGAGCCATTGAGAGCTGACACGCGTGAGCGTCGCGCACGCCGCTGCGGCGCGATCGGCAACATGACAATTGGTGCCGGGATCGCCACGCGAACTACCAGTCCGGCGCGAATGCGTAACCAGCAGAGCGGACGGTGCGGATCACATCGCTTCCCACAGATGCCCGAAGCCTCTTTCGCAACCTGGCAATATGAACGTCAACACCGCGCACATCGGTTGCGGCGGCATGTTCAGGCCATGCGGTCGCGACCAGTTCCTCCCGGCTGAGGACCTTGCCGGGTTGCGCCAGAAGGCTGCGCAAAAGCTTGAACTCGATCGGTGGCATCACGATTTCTTTTTGCTTGAAGAATGTCCGGTGGGTCTGTCGCTCCAACCGGAAATCGCCCTGCACCAGATCGCCTGTCTTGGTTTCGCGCGAACGCTTCGCAACACGCGCTTTGCCATGCAGCCAACTCAGAAGCTGTTCGGGCGCAAACGGCCGCGAAAATATCTCATCGACGCCAGCCTTGATAAGGTCCAGGTGCAGCTTGCCGGAACGAGGCGCGACCAACCCTGCAAGGGGCGTCGCTTTTGTCGCTTCGGCCGACTTCAGCGCCAGGCATTGCTTGACGATTGCGCGGTCGCCCGGATGACAGTCCAGGACGATGGCAAGCGGCGCAGCGGCCTTGATGGCGCGCGCAATCTCCGTGTCTGCCGTGATCAGCTGGGTTTCGAAGCCGGCTGCTGAAAGGATGTGCCCGAAAACCAGAAAGAAATCCGGGTCCTTCGAAGAGATCAGGACCAGCGGCGTCATGAGTCCATCAACCGAATGCGGTGCATCATGGGTGCCATGCCGACTCTATGCCGTTGGTTTTTCAGCATTTTTTCTTTAACATCAAATTGTTTAGCCAACCCGAATTCACGCCAGAATACGACCCTTTTCGTCACGTTTCGATCTCACTGCACACGGAGCGCACACGAAAATGGCAACCTACACAAAGCTCTCGTCCGGTTCCTGGCGCGTGCAAATCCGTCGCGAAGGTCGCTCCACGCCAGCGAAACTTTCCTGCGCCGTGACTACGCACGCCGCTGGGCGACCGGAGCGCCAAGTGGATCGTGGAGAGACGCAGAACAAGTCACGTATAGCGCGCCTGAAACTTCCGACGAACTATCAACGTCCATATCGACGACATATGCGACGTAGGCAAGTCCCCTCGCCGCTCCAAGGCCGCGGCCCTCTCTGAAGAAGGACCGGTCTTTCGTGTCGAGCGAGATCAAGCGGCGGAGCTACGCAAACGCTGATGGCGACCGCCGATTATTCGAGTCGCATTTTGGGGAGCGCGATGTCCCGCAACCTGGCCACCTCATGAGTGAAGGAGACACAGTTCCGTCCAAGTTGTTTCGCCTCAAAAAGGCAGCGACCGGCAACACGAAGGATATCCTCAGCATCAGCAGCGCGAGGTATTTCCGCTCCGCCGATACTGACAGTGACCCTTACGCCATCCTGTCGCCCTTTGACCCAGGGACCTCCCTCGATATGCCGGCGGATGTTCTCCGCTATGGTGATCGCCTGCTCTTTGCGCACATCACGTAGCAGGACCCCGAACTCTCCCCCGCCAAGCCGGCCAAGCGAGTCCCCTGGGCGCGTCGTATAGACAAGGGCCTTGGCGATCCGAACCAATGTCTCGTCACCTTTGGAATGTCCGTGCTTGTCATTGATCAAGGAGAAATGATCCGGATCGATCAGAAGAAGCGTGTCGCATTCCCCTTCATCACGCTTTCTGTTCATCCTTGCGATGAATTCACCGCGGCTAAGGAGTCCCGTCATGGGATCATGGCTTGTCACGAAGGTGAACCTGTCGTGCGCCTCTTTCAGGTCTGCGTACGACTTCTCCAGCTTGTCACATGTGTCCTGGATCGTTTCGGACTGGGCAAAGATATAGGCACCGACAGGCATTCCGATCAGAATGGGGATGACGGTGCATTCCACCCAACTCAACCAATCGATCGGCATCTGCAAGGCAATTCTGGCTGTGAACGACAGACCGAAAGTCGCGACGACTGCAATTATCGTCACGACGATCGATTTGCCCAGAATACGCTTGGTGCGCGGCGTCATACCGTCTTTATAACCGCTGGCGCTGAACGCGACGTTATCGGTTCGACTAAGGTTATTCGGACCTCGCGAGCGCAGATCCGGCACGGGCAACGGGATTTTCAGTTTCGTCCTGCAATTGCCGATCGGGGACATTCGATGCGCGGGCCCTAAGGTGGCGCCCTGCAGAAGAGAACCTCTGATACTCCGTGCCTTCCGGTTTTGTGACATGTTCCTCTCGCAGCCATGGCCTCTTTCGAAGGGAGGCGCGCTGCCAACTCCGAAGCAGAAACGTAGCGATCATGAATTTTCACTGAATGGAGCCTTCAGCCACCGTTCCGGGCCATCCTCTTACAAAGAGACCGTTCAACCCGCGGTACCCTACCGCACCCAAGGAGAAGCCCCATGACCCGCACATCAGTCGTCGCTGCAGCCTTTGCCGCCTTGGTCGGCCTCACCACCATCGCGCCCGCCAAGGCCAACGATGTGAATATCGAACAATACGGCTGGCGCAATTCCGCCGGCGGCGGCCAGCACGGCTCCCGTAACCGCATCCATGTCTACCAGGATGGCCGCTTCAACACCGCGATCGGCCAGCAATATGGTCATCGCAACCGATCGGTGATCGGACAGCAAGGCGTCAACAATTACGGCGCGACGTACCAGTATGGCAACCGCAGTGCCGCGGGGATTGCCCAGTTCGGTTCGAACCACACCGCAATTATGACGCAGGACGGCAACGGCAACATCGCAGCCGGTGTCCAGGTCGGCCACGGGTGCAATGCCGATGTCAGCCAGGGCGGCAGCGGCAATGTCGCCGCCTTCGTCCAGGACTGCCCCTGAACCATGGACGGCCCGCAATCGCGAGGAGATCATTCATGACCAGACTGGAAAAGCGAGCAGCAGCGGTGTCGGCCGCGCTCGTGGCTGTCATGGTCGCCGCCGCGACCGCCGCGACGGCCGACAAGGACGGCTCGAGTCACGAGCCGCTGCGATGCGAGATCCGGCATACCGTGCAAGGCGACGCTATCCTGCTGGAGCCCGTGGTTTATGCCGACAGGAAAACCACCGGCACTTACACGGTCAGCGTCTCCGGGGGTGGAACGTCCGGCTCCGCCAAAATCAGCCAGGGCGGCGCCTTCGAGGCCGGTCCCGGCAATCCGGCGTCAGTGGGCCGGATGAGCGTGGGAGCCAATGGCGCTGCCTACGACGTTAAGCTGAAGGTGACCGCAGGCGGGGCCAGCGTCAACTGCCTCAAACAGGTGTCCGGCGCGAACTGAGCGCCGTCTGTCTTCGATAATCGAAAGAAGGGCTCCGGGCGACCGGAGCCCTTTCTTCTTACACGATGGGTTTTTTCCTTCCGGAGTGATGCAACAAACACTTGGGCTTTGACGGGCGCCGAAGCTCGCGCCGCTCCATGTCTTGAACCGCGGCTGAACGAAACCTTCCGTCACGGTTCAGCTTCGCTGTGCGACTGTGGCTCATCAGATGATGAAACCACAAGAGAGGCATCATGAACCGCCAGGTCACAAAACTGATAGCAGCCATCGCGCTCGCGACAGCCGTCGGTCTGCCCCTTGTCTCCGGTCCGGCGAGGGCGGGCGGCGCGATCGGGTTCTATTACTCGCCTCCGACGGCCCGCGATGCGCGGGCGCTGGATTTCGGTCTGCGCGCCTATTCGGCCTACAAAGGGCTGCGCAGCGGCGCCCACATACGGCAGCGCGGCTGGAACAACCGTGCCGGCATAGATCAGGACGGGGTCGGCAATCTTGGCATAGTTCGACAGGAGGGCAGCGGACACTCGGCCACCCTGCGGCAGGACGGCAACGACAGTTCCTACGGTATCTTCCAGTTTGGCCGAAACACCGAAGCAAACGTCGTGCAGGCCGGCGACAGGCAGAGCGGCGCGGCTCTCCTGTTCGGGTGGTAGGAAAGAAACTGCGCGGTTGCGGATGCGTGACAACTGTCCGCCACGCATCCGCCGCCGTCGATCAATTGCAGCCTGGGGCCCGCAAGCGCAAACGGACCACCGGCATCAGACTGCCTCAATCGTCCGAGTCGTCCCAGTCATCTTCATCCTGCGGCGGGTAGTTGGGTACGACGCGGATAATTGGCCGCGGACGTTCATAACGCCACTGATACTCGTCTGACGGCTGCGACTCATAGGTGCGGTAGATTTGCCGGTAATGATGCTTAGGCTTCCAATACTTCTGCTTCCTGTGCGGCCGCACGCAGTAGCCGTCTTCCGTGAGATAGGCGCATGTCACATGCGCCTCTTGCACCAGCCTATCTATATCTGGCGCCGCCATCATCTGCGCCGCCTGGACCGAAGGCATCGTTGGCAGCATGCCGCAGGCAAGAGCAAGAACAGGCAATTTCATCGACCGCTCCATCGTCTCAGAGTTAAGGCCGGAAAACCCGCTGATTGGGGGCAATTTGGGGCGGCAGTGATCACTTTGATTTTCGGCTGAACATATGAGCGTTAAAGCTGACCCAACTGTAAGCTTTCAGGGGGTTGTCCATTGGACCAGACCGAGCCCTCAGGTCTGGATTGCACTACCGATTTCTCTCCCACTGGATTTCTTTGATCCAGTACGCTATATGACCATCTACATGGTCAGGAGCATGACATGCACGCTATCAATCTGGCGGACGCCAAGGCACATCTGAGCGAACTCGTTGACCGAGTTGAGGCTGGTGATTCGATCGACATTACTCGACGCGGCAAGCCAGTCGCCCGCCTCACAGCGGCGGCCAGGCCACGCATGCGGATCGATGCCGCCCTGCTCCGATCCTTGACGGCAAGCATGCCGCCGGAGGGTCAAAGTGCCGCCGATCTGGTGCGGTCGATGCGCGATGGCGATCGCTACTGATGCTCTATCTCGACACGTCGCTGATCGTGGCGGCGCTTTCCAACGAAGCGACGACCCCACGCGCCCAAATGTGGCTCGCTCAGCAGGATCCTGCTCAGCTTCTGATCAGCGACTGGACGATCACCGAGATGTCCTCTGCCATGGCGGTCAAGCTACGGACCGGGCAGATCAACCTGGAGCAGCGTGCCGCAGCGCTGGCAATGTTCAACAAGCTGGTCGCCGAGAGCTTCACCGTGCTTTCGGTCACAAGCGGGCAGTTTCGAGCGGCGGCGAAGTTCGTCGATCAGCATACGCTGGGGCTTCGTGCCGGTGATGCATTGCATCTCGCGACGGCGTCGGAGCATGGAACGACCGTGTACACCCTTGACCAACGGCTTGCCACAGCCGGGCCAGTGCTCGGTGTGCCGACACAACTGCTGGCATGATCATGCCCCTCCTGCCCCATTGACCTTGCCTGGGGCGCCGATGGGCGGTGCGCCAGATGGTGGCGATCCGCAAGGGCGGCGCGATCGTCAACGTCTCCAGCTAGGCGGCGCTAGTTGCGCTCGAGGGACACATTTCCTGCGGCTCGTCCAGGGCAGCGCTCGAAAACATCACCCGCTGCTCGGCGCTGGAGTTGGGCAAATACAACATCCGCGTCAACAGCGTGAACCCGACCGTGGTGATGACGCCGATCTCGTCCGGCCACTGGAGCCAGCCGCATGTCGCTGAGCCTTTCTTGAAGCAGATGCCGCTCGGGCGCTGGGCGACCGAGGATGAGGTCGCCGGCCCGATCGTGTTCCTGCTCAGCGACGCAGCCTCGATGATCACCGGGGTCCACCTGCCCATCGACGGCGGATGCACTTGCCGGTGAAATAGATGCCGCGGCTCAGATCTTCACCATCGCTCTAATCAATGATCACCTGCGGAGGCCCTCAGCGGAGTTTTTGCTTCCGTTGCTCAAGGCTGTCGCTGCAGGCCGAGACAGGTTCAACATGGCGACTTGAAACGACGCTGGACTCTCGTTCGATGCTACAAGGAAAAGGCCCGAACAGGCAGGGTTTTCTGATGCCCCTGCGCTTCATCTGAGATGACAGCCCGATGTTCAATGCTGCAGCGAGTGCATTGCTCACATTGTGAGATCCGCCCAACTCGAAAGCTCAAGCCTCGACGCAGGAGCAGGTCAAGAACCGAGCTTCCTAGTGCAGTCTAGGAGCGCTGAGATATGTGTCTATGGTTCCTGTGCATCATAGCGCTGACTACCGCGCAAATGGGCGCGATGACAATATCCTCTGGCGAGCGAACCTTCAGCTGCCGGTAGCAATCAGCCTAGATTTTATCCGCAAGTATGACGCCGCTGATGCCATAAGCGCGGCGCGTCTGCTCAATAGCCTCAGGCGTGACATCGATCAGCAGCGCGATAATGTCGCCATCCGGATGCTCGAGAGTGTTGCCGAGTTCGAAAAGCGTCCAGCCAAGCGCACGCAGGCGTTTCGGCCAGAATGTTTCGCACACCACGCTGATCTGTCGAATCCCCAGACTTTGCGCCGTCTCAAGAAGGCCGCACAGAACAAAGCCGGCGATCGGCGACGACGCTCCGTGCGTGCGAAGCGATGGGACGACAAAAAAACGCGTCCATTCGAAAATTTCAGCCGCTCTCGGAGGCGTGCCGCCGGCGAGAACCGGGAAGACCTCGCTCATCAGATGCGGCTGCAGGGTCGGCACAAGACGGGAGCCGCCGACGATCTTGCCGTTGGTGTCGAGCGCCAGAACATAAAGCGCGTGCTCGTTGTCGAAGGCGTCGATCTCGATGTTGATGGGCCGGGCGACGGCGCGCCAGCGTCTATGCCTGACGTAAATGTCGTACCGGATGCGAAAATAGCGCTCCAGCACTTTTCTATACTGCTTCCTGTTTTCCCAGGTGACCAGATGAATACGGACCATGACGCCTCCAAAAGTGGAGGTCGTAGGAAAACACGCTTCATGCCCGTATGATGGTATTCAGGTATTGCTAAATCTGGATTTCCTGTCGCCGCAGAGCTTTGACGATGGCATGCGAGACGTTGGCTGCATCGAGCTTGCCTCGAATGTTGCGCTGATGGCTCTCAACCGTGTTCCTTGTGACGCCCAGGATGCAGGCGATGTCTTCGTTCGACTTGCCTTCGGCGCTCCACTCCAGGAGTTCGCGCTCGCGCGGCGTCAAGGGCGCGGCCTCAACGGACTGGCCGGATTCTTCCAACCCTGACAGGCATCGGAACGTATGCACGCAAAGCGTCTCGATGAACGGCACGACGCTCGGCGCTATTTCAATCCGATCGCCCGCTGCCGTGACGACGCCTGGGCCCGCCAGAGGCACGTGGACGGGAACACAGAGGCCTTGGCCCATTCCGAAATCCGCCGCTTCGTCCATCACCAGCTTTGCGCGCGCAACAAGCTTTGCCGGCGGCAGTTCCTCCCACAGGAACGGCTTCGACGAATGCCGGCACTGCGCGACGCAGGGATCATGCGAAAAGTAATCCTCTGACATGTAGCGAAGATACCATTCGGGCGGCCAACCATCGACCAGGATCTCTCGCTTCCAGTCGGTGTCGTGCGGCACCGGCAGGCCGGTGATCAGAAAATAACGCAGGCCATAACGCTCGATGGCAGAGCGGAACTCTTGGAGGATACCATCCACCGAGCACGCGGCATCGATCCTTGAGATCGCTGCAAACAACCCGACAAGACTATCAATCTCCATCGGCAGACCTCGACAAGAGTCAGGCCCCGTCCCAGCCAGAAACTTACGGTCACAGATGCGATATATTCAATGGGACTTGCGCCGAATGTACACTTCAGGAGTCAATTAGCTGGCACAAAGATACAGAGCCTGAAAGCCGTATCAATGCTGGCTGAACAGACCGCGCTTCATTCCGCTGACTTTGGGGTCGTCTGCTTTGTCCCGCGGACTGCTCGCCGATTCGATGGAACGGCCGCGATCAACTCTTGCGGCTCCACATCCAAAGCCTTCGCCAGGATCTCGACTGTATCCAGCGTGGCGTTTCGCCGACCGGCCTCGACGCTGCTGATATAGGCTCGCGTGCGGCCCGAAACGAAAGACAACTGCTCCTGAGACAGTTTTCTTTCTCTCCGTAGCCGCTGCACGTTCAAACCAAAAACGCCGCGAAGTTTCATCAAACAACGGATGCTACGACGCGCACTATGGTGCGACACACTATAGTGCACATTCCGCATTGACAGCGGTGCCGCGGACTGTTTGAAACTACCAGCGAATTCATCGTTTCCTGACACAGGAATAGCCATGCCGAGCCGGCCGTTTCGCGACCTCGCGCACGAGATATCCGTGCGTGCCTCAGGGAAGATCAGCCGACCCCGAACGAACGAGAGCCGGGTCCTGGAATTCGTCTGCATCCGTTGCGGTGCCGCCTACCCCGCCGATATCAGCATCGACTCCAAGGGGTGCGCACGGTGCCAGGCGACCGCACCCGCAAATCTTCGGCCCGTGTATGCGGATCCTCCCGCTCATCCCGTGGAGGGCGCCACCCCCTCGCGCTCGCTATGGCGTTTTGCGCATATGCTCCCCTGCAATGCCGCGGATGCAGTGAGCCTTGGCGAGGGTTTGACGCCCCTGCTCGCGGCTCCGCGCATCGGCGCGCTTCTCGGCGTGCCCAACCTCGCAATCAAGGACGAAGGCCGAAACCCGACCTGGTCGCATAAAGATCGTTTCTCGACCGTCGCTGTGAGCGTGGCGCGCGCACGTGGCGCGAAGACCGTCGCGACCGCGTCTTCTGGCAACGCCGGCGCCTCGCTGGCGGCCTACGCTTCCAGAGCCGGCCTGAAGTGCGTTGTCACTACTTTCGCCGGGTCGGCCGGCGCGATGCTGGCGCAGATCCGAAAATATGGCGCGACGGTGCTGCCCTTGGTCAACAAAATGGACCGATGGTCACTGCTGGAACAGGCGGCTGCCCGCTATGACTGGTTCATCGCCTCGCCCTATCATGGTCCGGTCGTCGGCAGCCATCCGCTCGGCATCGAGGGCTACAAGACGATCGCCTACGAGATCGTCGAGCAATCGGATGGCGCGGCGCCGGACTGGTGCGTCCTGCCGGTCTGCTATGGCGATGCGTTGTCCGGCGTGTGGGCGGGTTTTTGCGAGTTGTACACGCAGGGGACCATCACGCAGCTGCCCCGTCTCGTCGCGGCGGAGGTGCACGGGTCGTTGGCGGACGCCCTTGCCAGCGGCGCCGATGCCTTGACTGAACGCAAGATGCTCTTCGACAGCCTTGCCGTATCGATCGGCACGCCGCGCAGCACCTTTCAGGCTCTGAAGGCTCTGCGCGAATCGGGCGGGCACGCGGTCCCCGTCGACAATCATGGCCTGATCGCGATGCAGGAACGCCTTGCGCGCGACGAAGGGATCTTTGCGGAACTGGCATCGGTTACGCCGCTGATCGCGATATCGACGTTGAGGGATCGAGGGGTCGTCGCGGCCACAGACCGCGTCGTGGCCGTCGTGACCGCCAGCGGACTCAAGGACCTCGATCGGTCCGCCGGATCGAATGAACACGGCCAGATCTTCCAGACGACGCAAGATGCCTGGCGTTGGCTCGACAAAAGCGGGCTGGATCTCGCCTCATAGATTCTCCACCGCACCAATAGCCGACGGCACCGCACTTGCTGCCTGGGTTTTGAGCACATCGTCGAGACTGCGCCGCAGCCAAAGAAAGCGCGTCCATTGCGTCTCTGCCGCCGGTGCGATTGTCGTCAGCGTCCTCGGCTCAGACGGTTCCTTGCAGGGCCAGGCAGGCAGGGTTGCAAGCCAGTCGTCATTGTAGACGGTCTCGGCATGGCGATGGCCTTCGTCAGGCATGATGACCGCGACCTGTGCGTCCGGAAGGGTCTTTGCGACCCACCGCGCCACCAACGCAGCGGCGCCGCTGGTCGGCCCCATGAAGATGCCGCGCTCGCGCAACAAACGGTGCGCGCTCAGATACGCCGGATAGGCGCCGACCCAATGGATCTCGTCGACAAGCTCATGCCTGACGTTTTTCGGCAGAACGCTGTTGCCCAGGCCCCTCAGCATACGTTTGCCGACGGGCTGCCCGAACAGTATGCTGCAATGGGTATCGACGGCAAACACCGTCAGATGGGGAAAGACCGTTCGCAGAAAGGACGCGGTGCCGCATAGCGAACCGCCCGTCCCGACGCAGCCGACCAGACAATCGACCTTTCCCATTGCCCGGATGAAAAGTTCAGCCAGCCGCGCATAGGCAAGCCAGTTCCCCGGACTGTCGTATTGGCGGGTCCAGAAGCCGTCCCGCTCCGTGGCCAGGATTTCCTGCAGGCGCTCGAGCCGACCAGGCTGATTGCCGTCGCCGCGTGGATCGTCGAGCGCTATGACCGTGGCGCCGATGCGCTCCAGTCGGGCTTTGTATTTGGCATCGATAAGCGTCGAAGCGGTGACGAGGGTAAGGCGATAGCCACGCGCCGCCGCGAGCAGCGCCACCGCCATGCCGAACGTGCCGGACGTCGTCTCGACGATGTGGGAGCCTGCCTTCAATTCGCCATTCGACGCTGCCCGATCCAGAATGTAGCGGGCCGGCATCAGCTTCATCAACGGAAAAGCCGCCGCCACCAGATTTGGCGCCAGGCGAGCAAGGCGTGGGGTCTCAAGGTCCCTGAAATAGTCGACTGCGAGGGTCACCATGTCCAGCCCTCCGCATTGACCAGATGGACCTCGACGTCCTTGAAGCCGGCGCGTCTTATCTGTTGTGCCGTCAAAGCTGCCCGTCGCTTCAGGTTCGATGCGAAAAGATCGAAAATCAGACCAAACAACGAGCCGCTATGGGCGACTTGCACCCCGCAGGCCCCGGCTCGCCTGGCGATTTCGGCGATCTCGTCGAACCCTTGTTTCGGCAAGTGCCGTTGACTGATCACGGCACTGGCCGAGGCGGCGCGTCCGAGAAGATTTGGATCCTGACGGTAAACCGCGCGCGCCACCAGCGCCCGAAGCACGCCGAATTCCTGGATTTCGGCACTGTCGTAGCGCGCCGGCGGCAGCTGCAATGTGTCGACCGGGACGCCGCCATTCGCCTTGAACCCGACCAGTAGCAGCGGCGGCAGCGAGCCGCCGAAATTCTCGATCACCGTGCCCTCGCGTTGCGCGAACAGGACCGCATGCTCATCGAATGCGATCGCGTCGCTGGCGCGCTCGGCGGCAACGGCGAGACGCCCGATGCTCGAGGGCCGCAACTGAACCTTGAGGGCTGCGGCCACAGCGCGAATGGAAGCGACGACGTCCGCGGTCGATGAGCCGTAGCCGTGCCCCACGGGAATCGAGCTTTGAAGTGTCAGCACGCCACCACCGGTCACATTCAAGAAATCGAGCGTGAGCCGCGCCGCTGCCGACGCCTTGATCTTATGATCGGGGTGGACAATGACCGCATCGCCATCGGTTCTGGCAAAGGTCGCCTCGGACCTCAAAGCGGCGATCGGCAGCGTGACCAGCCCGCGATGAAGGCGCCCGCCATCATCCTTGAAGACGCCCTGGATGAGCTCGCCGTGATGCGCGATCGCCGCTCCCGTCCCGATCGAAGACCGCAGCGTTTCACGGCTCATAAGATCGCTGGCGCCAGTCATTTCCATTCCCCCACGGTTTTCTCGCAGCGCAGGAGGATGGCGCCGGCGGCTGACACCCGCTCTCAAGGAATTCCGGTATTGACGGCTTGCTATCGAACGAGCCGGCCGGGAGGCGCGTGATCGATGGTCAGGCGGCGGAGCCGAGGTGCCTCAGCGGCCGGCCAATCGAAACCGCCTGCGCTGCAGCCATGATACCTTGCGCATCGATCCCGTAATGCCGGTAGAGATCGGCGATCGTACCAGTCTGGCCGAAATGCTCGACGCCCAAAGCGCGTGTGCGGTGCCCATGGACCGACCCCAGCCAGGCGAGCGTCGCGGGGTGCCCGTCCAGCACTGTCACGATGGCGCAGGACGCCGGAAGACCGGCAAAAAGGCGCTCGACATGACTTGAAGCGCGCGGATGGCCATACTGTCGCGCCCGGGCCGCGGCTGACCAGCCGGCGTTCAGCCGATCGGCCGAGGTCACGGCCAGAAGGCCGATATCGCGCCGATCGCCGGCCATCAATCCCAATGCCTGTATCGCTTCCGGCGCGACTGCCCCGCAATAAGCTATCACAAGGTCGGCGTTTGGCCCGGGCGCGCGCAGCCAGTAGGCGCCATCGACGATGTCGCGCGCCAGCTTACTTTCCATCGGGCGTGTCGGCTGCTCGATCAAGCGCGTCGAGAGCCTCAAGTAGACCGAACCTCCGGTCTGATCGCGCAGCCAGGTGTGGTCGTCAGGGTCTGCTTCGCCGGTACGCTGCATGTAGTCGAATGCCCAACGCAGGATGATTGCCAGTTCATCGACATAGGCAGGCTCGAACGTCGCCAGACCGTCCTGCGCCATGCCGATCAGCGGCGTGGCGATCGATTGATGCGCTCCGCCTTCTGGAGCCAGCGTCACACCGGAGGGCGTCGCCGCCAGGATAAAGCGGGCGTCCTGGTAACAGGCATAGTTGAGCGCATCGAGGCCGCGCTTGATGAAGGGATCGTAGAGCGTGCCGACCGGAAGCAGTCGCTCGCCGTGGAGCGAGTGCGATAACCCGAGCGCCGAAAGCATCGTGAAAAGGTTCATCTCCGAAATGCCGAGTTCGATATGCTGTCCCGACGGCGCAAACGTCCAGTTGAAGGTGGAGGGAATGCGCTCCTGGCGGAAAATGTCCGCCTGGTCGCCGCGCGCGAACAGACCCCGTTTGTTTACCCAGGCGCCGAGATTGGTCGAGACGGTGACGTCGGGGGATGTCGTGACGACACGGCTCGCAAACTCGCTGTCCGATTTTGCGATCTCGTGCATCAAAAGCCCGAAACCTTGTTGTGTCGACATGGCCGGCTGAGCGCCGAAGCCGATGCGCGCTGGCACCGGAACAGCTGGGGCTTTGTGACGACGCGGGGCTGGCTGCGCAAAAGGCGACGACGCGAGGAAGGATCGTATCGCAGCCTCGTCATAGGCAAGGCCCTCGAAAATGTCCCATTCGCGGCCCTCGCGGACTCCCATGCCTTGCCGCAGCACGTCGACCTGCGCCGGTGTCATCAGTCCGGCGTGGTTGTCTTTGTGGCCGGCGAGCGGCAGGCCAAAGCCCTTGATCGTATAGGCGATGAAGCAGGTCGGACGATCATGTCCGCGCGCTTGCTCGAAGGCATCGATGATGCTCGCCAGATCGTGGCCGCCGAGATTTGCCATCAGGGCCGCAAGCTCATCGTCGCTGCGCTTCTCGATCAGACGGCTGACCGGTCCTTGATCGCCCAGATCGTCCAGCAGGCGCCTGCGCCAGGCAGCGCCGCCCTGGAAGGTCAGCGCGGAATAGAGCTGATTGGGGCATGCATCGATCCAGGTCCGCAGCTTTTCGCCGCCCTCTTCCTCGAAGGCGGCCTGTTGCAACGTCCCATGTTTCAGGATCACCACATCCCAGCCGAAGTTGCGAAAGATGGATTCGAAACGCTGCCACAGGCCTTCGCGCACTACCGCGTCGAGGCTCTGCCTGTTGTAATCGACGACCCACCACGTGTTGCGCAGGCCATGCTTCCAGCCCTCGAGAAGCGCCTCGAAGATATTGCCTTCATCCATTTCGGCATCGCCGAGCAGGGCCACCATCCGGCCTTCCGGCCGATCGGTCTTCCAGCCTTTTGCCGTGACATAATCCTGGACCAGGGACGAGAACAGGGTCTGCGCCACGCCCAGTCCAACCGACCCGGTCGAGAAATCGACGTCGTCGATATCCTTGGTTCGGGACGGATAAGACTGCGCGCCGCGATAGCCACGAAAATTCTGCAGCTGCTCAACCGTCTGTTTGCCGAACAGATATTGGATGGCATGGAATACCGGGCTGGCATGCGGCTTGACGGCGACGCGGTCCTGCGGCCTCAGGATCTGGAAATAGAGCGCCGTCATCAAGGTCGACGCGGACGCCGACGACGCCTGGTGGCCGCCGACCTTGAGGCCGTCCGTCGACGCCCGAAGATGATTGGCGTGATGGATCATCCAGACGGCCAGCCAGAGAACCTTGCGCTCAAGCTCGGAAAGGATCGTCATCGTCGGCTCCTGTGAAATCGCGGCTCAACGATACCTGCGTCGATCTTCCGAATGTGACTATTCTTGCCCAAACCGATCGATCATATTGGCTGCTCCAGCCAATAACGACGCCCAAACGAGGGAACGATGCCAAAGCCAGCGCTTGACGCAATCGACCTGAAGATCATCGCCGCGCTGCAGAAGAACGCCAAGGCGACTTCGAACGACCTCGCCGAAGCCGTCGGTCTGTCGCCCTCGCCTTGCGCGCGGCGCGTCAGACTCCTGGAGAGCGCCGGCGTCATCAAGGGCTACACCGTGGTCGTCGACCAGAAGAAGCTCGGTCTGCCGATCAGCGCTTTCGCATCGATCAAGCTTGAACGGCAACGCGAGGACGATCTCGACCGTTTCTCGCAGGCCGTGCTGCGCTGGCCGGAGGTTGTCGACTGCTATCTGATGACCGGCCAGCGCGATTACCTGATGCGCATCGTGGTGCGCGACCTCGAGGCCTATGAGCGGTTCATCAAGGACAAGCTGACGCGGCTGGACAACATCGCTTCGATCGAAAGCAGCTTTGCCCTGGGCCAGGTCAAGCGCTCGGAAGTGCTGCCCATCTGATCGGCCGGGTATTCCGTGCCGGGCAACCGCGGCGGCAACTGACGCGAGGTTCGGCACCCCTCACCTACCCCGATGGCATTTCACCGACAGATGTATGCCCGCTCGTGCAGCCCGCGAGAGCTGCGGCAACCCCTATTTCGGCCTTGCCGACACATGTCAAACAAATTTGCCAAGTGCCGACAGGTACTCCGTTATCCGACGTTCAAGCCACGCTGGGCACCATCAAGATTCCGGCTGCCGTGGCTGTAAGGGACGTCGGCCAAGCAAGCTTTATTTCGCTGCTCGATAAGAATGGGAAAGCGCTTCTTCACTTGGACGTAGGCTTCCAATCGACTCACGTTTCCGAAACTCTTCCGATCTGATTCATCGGAGAAGCCGGTGCAAGTGTTGTCCCACAGGGACTGGGATCATCTCCACGCCGCTTTGTTCTCCGCCACCGCGGGTTGTACAGGAACGTAAAGCAATCCAAGCGCTTTCCAAATTGACAAGCGGTCGAATTGCTTTGCTTGCGGTGATGCGACTGTCAATTTCTGGCGTCGCGATATGCTCATTACGGGCGACATAGCGGTCAGCGATCATCAAGGGTGGTCTGCGTCGAAGCGGCAAAGACCGCCGCCAGTCACGGAAATCCCTAACCTTCATTGAGCGCTCGGTTGCGCATGCAGAGATAGGCTCAACCTTGCCAGCTTTTCTCCATGCTCGTTGCGGATTTCGATGAACAACTCCTGGCCATTGAGGTCCTTAAGGAATTCTCTCGTCAGGTCTACCAGACCTTCTATGGCCTGATGACGCGCGCTCCCGATCCCATCGCATTCGATGCCTACCTCATCCTTGAGGACAACGTCGCGATCACCGCTATCAAAGAAGTATCTCGCCATCGCACCAGCTCGCCATCAGAATGTTGTTGCGGTCCTTTGATGCAAGTAGGTGGCGTCAAAATCTCCGGCTCGGACGAGCCCGTCCCAATCAACAGCATGAAATCGGGTGCCCTCGGTAAATATAAGCCCGTTGCGTCGCAGCTCCTGAAGCACTCGGTTCACGTGGACAGTTGACAGGCCCAACGCGTCGGCAAGGGCTGCCTGCGTGACCGGGAGATTGGCTACATGATCTTTGATAACCCCCATCGAGTGAAGGCGGACGATGAGTTCGCACAATATGTGAGCCATACGGGTATAGGCGTCGCGCCTTCCAACGTTGGTAACCCATTCTCGGTATATCGCTGCGTCGATCAGCGTCGAGCGCCAAAATATAGCGGCTATGGAGGCATGTCGGTCGCAGATGGCTCGCATAGCATCATGCCGCATGAAGCCCAGACTGGCGCGCGCGAGCGATGAAAAGGTGCAGTCCAGAACCGAGAGATGCATACCGTGCAGATCGGGAATATCTCCCGGAACAAAGAAGGACGTGATCTGCCGTTTGCCGTCGCCGGTAAGCTTGGTGGATCCCACCAAGCCCTCCAAGACCACAAATGAATGAGTAGGTCGATCGCCCTCGCGTACAATATCCTCGTTTGCATGATAGTCCCTCTTTGAAAGCGGAATGCCTTCTAAAATAGCTATATCTGACTGGGTCAGATCGGAGATGTTCTGAAGCTTACGGATCAAAACGTTCGGGGAAAGGACATGTGCCAAGTTGGATGACCGGGTTGAGTTGCGTACCGAACCTGGATCAGGCGCTAATGTTCCATTTGGCGGGCGGCTTTGCTGCCAAGCGCGAGCTTGGAATGTCTTACGAGCGCAGTCCCGGCGGCCTCGGCTTGTTGGTGATGGCTTTGGCCTCTCGGACGAGCGAAGACCAATTCGTGCCGAGTAGAGAGACCAACTCTCGCGCTTGTGCCTCGGTAATGCTGGTTTCTTCCAGAAGCCTATGCACGAGGTCGCGGCCCGAGGTAATCGGCATAAGCGTGGTTCCAAAGAGCCATGATCGCAACGACAGGTAACGACGTCGTTCGATATTCGTTCCGCTCATCCGTTGATTTCTAAGCGGCGTTCGCGCTTGCGCCGCCCCCTGGCGGCTGCCAATCCATGTAGGCGGGTGCCGGAGCGCACAGACGCGATCCTTCACGTCCTGATCTTCTTTGATTGTGCGGGTGGGATCGAGCTGTTGCGTTGGCGTGACTGGCGGGCATTCGTGATCTGACGATGAACGGACGGAGGGAAATTCAGTAAATCCCTAGGACAATGACGAGTATGATTCCGATCGCCGCTAAGGTCATGACCGCGACCATGGCGGCCTCAAACGGACCGACGCTATTTCTCACGAAATTCATGGTGCCTCCCCGCATGCCACTATGCCTTTCCTGAACCTCCAAGCTAGGCCGTGACCTGTTCCCGCCGAATAACACATGTTATCGGGGCATGAAGAAACTGTTCTAAGCTTGCGCACCACTGAAATTGCTGAAGTCGAGTCTTGGCGAGAGCTGCGTCGCCTCCCTGCTCAAGGGAGTTTTCGTGAGCTCTAGAAGGCATCATCGTCTCATCACCGATAGTTTGTGCACCCGGAACCTTTGCATCGCGGTTTGCGTGCATGGACAGAATTGATCCTGCTCCAACGGCCTCTCGCCCGGAACAGGAGTCTTGGCGGCATTAGATCGGAAAAAAATGAATGAGACTATCATAGGTAATCGCGTGCCGTACCTGACGTCGCGTAAACGCCGGATCAACGGGCTTTTCGGGAGCGGACGTCATGCTGTATCCAGGTCGGTTTTTGGAGGCGAGCGAAATCGAGATGCTAGCTCGGGTTCTTCGGGCGATCTGCGCTGAGCGCGGCATTTTATCCGCTTCGGAACAAGGGGAACGCTTAGCGTCCCATTTGCTCAAGCTTTTTATGAACGGCTTGACTGGGGAGCACGAGTTGCTTGACGCCGAGAGGAATCTGGCTCGACGGCATGGCCAGTCGCTCCAGCGGCTTTCTGGCGGTCACGTGTGGACGAGGGAGGCCGCGTGAATTCGACGTGGATCATTCAACTCGCTGAAGATATGAAATTTTGGCGCAACGCTGGAATCAGGCCCAATACGCCACGAGATCGATGCCGCAATCGCTAGAGCGGTTGAGCGCAATAAAAGCATGCTCTCGGGTCCAGATTTGGAGCGGTTCCGATAGGCGGCAGAAGGGCCAAATATCGCCACTCGTTCGGATTACGCGGCATGCGATTACTAGCGCCCAAGTTTGGCACGGAGCGCAATAATCTACAGTTCAGTTTGCTCGGGTCCGGGGGGACAGAAGCGCAGTGGCCTTCAAGAAATACAGCGGCGTATACGCGCCTTGCGATCTCGACATCCTTCAGAGGGTATTCGACCAACTGTGCAGAGAGCGACGTCTGGCCCTCAAAGACGAGGAGCAGAGGGAATGCCTTGCGTGCGAAGTTATCGCAGCCTTCGATAAGGGAATCACTGACGAGACGGAATTGTGGAAATTGCTTTCAAAGCTCCGAATTGCCAAGAAGGCCTAGTCCAGGCACCTGCCAATATTTCGCCTCCTAGGTATGGCCATTAGCGTCCGAGCGGTAGCTTCCGACGCCAGTTCTTCCTCGTCTCTAATGCCTGCCTGATAGCTTGCTATACGCGAGACGCGAGCGCTTCACGTCGCTGAAGCGATTGACCATCGGTTTCAATCTTCGAGCACGCGTGCCAACAAGGCGATCTCGGCCGAACTGAACACGCCAGCTTGGTTAGCTCCTTGAGGAATCGGTATGCAGAGCTCCCTGAGCGGAATACATGAGAAACTAATCTCATTTGATGTTTTGACGCAAAGCAAAAAACCGCTGCGGAAACCTAAGGCGCGGCTACGCGCCATCTCAGAACACGAACGACCGAGGGACTCTCGAACGCGAGACACCAAAATCCAAGAGTTGATCTCGCGCAGAGCACGGTGCGCCGGTCAGGCTTCCAGCCGGATGCCCACGTCCTTGGCTGCAGCCCAGGTTCTTGGAACACACCACGCCTGGAAATGAAATCTTCAGGATAGTTTGACACGCTTGGGCTGTACGGAACTCCGGGTGGGGTCCGAATGGGTGATCAGGAGAAAGCGTAAGGCCTCTCGACTGTGTCAGATCTTACGCACATCGACGTGCAGGATGATCCTGCCTTAATTGCTGAAGTCGACCGGCTTCTGGCGCGCCGAACGCGCGACATCCGCCTCAAAGGTGAGGTCAGGCGTCTGTTTCGGGCACGGGTCTGGTCACAAACGGCGAAGATCATCCGTGCCTGGATGATCTGGGTGGCCGTGCTGGATGTGCTAACGCTAGCGCTCAACATGCTGGTGCTCCCAACCGCAACCGCGGAATCTATGCTCCTGCCCGGAGCCATTATCCCCCCTGCCGTCATCGCAGTGGTGCTCGTATGGCGGAAGCCGCGCCCTTCCTGGCTCGAAGGGGGTTCGCTGATTACAGGTATGTTCCTGATTTTGCTGTCGGTAGCCTTGGTCGGCGTAGCCGCTGGCGGCGAGTTCTATGAACGGCAATTGAACGTCATGCTGTTCGTAGCCATTACAGCCATCATCATCTTCGGCATCCCGCTGGCCTGGACGGTCGCGATCGCGGCGCTGGCGCTCGGACTGTATCTCGTGTTTCAGGTGGAGAATCCGGCCATTGAGCATGGCAGCGCGATCGATGGAACGCTGTTCTTCGCCAGCGGTTTGTTCGCGACGGTTGCAGCCCGTCGCATCATGACAATTCTCGCTCAAAAGACTTTCCTGTTTGAGTTGCGCGACCGGCGCAGGGTCGCCGAATTGGCTAAGGCGAACGATCGGCTGGAACTGCTGGCGAAGACTGATCCGCTCACGGGCATCGCCAACCGGCGCTGGATGACGGAAACGCTCGACCATCTGTGGGGAACCGACCAACGCTGCCTCGACGGGGCCGCGATGCTGATGTGCGACATTGATCACTTCAAGAAGCTGAACGATCACCTCGGCCATGCCGAGGGCGATCGCTGTCTGGTGGAGGTCGCCAACATTATCCAGGAAAACGTCAGGCGCGATCGAGATCATGTTGCCCGCTACGGTGGGGAAGAGTTCCTCGTGCTGCTGCCCGGGGTGACAGAGGAAGAGGCTGTCTCAGTGGCTGAACGGGTTCGTAAGAGCGTTGAGGCCGCCGCTTTGCCCAACCCAGGATCGCGCGTCTCGCGCAGCGTCACTCTCAGCATTGGAGTTGCAGTTCAGACCGCTGACGAAGCCATTTCACCGGAGCAGCTACAGGGTAAAGCGGACGCCGCACTCTATTTGGCCAAGCAAACCGGCCGAAACCGAGTGCTGCTCCACACACCCGACCCAGCGGGACGTAAACATATTCGCTCGACACGGTGATGCTCTCGAGCGGGTCCGCGGTGGGCCGTTCCGGAATATGTTGGCATTTCAATCTACGTGAGTTGAATGTGCGTATTCATCATGGCTAAGCCAAGCGCCGCTCGACCTGCAACGCGCGGCTCGCAGCATTGGCGAACATGACTCGCCATTCGAAGGTTAGCGATTCCCCTGATCTCCACGCCGTCGGCCGCCGCAGTTTGGGTTCGTCAGGCTCGCAATCTCACCAACCCTCCCCGCCATGCCGCCAAGCCAACATCGGAGGACAACGGCTTGGCAGCGGTAGTACGACGAGGACATTAAAACTCCGAGTATATTGTTAACCGCTGAGAAACCATATCTTGCGGCTCATGCTTCTGCGCGGAAACCCTCCGTACCTCGGGGCGTACTAATTTGAGTAACGGCAAATGGCTTGTTGCAGGTGCTCAAAGCAACGACAGGAGAGTGTCATGGCCAACATCTTCGCAAAACTTGCTCGAACATTGGCGGGCGGTGCAGTGATCGCGATTATGTGCGTGTCCGCAAATGCAGCCGGAATTGGCGTCAGCGCATCAGTCGGCGGCAGTGGAGGTGTTAATGCCGGGGCTGGGGCCTCCTTGGGCGGCTCCAACGGGGTGAACGCCGGGTTCGGTGCCTCCATTGGCGGATCAAATGGCGTCAACGCCGGGGCTGGAGCTTCTTTGGGCGGCTCCAATGGGGTGAACGCCGGGCTCGGTGCCTCCATTGGCGGATCAAGTGGTGCCAATGCCGGAGCTGGTGCTTCCCTAGGCGGCTCTAACGGGGTGAACGCAGGCGCTGGGGTGACAGTGGGCGGTGCGAGCGGCGCCACGGCTGGCTTAGGCGCTACGGTAGGCGGCACCAGTGGGACGGGCATCGGAGTTGGTGTTGGGGTCGGCAACGGCGTTACTGCCGGGGTCGGGGTAGGAACCAATCCGAGCGGCCTGACAAGCCCGGTTAACCCGACGAGTCCCAAGGTGGCCAGCGCTGTCTCTGGCTTGTCTGGCACTCAATTGGCTCGGATGAAAAATCGTTGTGTCGATGTGCTGGGCAGTCAGGACAGCTACGATCGGGACCTGCGCCAACTGTGCCTGATGATTTCGCGCCGATAGTCTGGTCTGCAGGACGGAAGTGTGAACAGGCAGGAGGCCCGTTGTGACACTCTCCGGCCTCCAGCCGGTTGGAAGTCCGCTGCGACAACGCGGCGGGCTTTTCGCCGTCCGCGGTTCGTTCGTGATAAGAAGGGGCGGCTTCGGGGTCGATCGGCGCTGATTATGCCCGGAGGAATCCACGTTGTCGGAAAAGGACCACCGTCGCGAACATCGGAAGCGTGTTCTCAAGGGCGCGACGATCATCACCAGCATTACTAACTCGGAAACCACGTGCACGATCCGCAATCAACACGCGGCTGGAGCAGAATTGAAAGTGCCGGCCGACACTAGGGTCCCGGCAGAATTTCTACTCTATGTCCCGGTCGATGGGATCGCTTACCGGTGCGTGATACGCTGGCGGAAGAACGACAGGATCGGCGTTCAATTTACCGGCACCGAAAGCAAGCCGAAGCTTCACTATGGCTGACGGATCGATAATGTTCGGCGTGGCCTTCAACGGATATCGGAATGAACAAAGCCATCCTATGGGTATGTGGGATCGAAATGGTCCTGATCCTTCCGTATGTCCTCCAGCACAATGGGCTGATCAGATTCTAAGCCTCTACGTGACCGGCGGACTGGTGGTCAGGAAAAATATTTCGGTTCCTAGCGCGTCAATTCTCGACAGGCGGCCCGTCCTGGGCGACCTCGGCCCTTGCCGCAGCGCGAATGAGCTTCGCCTCTCGCACGAGCGAGTTCCAATTCATACCAATTAGGAGGGCAAGCTCGTAGGCCTGCGCCTCAGCAATACCGGTTTCTTGAACGAGCTTTTGGACGATCGGTATCGTCTGGTTTTTGTCTGACATTGGCTGGGAATCTCTTTTCCCCCAGCGGCCGCAACTTTCAAACTCGGATTTGGTTCCCAAGGCATCGAACAAAAAAGTGTCCCATCATAGAACGCATTCACGATTTGATGATTTAAGCGAAGCAGTCGATCCGCCGAGGTGTAGCTGCTCTTTCGTCCCGGAAAGCCCGTCGCTTACGCTCATTAGCTGCGACGGGCTTTTCTTTCGATCGAAAACCATCCTCCTAGCGCGCCGCAGCCTCGAATGCGACGCGGACGTCATCGACAGGACCCTGCCGTGCTCTTTCTTACAGTCAAGCCGCCGTTTGAGCAGCGGCTCTAAACGGATGGCTCATGGTGAAAACGTCCGGCCTAATGCCGACTTCAACCTGTTTCCATGTAACTGGATGCGCAATCGGAAAGCCGGGCCGCGATCGAGGTGAGAACGCACCAACTGCGGTATTGCCTCGGCCGTTGCGAAGGTAATCTAGAAAAATGTGGCCTCTCCGCGCTGCCGGGTTGGCTGACAACAGGTACCGGTCAGGATCGGCATCAACGAGACATTGGGCCAGCGATTTGGCCAGTTGCCGCGCCCTGTCATGAGTCATCTTCGCGGCGAGCGGTGCCATCAAGTGAATACCTTTGCCGCCGGTGAGCTTCGGCCAGCTGTCCAAGCCAGTTGCTTCCAAGATCGCGCGTAGCGACAGCGCGGCTTCGATCACCGCATCCCAGGAGACGCCCTCGCCAGGGTCGAGGTCCAGGACAAGCCGGTCGGCATGTTCAATGTCGTCAATCGTGGCATTCCAAGGATGAAGCTCGATGACATCCATTTCGATCAAGCCGAGCAGTCCGTCAAGGTCATCCACCCAAACCCGGACACCTTCGCCACCTTCGCGTTTTTGCACCCGCAGCTGGTGCACCGACGCAGGGATCGGCGGCAGCGGCCCCTTGTGATAGAAGGTGGCCCCGTACGCATGGCGAACCAGCTTCAATGGTCTTCGGCCCAGATGAATCAACGCTCGGTCGGCCACCCGCCGCCAGTAGCCCAAAAGCTCTTCCCTGGAAGGTGCAACCGCATCGGGTAGCAGCTGGAGAATGTTCTCGCCAGGAACGCCATGTTGGCTCTCCAACCTGCGCTTGGAGAGCGACGGCGGCTTCGCTGGGATCACAGCGAGATCCTCGCGCAATCCCTTGAACACCGCCTCGCGCAAGATACCCCGGTCGGTCACGCCACTGAATTGCACCTCAGCCGGCACCTCCGGCCGCACCCAAGTTGCTTTAGGCTTTTTGATGGGTTCCGAAAGAGGCGATTTGCTGATGATGAGCGGATCGAGCCGCTCGCGAACTCGCCGGGCTGCCTCCAGCGTATAGCCGCTTTGCGCTTTTCCAGCATAAAGCAGCCGCTCGCCCTCCCATCTGCCGATATACAGGGAAGCAACGCGGCGCGGCTGCGCGCCAAGCTTTTCGACGAAAGCCACAATCGGGAACGTGTCGCTCTTGACGCACTTCACCTTGAGCCAGCTCGTTTGGACACCGGAACGGTAGGGAGAGTCAGCCCGCTTTGAGACCACCCCCTCCAGGCCCATGCGGCAGGCATGGTCGAACACGTCCTTGCCGCTAATGTCCAGGTGTTCGACAAAGGTCAGCGTTGGAGCCGTTTCCTGCAGGAGCCTGTGCAGAGCAGCTTTGCGCTCAATCAGCGGCTGCTGTCGAATGTCTCGGCCGTTGAGGTACAAAAGATCGAACGCAAAGAACATGAGCTTCGGCGAGCTCGGGTTTGCCAGCTCCCGCTCGAGAGCCTGGAAATCCGGCAAGCCAGTCTTGCCGAGGACGACCGCTTCGCCGTCGAGGATTGCGGATTTGACCGATAGGTTCGCCGCCGCCTGGACGATCCGTTTGTACCGATGCGACCAGTCATAGCCCCGACGGGTGAAGGCACGTGCCGCGCCACCTTCAACGATAAGCTCGGTCCGGTAGCCATCGTATTTGATTTCGTGCAGCCAGTCCGTATCGGCAGGAGCGCTCTCGACCAGCGTCGGTGATTGGAACTCGATGAAGGCGAGGTGACCGGTCAATTTACGCATGCACTCGAACTCCTGGACCGGGATTCAAACCGGGCCGGAGCAATCGGTTCCGAAGATTTTAGCAAAATTGAATATGATCCCCGCCGCCGGCGCGGTTCGCTGCTACCTCTGGAAGTTCTTAGAAACCTTGTAGGCGATGATCGTGCGCTGAGCCTTATCCGCTCAACGGCCAATCCAGCGGTGAGCCGCCTCTCGCTGCCTCGCGTCGGCAATATTTTGTACATATCTTGTATATCTATATTGACGCATTGGCGGCCCTCAACGTAGCGTTGAAGGGCTGGGGCCGAACCCCTGCGCGCAACTTAATCTCACGGGAGGACTGCACGATGAAATTTCGAGCCCGATCGGCCGTCATTGGCCTGGCCTGCATCGCCTATGCCGCGATTGTCGGATCTGTGTTGCCGGCCACGGCGGAAACGACAAAGGAACGCGTCTTGAGAGAGGGCAGGATCGTGATCGGCATCCACAACCGCGCGCCATGGGGTTACAAGAAGGAAGAAACCGGCGAGTTGCTCGGCTGGCATCCGGACCTGCTCAGAGCTGCGTTCGCCGACCTCGGCATCAAGCAGATCGACTTCCAGGTCACGGAGTTCGGCGCTTTGATCCCTGGCTTGATGGCCGGGCGTTTCGATGCCGTGGCGTCCGGCTTGTCAATAACGCCGCCGCGATGCCAGCAGGTCGCCTTCGGCGCTCCCGACCTGAGGCAGGACGACGCAGCGATCGTACTCGCCGGCAACCCCAAGGCGATCCATAGCTATGCTGATCTTGCCAAGAAATCCGACACGATCATGGGCGGCGGCCGCGGCAGCAACGTCATCCAGAACGCCATCGCCGAGGGCGTCCCTGCCGATCGCATCCTGCAGTTTCCCGACATCGAGACCAACATCGCGGCACTGCGCGCCGGCCGCATCGACGCCGCGGTATTTTCGTCCCCGACTGCGATCGGGCTGCTGGCCGGCAAAAAGAGCCCCGATCTGGAGCGCGCCAACCCATTCACGACCGACGAGAAGTCGATCAGCTACGTCGCGATCGCGTTCAGGAAGGATGATGGCGACCTGCGCGACCTTTACAATCAGGGGCTGGCCAAGGTCATGTCGAATGGCACGATTGCCAGCATCATGGCGAAGTACGGATTTGGCCCCACGGAAAACGTGCCGCCAGGATTGACGACCTCACAGTTGTGCGGAGCCGCCAACTGACCGGGTCGGCAACGGGAAGACGTACAGCAATCGACAGGACCTGAAGGCGCCGCGCGAACTCCGCCGGCGCCTTCGCCCGCGGGCCCTCACATCACTATCGCTCGGGATCGCCGGGTGGCGCGATGTCCTCGGGGATTTCCTGCCGCAAGCTCGGCCCCTTGGCCAGCCGCCTGCCAAGCGCGGAGACGAAAGCTTCATAACGCTCGCTTGCCTTGGCGCGCGCTGCCTGGGCCATCGGCTCAGGCAAGGCCGGAGTGGTGGCAAGCCAGAAGCGGACGAATACCGCATGGGTTTCAACCGAGATGCCGACGTCGCGCTCCAACCGCGCGATCCGGCGATCGATCCGGTCGAGACGTTTGGAGATCGCCGCCTCGCGTTGCGCGTCGGCATCCGGAGAGAGGAACGAGGCGATCGCCGCTTCAGCGATGAGCGACTGCGAGCGATCGCGCCGGGCGGCATAATCGACCAGCAAGGCCATCACGGCAGGGTCGAGATAGACGGAAATTTGGACCTTCTTCTTTCTTGCTGTCACGACCTTCACAACTCCATGCCGTCGTCCGGATCGAGCGCGATCTGACGCGCCACGCCCCGAGCAAGGCGAGCCATCCGGCTGCTGCTCAATGCGAGATCATCCGTCTCGTCAGGCGCTTCGATCTCGAATTCGTTGACGGGCGGCAGCTCCGCCGCAGCCGGGAGAAGTCGATCGAGCTCGGGCTGACGTCGCAATTCGGACTCGGTCGATTCCTCCTGAACTTTCGCCACGGCAGTTGCGGCTGCCGTACCAGATGGCGGGAGCGGCAACGGAAGCGCCGTCCAATCGTCAGGCTCCGGCTCGGCTCGAGCTGTGACAGCCGGTGGCGGCAGAATGCGCTCCCGCAACCGCGGGTCTTCGAAATAGCGCGCCTTCTTCGCCCGGATAGGCGGCGTGCCGGCCAGCATGACGATCTCGTCCCCGGCCGGCAATTGCATGATCTCGCCGGGTGTCAGCAACGGTCGCGCCGTCTCCGAGCGCGACACCATGAGATGACCGAGCCAGGGCGAGAGCCGGTGACCGGCATAGTTCTTCATCGCCTTTAGCTCGGTTGCCGTGCCCAAGGCATCGGAAACACGCTTGGCGGTCCGCTCGTCGTTGGTCGCAAAGCTGACGCGCGCATGACAGTTGTCCAGAATTGAATTGTTCGGCCCGTAGGCCTTCTCGATCTGGTTGAGGGACTGCGCGATCAAGAAGCTTTTCAATCCATAGCCGGCCATGAAAGCGAGCGCGGATTCAAAGAAATCGAGCCGTCCCAGCGCCGGGAACTCGTCCAGCATCAGAAGCAATCGATGGCGATCCGTCCTGGCCTGCAGATCCTCGGTCAGACGGCGGCCGATCTGGTTGAGGATGAGACGGATCAGCGGCTTGGTGCGGCTGATGTCGGAAGGCGGAACGACGAGATAGAGCGTCGCCGGACGAGGATTGGCGACAAGGTCGGCGATGCGCCAGCCGCATGCGCGCGTCACCTGTGCCACCACCGGATCGCGATAGAGCCCAAGGAAGGACATCGCGGTCGAGAGCACGCCGGAGCGTTCGTTGTCGGACTTGTTCAACAACTCACGGGCAGCGCTGGCGATGACCGGGTGCGGACCGCCCTCCCCCAGATGCGGCGTCGTCATCATCGCGACCAAGGTCGATTCGATCGGCCGCTTCGGATCGGACAAAAAGGCGGCGACGCCGGCAAGCGTCTTATCCGGTCCGGCATAGAGCACATGCAGGATCGCGCCGACCAGGAGCGCGTGGCTCGTCTTTTCCCAATGGTTGCGCCGTTCAAGCGAGCCTTCCGGATCGACAAGGATGTCGGCGATGTTTTGCACATCGCGGACTTCCCATTCACCCCTGCGAACCTCGAGCAAAGGATTGTATGCGTCCGATATTGCATTGGTCGGATCAAACAGCAGCACCCGGCCGTGGCGGGCGCGGAAGCCGGCGGTCAGACCCCAATTCTCGCCCTTGATGTCATGGACGATCGCCGAGCCAGGCCAGGTCAGCAGCGAAGGCACAACAAGCCCGACACCCTTTCCCGAACGCGTCGGCGCAAAGCAAAGCACATGCTCAGGCCCGTCGTGACGCAGATAATGAGTTCCATAGCGCCCCAGCACCACCCCGTCGGGGGCGAGCAGGCCTGCCGCCTGCACCTCGCTTCTTTCGGCCCAGCGCGCGGAGCCGTAAGTCGCGACCTCCCTCGCCTCGCGGGCGCGCCACAGCGACATGCTGATCGCTACGGCGATCGCGATGAAGCCGCCCGAGGCGGCAATGAGGCCGCCGCGCGCGAAGATGGCCGGCGCATAGGCGTCGTAGAAATACCACCACCAGAAAATAGCAGGCGGATAGTAGACTGGAATCCCGCCGATGACGAACCAAGGCGCTCCCAGCCGCTCCTGATAGCCCAGCTGCCAGGCGGACCATTGCGTGGCGGCCCAGATCGTGAGGAGCACGATCAGGAAGACCACGACAATCTGTCCCCAAAGGACTTTCGTTCCCGGCATTCGCTTCTCCTTGTGGCGAGAGGTCAGCAAGGTGACGCGAGATGCAACAGCCGTCTGACGCCGATCGCATCGCATCGTGCCGTCGGCTAGGAAGACAGGGAATCGGGAAGCCCAAGAGCCCGGGGCGCGAGCGAGGGCGCTGTCCTCTTGGGCTACGCATTTGAGTAGCAGACATCATACGCGATTGGGGTCGCTATACGCATCTGCGTATGCGACGGACTTATACGCCATCGCGTATATTGCAAAACCATACGCGATCACGTATATACGCTCCAGGAGACTACCATGACCGACCAGATCGCTCGCAACGAAAAGCAACTCGGCGCCATTCTGCGTCGCGCCCGCAGGCAAGCCGATCTCACGCAAGAGATGCTTGGCAGCCGGATCCACCTGCGTCAGGCCACCGTGTCTCGCCTTGAAGCCGGCGAGCCGGCAGTGCAGCTCAGTACCTTGATGGCTGCACTCTCCGCCCTCGACCTTGAACTTGTCGTTCGCCCGCGCAGCAAAAGCAGCGCGACCGAGATCGCGGACCTGTTCTGATGGCGCGGCGGCCGGCTCACACGCCCCTAAATGTCTTCGTGAACGGTCGCCTGGTGGGCGTGCTGCGCAGGCAATCCACCGGCGCCGTGGACTTTCGATATGCCCGCGAATGGCTGGACTGGCACGGCACCTTCCCTGTCTCGCTTTCGCTTCCCTTGCGGGAGGACCGCTATATCGGCGCGCCGGTTATCAATGTCTTCGACAACCTGCTTCCCGACAATGACGCCATCCGCAAGCGGATTGCCGAACGTGTCGGGGCGGATGGCACCGACGCCTACAGCATGCTTGCCGCCCTCGGCCATGACTGCGTCGGCGCATTGCAATTCCTGCCTGATGGCGTCGATCCCGGCAGCCCTGGTAGCAGCGAAGGCAAGCCGGTCAGCAAAAAGGAGATTGCCGGGATAATCGCAAACCTCGCTGACGCCCCGCTTGGCCTCGGCGAGGATGAGGATTTCCGCATCTCGATCGCCGGCGCCCAGGAAAAGACGGCGCTGCTACGCAAGGACGGACGCTGGTACAAGCCGGTCGGCACGGCGGCGACCACCCACATCCTGAAACCGCAGATCGGCAGGTTGCCGAATGGCATCGATCTCTCCAACAGCGTTGAGAACGAATATCTGTGCCTTAAGCTGATCGACGCGTTCGGCGTTCCCGCCGCCAAAACTGAGATCGCCGACTTCGGGGAGCGCCGTACGCTGATCGTCGAGCGGTTCGACCGGTTGTGGGCCGCGGATGGCCGTCTCATGCGCCTTCCACAGGAGGATATGTGTCAAGCACTGTCGGTCCCGCCGACACGCAAATACCAGTCAGAGGGCGGTCCCGGCATGCCGTCGATTATCGAGCTGCTTAAGGGCAGTGACAGGCCCGAAGACGACATCTCGCTGTTTTTGCGTGCCTGCATAATATTCTGGCTCATTGGCGCGACCGACGGCCACGCCAAGAACTTCAGCATTTTTCTCGGGCCCGGCGGGCGGTTTCGGATGACGCCGCTCTACGACGTGCTGACCGCGCAGCCCAGCCTTGATGCTGGACAGATCCCCCGCAAAAAATTCAAGCTGGCGATGTCTGCAGGCAAGAGCCGGCATTATTCCATACATGAAATTGTACCCCGCCATTTCATGCAGACCGCCGAGGTTTCCGGCGTGGGGAGGTCCCTGATGCGCAAGATTTTCGAAGACATCTCCGCAAATGCCGAGCGGTGGACCGAGGCCGTGATTTCGTCGTTGCCACGTCACTTTCCCGCGCAACTCGTCGAGTCGGTCGGATCGGCGATAATCAGGCGTGCGACAATCCTCGCCGAGATACACTGATCAAACTAGTGGGCGGCCGCACAAGAATTCAGGGCCACCCAACCGCACATTCGATATCGACATCCCCTGCGGCGCAGCTAAGGCTGCCTCTTCTCGGTACACGGGATCGTGTCTTCCGAAATCTCTTGGCGCAGCTTCGCCCCCTTTTCGCCAGGCTGTCCCGCGCGGTGACGAAGGCCTCTTAGGGTTCGCCGGTCCCCCGCGCGGCTCGGGCGTGCAGGCGCATAAGTGGACGGGCAGGCCGGCGCGACCGACCAGCGCGGCCCGAGGTGCCGCCGAACGCCAAGTCTCCATGCCGCGATTGTGTCGCCGTCCAAGTCGTCAGCACCACGGCTCAGGAAAACCGTGAGATCTGCTCCCAAAGGATTTTCGCGGCCGACATGGCAGGACCATTCGTTCAGCTGCTAGAGACCTAGCCCGCGCTTGCGGGCAAAGCTCCAATCGACACCGCCGTCCCCGCGAGTGCTGCCGCTGATATGCTGGCCAAGGTGCCTTTCGAGCGAAGGCGTCCAGGGCACGAGCTGGAACCCGAGGCCATCATCGATCATCGCGAATCGGCCGGACGCAAGCGCAAAGCGCTGGCTGTAGGTGCCGGACACGGATTCACCGCTTGCCGCACGGTTGAAGGAGCGGCCGGATTGGGCCGCGATCCTGTCGCCCAGCGCCTCGAGCTCCCTTCGGCGCAGCGTGTCGATCAAGTTGCCGGCAAAGACGGTCCCGCCCGGCTGCCGCTCCGCCAGCCCCAGCCCGACCAGGTGCTCGACGCGCCGATCGAGCGCCTGGCGCACCTCGGCGCCGAAGCCGCCATCGGAAAGAGCCGCCGCAGGACGGGCAAGCGCCTGCCGGTCGAGCCAGGTCGCCCCCTCCGCAACCACCTGTCTGTCGATGTCGAGATCGGAGCGCACGGCAAGCGCCAGCCGCCGCCGACCCTGAGCGTCCTCGAATTTGCGCAGTTCGACGATTGCGCCCGGCGCACCATCGCCCGCCGCCTCGAGATCGGCGAGCCGGACGTGATGACAGCGGCCATCGACGCCATCCATGATTGCATAGGCACTGCCGCTCAGCTCGTCATCCAGGCCGCGCTCGATCAGACGGCCGCTAATCGTCTCGCCGATGCTCTCTGCGGCCAGCACATAGCTGGCGCTCGCGCGTTCGATGTCGCGGGCCGAGAATGCGCGATGCATGCGTTTGATGATATCGGCGCGCTCACCCATCTGGCGCAGCGTCGCCTCGGCTCTCTCGCTGACGATCCATTGGCCAGGACCGAGCTGTTCAGCGAGGCCGAGCGTCTCCAGCCTGCGCAGCCGCCCGATCTTCGGCGCAATGAATTCGTCAGGCTGGCGATCGGCACGTGGCGCGAGATCGATGACACCGTCCTCGCCTGCGTCGCGGAGCAACTGGCGGTCCAGCCCGGTCCACCGCTCGGCCTCGACCTGGCGCTCGACATGCCGGCGGATCTCAAGCTCCGACCGGGGGCCAAGCTCCTGCGTGACGAGCTCGCTGGCGCGATCGCGCATGCCACGGCTGATATAGTCGCGCGAGATGACCAGGTCCTGGCCGTCGTCGGCCCGGCCGCGCAGGATGACGTGGACATGGGGATTGTCGGTGTTCCAATGGTCCACCGCGATCCAGTCGAGCGGCGTGCCGAGATCCTCCTGCATCCGACCCATGAGATCACGGGTGAAGGATTTCAGGTCGGCGATGTCGGCGGCATCCTCGGGCGAGACGATGAAGCGGAAATGATGCCGGTCGTCCTTGCAGCGATCGACGAAATCCGTGGTCGACGCATCGTCGACCTCCGGTCCGAACATTCGGGCTTTCGCGTCGTCGCGTGTGACTCCTTCGCGGCGCAGATAATTGAGGTGGGTCGCCAGCGGCGCGCCACGTTTCGAATGGCGAACCACGCGGGTCTTGATCGTGGCGAGGCGGGAACGGCCGGTGAGCAAGCGATTGGCTTGAACGCTCGCTGCCCTGCCGCGTCCGAACTGCGAGCGCTTGCCTGTCCCGATCCGGCCTGAGCGCGACACGCTGCCGCCAGCCTTTTGCGCTGCCGCAAGCGCCTGGGCGATGAAGGGCCGCGACGATTGGGCTCGCGTCGAGCGAATGCGGCCCGGACGGATGCGGAACTCGTGCTCATCAGACACGGCGCCCGCCCTCACCTTGCCATAAGTACAGCAAATACAGTGATTTGCATGTTCCAAGCACATTGCGCCGAGGCGCCGCAATGTGCGAGAAGCGGCAAAAAACCCAGCAAATACAACGAACCGACCGCAGCACAATGTGCGCCCTTTTATCTTGCCATCCCTCGGTTGTTGCCTTGTGCCCTATGCGCCTCAAAGCCTGCGACGTCCAAAGAGGCGCCGGCGCACGAGCTGACGGACACTTCGTCATCGCTGCGATGTCCGCAGGTCGGACCCAGTGAACAGTTGCCGCGGCAGCGAACCGGCCGCGAAAAGTTCGCGCGCCAACGGTGACGACGAGACCTCGACGGCAGCGTGTTCTCCGGACCAGAGACCGGAATCGGCCAAGGACCCGGACCGCACTATGAACAGCGGCGCGAGGTTCCAAGTGATGGCCTTGGCATGACCGGCGGTGAGCGCGCCGGGCGCATCACCGCCGCGCCACAAAGGGCGAAGCTTCGCAACATAAGCCCAGGTTTCTGCCGGCAGCGGGCGGCCCCTCAAAGAGGCTTCGTAGCGACCCGGCCCCGCATTGTAGGCGGCCAGGAAGCCCGGTGAACCGTATCGATCATAGAGCTGGCGAAGATAGGCGGCGCCGGCAAGGATGTTGTCGTGCGGATCGTAGGGATCGCGGCCGAGTTGGTGACGAAGACGCAGCTCAGCCCAGGTTTCGGGCATGATCTGCATCAGCCCCACTGCCCCTTTTCGCGAGACGGCGCGCGGGTCGCGGGCGCTCTCGATGTGCATGACTGCCCGTATCCAGAGCTGAGGAATACGGAAGCGATGCGACGCCTCGGTGATATCCGCGGCATATGGATCGTCCGCGGGCATGCGTGGCCCCGGGGCGCTCTGTGCAACGGCGTCCGTCATCGCGTGACAAAAAATCAGCATGCCAGCGACAAGCCAACGTGCTTGCCTCCGACCAGGCAACCAACTGACGGGGCGGCTTTCGTGCGCATATTTCGGCGCCGATGGCGCACTCATCGAGCACGCTCCGGCCGCGATTTCGGCCGGATCCAGCGCAGCAACCAGGAACCGTCGTCGGAGCGGAAGAGACCGGCGCGAAAGCGTCGGCCAAACAGCGGATCTTCCAGTCGACAAGACAGATAGTCGCCAGCCGTCTGCCCGGTTTCCTTCCAGGCCGCGCCGACCTCGGGGCCGCTGCCATCGCCGATGTGAATGCGAAAATCCGGCGCATTGCCGTTGGACGTCCTGATCGGGACAAGCACCAGCGCGACGTCCACGAGCAGTGTTCGAAGGCGTCCGGAGTAACCGGATTCCGTTTCATGGAAGATGCCGATCTCGGCCATGTGACTGTCTCCTTCCTCTTGTTGGCTGTGCTGAATTTCAGCTCGCGGGAGCAAGCCAGGTGAAGTGGCCATCGCCCCTCTCGTCGGTCCAAAGCGGCATCGCGCGTCCAACGATCGAGCCCATCGGGAACGGGCCGAAGTAGCGGCCGTCGAGACTGTCCTGGACATTCCGGTTCATGACGAAGATTTCGGCGGCGACAATGGTGCGGCAGCCCTGCCAGTCGGGCAGCGCGCGCCCCTTGCCGTCGCGTTCCAGCGCGACGCCAACGGCAAGCCCGTTCACCGTGATGACGCCAGCAACGCGACAAACTTCCTGTCCAGGAAGCGCTTCGATGTGCTTCAGCATTGGCACGCCGAGCGGAAGGTAACCGCGTTCGGCGGCGAACCGAGCAACGGTCTCCGGCGGTTCGATGATGGCGAGGGCGCCGGCCGTTGGAACGGCCATTCTCCGGATCGCATAGAGCCCGAGGGGTGCGCTGGCCGATGCGTTCCATACCAGCAGCGGCGGCATTTCCACAGCAGCTGGAGCGACGATTGCGGCAACGGCCGCAAGCGTCACCGCCATGCAAGCGGCGCGGCTCATGATGTCGCTCGCTTGCGCAGCAGAAAGGCCCGGTGCTGCTCGAGCGAATAGGCGCGCGGCGTTCCGCCGGCAACCAGTCGGTTGTGGGTCTGACGCCAATAGTCAGGGGCGGCATCGACCGGATCGAGGCCGATCGCCTCGATCGCATCGATCAGTTGAAGAACCCGCTCAACCTTGTCCCAGCCTGCGATCTTGAGCAGGATCTCGGCGCCTGGCCGGATGTAAGGCAGCGTCTGATAGGGTTCAGCGGGCAAGACGGCGCGCACGATGTCGATGCGCGAAACGAAGGTGCCAAAGTCGTTCGCCGCCCAGCGCACGAAGGCAAAAACACTACCCGGCGCAAATCCCACGACGCGACGTCGGTTGTCGATGATCGTCTGATCGGCAGGGCGTCCGAAGCGGATCCGGTGCTCGATCCGCTTCTCGATCCAAATCAGCTCGACCGTCGTGAGGCTGGCGCGCGGCGTCGATTGAGGAGACCGCGTCATGCGTCGCCTCCACAGCGTCGGCCGACAAATCGCGGCTTCTGCTCCCCACCGTCGGTCCGCGGCTTGCCCGCAAGAGTGTTAGATTGAGAGTTAGAGTCTAAGTTAGGAGCGCGATTTTTCGTTTCGGGTCCGTTCCTTAAGGCCGATCGCGGTTCCCGAAAGCACGAGGAAGCGGTTCCCGATGGCACGATAGCTCGGGTTCCCGATGGCACGATCCTATCAACAGGCGTCGGCGCCGGTTCGAAAGCCAACAACACACGGCCGCTGGCTTCGACCTCCGTGAACAGCAGATATCCCGGCAAAGGCTGGCGACGCACGATGTCACGCAGCTCGAAGGCGAAGCGCTTGAGCGGCGAGAGGCTGCCGGATTTCCGATGCAGATGGCTGATGTCGAAACGCCAGCCGGCGCGCTGGTGCCCGCCATGCTTGCGCACCAGCCGATAGAGCCAGCGCTCCAGGCCGCCGGTCAGCCCGAAATAGGCGCGGTCGATCGTCAGGATCAGCGCGTCGTCCATGACGGCGCGAAAGAACCAATCGGGCAGGATCAGTTCGACGCCAAGCGGGCGGCCGTTTCGACCTGAGCGCTCCTGCCATTCATTGATCCACGAGAAGCGATGGCGACGGCCTTCAGCGGGTTGGCGGATGGAGGTGACGACGCTTGTCGACTGCAGGCGGTCGAGCGCCGCCTTGAGGCGCAGGTAATCTCGCTTGGAGACGCCGCGGCCGATGAAAGTAAGCATCTCGTATGGCGTCGCAGCCATCAGGCGCGATGTGCGCAACCCGGCGTCCCGCGCGCTGACGATCTGGCTCGCGGCCCAGATCAGGATATCGGCATCCCAGATCGTCGCCATGCCGTGATCGGGCATCGCTTCGACACGGATCGCCACCTCGCCGGCGCGAAAGTCGATCGGCGCGATGCGCCTGGTTTTGGCGAGAGAGAAGAAGGGATAGGCCATGAGGTCCTGCGCATCGCGTGGCGCGACCACGCCGGGCAGCGCCTGGAACAGGTCGAGCTGTTCGCGCTCCAATGGTGGGCGTAGTCGTGCCGACAAGGGGGAAATCAGCGGGCTCAGCGCCGTTCGCGCCCGGCATAGGGGATCAGGCGGGCGGCCTGAGGCTTGGCGGGCACCACCGAGCCGTGCGGATCGGATGTCGATGTCATCGCGCCGCGCTGAACCCAGAGCTGGAGGTCATCGACGGCGTAGACGACGCGGCCGCCAAGTTTGCGATAGGCAGGCCCGGTGCCGTAGGTGCGATGTTTCTCAAGCGTGCGCGCCGAGAGACTGAGGAAATGCGCGGCTTCAGAAGTGCGCAGGTAGCGCGGCGGCAATGGCGCGGCGTCGGCGTTCATGAGGTTTCTCCTTCCGGCCGTTGCGGTTGAACGGCGATCGATGGCCAGGATGGAGGAGCAAGGGCACGATGATCAGGTGCGCAATTGAGGGGCGCTATTTTGCACCATTAAAAGGCTTTCGGGACTGGCGGCGGCGCCTGCAGCAATTCAACCATCTTCGCCCCTATCGTGCATCAAGCAGCGCATCGGGTAACAGGAATCCGGTCGGACAGACCGGCGGCGCGAAGAGCTTGCGCGACCGCCGGCCGAAAGCGCCTCGCCCGGGACCGGGCGAGGCGTCTGCCAGGTCACTCGCTATTGCGGCGGTTGGGGCGGGACCAGATGAGGCTGTGGCCCTCGCCTTCCTCGTCGGCGAAGAGGTTGGCGTAGATCGGAGCGGTGAAGCTCGGGTCGTCGAGCTTGAGCCCGAGATAGTCGCGGCCCTCGTTGGAGCGCTTGGACCAGGCGGCGCCGATCTCGGCCTTGCCGACCACGACGCGGTGGCTTGGAGCGTTCTCGCCGCTGGCCCGGATGTCTGGGACGATGCGCACGCCTTTGGCCTGGACGCTGAGGGTGATGATCTCGCCGGTGAACTCGTTCGCATTGGTCTTCTTGAAGCTGCCGATGGTAGCCATTTTCAGTCTCCGTTCTCGTTTCCGAGCCGCACCATGCGGCCTCGATGGCGATCGTGAGGCCGGAGGCGACCGCCGCTGCATCGCTTGCGACCGCAGCAAAGCGCAGGATGGCGCAGGCGCGCGTTTCTTGGTTTCGCGAGGAATGGGCTTCGCCCAGGGGAAGAAACGCGCGACGCGCCATTGCGGCATAGGCGGTCGAGGCTTCAGCCGTCCTTCGGCCAGATAGCCCGTTCGAGAGGTCGTTGGTGCGCTCTGTGAAATGGAAGACGGAGACGATGGGATCATCTGCGACTGAAAGAGATGATGTGGACCGTCTCGCCGGTGCTGATGTCACCAGGGCCTGACATGTGCTGCATCAGAACCTGATCCATCTGGCGATCGCGGATGGGATCGGCCTCGGCTTCGCGTCATGACTGGTAATGCCGTTGCTGGATGCTATCGAAGCTGGTCCAGACACGCGCTCCAAATACCGGCTTTTGCTATTGAGCGGCCGTATATTGCGGACGTCTCGTTGCGGCCGATAACGGAACGTCCTCTTCGGACAATTAGGCTAGGTCCCTGGCATCGACGGCAGTTGTAATCCTGTTTGCAGGTCGGGTCATTTGACTCGTTGGTGGCGGGGGGCGGTAAACCCGTGCAGGTTCTGCATGGGCCTTCAGTCCGGCGCCCTTTGCGACCATTGGCCTCCTCCCGGAACGCAAGGCAGTTCCTTCCGTTGGATGAATTGGCGTTGGCTGCTGCCGACGTCAATCGACCAGGCAACAGGAGGAATTTCACAATGATCCGCAAGATACTAGCTACGGCCGCGACGGCAGCTCTCATGTCGGCGGCGCTCTGCACGGCGGGTGCTCACGCCGCAAATACCAGCAACCCCGCTACCCAGACGGAGGTTGTTGCCCCGGTCACTGATGGCAAGCTCGTCTCCAAGATCATGGGAGCCGCGGTCTATGACAGCACCGCCGACGACGCGACGAAGATAGGCGATGTCAATGACATCGTCCTGGACAAGGACGGGAACGCCAAGCTCGTCGTCATTGGCGTCGGCGGATTCCTTGGCGTGGGGGAAAAGAACGTAGCCTATGATTTCAGCAAGCTTGAATGGGTCAACAAAAAGGGCGATCGCTGGTTAGTCGCAAAGACGACGAAGGATGAGCTCAAAGCTCAACCCAATTTTGATACGAAGGCTTATGATACCGCGGCAGCACCGACGGAGCAGACGACTAACGGCCAAGCGGCTAACGGCAAAACCGATACGACTTCGACAGCCTCGATCGACAAGTCGTCCCTGACCGAAATGCCGTCAGACAAAATCAGTGCGGCAAATCTGATCGGAACCAACGTCTATGGCGCAGATGATGCGAAGGTCGGCGAGATCGGCGACGTCATCCTGACTGGTGACAAGAAGGTCGACGCAATAATCGTTGATGTAGGCGGCTTTCTGGGCATTGGCGAAAAGAAGGTCGCGGTCGCTATGGAGAACCTCAAGTTCATGACCGACAAGAACGGCAACCGTTACCTCTACACGAACTTCACCAAGGACCAGTTGGAGGCGCAGACTGCCTACGACAAGGCCACTTACGCCCAAAACCGGGACAAGCAGCGCATCATCGTCAACAAGTAAAAAATCACCGCGCAGCGCTCGCCCGTGTGGCGGGCGCTTCCACTGGAAAACGCAGGAGCGGACTTGAAATTAGCCGACGAGGTCCGTCATAGCTCTGAAGATATCAGCGACCTGGTCCTGTCCGATGTCGTGTCTGCACTTCATCGA